>NZ_CP009279.1:4920642-5535722 GCF_000758545.1 Paenibacillus sp. FSL H7-0737 | reverse complement strand
GATATATCTTCACCCACCTTCAGAAGTGAGATTTGGATACCGGTTTTGAAAAAATAATAAACGGTGATTACTATTGTACTTCTGATTTGTCAGGCCATCCATAGAAGGATGGCTTTTTTTTGTTGTGGGGGATGGTTTGTAAAGTTGAGATTGACCCTTATTTTTACATATGAGAGAATAATGGAAATTTTAAAATGAAAGGGAAATAATGTATGAGTAATCTTTTCCGATTCATTCCTATTAGTCAACTAGCAGATAAATTTCCGGAAGGATCTTGGTGGGCGAAGTTTTACCAGGATTTCAGTGACGAGCAGCTAGCCGCTTATTATGAAGGGGATTTGACGCTGCCTTCTCTTAATCTGGATTGGGAGCAGGCTTTCCCGCAACAAAAAGAGGTTATCATCATTTTTATCGATGGAAATTTTACTGTAGACAATCTCTATAATAAAGAAACAGATGGTGCCATAGGGCTTATGGTAACCGGTAATTTGAATGCGAAAAATATAGCTGTAGGCGGTCAGGAAATCTATGTTTCGGGCAATCTGATGGTTGAGGAAATATTGTGCGGCACCTACAATCACGGGGAAACAATTGTTATAGGTGATCTTAGCGCTGCGGTTTTAGTTCAGGATGACGAGTACAGCATTAAAGTAGACGGGCAGAAATCTATTGCATGCTTAGTAAATGTATGGGAGGGAGACGGCGTATTTCAGGAGCTTCCGGTGGACATTCATGAGGTGTTGATTGATGAAGTTTTTCTGGATATGGATGAGGAGGACATGGAATTTTCCTTTTGCACGCTGGTGAATGTTATTGTAGAAGGGCGTTCCGCATTGAAAAAAGTAAGTGAACCCCTCACGAGAAAGAAACCTGTTCATTTATATTTTACCCATAACACGATCAATGAGGAAAATATATTGAAATTGACTCAGTGTATTTTAATGACGGATGACAAACCTTCTTTTAATTTTCAGGAGCAAGGCGTATTTTTCAAAGTTCAGCTGGAGCATATTGATGCAGACGGGGATGAGCGGGATCTCAGCGTTTATATGAAAGATAACCGGCATCACTATTATATTTGGCTGGAGCATGATCATTCCATCGGTTTGTTGAGGAGAACTATAGATGAGGGGTCTGAGTGGAAGCACATTACAGAAGAGTCTCAGGAACAGCTAGCGGAGATTAGCGATTGCTGGACTATGTTGCTGACCTGTATTAATATGGCTGAGCTTTATTTACGAAACATTGAGGTCCAATATGTGCAAGACATTTTGCAACACGCTGTAATTCAGGAATTATATTCGGAAGAAGAGGAGGATGACGGGTTCTGGGACGGCTCAAAATATTACAGCTTCCGTAAAGCGCATACGGACGAGGACGGAGACTACCTGCATGCTCGGATTGAAATCAAGACTCCAGATGAGGCGTATTATTTTTATACAGTGGATCATGGAACTTATGTTTCCCGGCATTATCAGCCGCCCAATCAATATGGCAAGCAGGACATGTCTTTTTTGGACCTTAGGCGCTGGGAGGCATCAGAGCAGTATTTTACAAGATTCAAGCAATTTATTGATCAGAAGATAGAGGCTGGTGTAAATAGTTAGGCTTGATGACGTTCTAAGAGGTGAGCTTTGTCGTCAAGGAGGTCACGCATCACGCATGGCAACTGATCTTCCACCGAGGAGACCAGCATGGCTACCCCATGGATATACGTTAAGGTCGGGGAATCGACGGCCCCTAGCCCCGGATTATAGGTAAAGGAGTACTCGATGGTATCCCCGTGTTGCAGGTTATTTACAGGGTAGGTATAGTTACCGTTTCCTGCCGGGGTCATGGCTACGTTTAGCTGACCTATTTCGATTTTTAATATCTACATCCCATCTGGTAGAATAGGGAAAACCATATTTCTCTATATTCTAGTAACTTGATTATACGTTTGGGAGGTAGACCATGGACAAAGAACTAACCGCGCAGCTGACACAGTGGCATGAAGATGATGAACACCAGAAGATTGTAGACACTCTGATGGAGATTCCTCCAGCGGACAGAGATTACGAGGTAGTCAGCAGTCTGGCAAGAGCGTATAACAATTTGGGACGTTATGAAGAAGCCCTTGAACACTTCGCGATGATTGCGGAACAAGGGCAGAATGACTATCTGTGGCATTTTCGTGTGGGATATTCCTACTACTATTTGAATCGATATGAGGAAGCAGTGAGAGTGCTGAGTATTGCCCATGACCTCGATCCGAATGATGAGAATACGGCCATGTTTCTGAAATTCAGCCAGCGCAAGCTACGCAAAGAACAACACGCCGCAGCCAGACAGGCAATCAGAGAGCAACATAATGATTCGGGGACGACTGCAACTCCTTTTGAAGGGATGGACCTCTCCGAATTTTGGAAAGATAGCGATTATGCGCTAAAAGAATATGTTTCTGCCCCGCCTACGGATGAGCTGATTGCTTCTGTAGAAGAAGAACTGGGTTACAAGCTTCCTGCCTCTTATATCAGTCTGATGAAGCAGCACAATGGGGGAGTTCCTTATAATACTTGTTTTCCGACGGAGGACGCGACCTCATGGGCTGAGGATCATATTGCGATTACGGGCATTATGGGCATCGGACGCGAGAAAAGCTATTCTCTCTGTGGCGATCTCGGCAGCCCGTTCATGATTGAGGAGTGGGGGTATCCTGACATCGGCGTAGTAATTTGTGACTGCCCTTCGGCAGGCCATGATGTCGTGATGCTGGATTACCGGAACTGCGGGAGGGACGGCGAACCTGAGGTAATTCATGTGGATCAGGAAGATAATTATGAGATTACGTTCTTGGCCCAAGACTTCGAGACGTTTATACGCGGTCTGGTGAGTGATGAGGACTACGACACCTCTGAAGAAGATAAAGAGGAGGATTTGCGCAAAGTAGCCGTAGGTCAATTCTCGCCTTTGCTTGCGAAGCTGTGCAGCCATGTGTCTGAGGTAGATCAGCTTGAGCAGAAGATCCGTAGAGTCTGTACCCGAATCGTAGAAGAGAAGGGACACTTTTCCTTTCATGCGGATGAGCTTTCTACTCTGATGTACGATTTGCAGTTCTGGCTGTACACAAGCTCTTATCCAAATACGAGCCGTCAACAATATCTGGATGTATATGAGGAAATGATCGCTTTTGGCGGCGAGTTCGGTCAAGGCGGGTATGCTCCGGGCTGGATCAGCGACTGGCTGGATGGGCGAATACGGGAAGGGCTGATTGTTCAGAAAAACGGGGTGCTTTGCTTCACGGATCAAGCCCGCTCTGAGGTCATTGCACGGCTGGAAGCAGAATCCGCAGAAGAGGACGTTGCCCCTTTTATACTCGTGGATCAGCAAGGTGGAGGCATGTCTGTCATTCTAAATGTGGGTAGCTACCGATCGGAAGTGTTTGAGGCCCGGGCAGACGAAGGATTTGAAGGCAACGGGTACGATTGGGCTTCTTTGGCGGCTGTGTTTGTGAACGAATATATGCCTGAATGGGTAGATACGATTCATTTTGACCCGGAAGCGGATATGTTCTGTGCTTATTCGGAGAATAGCGAAGCTATTAAGCAGTTCGCGGTGCGGTTCAAGCAGGCCTGTGAAGATGAGACGTTGATCCGGGATCTATTCTCCCGCGCGGAGCTCGATTGATCACAATAGTATTCAAGGGCTGGATCACGCAGAAGGTTGAGAGAATGCATCAGGTAGGAATCCGTTTCAAGGTTAGTTTTCGTTGGCACCAATATATGGATGATACGGTTTTTAGCTGACCGTCAGCATCTGCTGCAAGGATGAAGGCTATAAGTCTTGGCCGCCTTGCAGCAGATGCTCTTTTTTAGAAAGTTACGGGCATAGATTTGAACATGTGAAGTAGATTATTTTTGATATAATATAGTTAAGATTTTAGTTATTGTATTCTATTGATAGGGAATAATGAGAGAAAAGGAGAGATGGAAATGACGTATATCGTTGATTTTAAAAATGTGTCTACGGTCGGAGTAGAGTCTTCACCTGTAGCAGAGGCGCTTGCTGGTTTACGTGCGAATGAAGCTCGTTATTTTATGAACAAGTACAAGCATGAATTTACAGTTGTCCCAGCTAGCGAAAGCCAGGAAAACCTTGATTATGTGAGCCGAATTTTAAAAGAAGAACGTAATATTGAGTTTGCGGCAAAACCTTTAGAAACATCGCGTTTTCAAGTGGAAAATATTAAATTCACTTATGTCTTTTATGAAGACGGACTTGAGGTTAATGTCATGTATACGGTTGATGATCCTAAGAAGCGAGCCGTTGGTTTTAAGCTTTCTGAGGGGATGGAGATACCAAAGGAGTTAGAAGAGAAGTTTAAATTTGCTAGGCAAAAGTCTAAACTAGCCGGTACAATCCGTGGCTCGTATTTTGTAATCAAAGGAGAGTATTAAAGGAGTAAGAATAATACAAGCCTCTATTCCGAGTGGCGGGATAGAGGCTTTATTTATTTGCTATCTGCATAAGCCAAGTATCTTAAAATGAGGGCGTAACCAAGGGATTCACGGTAACTGTAACCATCGGACCAAGTAATTTAAAGTCCATACTTTCTTTTAATTTATCTAATCCTGCGGAATGATTTTATAGGATTATCTCCGCAAGGCGATGTATCCCCTGCTCAATTGATGCTTCATCTACTTTTGCAAACCCCAATACCCATCCCTTTCTTTTGCTATCCAGACAATAGGGTCCAAGAGGGTAAACACGTATTCCATGTTGTAGGGCTAAATTTGTCACTGTTTCTTCGTCGTATGATTCCTCAGCCTCAAGTAACATATGCAATCCTGTTTCTACTCCACTGAGTGTAAAACGCTCCCCTAAACCACTAGCCATAATAGCTTTTGTCATGACTTCGTGTCTTCTTCGATATACATTTCTGACTCTTCTCATATGCCGCATAAAATGACCATTTTTAATGAAATGGGTTAGTGTTAGCTGATCCATAATCGGAAGATGACGGTAAGTCAGTTCCTGTACCTTCGCTAGTTGAGCAATTGCCTCGACTGAACCTATAATAGCCGAAATACGAATGCCAGGAGCAATCATTTTAGAGAAACTCATGAGATACAAAGTATTATTGGATGCCTGACTAAACAACGTTGGCAGTGGCTCCCCACGATACCGGAATTCACTATCATAATCGTCTTCAATGATCCAAAACCGTTCTTGAACCGCTTTATGTAGCAATTGTTGCCGACGGGGCTCTGACATAACGACCCCTACTGCGCACTGGTGAGAAGGGGTGGCAAAGATCAGTTTGGATTGAGGGTGAATATGCTCCACCACTAGACCATACTCATCAACGGGAATAGGTACCACATTCATTCGTCGATATTTCATCGCCATCCAAGCAGCTGGGAAACCTGGATCTTCTACTGAAACTGTGTCCCCATCAGCTAAAAGCGACTGTGCGATTAAATCGATACTATGCTGAGCTCCTGAGGTCAACAGAATCTGATTAGTTTGGATATGTATGCCCCGTTCAAGGGATAAATAACGCTGTATTTGCTCACGTAATGGTGTGTAACCGTAGCAATTACCGTAAGCCCAGCTTGATAAATCCATTTCAGCAGATGCGTGGAGCAGCGATTGCCGCCAGCTTTTTTGAAATTGTTCATCCAAATAGGGTTCATGAGGACTGAAATCAATATCCACTTCTAGCTGTTCTTTACCTCTGAACCAGTCATGTAAATGATCAACAGCTGAGTCTAACAAGGAGAGTGAAGGAGGTGTGGGACCCTCTGTTTCTATTTCCTTCGTTGATGACACATTGAATTGCTTCCATCTACTAACTCGCGTTCCTCCTCGGCGAGAGGTAACTGTATAACCTCGACTTAACAATTCCTCATAGACGATTTGTATAGTTGAGCGTGAGACACCTACGATGTGAGCAAGTTCGCGGGTAGGGATTAGTAATTCTCCTGGCGCCCAGACTCCGCTAGTAATATTATGAATTGCTTGATCAAGCAATTGCTGCCAGATCGGTCTCTTATCATTACGAATTACTTTCATCATCGTACACACCTCCAAATAGAAGCCCAATCATAATAATATTAATTATGGATTGCTTTAAACGGTCGTTTTTGGATATTTTAATGCAATCCATACATTGATATACTACCGTAACAACGCTGGTATTCGCAATTTGGTCGTTGCCGCACACTAGAGTTAAAGGAGAGATATCGATATGAATTCGGTTCGTTACAAGAGCAGGGAATGCCTGGATCAAGAGAAGATTGAAAGGTTCCTTCAGCAAGCGAGATTGGGTTATCTTGGGTTGGCTGATGGCAATCTCCCCTATGTTGTGCCACTTAATTATGTATGGACAGAAGGGAAACTCTATTTTCACGGGGCTGGAGACGGAAGGCGTAATCAGGTGATGAGTGATAATTCAGAGGTGTGTTTTACGGTATGTGAGGAATACGGAACCATTACGGATCCGGTACCTGCGAAAACGGATACAGCTTATATGAGCGTAATGATATTCGGACAAGCAGAACCGATCACGGATTTGGATGAAGCCACTCATGTACTTCAGGAAATGATGAATAAGTATGTACCAGGTTACTATAATCGCCCCCTATCCAAGCAGCATGTGGAGAAGTATAGATCAGCTGTATTCGGCGGTCCGGTTCAAGTTTATAGGGTAATTCCAAGCCACATGACGGCAAAAGAGAGTCCTATTGAAGCGGAAAAAATGTATAAAAAGGACATGGATACTGAGCGTCAAGTTTAACCACAAGATATGCCGGTTTCGCTAGAAATTTCATCAAAAAAAGCCTTTTGGAATAAAATCCAAAGGCTTTTTGTATGCTTATTTTTTTCAAGACCTTATTCAACATCATAATTGATCAGAAAGAAAAAGTCTATACTTTGGGCTGGATTTTATTTACTATTGTGAAGCCGGCAAAACTTAATAAATGGAGTGTTGTTAATGGACGTAACCTATCATATCGATCAGGCAGACTTACAGGATTATATTGGACGGATTTTTGGCACCAGTTATTTAGTTGCTCGTGTTTCACGAATGCATGGTGGCGCACAAAAGGTGGTCTACAAGATTGAGTGCAGTAATGGATTTTCCTGCGTTTTGTATGTGTGGGATCTTTCCATGAATTATTTTGAAGAAGAAAAAGCGAATGAAGATATAAATGAACAGTCCTATGGAAGTGATTTGTTTGAATTAAACAATAAGTATTTAACACAACATGGAATTCAGACCCCAGCACTTTATGATCTGAACAAGGAAAGAGATCGTTACCCATTTGATTATGCGCTTGTTGAATATATAGATGGACGTAAGGCAGAAACCTTTTTCCAACATTCCGAGTTAGCTGCTCAAGATAAAGTGTTTCAGCAGTTGGGGGATATGCTTACTACAATGCATACCACCGAAAGGCAGTTTTTTGGGAAAGCCAATGCTAACGAGATCAGTACAGAACAATGTCATTCATTACAAATGGAAAATGCGAAAGTACAGCTAGCTTACGCCTCTCAGCATATGGAGAAGATTGGGTCTAATCAAAGTAAACTGCTCGATAAGTTGTATGAGCTTGAATCAAGAATTAAGCCTAGAAAGCAGTATGGATTTATTCATGGGGAACTGGGTCCTGACCATGTATTGGTTAATGATAAGCTGGAGCCCTTTCTGATCGATATCGAAGGAGCAGCGTTCTTTGATATTGAGCATGAGCATAGTTTTTTGGAGATGCGATTTGGAGATTTCTATCGGTATCTTAAGAACGATAAGCTTGATCCGGATAGGCTGTTATTTTATCAATTGCATCACCATATATCATTAACTTCAGCGGGTTTAAAGCTACAGCACAGAGGATTTCCCGATCAAAAATTCGCAAAAGGTCTAGCTGAATATCAATCTGAACGTGCGCTTAGGTTTATCGAAAAATGAAGAAATGGAAATGAAGCAAGAAGCGGCGCGTTATCTCTTGTCAAATATCGTGGGGAGCTGAATATTCGAGTTAATACACGGTAACGTTTCAACGAAGGGGGAGTCAACCTAACCTAGGGAGACTCCCTCTCTCTTGTGCGTCCTAGGGACAAGCCTGACGGTAGTCAAGAGGTGTATACGAAAGTAAAGACTAGTATATAGATGGGGGTCCTTTCCTTTCCTATACTAGAACTAGGAAGAGAAGCAGCATGAAGTAGATGCACGACCTATTTTGAGACAATGTGGAGGGGTAATATGAAGAAAAAAAGTAGAATACTTCTGATCGTCGCATTGATCCTAAGTTTAACTATCACGGCATGCGGCAAAACCACAAATGAAGGGGAGAAGCAGCCTGAGAAGCAGCCTGAGACACCTGTGGAACAAAAAAATGAAGTGATTGAAGTTTCAACAGTTTCGGCAAGCGATCAGTATCTCAAATTCGATGAGGGCGAAAGCTTTGAGAAGAACTCGGTCTATGATGCGTATGAGAAAGATATCGGCGTGAAGCTCACGAATAAATGGGTGTCCGCCGATGACGTTCAATTCAAGGAAAAAGTGAAGATGTCCATCGCCTCCAATGATCTTCCGGACTTCATGAAGGTTAATGCTACACAGCTGAAAGAGCTGACCGAAGCGGATATGATTATGGATATCACGGACGTATATGACAAGAATGCGACAGATGAGACTAAGAAATTCTTGTCGATGGATGGCGGAATGCAACTGAAGACCGCCACTTTCGACGGTAAACTCATGGGGATTCCAAGTTCTTATAATCCGTACCAGTATCAGTTCCTCTATGTACGCACGGACTGGCTGAAGAAATTGAACCTGCCGGAACCGAAGACGATGGCGGATCTCTTGACGATCGCCGAAGCGTTCAAAACAAAAGATCCAGGCGGCACTGGGAAACCGTATGGAATTGTAATTAGCAAAGATCCATTTAACAACCAGTCCACAGCTGTAACAGGACTAATAGCATTCTTGAATAGTTACCATGCTTATGAAAATCTTTGGATGGAAGACGGAAATGGCAATTTGGTCAACAGTGACATTCAGCCTCAAGTGAAAGACGCACTTAAGGCGCTGCAGGAAATGTTCAAGAAAGGATTAATTGATCCTGAGTTCGTCGTTAAAGATGTGGAGAAAGCAGCAGAGCTCCTCTATAACAACAACGCAGGTATCGTATACGGCCAGTCTTGGGTACCGGCTCAGCTCGCTAAAGGCGCAGTAAAGGATGGTAAAGTCGTACAAGAGTGGGGCGTATTCCCGATTCCATCGGTGGATAGCGAACCTGCACTATCGCAGATAGGTTTGGGTGTTGACGAATATTATGTTATCTCCAAGCAAGCGAAGCATCCGGAAGGCGTTATTAAATTGCTGAACCATTGGATTGTCGTGGATAATCATCCGACGCCAGAACAGAAAGTGTATGAGTATGGTAAAGACCTGAAGGAGAAAGGCAACAACTACTGGCTTCTAAGCCCGCTTCGTGTTGGTAAACAAAAGGATAATAACGGTGAAATATTGCCAAAAGCGATCGAGAACAAAGACGAAAGCATTTTGGAGACGAAAGATCAAAAAACTCGTTACGAGCGTGCCATGAAGTATGTTGACGGTACCGATATCAACATGTGGTGGGAATATCTGATCTCAGGTCCAAAAGGTGCATATTCACTTGTTCCTGAAATTCAGAACAATAAACAGTACCTACAAAACAAATTCTACGGCGCACCGACTCCAACCATGGCAGATCGACAAGAAATCCTGAAGAAGAAGCGGGATGAAGTATACTTCAAGATTATGATGAATCAAGTATCCGTGGATGAATTCGATAAATTCGTAGAAGAGTGGAAAAAGCTTGGCGGCGACGAAATGACCAAAGAAGTCAATGAATGGTACGCGACTCACAAACAATGATAGCAGGAGAATCGAGGGGTTGAACACAAACGACCTCTCTTTTCTTTAACCTAGTTCTTCATTTTTTAGTCCTATAGCGAGGTGAATGGCATGAATGTATTAACGCGTATGTGGAAGAGGGAGTGGCCGCTTCACTTGATGTTGGTTCCTGGGATCGTATTGGTCCTCATCTTCAGTTATATCCCGATGGCCGGCATTATGATGGCCTTTCAGAAATACGTACCGAATAAAGGGTTGTTCGGCTCACCATTTATTGGTCTTAAAAACCTTCAGTTACTGATGGATTACCCCGATATCGGCCGGATATTCTTCAATACAGTATACATTGCGGTGATGAAAATTGTAGCAGGTATGATCGTTCCGGTCACCATAGCGATACTTCTGAATGAGCTGCGGAAAGAATGGGTCAAACGGACCTTCCAGACGCTCGTGTACTTGCCGCATTTTCTATCATGGGTCTTGTTAAGCGGTATTCTAATCGATGTATTGTCTCCATCTTCCGGTATTCTCAATCAAGTGCTTGGCTTGTTTGGTATCGACCCTGTTTTTTTCCTGGGTGACAACAAATGGTTCCCTTATGTCATGGTCATATCGGATGTATGGAAAGAGTTCGGATTTGGTACGATTGTCTATCTGGCTGCGCTTACCAGTATTAATCCGTCACTGTACGAGGCAGCGGAGATCGACGGCGCAGGACGCTTTAAGCAGACGTTACATGTGACGCTGCCGGGGATGCTTCCTATTATCGTTCTCATGTTTACGCTTAGTATCGGGAATGTACTGAATGCCGGATTTGATCAAATCTTCAACCTATATAGTCCTCCCGTCTATGAAAGCGCGGATATTATCGATACCTTCGTATATCGTATGGGGATTGAGCAAGCACAGTTCGGTTTCGCTACGGCCGTAGGACTGCTGAAATCCGTCATCTCTTTCATATTCGTATCTATGTCCTATATCTTAGCCTATCGTGTAGCGAATTACCGCATTTTCTAATGCAATCGGCGGTAATTCAGAAGGGAGACACATCGTGCGTACTAACAGATCATTCGGAAGAAAATTGTTTTTGATATGTAATTTTATTTTTCTGGCATCCGTATCTTTGTTATGCCTCATGCCTATTATTCATATTTTGGCGCTCTCGTTCAGCTCCGGGCAGGCAGCATCCGCCGGAAAAGTCATCCTGTGGCCTGTTGAATTCACAACGGCTGCTTATGCTAACGTATTTGGAAAACCTGAATATTTACGCGCATTCTGGGTATCGATTCAGCGGGTCCTTATGGGAACGACAATCAGCATGTTCCTGACGATTATCACGGCCTATCCATTATCCAAAGATTCTCGCCAATTTCGGTTGCGGACCTTCTATTCATGGTTTTTCGTATTCACGATTTTATTCAGTGGCGGGCTTATTCCAAACTATTTAACCGTGAAGAACCTTGGGATGCTCGATACAATCTGGGCTTTGGTGCTGCCGGGAGCGGTCACGGTGTTCAACGTTATTCTGCTGCTGAATTTCTACCGCAGTCTGCCCAAAGAACTTGAGGAATCTTCGCTGCTCGATGGGGCGGGTCAATTTACTACCTTATGGAAAATATATGTGCCGCTATCGTTGCCGGCATTGGCAACGACAGGTCTTTTCACTATGGTGGGGCATTGGAATAGCTGGTTTGATGGTATGATTTACATGAATCATCCCGAGAATTATCCGCTGCAGACCTTCCTGCAGACGATCATTATCAAAATGGATTTCCGCTTTATTAAACCTGAGAGGGCAGAATTAATGATCAAATTGTCCGATCGTACGAGCAGGGCAGCTCAAATATTCGTAGCAGCATTTCCGATTCTTATCGTGTATCCGTTCTTGCAGCGGTTCTTCATTAAAGGAATTGTGATGGGGAGTGTCAAAGAATAAAATAGGGCACTCAAACTATGACATTGCATTGCAGGAGAACAAACGATGAAAATCCGATTCTTGATTAAAGATTCCTCTATATTCCAGAAAATAATGGCTGCCTTTCTGGCAGCCTTGTTTCCGCTCATGGCGATTACCTGGTTGATTAATGAGAAGGGTTCGGACAATATTCGGAGTGAAATTTCCGAGTCTATTCTAAATACGACTCGCTTCTATCTGGATTCACTCGACAAGGAAGCAGACCGGATCAGCCGTTATTTGCCGAACTATGTGATGGACAAAGATTTGATGGAAATTGCAACTACAGGCAATTACATGAGTTATTACGATCGTGCGCAAAAAATATTAGATATCCAAAGACGGCTTGAATTGATGAAGAACTCAAGTCCATTTATTCAAGAAGCAAGGGCGTATATCCCTCTTATCGACCGAACGATTCTTAGCAATAAATTTGAAACTTCGATGAATAAGCAGGAATATGCTTCTATGCAGCAAAACAAGAGATTATACGAAGAACCTTTCATTTACTGGAACGATCGATTATTTATTTCCATGCAATACCCCATTAATACCGTTAAAAATCCGATTTATATCGTAGCGGTTGAATTATCGACTATCAAAATCAGAGAAACGTTATCTCAAATCGGCAGCTCGCGTGGTGGACAGAGCGTATTGCTCAATCTGGAACGTGGTTGGGAGATCGAGAGTGACATGGATCCGGAACTGCTGGAACAAATGAAATCCTTCGCTGCGGATAAGCGGGAATTGCAAAAAGACGAAGGATACGAAACGATTATGTATAATGGTAAGCGGTTTCTTACGGTATATAAATACTCCAGTCTCTGGAATTCCTATTCGATTATGTGCATTCCCGAAGAGACGATTTTGGGTTCTCTTGAGATCTATCGAACATTGTTCTGGTGGGCTTGCGTGCTAGCTGTGGGTATTGTCGTTTTCTTCTCCTACTTTCTATTACGATTTATCTATCGGCCATTAATGAAACTTGTGCATTCCTTTCGGCGCGTTCAGCAGAATAGGCTGGAACCGATCGTGATCGATCGTGGAGCCGATGAGTTCGGGTATTTGTACCAAGCTTTTAATAATACGATCCGATCCTTGAAAACACTAATCGAGGAAAATTACGAGCAGCAAATCAGGAACCAGCGTTCCGAACTGAAACGATTGCAATCGCAAATTAATCCTCATTTTTTATATAACTGTTTTTTTGTATTGTGCCGGTTAATTAAATCCGAGAATCAGAAGGAAAAGGCTTATCAATTCTGCCTGTACATCGGACAATATTTTCAGTTCATTACTCGTGATGACGAGGATGATATTCCGCTGGGGCTGGAGGTCAATCATTCTCGCACGTATGTAGACATGCAAACCATATGTTACGGAGACCGTATTCAAGTCAAGTTCGAAGGTGATGTTCCCGATCTCTTCGTGCCGAGGCTGATTCTGCAGCCGATCATCGAAAATGCTTATAAGCATGCCTTGGGCAATATGATTCAGCAGGGTGAGCTATGGGTTCATTGTGAGCGGGTGGGTGATGTATTCTCCATCTATGTCGAAGATAATGGCCGAAGCATCTCCGATGCGGAGATCGAACAGCTTCAGAAGCGACTGCGTCAATCCACCACTCGGATGGAGGAAACAACCGGAATCATAAATGTGCATCGCAGAATACAACTGCGGTACGGTGAGGAATATGGCATTACAGTGTCACGTTCTGCTCTTGGTGGACTTCAAGTAAGAATCAATCTAAGCGCGAACTAGAGGAGGAATCAGCATGTACCGACTGCTAATCGTCGATGACCTTCCCATTATTGTCGATGGTCTTCTGGAGCTATTCAATGAGACCGATCATTTACAACTCGAGGTTATGAAGGCATATTCAGGTGAAGAAGCACTGGAGGTACTGTCTCATCATCGTATTGATATCGTGATTTCCGACATTAAGATGCCTGGACTGGAAGGGATTGAGCTGCTTCGGGAAATCAAATCCCAGTGGCCGGCCTGCAAAGTTATTTTCTTAACAGGATACAATGATTTTCATTATGCTAAGAGCGCAATTACGTACGGTGGGTTCGATTATATTCTGAAGGTCGAAAGTGATGAGAAAATTATTCAGTCCGTAGAACGGGCGATTGAGAAAATTGAAGAAGAAAATAACCAAGAACAGATGATCGCTAGAGCGCAATCCAAAATGAGACTGGCATTGCCCTCCCTGCAAAAAGAGTATGTGTGGGAGCTCTTTCAAGGCAAGCATGTATCGGATAGCCAATTAAAGCAGGCGTTCAAAGAAATCGATATCCGGCTTGATGCGACATTGCCGGTTTACTTGCTCATAGGCAGGGTAGACGCATGGAAAGAAATGTTCACGACGCCGGATAAAGCGTTATTGACTTACGCCGTACAGAACATTTGCGATGAGTATTTGTCCACGCAGGTCAGATGCTATTCCGTTGTATTCGAGTTATCCAAAATCGTCTGGATGATTCAACCGAAAATCCCGGATGGATCGTCTATCGAATATGGGGATCAGGATTGGATCAGAGCTCATCGGTATACGAGCGGAATTCTGGAGACTGTGCAGGGAAATTGCAAGAGATTGCTGAGTTTATCGGTTTCTTTCCTTCTTGGAAGTGAAGCAACGACATGGGATAACATATCTGATCGGTTTCACTCGATCAAATACGGCCTGGTACAAGGACATGGATTATTTAATGAGGTCATATTGACCGATAAAGACATTCAAAGAGAAGTGAACGGTGATCTGAGTGGGAACTACCACGATGCCTTCTATCACGCCCGTGTTCAATTGCTGATGTCTTGTCTCGAGAATAATCATCGGGAGCAATTCAACAAGCTGTATGCCGAACTAACGTCCATTTGGAATGATGAGGAGTCGCCGAATGAGAGGAAGATCGAACTGTATCATTCGCTTTCAGCTATTTTTCTGTTCTATATCCATAAGAATCGGGAAATTCGGGATTACATCAATACGCTGATGGATCTGGATAAGTTATATCGCTATGGAGATTCCGCATCATGGTCGGAGCTGATTCAATACTTCTCGCAAATGGCGGATTGCTTCTTCGAATGGAATGCGCTGCGGGGTACGCAATTGCCGACAGAGGTCGTGAATAAGGTGCATCGATATATTGAAGAACATATTTCCACTGATATTTCCTTAAATGCGCTGGCCGATTACGTGAGCTTGAATCCATCGTATTTATCCCGACTTTATAAGCAAATCACTGGAATAGGGTTATCTAAATATGTGAACGACTATCGTAACCTGATCGCCAAGGATATGCTGCTCAACACATCGATGAAAGTGAATGAAATTGCTGCTGCCCTGGGGTACAACTCAGCACTTGCATTTATTCGCTTCTTCAAGAAGCAGAATGAAACAACTCCGCAAGATTTCCGTATGGCAAGGACTCATATACAGAATCAAGGTCAATAAATGTATATGAAATGTCAGTAACGATCTCTTTTGCCTCCGTTCCTACCGCCTTACAATGGAAGTACACTAGGTGCGCAAGAGGAGGAGTAGTCTTGAGAACATTAACAGCTGTATTACTTGGCGCTGGCAGTCGAGGAAGATTTATTTATGGGCCCTACGCGGAGAAGTTCCCGAATGAATTAAAGATTGTTGCCGTAGCTGAGCCGGATGATGAACGTAGAAATCGATTTGCAGAGATTCATAGAATTGCCCCAGAGCATGTCTACGATTCTTGGGAGAAAGTATTCGATCAGGGTCAAATGGCGGACGTGATGATAATTGCTACGCTCGATCGGATGCATTATATACCAGCGATGAAAGCGATGGAGCTAGGCTATCATGTCATGCTAGAGAAGCCGATGTCTCCTTCCATGGAAGAATGCATCGAATTGGAGCAAGCTTCGCTTCGGTATAAGCGATTGCTCGTCGTAACCCATGTCCTGCGATATTCCCCGTTCTGGTCTGGGATCAAAAAATGCATCGAAGACGGTGAACTCGGAACGATAGGTACGATTCAATTAACCGAAAATGTGGGCTACATGCATATGACACACAGTTATGTCCGCGGGAATTGGCGCAATTCGGAGGAGACGAGTCCCATGATCCTGGCCAAATCATGCCATGATCTGGATCTCATCTCATGGCTTATGAATCAATCGTGTACAAGCGTGAGCTCGTACGGATCATTACTGCATTTCAGGGCGGAGAACGCTCCGGAAGGCTCCGCGGATCGCTGTATCAACGGCTGTGAGGTTGAGAAGGAATGCGCCTTCTCGGCGATGAAAATATATATTCAGCCCCCGGAACACCCTTGGGCACGCTATATGACGAATGATTTGTCGCAAGAGGGGATCTTGAAGGCGCTGAAGGAAGGACCGTGGGGTCGCTGCGTGTATCGCTGCGATAATAATGTCGTGGATCACCAGGTAGTCAACATGGAGTTCGAGAACGGAGCGAATGCATCGTTCATCATGTCAGGGCTGACACAGAGCGGCACGCGCCGGGTTCAAATTATGGGAACTCAAGGCGAGATCATCGGGGATATGGACAAAGGATCTTTCACGCTGTACCGCTATGTATCGGGCGAGAAGGTTGAGATTGGCTGCAATGTGGAAGGCGATGGCCATGGAGGCGGCGATGACCGTATGGTAAGCTCATTCCTGCGGAATGTGCGTCAATTCGACAGTAATCCATCGCAAGGCTTGACCTCGGCGACGGCATCCCTTCAGAGTCATTTGATCGCATTCGCGTCGGAACATTCTAGATTGAACGCAGGTCAGGCGGTCAAGCTTTCGGACTTGCAGAAGAAAGGAGAAATGTCTGTATAAGATCAAATGATACTAGGAAGCCTCTTTCGAAGTGATGGGATGCCGTCATGGAGAGGGAGGTTTTTTTGGTACATAATCTCAAGGCATAATAAAAGACCGCTCTACTGGAATGACTTCCGGATCTGCGGCCTTAGGACAAGATTCTATTATAGGGTCAATCTGTATCTAAAGGTGGTGAGATTAATGGAATTTAACAGTCTTGATACGAGCTTCTTCTTCATAGGTGAGTGGTTTTGGGGATCTTGGAGTGTGCAAGTGGCGTTGCACAGAATATTCCATTTTTTGATAATCCTCATTACCTGAATTCATCGTTGGATTCCAATTTTCCGTTACCCAATTTTTAAGTTCTTTAAGACCTGCTAGCATTTCCTCCAGCCTCCTTTGGCGAAGAAACAATATATTTTGTATTGTTCTGGTTACGCTTTCATTATATCATAGAAATTAGTTTTTTAAAGCTGTGTCCACGTGAAAAACACAGTTTTTAGGTGAACATTGTGTGTTAATTAGGGTTTGTGCTTCCTATGGAGAAAAGTGTCTCCTTGTAGGAGACATTTTTATTAGATTTAAAATGATAATCTATTGCCCTTGCGAATCGCAAATAATTTCTGATAATTACCAATTCGGTAGATGACTTTAAGGTCGTAGATAGTGTTGCTCTGATCATAACTAGAGCTGCATATATCGTCCGATATTCTATTTTTAATTGGAAAATAAGGTCTTATTTTATGGGCGTTCACTTAAATGGAACTATTTTTCTAGTATGATTGTTATTCTGGTGGAAATAAATTTTATTTTTAAAAAAATAGAGAAAATAATTTACAGAACCAAATTTAAGTGATATCTTGAATATGTAGAAAAGAAACCGTTCACATCTTAAGGGGGATTATCAATGACACTCAACAAGTTCCACGGAATTATACCTGCCTTCTATGCTTGCTATGACGATCAAGGAAATATTTCCGAATCCCGGACACATGCCTTATGTGATTACTTATTTGAAAAAGGAGTTCAAGGTGTTTATGTGGGAGGTAGTTCTGGAGAATGTATCTACCAGAGTCTGGACGAACGCAAAGCGGTACTTAGCTATGTAGCTAGTAACCTGAAAGGTAAAATGACACTGATTGCTCATGTAGGAGCCCCTTCTACTAGAGATAGTATCGAATTAGCAAAACATGCGGCGAGCTTAGGATATGATGCACTATCCGCAATCCCACCTATATATTTCAAATTACCTGATAGTGCAGTAACTAAATACTGGAGCGATATTATGGAGGCAACTCCTCTACCATTCATTATCTACAACATTCCTCAGACTACGGGATATACACTAACTCCAGCTTTATTCGAGAAACTGCTTACTAATAAAAAAGTTATCGGCGTTAAGAATTCTTCTATGCCACCTATGGATATTGAACGCTTCAAAAGAGTGGGTGGAAAAGATGTAGTGGTCTTTAATGGACCGGATGAACAGTATGTTGCGGGAAGAATCATGGGAGCCGATGCTGGCATTGGTGGTACTTATGCAGTTATGCCGGAGCTGTTCTTGCAAGCTAATACATTTGTACTTGCCGGCAAGTTTGAGGAAGCAGGACAACTTCAAAGTGAGATCAACGATATCATCATCGCGCTTTGTTCCCTAAAGGGTTCTATGTATGCGGAAATTAAAGAGGTTCTGAGATTAAGAGGCGTAAACATTGGTAGTGTAAGAGCACCGCTTGAAGGGGTAGCCGCTGAAGATGCTGGTCCAATCGCAGATATTATGAAATTGATTGATCAAGCGATCGAAAAATATTGTGGTTAATGCAATGAAGAGAACCATCGTATGCTTTGGTGATTCCAATACTTGGGGCTACGACGCAAAGACGGACCAAAGGTTTAATGATGAAATACGTTGGACCGGACTTCTACAATCAGAACTGTACAACACTTACCGGGTCATAGAGGAAGGGCTTCCTGGTAGAACCAGTGTTAGTGACGATCCGCTATTTGAAGGGTTAGCCGGAATAGCTTATCTCTATCCATGCCTCATGTCACATGCACCACTTGATTTGGTAGTGATCATGCTTGGGACGAATGATACGAAAGAAAGATTTGCACTAACTTCTTATAACATCGCACAAGGTATTGTTAGACTCGCTCATAAAGCTAGAGGGAGCGGGGCAGGTCCAGCCGGAAAAGCTCCAGAAGTGCTTGTGATCGCTCCTCCTCCCATTGGGGCAGAGTATTTGAATACTCCTATTGGTAAGCCAATGGGAAGTAATTGTAGCGAGAAATCTTTGGAGCTCTCTCAGCATCTTGCAGCTTTGCTTTCGGGGACAGATATCCACTTTATTGATTCCAGAGAATATGTATCGATGAATGAAATAGATTACATGCATCTTGATATACAAGGACATCGGAACATGGCTGATTTAGTGAAATATCATGTCAAACGGATACTAGAATAGGGGAGGATTTAAAATGAAGAAGAAACGTTTACTCTCGACATTGGTTGCATTAATGGTAATTATTTCACTGATTTCAGGATGCTCTGGTAACAACGCAGCAAGCTCTAATACATCCGATAATACGGCTAAATCTGGCAAGGAAAAAGTGGCGATTAAAGTATGGCTGACCCCTCAGTGGAAGGGTGTTGTGGATGCAACGGAACAAGGAGCTGACTATGATAGCTTCCTTAAGGCTGCAGCTGAGAAATTCAAGGCACAATATGATAAGTATGATGCTGACATTCAGGTAGAAGTCATTGCCGGAGATCAGCGCGACCAACTCCTCAATGTTAACTTGAGCGGAGGAACGCCACCAAATGTCTTCTTTGAAAGCGTATTCCCAATGGGCGATTATGTTCACCGTGGAGCTTTGGAGCCTTTGACTGACATCATCGATGAGGAAGCGAAAAGTGATATCGCACAAAATTACTGGGATGCAGTAACGTTCGGAAAAGATGTGTACTTCTACCCATTCCAACACAATCCAGGCACTTTGGTCTACAACGCAGACATGTTTAAAGCGGCTGGTTTAGAAAAGTTCGTCGGTGGAGAGTCCGAAATTAAGACTTGGAACTTGGATGAATATCAACAAATCTTGGATGGTCTGAAAAATAATCTTCCGAAGGACAAATATTCTAATGCCTATCCAATGGCACTGTACGCTGTGAATAACCAAGGAGATACGTGGAACCTTGCATACTTAAGAATGTTCGGCAACAAGTTCTTCGATGACCAAGGGAACATTGTTCTGAATGATGCGAATGGAGTTAAAGCTGCTACATGGTTGAAAAAATTATATGACGGTGGATATACAAATCCGGGTGCTGAATCTGTATCCTCCAATGATGCCAATGCCATGTTCCAGAATCAGCAGCTAGCGATCAGTTTTACCAATCCAATCTTGTTCAATGGAACAAAAGCAAATATGGAATCCGGCACGTCTCCAAAGTTTGATATGCGTCTTGCTAATATTCCGTCCGAAAGCGGAGATCCTCTATCCTTTACTTATGTAGTGGGTGCAAGTGTATTCAAGTCCAAAGATGCGAAAAAGACTGAAGTCGCTAAAGATTTCGTGAAGTTCTTTTCAAGTGATCCTGAATTAGTTAAATCCTCTAAGAATGGTATTCCTGTGAGAAGCTCCGTGGCTGAACAACTTAAGTCAGAGAATCCTCTCTTTGCTGCTTATGATGCCAATTCAAAATATTTGTTCAACTTCACGGGCAACGTTCCAGGATATAGCCAATTAAGAGAAGTTTTGTACCCTGATCTACAGGCGCTTTACATGGGAGCAAAGACACCAGAACAGTTTGTACAAGATTATCAAACCAATGGTAATAAAGTGATTGATACGAATAAAGCTAGCTCTGTCATTTTCCAATAATCTAAGAACAGGTAAACAATAAACGATTAACAGCCTTTAGAGTCTGAAGTGGCTCCAAGGGCTGTTAATTAGAAAGGTAAACGATATGAAACTACGTAGTAATTACCTAAAAGAGAATATTACAGGTTATCTGTTTATTTTACCTCAGATGATAGTATTCTTAGCCTTTCTTGTCTATCCGATCTTAGAAGGGATGCGCCTGAGTTTATACCAAATTAATTATGATAGTGAGAAGTTTGTAGGTCTGGCTAATTACACCACATTGTTTAATGATCCGGTATTCTTCAAGGCGATCTTCAATACGATTATATTCGTAGTCTTTATCGTCCTACTTACAGTGGGCTTTGCATTATTTGTAGCCTCGGCTGTATTTGATAAGAACGCTAAGTACGTTTCCTTTATAAGAGGGAGCTATTATATCCCGGTCATGGTATCCATGGTTGTAATGAGTATGGTGTGGAGTTTCCTGCTGAATCCTGCTAATGGACTTATTTCTTTTATATATAAAGATATGGGTCTTGGGACGATCAATCTTCTAGGAAATCCAAAGACAGTTTTGCCAGTAGTGATCTTTGTGACCTTCGCGACTAACGTGGGCCAAGCTATTATTCTGTATATTGCTTCGATGATTGGTGTATCTAAAGAGCTTTTTGAAGCAGCTGAAATCGACGGTGCAAGCAGATGGCAAGTAATTTCGAAGATCCTCATTCCTTCTGTAGGACCAACAACGACCTATATTACGATTATCAATATTATTGCTGTTCTAAAAATATTTGTAGTCATCCAGTTATTAACCGGCGGCGGACCGAACAACTCATCGGTAACTTTGATGTACTACCTCTATAATAATGCCTTTAAGTACAACCAACTCGGCGTAGCTTCTGCGGTAGGCGTTATCATGTTCGTGATTACTTTGTTATTATCTGTGCCTCAGCTACGAAGCATGATTAAGGTGAAGTGAGGGGGAATACAACATGTCGAAAATAAGAAATAAGAAGAAGAGAGAGAAGTTTGATGTGATATCGAATGTGATCATTGTCCTCTTCGCGCTCCTTAATCTTTTTCCATTGTATTGGTTATTCACTAGTTCGCTTAAGAACAGTTCAGATGTTGTGAAGATGCCTCCAGACTGGTGGCCTAAATCGATTACATTCTCCAACTATGTGGATGTGTTTCAGAACCAACCGGCTTTGAGATGGACGTTTAATAGTATTTATGTCTCAGGCGTATCTACGATTATCGTTATTATTGTAGGCGCTATGGCTGCCTATGCATTCTCAAAGATCAATTTTAAAGGTAAAGATATCATCTTCATTATTTTCATATCGAGCTTGATGATTCCTAAGGAAATTATGATCGTGCCTTTATTCCGGATTACACAGCAATTTGGAATGGTGAATTCGTATAACGGTATGATTTGGCCGAACGTTGCGGGTGCATTTGGAGTCTTCCTATTAAAAGGATTCTTCGATTTAACCCCTAACGCTTTAAGAGAAGCCGGAAGAATAGATGGTGCAAATGAATGGAGAATCTTTACTCGCATCATGGTGCCTATTATTAAACCTGGTATTGGAGCCTTATTTATTCTGAATTTCGTGCAAGTCTGGAATGATTATTTGTGGCAGCTGGTTATAGGCCAAGAGAACAAAATGAAAACATTAATGGTTGGTACTGCAACCTTAATGCAGGATCTGAATCCTAATTTCGCATATAAAATGGCCGGAGCCACCATTGCTGCAATTCCGATGTTGCTAGTGTTCATGTTATTCCAACGTTTCTTCACCAATGGAATTACAGCAGGAGCAGTCAAAGAATAAATAAAAATGTGGAGTGGGTTACTGATGAATACTGAAAATAATGTACTTAAAAAGATAAAACATAAATTAGTCGTCTCCAGTCAAGCCTTACCCGAAGAACCGCTGCATAGTCCGTTTATAATGGGAAGAATGGCTTATGCAGCATACTTGGGTGGTGCTTCAGGTATTCGGGCAAATAGCGTAGCGGATATTCAAGAAATTAAGAAAACAGTGGATCTACCTATCATTGGGATCATCAAAAGGGTATACGAAGGTTCTGAAGTGTTTATTACACCAACCCTGAAGGAAGTAGATGAGCTTTACCGCGAAGGGGTAGATATCATTGCTATGGATGCGACAGACCGGACTCGTCCGGATGGATCAACCATCTCAGAACTATTTCCTCACATAAGAGAGACCTATAAAGATCAACTGTTTATGGCAGATTGCTCTACATTTGAAGAAGCTGCTAAAGCCGTTGAGCTGGGGTTTGATCTTGTGGGAACTACCTTAAGCGGATATACAGAATACACCAAAGAGCGGTCACTTCCAGATTTTGAGCTAGTCAAGCAAATCGTAAGCAACTTCTCTGTGCCTGTGATAGCTGAAGGCGGTGTTTCCACTCCTGAAGAACTGAAGAAAATGTTTGATCTAGGTGTTTTTTCAGCAGTAGTCGGCTCAGCGATTACAAGACCAATGGAGATTACCAAAAGGTTTGTAGACGCTATTCAGTAGATTGCCGGAGAGGGTAGATAAGGATGAGAATTCTCGCTGTAGATATTGGCGGTACCAATACCAAGATGTGTATATGCGATAAACTTGGGAATGTTCATAACTTTAAGGAGCATGCAACTGAGAGCCACTTGGGAGGGCCGCATGTAATCTCAAGATTGCTTGATAAAATTGCAGAAAATGATGATTTTGATGCCATTGCTATAAGTACGGCCGGTCAAGTCAATGCTGAAGAAGGAATTATAGTCTATGCTAACGAAAATATACCTAGATATACAGGGATGAAGATTAAGGAAATTGTAACTAATCATTTTCATAAACCTGTTATGGTAGAGAACGATGTGAATTCAGCAGCATTAGGCGAGGCTCATTATGGTGCTGCCCAGAACTTTAACAATTTCTTATGCTTGACGTTTGGCACGGGCATTGGTGGTGCCATTGTATTGAACCGCCAAATCTATAAAGGAGCAGATGGGGTGGCGGCCGAATTTGGTCATATCCTGACACATCCATTGTCAGATGCGGTGGAGGGACTGCCTTTTTATGAGAAGTATGCTTCAACCACTGCTTTAGTCAAGATGGCTCAGCAAGCAGATCCCGAATGTACAGACGGAAAAGTCCTTTTTGATAAAATTCACAAAGGGGACGAAGCTCTGAAACAGATCTTGGATTCATGGGTAACTGAGGTGTCCGCGGGTTTAGCCTCAATTATTCATATTTTCAATCCATCCGCTATAATTATTGGGGGCGGTGTTATGGAACAAGAAGATTTAGTTCAAAGGGTAGAGGAACGGACGAAGTCTTTAATTATGGAGAGTTTTGCGGGTGTAAGAATTGTTAAGGCCTCACTTGGGAATAAGGCAGGCTTGCTTGGCGCTTCCTCTTTATTCGCACATTAAATCATTGTAAAGGAGGGGCTTATTTGCGAACAATCAGTATTTTTTCTTCTATTCATTCCAAGTACAATAATTTGACGAATACGGAGAAGAAGGTAGCGGACTACGTCCTGGAGAACACGAGAAGTGTTGTCTATATGTCGATTACTGATCTTGCAGATGCGTGCGATGTAGGTGAATCAAGTATTTTTCGATTTTGCAAATCTTTAAGTTATAAAGGGTATCAAGAGTTTAAGATTGCACTCGCTCATAGTATCACTGTGGAGAATGAGATCCCGCAGCTTACGGATCAAATTCTAATGGACGACACTACTGAAGCTGTGGCTTCCAAAGTGCTGACCACAAATGTAAGTGCGCTGAACGAGACCTATAATTTAATTGATATACAGAAGATCAATGAAGCTATTGATTATATGATAAATGCGGAACGAGTATCATTTTTCGGCGTAGGCTCTTCATTAATCACGGCGATGGAAGCCAAAATTAAATTTATGCGCATTACAAACAAAACGGAGTGTTTGATGGATTCACATCTTCAGATGATGTCTGCGGCGCTAATGTCTAACCGAGATGTAGCTGTAATCATTTCTTACTCCGGTTCAACTAAAGATAGTATCGAGGTTGCAAAAAAGGCGAAGGAACGAGGCGCTAAGGTGGTATCCATTACGAGATTTGAAAAGTCACCTTTAACGTCGTATTCGGATCTTACCTTACTTTGTGGTGCTAATGAGGGTCCTCTGCAGGGCGGTTCATTATCTGCTAAGATCTCACAACTCTATCTGCTGGATATTTTATATGTGGAATATTTCAAAAAGACTAGTGAGCAATCCATTATCAATAAAGAAACAACAGCTGCAGCAGTTAGTGAGAAGCTCCTATAAGTGCGAGTTCAAAAAGTATGGTTTTCAACACCGAGAAGATTGGATGAAGGTAGAAACTGAGGAGCGGAGCGTAGTGGAAGCTACGTGAGCACCGGAAGTTTCGCCTGAATTCAATATTCGATGTCGAGTAAGCTTCTTGGGCTACTTCGTGATCAAAAGCGGACTTTTTGAACAACCTCTGTAAGATAATTGAGATGTGGGGAGAATGAGACATTATGATCTTAGGTTCATTGTCATCTTGGGAAGAGCATAGCAGATACGAGAATTCAGTCATTGTAGAGACTATTGAGGAATTGAAAGTCATCTTACAACTCGAACCTGATCTCGGGCGAATCGAGATCCGCGGTAACGAGATATACGTTTCGATTATGGCGCTTGAGGCGAAGTCGCTAGAGGAACAGGTTGCTGAAAAGCATGAGGCTTATATTGATGTGCATTATCTGATCGAAGGTGAAGAAACGATTGGGTGGTCGCCCTTGCAAGAAGGAATCGAGGCTACTAAGCCTTACGATGCCGAAGCAGATTATGCGCTTTATCCTCCGTCATCCGATGAAATTTTGTTAACTTTGAAGCCGGGGATGTTCGCAGTCTTTTTCCCGCATGATGTACACAGACCTGGTATGGGTCAACCGGGCATGAAGATTAAGAAGGCTGTTATTAAGATACATGTAGGGTTATTAAGTTCATAGAATCTAAGCAGATGACTTCTGAAATCATAAGGAGTCATCTTTTTTATTGCATAGGAGATTATACAATGAAAAAAGATCACTTTCATGGATTCGTGGAAATACACGGTCATCGTCTGCCAAGGGATGTGCAGCTTTCTATTTCTCTATATCAGGGTCAAAACACTAGAATTAAAGGGAAAAACTCCTTGTAATTCTATAATATAAGGTCATATCGATAGAATATAGGGAATTGTTCCCTATAATTCAGCTGAACCGGCTGTTTTTAATTGAAATTGGCAAATATACAGGGAGAAATTCCGTATAACCTGTTCAGATAACAGCTGTGATCTAATTTATAGGGAGGTTTTCCCTGTAACACGTTCTACCTAAGCAAAATCCTCCACCAACACTAGAGTACTTACTCGCCAAACCACTGAAAATCCCTGCGGAAAATACAACAAGTGCTCCGTAAGCTATAAATTCAAACTAATAAATGCCTATTAATCCGACAAGGTGATTTAGTTTTTATATATAAACATTATAACGTTATATTTACTTAATGCACTATTCGTGGTATTTTAAACATTATAATGTTATATGGAAAAAGGTGAGAACAATGGATGAAAGATACGTGCTCCGTCAGGTGAAACGAGTAAGCGGAGAAGAGATCGACATTGTAATCGAAAATGGCAAGATCGCTGAGATCACCCCGGCAGGTGAGGCGCATGGGGGGCAGGAGTGGGAAGGTTCAGGCGCGTACGTATCCAGTGGCTGGATCGATATGCATGTGCATGCCTTTCGCGAATTTGATCCGTATGGTGACGAGATCGATGAGATCGGTGTCCGGCAAGGGGTGACCACCCTAGTCGATGCTGGTAGCTGCGGGGCGGATCGGATAGGTGATCTGGCTCTGGACGCGTCTCAGGCTAAGACGAATGTGCTGGCTTTCTTAAATATCTCGCGGATCGGACTGCTAAGAATTGATGAATTGTCCAACTTGGAATGGATTGATAAGGAGAAGATCCTGCAATCCATCCGAACCTACGGGGAGATAATCGTGGGATTAAAGGCTAGGATCAGCAAAAGCGTTGTGGGTGCCAGCGGGATTGAACCACTGCATATCGCACGAAGCCTTTCAATGGAGACGGGGTTGCCGTTAATGGTACATATCGGTTCAGCACCGCCAGATATCAGAGAGGTTATGCCCCTTTTGCAGCGTAAGGATATCGTGACCCATTATCTCAACGGAAAAGAGAATAATTTGTTTGCTGCGGATGGTCAGCCGCTTCAGGTACTGACTGAGGCCATTGAACGGGGAGTTCATCTCGATGTGGGACATGGAACAGCAAGCTTCTCTTTTAAGGTAGCTGAGGCTGCTAAACGTAATGGTATTGGATTGAATACGATTAGCACGGATATCTATCGAGTGAACCGATTGAAGGGACCTGTCTTTAGCATTTCTAATGTACTTTCCAAGTTTCTATGTTTGGGCTATGCTCTGGATGAGATTGTGGCAGCGGTTACTTCCAATGCGGCGGAATGGCTGGGCAGGCCGGAGCTGGGCCGAATTCAGGTGGGAGATCCTGCAAACTTGACTCTCTTCACCCTGCAGCATAAGTCTGCAGTGCTTGTGGATTCTGAAGGAGAAGAAAGAATGACGGATAAAGTAATCCATGCAAAAGGAGTGGTTATAGGTGGGGAATTCATTAAATGCGAAATACGGGCTTAAACGCGTAATCAATGCAAGCGGCAGAATGAGTATCCTGGGGGTGTCGGCTCCGTCTGACACAGTGATGGAGGCTATGAAGCAAGGCGGACAGAGTTATGTGGAAATAGCGGATCTGGTGGATAAAGCCGGAGATTACACGGCACGAATTCTCGGCGCTGAAGCAGCGCTTATCGTTAACTCAGCCTCCAGCGGTATTGCATTGTCCGTTGCGGCGCTAGTGACCCAAGGCAATCGGCGCCGCAGTGAACGTTTGCACCAAGAAGCCATTCCACGCAATGAAATCATCATTCTGAAGGGGCATAATGTACAGTACGGAGCTCCTGTGGAAACGATGGTCTATCTAGGTGGTGGGAAACTAATTGAGGTCGGTTATGCGAATGAAGGCCGTGCCGAGCATATAGAGGATGCCATTTGTGAGCAGACGGCTGCCATTCTGTACGTAAAGTCCCACCATGCAGTTCAGAAAAATATGTTATCCGTCGAAGAAGCATGGGAGATCGCAAACCGTAGGGGCATTCCACTAATCGTAGATGCCGCAGCGGAAGAAGACCTCTGTAAATATGTGAAATACTCTGACCTGGCAATTTATAGTGGTTCTAAAGCTATTGAAGGGCCTACATCCGGTATTATCGCCGGCAAACGTAATTATGTGGAATGGGTTAAGGTCCAATTGTATGGAATAGGACGCAGTATGAAGGTTGGTAAAGAAACTTCCTTTGGTCTGCTGCAAGCACTAGAGGAATACATGGTCAAGGAAGACAAGAGTGACACCGAGAAAGCGTCTTTGCAGGGATTGATGGTGTTGAATGATCTTCCGGGAATTCGTGTAACCATTGTGCAGGACGAGGCGGGCCGTGCCATCTATCGCGGCCGGGTTCAGGTTGATCCACAGCAGGCCGGAATTACGGCGAAAGAATTGGTAGAGGGGTTGCAGCAAGGCGAGATTGCGATCTATACCCGCGATTATGGAGTGAAGCAGGGATATTTCGATATTGATCCACGGCCGCTTCTGGGGGATGATCTGCACGTGATTGTAGACAGCATTCATAAATTAATAGGGGGACAATAAGATGACGATTTCACAACGTTTTTATAAGGGCCGCACCGCATTAAATGTACTCGCTAAAGATATCGCTAATGCTAAAGAGATTTATGAAGCGGCGGAAGGATATGTGCTGGTCGGTGTGCTATCTAAGGATTATAAGTCGGTAGAAGAAGCCGTAACAGCCATGAAGCAATATGGTCAAGAGATTGAAGATGCGGTATCCATTGGCTTAGGTGCAGGGGATAATCGCCAAGCGGCAATTGTGGCCGAGATTGCTAAGCATTATCCGGGTAGTCATATTAACCAGGCATTCCCGGTGGTTGGAGCTACACGCGCTAATCTTGGTGGGAAAGACAGTTGGATCAACAGCATGATCGCCCCTTCTGGTCACGCTGGTTATGTGAATATTTCTACAGGAGTCTTCAGCGCTGCGCAGAGTGAAGCGGCGATTGTACCTATAGCATCGGCAATTGCGCTTGTTCGGGATATGGGTGGTAATGCACTGAAGTATTTCCCGATGGAGGGATTAAGCCGTGAAGAGGAATACCGCTCTGTCGCTAAGGCCTGTGCTGAGGCAGGGTTCGCACTCGAACCAACCGGTGGAATTGATATGGACAATTTCGAGGAAATACTAGAGATTGCGCTTGAAGCAGGGGTGCCACAAGTGATTCCGCATGTCTACTCATCCATTATCGATAAAGAATCGGGCCAGACCCGGACCCAGGATGTGCGTGATTTGCTTGGAATTATGAAGAGGCTGACAGATAAATATGCCTAAACGAATCGGGGCATTCGGAGAAGTGATGATGCGTCTGCAGGTGCCGGGAGTTCAGCTGCTATCCCAGGGAAACAGCTTAAACTATTCATTCTCTGGTACCGGGGTTAATGTCAGCGCTGCACTGGCACGCTTCGGGCATGAAGGTTATTTGATTTCCCGTTTGCCGACTACTTCCTTGGGAGAGGCCGCCGCCGCGTATTTGCGGAAGCTGGGCATCTCTTCTAGCCTCGTTATACGAGGAGGAGAATATCTGGGCTTGTATTTCTTGGAGAACGGATTTGGTGCACGTCCAAGCAAGGTAACTTACAGCAATCGTCTGGAGAGTAGCTTCAATACGGCTCCTGAGGAAACTTATAATTATGAAGAGATTGCGCGAAGCCTGGATGTGATCCATTTCTGCGGCATTACGCTGGCTATGAACGATAGTGTACGTCATCATATGAAATCCTTGGCTAGAGCTGTCAAGCAGCAGGGTGGGACTGTTATCTTTGATTGCAACTATCGTCCGTCCTTGTGGGGACCGGAAGGCTATTCACAAGCGAAGCCGCATTACGAGGAGATGCTGCAGCTGGCCGATATCGTAATGATGAATGAGAAGGACGCAATCTTTATCTTGGGGATCAGCACTGAACAAGCTGAACGTGAAGAGCAACTGATCGAACTGATTCCAGCAGTTGCGAAGCATTACGATATCTCGGTGATCGCAGGCACCCATCGCAGTATTCATGGCGACAACTCACATTCACTGCGTGGGTTTCTTTATAAGAATCAGAGCTTCTTCTTTTCGGATACGCTGAGATTTCTCGTCTATGATAGAATAGGGGCTGGAGATGCCTATACGAGCGGAATTGTGCATGGCGAGCTAACAGGATTTACACCTGAGCAGACAGTACGGTTTGCCGCTGCCGCTAGTATGTTAGCCCATACTGTCGAGGGCGACACTCCCATGGCTTCAGAAGCGGATATACTTCGAGCTATGACTCTATCCGTAGGCGATGTAGAAAGGTAGTGAACCTCTTGAGTTTATCCCGAAAAGATAAGCCCTTATATATGCAAATTGCAAATATTATAAAGGATCGGATTCTACACGGAGTCTATCCTATTGGATTGAATATTCCTTCCGAGCCTCAGCTAGAGCAGGAATTCAATGTCAGCAAGATCACTGTACGCGGTGCCATTCAGGAGCTCGTCCAAGAAGGATTTCTGGAAAAGGGGAGCGGCAAGGGGACGAAGGTGATCCGTAATACCTCATCATCCAAGCTGTCCAAGTGGAAAAAATTCACGGAAATTCTAGTGGATGAAGGGCACCAAATTCGGAAGCAATGGCTGAAGGCGGAGCGAGTATATAATGAAGTTCAAAGCGAAGCCTTTCGTTTATTCGGCGAACGTTGTATACGCTTGGAACGCATATATAGTCTCAATGATATTCCATACGTTCATTACACGCATTATTTAGTAAATGGTATGGATGATTTAGATCTACTGGACTTAAATGCCCAGTCCTTGTATGAACTGCTTGAAGAGCGGAGCGTTTCCTTAGAGAAACTGCGTGATGAATTTTCCGTTGCCGTTCCTCCGCCTGATGTAGAGGAGATATTGCTCCTTGATAAGAAGTGTCCCTTGCTGAAGCGAACTCGTTATTCTTATGATGAGCTGGGCAAGGTAACTGAGTATAGTGTAGGCTTTTACAATACAGAGCTGCAGAATTATGTAGTGAACTATGAGGTGTAGTTAAAACGACTCGTGATATCGCGGGTCAATTATTCATTAGCAAGAAAACTATGCGCAATCACATCTCCAACATAATGCAGAAATTAAAAGTTAAAGGCCGTTCACAAGTGGTTGTCGAGCTGATTAGGCTTGGGGAGCTAAAAGTGACGCATTTATACCTTCTCCACCTTTACGGGTGTGGGGAGGTTTTTTGTGGTAGAGGAAAACTAAAACCAAGCGATTGCTGTCCACTGATGGATGTCATCGCTTGGTTTAGTGTTTAAGATCGATATTCATGGTGTCAAAATCAACCTTGCATTTAGCTCTTATCATAAAATCAATACCAACAATTCCATCAAAGCCATAAGGCTCTTGTATCGAACCAAGCTGAATTGGTAAATCAGTCAAAGTAATATGTTCAATGAGTATGTCAGGAATCTGCTGCTCATAGCAAATTTCGCTAGTCCCCCCAACCCCATACATTCGTTTTGCTCGTCCATTAATAAAATCAATATGGATGCCTATTACAGCTAATGCATCGGTATCAAAGACGGTTGCCGCACTCCTAAAAAAATTCTTCTATAACCTCAACGTCGTTTCTGCTCGTATGAAATACATACAACTCACGCGTCGGATGAAGCTTGTGTAGTTTTTTGTAGCCGCTCCAAGCTTCTTGCGGATTATCGTAGTCTTGAATGATCGATATATAATGGAAGTGAATGTTATAATTGTAGTTATATGTGCGGTTGATAAGACCTACATAAATTTCTTATATCTGAATCAATACCATATAAGCGATTGTACCGAATGCTATGGATAATAGCATATTTCTTCGCCAGAGATGAAGCAACGCGACGATTGCGACGGATATTAGCTCCGGTAATCCGTGATTACCGGACAATACGTTAGTGTTCTTTAGGCTATAAATAACAAGGAGTCCAATCGTTGCTGATGGAAGAACTCTACCTAGGTATTGAATGTACTTTGGGGTTGGACGTCCCGGTGGGAAAATAATGAACGGAATAAAACGTGTCATCATCGTGCCTAGCACAACCATGGCAATTGTAATGATCTGCTGAAAAGTAGACATCGTCATGCGGTTTCACCTACCGGTTCCTGTTGTTTACGAGTGATCGTAAGTGCTGCAATAATCAGGATCATTGCGGGGATCATAAAGCTGTCACGTCCAAATATGATAAGGCACAGTATGGAGATAACAACGCCTACTAGAGCACTTCTATGGGTCGATCCACTCTTCCATTGCTCAATAAAGATAACAACGAATAGTGCTGTCATCACAAATTCGAGACCTTCCATATTCATGTGAAAAATCGATCCGAATACTCCCCCGATACAAGCGCCTACGACCCAATAGCAATGATTTAGCAGCGTGACGAAGAACATATACCAACCGCGATCCACTCCTTCAGGGATCTTCGCGGAATAATTGATGGTGAATGATTCATCACAGAGACCAAAAATCAAATAAAGCTTCTTCAGCCCCGTACCTTTAAACTTCTCCAGCATAGATATGCCATAAAATAGATGTCGTGCATTAACCATTAAAGCAAACAATAATGCACTTAATGGATGATAAGCACCTAATAACAAGTGAACCGTTAGAAATTCCATCGATCCAGCATAAATAAGCGAGCTCATTAGAAAGGTATAGATCACATGAAACCCTGATACATTCATGTAAATTCCGTAGGCGATCCCCAAGAATAAAAAAGCGGCAAGAATGGGAAAGGTAGCGGGAGCCGCGGTGCGGAATGCTACATAAAGTTTGTTATTGTTACGCATGTTACTTACAACCCCTTAGCTTATGTCCATGTCATTGTAGCAGTGCGAATCCATACAATCAACGGTATAATTGTATGGATTACAATTTTGTGGGAGGACAATATGCCGATCAATTCTTTTGTTAATTACCCGATGTCGTGGCGACCTGACAGACATACGCTGAAGCGTCCGATCTATCATTCCATAGCCTCATTGCTTGAACAAGATATAGCTAGCGGTCTTTTGGTACCCGGAACGAAGCTTCCCCCTCAACGTGAGCTAGCGGATTTTTTAGATGTTAATTTCACAACAATTACACGCGCTTATAAGCTATGCGAAGCTAAAGGACTCATCTATGCTATTACAGGAAGTGGTACCTTTGTGGCAACGAATGCAACGCGCTCGATAGCAATATCGAAGGACAAAATTTCTCATGACTGTATTGATCTGGGGCTAGTTGCTTCGTTTGAGCAGAGTAACTCGATCGTAGCTCAGGTCGCAAGAAGGGTTATGCATAGAGGCAATATAGAGGAACTATTAAATTACAATGATCCTACAGGAATGCCACATCATAAACTGGCAGGCCTATCATGGATGCAAGCATTTGGGATACAGGCAAATATCAATAACATCGCAATTGCATCCGGTGGCCTGAATGCGTTAGTCATTACGTTATTTGCTCTCTTCGAACCTGGACAACGGATTGCCGTTGATGTATTCACCTATTCTAATTTTATTGAGCTTGCCCGAATGTATCGTATTCAGCTTGTTCCGATTCCAGGCGATACCTCTGGAATGCTACCACAAGTGCTGGATAACCAGTGCCAGCTGCTGGATATACGTGGTATATTCCTGATGCCTTCTTGTACAAATCCTACAACAGTTATGATGACTGATGGGCGGAAGCGTGAAATTGCTAACGTTATCCAGAAACATAACTTGCTGCTCATAGAAGATGATATTCATGCGTTCTTAACGGCAGGTCATTTAGAAGAATACAAACAACCGATGTACTCATTGCTTCCTGATCAGACCATCTATATTAGCAGTACGACAAAATCTATTTGCTCTGGACTTAGGATTGCTTATATCGTATTTGGAGAGAAATTCAAAGAGAGAATTGAGCGGGCTATTTTCAATATTAATGTGAAGACATCCTCCCTAGATGCCGAGATTATTTCTGAGCTTATTGTATCGGGGAGTGCTGCTGAGATTGTCGCATATAAAAAAGAACTGGTCCAAGCTGCGAACAAGCTATTTTCGACATATTTTCCACAAACAGCAGCCGAAGGGCACCCCTTAAGTTTTTTTAAATGGATTCCCTTATCAGGATACCGTACAGCCGCTGAACTGGAGTCAGAACTGTTACAACAAGGCGTTCGAATATTCCATTCCGATTGGTTTCTTAGTGGTGCCAGCACACCGGACAAGTATGTACGTGTAGCCTTATCGTCGTCATCCTCATTGGATGAGCTGGACACTGGACTGAAGATTCTGAAGCAACATATGTCCTTAGACTAGGATATGTCTGAAAGCTCAGCTTACAGAGAGATTCTCTGTGGGCTGATTCGGATTTTTTGCATCTTAGTATGTGATAAATATAACTATTTAAATTTATGAATATACAAGCTGTGATGACTGATGTAAAATTACACTACCTGAAGCGTTTTGGAACAGCTTAAGGGCTTTTTGCATGCTCTTTTGCAGATTGCAAAGAATAGGGGCATGTCTACTATAGAAAGATTAATGGAGGTAGGAGAGTTTTATGAAGAAAAAAGCATTAAAAAGAATGTTGATGTTGTCGATGATGGTCGTTGTCGTCGCTGTACTTGCAGTAGGTTGTGGTTCAAAGAATAACACGAATACAGCATCGACAGAGGGTAACGCAGCAGAGGCCTCAAAAGAAGCTGTTACTTTGTCGCTTGGCTTACTGCCTTCGATTGATGCGATTCCTTTTGTAATTGCTCATGAGCAAGGTTTTGATAAGAAGCATGGAGTGAACCTAGATATCCAAACGTTCAAGAGTGCAAAAGACCGTGATGTCGCCTTTCAAGCAGGCAAGTTAGAGGGGATCAGTGCTGATTTGGTTGCAATTTCTATCTACAATGAAGCCGGGCTGGATGTGAAGATCACTAGCACAACTTTTGGTGAATTCGATTTATTGACTGGGAATGACGCCATCCAAGATGTGAAGGATCTGAAGGGCAAAACCGTGATTTTGTCCAAAAACACTTCCACACAATATACTGTGGCGATGATGCTGAAACAAGCGGGTTTAACGGAAGATGATATTACGGTAACTGAGGTTCCACAAATCCCTACCCGTTTAGAATTGCTTAAGAACAATAAGGCGGATGCAGCTATTTTACCTGAACCATTTGTAACTATGGGTAAAGCTTCAGGTTTGCGCGTGCTTAGCTCCACGCATACAGCGGGAGTGAATCCATTTGTACTGGCTTTCCCACAAACCGCTATTGATGCTAAGGCAGATGCGATTCGCAACATGTATGCTGCTTATGACGAGGCTGTAGCGTATATGAAATCTCATGATCAATCCGAATATATCGATCTTGTGATCAAAGAAGTTGGTTATCCAGAAACGTTGAAAGATGAGATCAAGGTGCCTGATTATGTCCCTGCCAATCAAGTGGATGTGAAAGAAATAGAAGCCGCATTTGCATGGGCACGGGAAAAAGGTTTGCTTAGCAAAAATATCTCGGCTGAAGATGTGATTTCTGATGTCCAATTCAAGAAATAAAGGACTCGTCATTAAGGACCTTAAAGTAGAGTATAAGACAGGTCAACTGGCCTTAGGAAAGATGGATCTATCTTTACCGGAACATGGGATTTACACGATCATCGGACCCTCTGGCAGCGGAAAATCAACTTTATTACGGGCGATTGCGGGCTTGCTGCCAAGCTATATGGGGCAAATTCTTTTTAATGAAAAATCCGTGCATGATAAAGAAACTCTGATCGGCCTGGTACCGCAAAACTACGGGCTTCTTCCATGGAAGACTGTACATGATAATATTCAAATCGCGATGAAAATCTCGCATACTGCGAGCACTTCCAAGCAAGAACGGGAGAATCAGATTAATCAGTGGCTGTCATCGATGGGAATCTCTGATTTAGCTGATCGTTATCCTCTTTCTCTTAGTGGAGGACAGCAGCAAAGAGTGGCAATCGCCAGAGCGTTCGCCATTTTGCCCACTATTTTACTGCTGGACGAGCCATTCTCCGCACTGGATGCGATTACTAGGGAAACGCTACAGATTCTCTTTTTGGATAACTGGTTAGCGCATCCGGCGACTACCTTATTTGTTACCCATGATGTGGAAGAAGCTATTCTGCTGGGGCAGAAAATTATTGTTATGCCGTCTAATAAAAAAGAAGCTCCGGAAATGATCGATAATCAATTAGTGTTTCAGATGAAGCATGAAGATAAGCGGGACAGTGTAGATTTCTTTGAGCAGACTAAGCGAATCAGAAAGGTAATGCAGGAGATATGGTGAGAAAAAATCGGATTCATCACATAATAAGACTGTTGTTTGTGTTCTTTTGTATGAATGTGGTTTGGTATATTGCCTATTTGCTTATGAATCATTCGATTTTGCCGAGTCCATTCGCGGTATATAACGCTATGTTTCACTTAGGTGGTCAGGAGATTGCTTTAAATGTAGGGTATAGCTTGTTCAGAATTTTTGCAGGTGTAGTGCTAGCATTAATCATTGGACTGCTCATTGGTCTTCTGATGGGACGTTCGCTGACTTGGAATAAGCTGCTTGACCCTGTGGTCTACTTGACCTATCCTGTTCCCAAAATCGCCCTGCTTCCCGTTGTGATGCTATTCTTCGGACTTGGTGAAACGTCTAAAATCTTAATGATCATGCTGATTCTCTTGTTCCAGATTATTATCTCCGTTAGGGATGGTGTGAAGGCTATTCCTGAGAATACCTATGATGTCTTAACGAGTATAGGGGCAAGTACAGTGCAGAAATTCTGGCATGTGACACTGCCAGGTGCACTGTCGGTCATTCTGAGTACGATTCGTATTTCACTGGGAACAGCGATATCTGTACTCTTTTTCACGGAGATTTATGGAACTGAGCATGGCATGGGCTTCTTCATTATGGATGCTTGGTTAAGACTGGATTATCCGGAGATGTATGCGGGAATTATGCTGTTCAGCTTGGTGGGATTTGTCCTCTTCTTACTTGTTGATTATCTTGATTACAAGTTTATGAAGTGGCGGAATTAAATGTAGTTGGAGATATAACTATAGCTTTCCTTTGTCGAGTTTAGGCAAGGGGGAGCTTTTTTTGTGTGATTTTAGAGTGGCAACAAAGGGGCTTCAAATTAGTATATCAATTCGGTTAAGATGGATAAGTATTCGATAAACTGTATTGGATACACATCCAAACTAAGGGAGTAAAACGATGAATAAGCGCACATCGGGATTTGAGCACAGCACAGCATCCTTTGCTGAGAAGAAAGTTACCTGGCTGGAACTATTTTATGATCTGCTTTTTGTAGCTGCAGTTTCAAAAGCGAGTCATGTCTTGTTGCATGTAGAAGCGGGTACAATTCCACTTGAATATTTATCTAAATTTATCTTAATATTCATTCCGATCTGGTGGGCCTGGGTGGGACAATCTCTTTTTGTAAATCGGTTTGGACAGGACATCTTTTCACACCGAATATTTCTGATTCTACAATTATTTTTTGTATTAATCATGACAGCCAGCTTATCGGTTAACTTTGATCAATACTATATGCCATTTCTAATCGGTTATGTTGGCTTAAGAGCTATGACTGCCATTCAATATCTTACGGTAAATAAGAATGAAGCAGCTGATAGAAAGGACACTGCCCGTTACCTGGGAAGTCGTTTTTGGATTGGATTAGTGATCTCTGCTTTATCACTTTTCTTTGACTCTTGGATACGTTATGTAGTTTTGTATACGGGAATTACTATAGACATTTTGCTTCCATTAATCGGTCGGAGATACTTGGTGAAAAGCCCGATAAACACTCATCATTTATTAGAACGTTTCTCGTTGTTTACCCTCATTCTACTTGGCGAATCTGTGGTCAGTATACTTGCAGTCTTACAGTCTAGCCACTGGACGTGGCAATCTATTTTATTTGCATTATTAACTTTTCTATTAATTATAGCTATGTGGTGGCAATACTTTGATAATGTTGAAAAGAAAGTGGACAAAACCATAGAGACTGCCGGGCAAACCATAATTTATGGACATTTATTTATTTATGTATCCTTAAGCATGATTGCAGCTTCAATCCAACTGCTATTTTTAGAACAATTAAATTACACATTTATGGTATGTTTTATTTTTGGATCGGTCCTGCTCTACTTCTTCTCTACCTCACTGGTCTTCCATAAATATAGACGTATACAGCAACGGTTAGGGATATTTCATTTGGCGTTATTATTAGGTATACTTGGCGTTTTTTTCGCAGTAGATTTGTTGTTCCTTATACCCAATTACCTGATCATTGGAGAAATGGTGTTATTTTTTGCTGTGTATGCAAAATTAACGACTTGAGCTTCGTTTTATCGAAGCTGAATAAATTGAAGAAGGAAGCCGGGTCATTGCAACCCGGCTTCCTTCTTTCATAATGGGAGTGTGCGGTATCCCCCTGTCGTTATTGCCCAAGAAGCGCTGGCACGATAAATCGGCCGAACACATTAGCTGGTGAGCCTTTCTTGTATTTATCCGCAGTAATGACTGCAACCAGCTCATAGGATGGAACCGCAATAATATGCTGGCCCATGAAGCCAAGCGCAAAATAATAAGGGATCTCCTTTGGCTGCTGCTCCGTACCTGCATTGAATGATGATACCCACCAGTGCCATCCGTAGAAGCCCTTCTGTGGTAGCGTGGCTGCGACATAGGGGCGAGTGGACTTCTGAACAGTACCCGAATGAATGAGCTGTTGATCCTTCCAGCGCCCTTCTTGCAAATAAAGGAGACCAAATTTCAGCATATCCTCAGGCATCATATAAAGGCCAAACCCACCAGTATGTATGCCTTGTGGATCACTGTCCCAGCGATAGCTTTCGATGCCAAGCGGCTGAAATAGCTGATCTTCAGCAAATGCTGCAACGTCTTGTCCAGAACATTCACGCAGGATAGCGGATAAAATCTGGGAGCAGCCGGAGTTATAGTTCATCTCAGTGCCTGGCGTATGAGATAGCGGCTGGGCGAGCACAAACTTTATCCAGTCTGCGGTTCTAGTCATAGTCGGAAAGGAATTTTGCCCCCCAAATTCTGTCCAGTTAAAGCCTGCTGTCATTGTTAATAAGTGACTGATAGTGATTTCTCTTTTTCGTTGATCTTGATCCTCTTTTAATAAAGGGAAAAATAGAGAAATAGGTGTATCAGGTGGCGGAACGATTTGTTTATCTATGGCTATGCTGACTAAGGCGGCGAGCACGCTTTTGGTGCATGAGTTTATTTTACCTAGCTCTTTAGCGATTTCAGGCTCACGATAATGCTCCAGTATAGGTTTTCCATGTTGAACGATTAGACAACTGCGAATTTCTAGGCCAGTAATACCGTCTATAAGCGGCTGAAGGTTCCAATCAGTGATGTGAATGGCCCCCTTTCATAGATGATTAAGCTGTAGCTGCCTACCATTATAGCTTATATAGGATGCATTACATAAACCTTGTAATTTCCTGTCGTTAATTAAATATGGAAAATATAAGTAATTATCTGTATAATGTTATGAATCACGTGTTAGAGGAGGATGAATTCTTTTGAAAAGCAATAATACTCACTTTGTTCATCAGACAGCTAAAACGGTATTGATTACTTCAGTGGCGCTCGCGTTATTATTACCCCCTGGCTTGGCCGCAGCCGATTCTACATCTGTTAGTAGTAACACTACGGTAACACAGGTTAGCGCACAAGCACCGGTGACTACAACGAACTCTGATGCAGATCTTACAAAAGTGAAATTCACGCAGGAGCAAGCGATTGCGAAGCTAAGAGAACTATTCCCATCCCTAAAAGATGCAACGGTAAACAATGTTCAACTGGGATCTAACCAAAGCTACCCCCCTCCAGCCAATCAAATGATCTGGAATATTCAGTGGCAGATTCAAGAGGGGAGTATGGGATATGGCTTTAGCAGTGAGGTAGATGCCATTAGTGGAGATATCATTAGTACGTATATTTCATACCCACGTGAGAATAACGAATCCTATTATCCTCCGAAAATATCGCAGCCTCAGGCACTGGAGATCGCCAAGGCTTTTGTGGCTAAGGCAGCCACATCGGTTAAGAGCAGTGATCTGCAATTAAATGAGAATGCTGGTTATAATTATTTTTCGAACACTTTATTCGGTCCTGTTCAATACAGCTATTACTTCAGTGTCATGAAGAATGGTCTTCCTTCTGGATCGGATAACATTAACATAGCTGTGGATGGCAACGGTAATGTAATTCAATTCACTAAGTTTTCTCAAGGGCTTGAGTATCCGTCTGCACAGCCCAAGATTACCTTGGAGCAAGCACAGAAGCAATTTGCGGAACAGTTTGATGTAGGCCTTTTTTTCACTCCTATTTATAAGAACGGAAAACCTAACAACTGGATCCTAGGCTGGCGTCCAGTGGATCAGTCTCTATATCCTATCGATGCATTGACGGGCAAGAGAATAGATTATGAAGGAAAAGAATACGCATCTACCCCAGTCGTGTATTCAGATGTAGCAAAGGGTAAGGATGTCTTTCAAGCAAGAACTTCAACTACAGAGCTTACTGCAAAAGAAGCGGAACAGCTTGTAAAGAAGGTTGCATATATTCCAGCAGATCGTAAATTGATCTCTCAAAGCTTAAGAAATGACTATCAGGATACGAATCGGAAGATCTGGCAGTTATATTGGGGTAGTGCTAGTGGAAATGAACGTTACATTGGTGCTGGCTTTCCAGAACAATCCTCTGCTGAGATCGATGCAAAGACCGGTGAAATATTACAGTACCAGGTTCAAGCTTATGGTGCTGCTCAGGATAAGAAGAAGGAAGAGGCAGCCCCTGCTGGAGGGAAGAAGCTTAGTGAGGCCGAAGCTAAGACTAAAGCACTTAGTATAATAAATAGCCTATATCCTCAGGCGAGTCAGAAGCTAAAGCTTGTAGAATATGGAGATAACTCAAACGTTACTTCAGACGGATCAGGATTTAGATATCAGTTTATTAGATATCATCAAGGCATTCCTGTGAGTGACAGTACCCTTACGGTTAGCTTGGATCTTTACGGCAGACTGATTTCTTACATGGGGAATCGGATAAACGGTATCGATGAAATCACATTATCTCCTGATGCAACAATTTCCAAGAAGGAAGCGCTCGAAAGTTATAAACCTAAATATCAGACTAAGCTGAAGTATACTCAGGTTGGTGGATACTATAGTTATAATAGCTATGCCGCGCCAAAGGTGAAGCTGGTATATGATACAACTTTTGATGAATCTAATGGATTATATCAGGTTTTAGATGCAGCCACTGGTAAATGGGTTGCGGTCTATGATTACCTCGGTCAGCAAGATGCTCAAATATCTGCAACGGATATCAAAGGTCATGCAGCAGAACAACCATTATCAGAATTAGTAAAATATCATGTGATTACTCCGGATGCCGATGGTAAAGTAAACCCAGATCAAGAAATAACAGTTGGCGATTGGTTAACCTATCTTGCCAAGGCTTCTAATCCGAATTTCAGCAGTTATATTGCTAATAATGAACGGAAAACTGTGGCAGGTGTGAAGCCTGAGAATTCATATTATGATGTTGTTACTTATGCAGCAGATCGTAAGTGGATCAACAAGGATCAAAGCCTGCAAATTGATAGTAAGTTAACCCGGGAACAGCTGGCAGTTCAGTTAGCTGATTTTTTGAAATACAACAAACTCACAGCCTATCTTGATAAAGATGTAACGGTAAGTCAGTTCAGTGATAGTGCATCTATAAACAATAAGGGTGCAGTGGCTCTTGTTGTGAAATTGGGAATCCTCAAGGATGACAACGGCAAGTTTAATCCGCAGCAGACGGTAACGAAAGCACTGGCGGCTACGGTGATTATGAAGCTAGTGGAACTGCAAGGTAAGACTGATCAGATTATAGGTCAATAAGAATATATAATGCAGAGCCTGCTTCCCGTTTGATGGTGGAAGCAGGCTTTTCTGTATGAGGAGCAAAATAGGGGATAAAAGAAAATAACCCGAAAGACAAACACCTTTACAGAAAGGGCGCGTCTTTCGGGTTATTTTTGTTTTTGCTATTCAAATACAATTAATGGAGTTGTTTATCTACTTCTTTAACTGGATTCTCGTTAGCGTTCTCTTCTACCTTGCTGCTCATAAACCAACCGATTGCAGCGATGAGCACGAGTACAACATAGAAGGTAACCTTCCAAATGGTACTATGCGCGAAATCCTCGGAAAGAACACCAAGTGAAGGGTGTGCCAAGGTAATGACTGCGAGCTTAACGCCGACCCAGCCTACGATGAAGAAGGCTGCAATTTCAAGACCTGGACGGGTGTGAAGCAGCTTAACGAAGAAGGAAGCTGCAAAACGCATAATGACCAATCCGATAAATCCGCCGGCAAAGATGACGAGGAATTGTCCACCGTCAAGGCCTCCGATTTTTGGAAGACCACTTGCAGGTAGTGCAACCGCAAGTGCAACTGCGGCTAGGATGGAATCGACCGCGAAGGCGATGTCAGCAACTTCTACTTTAAAGACAGTAAACCAAAAGCTGGATTTCTTTTTGTTGACTGCGCCGTCCGTACCGCTTTCAGCTGCTTCATCCGTAACGGGCTTCTTGATTAATAGTTTTCGGAAGATATGGTTCCCCGCGATAAACAGTAAATAAAGTGCGCCGATGGCTTGTACTTGCCAAATATCAACCAGGTAAGAGATGACAAATAGTGAACCGAAGCGGAACACGAAGGCTCCGGCTAATCCGTAGAATAGTGCTTTTTTTCTTTCCTCATCAGGAAGGTGTTTAACCATAATTGCCAATACCAGTGCGTTATCTGCGGCTAGTAGTCCTTCAAGTGCTACAAGAACTAGTAATACCCAGCCGTACTCTAATAATAATCCCCAATCCATTACTGTTGTCCTCCCTTTTCTTATGCAAATATCTACTAAAAGATACTTACCTTACCATTTTAACCAATTTTATATAAAAAAGACCTTTACCAAACAGATTAGCCTTTGGAATAAAGGTCTAACCTGATTGGTAAAGGTCTCGCTAACAATGTTGAATTGCCAATAAAGCCGGAGAATATCCTCATATTCTCGTATTGACGACTTTATTTAACAGCTACTCCCCTTTACGGGATATATTAAATTTTTGATTTAATTCGTTGTGATTTTGCCTAAGGAGATCATATACGAGTTGAAAGTTAATGTCAATAAAATGTTGGAGGAATAAAGCTAGAGTTCTCCACGCTTTTTGTGTTAGCCCTTAACCGCCCCGGCGGTAATTCCTTTTGTCATCTGTTCTGTGAAGAGCAGATAGATCAAGATGGTTGGGATCGCAATGATCGTCATAACAGCGAACTGAGCACCGTAGTTGGACGAATATTCTCCGGCGAATTTCATAATGGAGAATGGAATGGTTTTGAGATCCTCCGAGGTGAGAAAGGTGTTCGCCATAATAAATTCATTCCATGTGCTGATGAAATTGAGTACACAGATGGTAGCTAGTGCGGGTTTCGTAATTGGAAAGATGATGCGGAAGATCACACCGTAAATGCCGCAGCCATCGATAACCGCTGACTCTTCAATCGCACGAGGGATGGTCTCTAGAAATCCAGTCATGATGAGCACACTCATTGGGATGACAATAGCCGAATAAGGCAGAATCAGCGTGTACATATTGTTCAGCATTCCGAGCTTGTTAAACAGGATAAAGTTCGGCAGCAGTGTCGCGTGAATGGGAATAATCATGCCCATCATGATAAGTGACAACACGATACCACTTAGCTTCCATTTCATACGAGTGAACGCATACCCCATCATTAGTGACACTAGTGCGGACAGTGCAACGGTAATTACTGTAATGATAAGACTGTTGGCAAAATAGCGTGGTACACGCCCATAGGTAAAAGCGTTTCTATAATTCTCCCATTGCGGGGGGGATGGCCATTTCAGAAAAGAGCTTCCGAAAAAATCACCACTCTTTAGCAGGGAGTAATCGATCAGCCAGATGAGCGGAAATAACTGAATTAAAGCAATGAGACAAAGAAACAACATCATTAGGATTTTGCCAGTTGTAGGTTTACTGCGCTTCTGTTTATGAAGCTTCAGATTGAGGGGCGAAGCGGCAGGTGCTAATGAATTATTCATATGATTTCCTCCGGTTACAGGGATTCTAAAACTCTCCGATATCTTTCTTCAGAACCTTGTTAAGTATTACGGTCAGTACAAGGCAGAACACAATGAATAGGATGGATATGGCATTACCGTAGCCGTATAGCGACGATGAGAAGGCGGTTTTGTAAAGGTAGTTTCCTAAGAATTGCGTGCTATTAGCCGGGCCACCGTTGGTCATTAAGAACACGGTTTCCATTTGCTTAAGACAGGTTGTAACCGCGATGATAATGGCAACTCGCATCATAGGCGAAAGAAGCGGTATGATGATGCGCGTGTAGAGAGTATAGTTGTTCGCGCCATCGATCTTTGCGGCTTCGCTTAGATCACTTGGAATGCCTTGCAGACCTGAATAATATAGCAGCAGTGCGTATCCAAAACCTTGCCACATTACAACAATGATGATGCACCAGATCGCTGTCTTCGGATCTCCAAGCCAATCATGTGTGAGTGCATCCAGCCCAACGCCGCTAAGCAACTTGTTAAGCAATCCGTAATTGGGATGAAAAATCCCGCTCCACAGCTTGGCTGTAACCACAACAGAAATTACTGCGGGGATGAAAAAGATCGTCCGGAATATTTTTTCGTATTTACCGGAATTGGTCAGGAATATCCCTATGAGAATAGCAAAGGGATGCTGTAAAAATACAGTAGCAGCGGTCAGTAACAGGGCATTGCCCAGTGAAGTCCAGAATACTTTGTCATGAAATAGGATTTCGCGATAGTTATCAAAGCCGATAAAATTGTACTTGCCGATCCCGCCCCAGTCCGTAGAGCCGTAATAAGCGCTCATGAAGATAGGGATGCAAATCATAAAAGCAAACAGGAATAGCCCGGGTGCGATGAGTAGGAATATCGCTTTTTTGTCGCTTAACACTCTGTGCATGGAAATCTCCGTCCTTTGAAAGAGTAATCTATCTACTACCATCGTAACGGGATGCCAGACCCTGGAACATGCCGTATATTTCAGATGATTGTACACATTTTTTAAATTATGGAATGATAATTTTCTCTGATGTCGAAGGCGCATATGCTCAAACAACAAACCCCCGACCTCTGGGGGGAAGTCGGGGGTTGGACGCCACTATTTATGATGTTAAATCAGAAGCGCCGTCATTCATGTACTTAGTAGTATTAGAGTTTATTTACCAGCCAATTTATCGGATGCAGCGTCAAGTGCTTTGGCGAATTCCGCTGTATTCATAGCGCCGGAGAGTAGACTTTGGTGAGCTTCCATTACCTTTTGCTTGAACTCATCGTTACCAATATCCTGTAGCGGAGTTCCGCTAGAAGAGGTCATCGAGCTGAAGACATCGACTAGTTCTTTTTGGAGTTGAGTTTCATTACCAGTCAAGAATTCATCGAATTTTTGCGCAGGTGTACCCGCGCCAGCTTGCCATAACATCTTGGACCAGTTCTCAGGAGCGAAGAAATATTTCAAGAAATCAACAGCAGCTTCAGGATGCTTGGAGTTTTTACTTACTGCATATCCACCACCGTACCAAGCAGCATCATCCGTTGATTTACCTTTATCTGAACCAGGGAAGGCGAATGCGCCTACATTATTGCGGAATTCTTCAGAGAAGTTCACATCTGTAGCTAGGCCAGACTCCCAAGCGCCCATAAAGAACATAGCGGCTTGTCCTTGTCCGAACAAGTTACGCGCTGCACCGTAATCGGCGGTCAGCCAGCCGTCGGCAAAACCTTTAGCATTTGCGAAATCTTGCATTTCAGTTGCAGCTGCAACAAGACTAGGATCATTAAAGGATATTTTACGAGCAACTGCTTCATCCATCTTATTAAAATCACCATTTTGACGTTGAGCCACAAACTCATACCAGATTGGCAGCGTCCATGCATCCATACCGTTCATAGCGATAGGGTTAATCTTGTTTGCACGTAATGTTTTGACAGCTGCGAGCAGGTCAGCGGTAGTCTTTGGAACCTCAATGCCGTTGTCAGCAAAGATTTTCTTGTTATAGAACATAACCATATAGTCGGCACTACGTGGCAATCCATACAGTTTGCCATCTTTGCTGAAGCCGTCCATGGAACCAGAAACAAACTGATCACCTTCGAAGTCAGCGCTGTTCAGTTCAAGCAGTAAGTCATTATCGAGCAGAGGACTCAGGAAAGAAGGCTGACCCCAAGCTTGAATGATATCAGGCATCTGATTGCTGGAAGCATATACTTTGATTTTTGATTTATAAGGTTCATCTTGAAGCGCTTCCACTTCTATCTTGACGTTAGGATGCTCTTTCATATAAGCGTCGATAATGTCTTGCTCCACCTTGCCTGAACCGTTTGCCCGATCCGCAAGTGCGGTGAAGAACTTCAGTGTAATTTTTTCGGCTGGTGCGTTCGCTGTGGCCTCGGCAGTAGCTTCGGCTTTGTCATTTGCAGGAGCGTTTGTAGCTTTCGCATTGTTATTTCCGCCACCACAGCCTGCAAGCAGAGCTGGAAGCATTAGACTCATAAGCATTAGCTTGATTCCTTTACTTTTCATCAAAAACCCACCTTTTTTAGAATGAAGTATTTTGAAGAAACGATTGTCACCCATCAAGGAAGACGACAACGTCGTTTCTTCTTGAAATATAAGAATGTATAAGTTTCACGCTATACATTATCCTTATATTTCTCGCATAAACGCTGACCGTCTATAAGAGACGTCGAAGGCGTTTTTGCTTGCATCCTCATCTTAAGAGTTTCTGGCTAATAGAAACATGGTCCATATTTAAGAATGATGTAGGCATTTTTTAGCGAATGTAAAAAGCCGGTTCAGGGTGTAATGATTTCAGTTATACTTGGTTTACACATCTTTCTATTATATAAGAAGGTGGTTCTCATGAATCGAAACTTTCGCTTAGTCAGCCGTTATCGCCATCTTCCGCTCCAATTTAAGCTGTTGTTATGGTTCGTCCCCCTGCTTCTGGTGACCATATTCGCTATGGGCTGGAACTCGTATCAGATCTCTTCACAGCAGGTGGTGGAGAAAATGAAGCAGTCGCAGGATCATCTTACCAAAAAAACAGCAGAGCAGATCGATGAGATGGTACGGGGCATGATATCTTTTTCGAATACACTCTTTCTGGATGAAAGTGTGCAGCGGCTCTTAGCATCGTCTGAAGCACAAAAGGAACGTAATTCTGTATTTAAGACCGTTACCAATCTTATGGTTGCAGGCAATTCAATTCAATCGCTGATTCTGTATTCTTTAGACGATAACAATGGAGCAGAGCCTTTTGCTGCGAATCAGGCAGGATTGACGACAGGTATGAAGTACTCAGATTTTATCAAAACCTCGTATTATAAAGAAGCTATTAAAGCAGCAGGTAGCCCAACCTTTGGACTCTCCAGGCCGACTGACGGCATTTTTGTAGGCGATCATTATCATAAGATTGTGCTTTCCAGAATCATCATGAATATTTACACCTTAAAGCCGGCAGGACTCGCTGTGATCGGTGTGGATGCAGGGAAGATTGGGAGCCAATATCTGGACAATGCTGAAGATGATGTAGATATGTTCGTAATTGATCGGGATGGGCTGATTATTACGGCTTCGAATCCGAGCTGGATTGGCAAAAGAGATCTGGAACTTCCGTATTTTGCGGACAGCGACCCTAAGCTGACTGTGAAAAAAAGGCTGGAATCTACAGCGGATCATAAACAGTGGATTGTGTCACATCTGCAGTCGGAGACGACAGGCTGGTATGTGGTGGTGGCTCATTCCAAGCGGCAGCTTGTTAAAGAGCTCGGTCAGATTTTACAGGTCACGATGACGATTGCTGTTCTGTGTTTAGTAGTTAGCCTAATGGTTACCTGGCTGGCAGCTGCTGCTATCACGAAACCACTGAAGAAGCTTTCCCGTTCGATGCGCAGACTGCAGACAGGTGATTTCACGCAGCGGGTATTTTTTGAAGGAAATGACGAGATCGGCTTACTCGGGCATGGTTATAATCTAATGGTGCAGCGGATTAAATCGCTCATCAATGATGTATACGCCTCAAGAATGAAGCAACAGGAAGCAGAGTTGAAAACGCTTCAAGCCCAAATCAGGCCTCACTTTTTATATAACACGTTAAATACAATCTGTTGGGAAGCTGAGAAGAAGGGAGATAAAGAAATTGCCGATATGGTGTATTCTCTCTCTCAAGTGTTCCGACTGAGCTTAAATGATGGACGGGATACGTTTACTTTGGAGCAGGAAGTAGAGCTGGTGACCAATTACTTGTTCCTGCAGAAAAATCGCTTTAAGGAGCGTTTTGAATTCGAAATTTCTCTGGATGAGAGTATCAAGGATTTCACAGTACCAAAGCTGCTGCTGCAGCCACTAGCCGAGAACGCAGTGATTCACGGGATTGAGCCGCTGTCTGGAAGTGGGCTGATATCCGTTCGAGCTTACCGTATAGAGAAGACTATTGTGCTTGAGGTACAGGATAATGGTGCAGGGATCACGGCAGATAGGCTTCTAGAGCTACATCAACGTTTAGCGAGGGGAAATTCTTTACCTGAGGAAGACAATGTTGGACGCACAGGATTTGCGCTCATGAATGTGCAGGAACGACTGGCCTTATTTTTTACAGGAGCCTCTTTACAACTAGAGAGTGTGGAAGGGGCAGGAACACGTATTATTATTCATATCACTGTGGAGGGGCCATAAATGATGAAGCTGCTGATTGCTGAAGACGAAGATACGATCCGTGAGGGCATTGTGAATATGATTGATTGGAAGTCACATCAGATTGAGGTCATGGGTGAGGCGGGGAACGGAAGTGAAGCGCTGGCTTTGATGGAGAATGAACAGCCCGATCTTTTGTTAACGGATATTCGTATGCCACAAATGGGTGGTCTCGAGCTGATTGAAGTCGCACGGCGTAGAGGTTACGGCTTCCGGTCGATTATTTTATCCGGGTATAACGAGTTTTCTTATGCGAAGCAAGCGATCTCCCTGGGTGTTGTTGATTATGTGCTGAAGCCATGCCGACCTGAGGAAATTCTGAAGACGGTACTGAAGGCCAAGGAACTTATTGAAAGACAACGGAATCAGGAGGATGAACAGCTTAAAAGAGATCGTTCTTGGCATAAAAATGCACCGCTTGTCAAAAGCCAGGTTCTGTCTCAATGGATTTATCATCCCCCGGTTCCGCTAGAACGGCGACAGGAGCTGATCGGCGAGTTATCTATGGCGATTGGCTTTGAAGGACCACAAATTGGTCTGGTCAGTTTTGATTTTGACCCACCCTCTGCTACAGGAACAGGACAGGATTTTGTACTTCTACGTTACGCAGCGTTAAATATTATCAGTGAGACCTTGTCTCCTATCTATAGAGGAAAAATAGAGACTTTTCATGATGGCAATAACTTGCTATGGATTGGCAGCGGATTAGCCGGAACCGATTCTCGCAAGCCTTACCGAGCACCACTCCAATTGAAAGAGCAGATTGAGAAGCTGCAGAGTAATTTGGAGAAATATCTCAAACTGTCAATCAGCATTGCCGTTGGCTCCTGTCGTTCGGATATTTCTGAAGCGCATCTGTCGTATAAAGAAGCCCTTCAGGCGATGGAATCGCGATTTTTGAACGGAAAAGGTGGTGTCTATTACTATACAGAAGGAACGGGAGTAATAGGTGGCGCTCCACAGGAAATCGGGATTTTAGATGATTCTGAATTAAATGTGCTGGAGGATGAAATGCTTGTGGCGGTGGGGGCTGGGAGCAATGAGCTCGCACTCGATCTGCTGGAGAAATGGCTGGATCGTTTTCGTAGCAATCCGGGATGTCTTAAGCAAGAAGTGAATATTCGGGCAACTGCTTTTGTAGTTCGATTAAAGAGACTCGCGCAGGAAAAACAAGTCGCTGGCTTCGAATGGAAGCAGCATTTGGTCAATTGGATGGAGCAGGCTCCACAGATAGAGACGTTGGAAGAATTGTCTACGATTTTGAATAAGGTCATGCAGAATGTGGTGGAGGCTTTTTCTAAACATCGTCCACTCCATCGTACAGTAGTCACTGCTATGGAGATCATCCGCAATAAATACAATACCAATCTGACACTAGAGTATGTCGCGAAAGAAGCCTATGTTTCTAATACTTATTTAAGCTCACTTTTCCGTCAGGAGCTTGGTGTGAATTTTCTCGATTACTTGCACCAATACCGGGTAGAAGAAGCGAAAAAGCTGCTCCGCCAAAATCTAAAGATGTACGCCGTTGCAAAATTGGTAGGGTACGGTGAAGAGCGTCACTTCAGTGCTACTTTTAAAAAATGGACTGGACTTACACCTTCACAATATCAAAAGGGATTAGGGAAGTAGGGGGGATTTGTTATCTACTAGGCTCTGTGTGGTTAAACTCTACATATAGCTAAATAGGAGGTAACCGAGTTATGAACCCCAAATGGTGGAAAGAAAGCGTCGTGTATCAGATTTATCCGATCAGCTTCATGGACAGTAATGGAGATGGAATCGGAGATTTGCAAGGTATTATATCCAGACTGGATTATTTACAGGATCTAGGTGTAGATGTGATCTGGGTCTGTCCTATTTATAAATCACCTAACCATGATAACGGGTATGATATCAGTGATTACTGTGACATTATGAAGGAATTCGGTACGATGGATGATTTTGACCGGTTGCTCAGGGAGTTGCACGCACGTGGAATGAAGCTGATGATGGATTTGGTTCTGAACCACACGTCACATGAGCATCCTTGGTTTGTAGAATCCAGGTCGTCGAAGGACAATCCTAAACGGGACTATTATATTTGGCGAAAAGGTAAAAATGGCGGCCCCCCGAACAACTGGGAGTCTTATTTCAGTGGCTCGGTATGGGAGCTTGATCCGCGGACGGATGAATATTATCTACATCTCTACTCCAAATACCAGCCCGATCTGAACTGGGAGAATCCTGTGGTCATTGATAAGCTGCATGAAATGGTGGAGTGGTGGCTGAAGAAGGGTGTGGATGGATTTCGTTTTGATGCGATTGCACATATCGTGAAGACGAAAGGGTATCCAGATGCAGACAACCCGAACGGAACACCTACGGTAAGGGCCTACGGTATGTTCTCCAATCTGGAGGATGTGCATACCTTGCTACAGAATCTATACGATAAGGTGTTATATTTCTACGATATTATGACGGTAGGAGAGACTTCGGGACTCGGACCAGAGCAGGCGCTGGATTATGTAGGTGACGGACGCCGGGAGCTGAATATGACTTTTCAGTTTGAACATATGTTTCTGGATGCCGCTTCACCGGGTAGTGGGAAATGGGATGTGGTTCCCTGGAGTCTACTTGAACTGAAAAAGATCATGAGTAGCTGGCAGACAGTTTTACATGAGAGAGGATGGAATGCGAACTATTTATGTAACCATGATCAGCCGCGTTCGGTGTCTCGGTTCGGGAACGATCTCTTTTACCGGATTCCTTCTGCAAAAATGCTTGCGACCTTTATTCATATGCTGGAAGGCACACCTTATATTTATCAAGGAGAAGAAATCGGCATGACGAATGTCTGTTTCGATTCCATTGATGAATACCGGGATGTGGAGACACTTAATTATTATGAAGAAAAGCGAAAAAACGGTGTTCCAGAAGAGCAGATTATGTCTGCGATTCATCATAAAAGCCGGGACAATGCCCGTACCCCTATGCAATGGGACGATGGACATGCAGGTGGCTTTACAACAGGAACACCCTGGATTGAAGTGAATTCCAACCATATGGAGATTAACGCTGGCAATGCGGTTAAAGATCCGGATTCTATCTACAACTACTATAAACAGCTGATAGCGTTAAGAAAAAAATACAAGGTGATCGTGTACGGATCATATGAGCTACTGCTTGCAGAGCATACTGAGATTTATGCGTATTCCCGAACTTTAGAGGATCAACGATTGTTGGTTATTTTGAATTTTTTTGATAGAGAGCCTGAATTCGAATGGCCAGCGGGGTTCGATCCCGATCAGTTGGAGTTATTAATCAGTAATTACCCGGAGTCAAAAGATCAGGATATTCGTTCTTTCAAGCTTCGTCCTTATGAAGCAAGGGTATATTTGCAGCAGCGTGTGTAAAGGAAGTTTCAATAAGAGTTGTCATTAAAGCCCAAGAGGTCAAGATGATGACTCTTCTTTGAGTTTGTCAGCAAAAGACTGTACAATGGCGATACATTAGCATACATGAAGTGGAGTTGCGGGATGACGCCTGTAGGAGGAGAGGAGAGACAACATGACTGAATGGTATGAAAAGAGCTTCGGAGAGGATTACCTGATCGTGTATAAGCACCGGGATTTCGGTGGAGCACGTAAAGAAGTAGATCAGATGATCGCCTGGCTGAGACTGCCCCCAGGTTCGAAAGTGCTGGATTTATGTTGTGGGATGGGACGTCATTCTCTGGCACTTGCGAAGGAAGGGTACGAGGTTACCGGAGTGGATTTGTCGGAGGTCTTGCTGCGTGAAGCTCGGTCTCAAGTCGGGGCGCAGAAGGTAACCTGGATCCGTTCCGACATGCGCGATTTACCACTAGATGGAGGATTCGATGCCGTAGTTAATCTGTTCACTTCTTTTGGTTATTTTGAAAAAGATGAGGAGCAAGTAAAGGTTCTGCGTGAAATCTATCGTCTGCTGAAGCCAGGTGGCAAGTTCGTTATTGATTTTTTGAATCCTGCGCATGTGATTCGTCATCTGGTGCCGCATTCTACGCGTGAGGACGGAGAGAATTTGATAGATGAGTCACGCCGGATTGAGGATGGTTATGTGAAGAAGGACATCATTCTAACCACTAAGAATGACCCTACGCCTCGTCAATATCATGAGCGTGTGAAGCTTTATTCACTGGAGGAGTTCAAGGAAATGATTGAGAAAGCGGGCTTGCAGCTCGAAGCTGTACATGGCAGCTATGAAGATGAGGTTTATGATGTAGAAAGGTCCACGCGGATGATCTTTGGTGGAACACGTCCCTAAATGGTTTCCGGAAAAAGATTTAAAGGTGGTGAACGCTCCATGTCTAAGGCAGAGCTTACTTCATGGGACAAGAACATTCTCCAAGTCTCGGTACCCATGGACTCGCCTCTTCGTCAAGTGAACAGCTATATCCTCTCGGATGAAGATGGTAGAGTAACTATTATCGATCCGGGCCCGCGCAGCCCGGATACAGAGAATTGCTGGCTCGGGATTTTGCAGGAGCTGGACTTGTCGTGGATGGATATACGGGATATCGTCGTTACGCATCACCATCCCGATCATTACGGATTAGCCGGCTGGCTGCAGTCGCAGAGTGGTTGTAAGGTGTGGATGACGGAGCGCGCCCATGCGGAGGCAAGGTTGATGTGGGGCTTGGGCACTTGTGAAGATCTGGGGAATGACGTGGATGAAGATACAGGTGAAGATACGGGAAATGGCGTAGACAATGATGTAGGCATAAATGAGATCTTACCGGATTATTTCATCCGGCATGGGATGACGGAGCAGTGGTCGAACGGGATTAAAGCCCACTTGGAAAGCTTTAATTCCCAAGTGGAGCCGCAGCCTGCCGTTTCTTATTTCAATGTGGCGGAGCCCTTCAGGATGGGCGGCCGTGAATGGGAGCTCATTATTACCGGCGGACATGCACCGGGGCATGTGAGCCTGTATCATGCTGACAGCGGGCTTATGTTCTGTGGGGACGCTGTGCTCCCGCAGATCTCGCCCAATGTCAGCCTGCTGCCGGGCAGCGATCCACAGCCGCTGCAGACGTTCCTTCAGGGGCTGCGGGAACTGGGCAGCTACCCGGTCAGCATGGCGTTCCCGGGGCATCGAGAGCCCTTCGCTGGCTTCGCGCACCGGGTAAGCAGCCTGCTCGCTCATCATGAGGAGCGGCTGGATACAGCGGCGGCGCTGCTCACCAGCGGTCCGCTCAGCGGATTCGCAGTGTGCGAATTCCTGTTTCGCAGCCGAGTAACGACTGTTCATCAGATGCGCTTTGCGATGAGTGAGACCCTGGCGCATTTGGCGGAATTAGTGCGCCGGGGACGGGCAGTCATGCTGGAGGCAGACGGCGGTTTCTTGTTCGCCGCAGCTGAAAGTGTTGGAGAACATATTAGCTAGAGAGTATCTTGCAAGATCGAAGTGAAGTAGATGAGTATAAAGTTTAAGAGCAGTCCTGCATTGTGGGGACTGCTCTTTTTGTATTTGAGTAACCTTGTCCCTCCGTCCCTCTATTCATCCTTCGATCGCTTCCATATTCATGCGTTAGCGTATGTATTCGGACTCAGATGACGCTCTTCGTCGATTTTGGGGCTTTTGAGGTTAGTATCGGATCGGAAAGGCGTTATTACTAGTGCAGAGTAGTGGTTTTGGTCATTTTTGAGCGAGTAGAGTCTCTGGAGTCTGAAAGTGTTCAAATTAAGGGTGATTTGTGAGTATAGCGTCTCCTGAGTCCGACAACGTGGGCAAAACGCTTTAAAAGTCGTGCAACTAAATGATGTATGTCGTGCAGCTAAATATTGGTAGTAATTATAGGGAATTTCACCCTATAATTTTGGGTTTAATGATTTTAGAGCTGTTTATAGGGAATTTCTCCTTATAATTCTACCGATTTGGCTATAGATTGAGATTTTCATAGAGATTATAGGGAAGAATTCCTTATAATCTCTGGATTTGAGTCAAAATCGTTATTTTATAGGGAGGATTTCCCTATAAAATAACGAGCCTTGTAGAACCCCCACCGCAGAACCGCCACCGTAGAATTCCCACAGCAGAACCCTCCATAGCCCCCTCCAACTACCCACAAAAAAGCGATTGTCTCAGCAGCCCGCAGGGCTGTGAAACAATCGCTTTTTCCTCAGAGTTTCATATAGTCGATCTGAAACTCATCATTCAGGTGTACCTAAAACTCCTCACTCCGGAGTTTTATCATATTCCGCAAGTTTCCTAGCGGCCTCTTCGCGATCCTCTGGTGTGTGAGGCAGATCCAGCTCAATTTCGCGCTCCGCTTGCTTGCGGTGTGCGATTCGGCTACTGGCTGCCGCCGCCACGGCTCCAACGATGTCGTCGAGATAGGTGTGGATTTGTCCGGTACTTTTGTCATTTAACCTTTGAAGAACGCCTGGCTTCAGCTTGTCCACATAGCCATAGTTGGTAAATCCGATACTGCCGTATACGTTCACGATAGAGAAGGCAAGAATCTCATCTACGCCGTACAATCCCTCATCATTTTCGATCATATCTTGAAGTGGGGAGAACAGCTTGCCCTCTTCTGCCAGTACATCTAATTGAATGCCTGTTAGTACAGCATTTTGTACTTCTCGCTTGCTAAGCACCATCTCTACATTATGGATACATTCATCCATCGTTAAATTCGGATAGTATTTCTGTTGCAGGAACATAACGAGTTCCGCGATTTCTTCCAGGGTTACTCCACGCTTGTTCAGCCAGAATTTGGTCGCATCTGCGACGGCCTTGCTGTTCAGACTGTACGGAATTTTTTCGATTTTGTCATCAGCCATGTTCAGTCACCTCGTTGTTTAGTAAGTCATTTCATTACAGCAAACGTTAGTATGATGTTAAGGACTGTTGTTACCTCAGATTGTACGTTTACTGGAAGTATTTGTCCAGCGAGGGAAGTTTCAGCGAACTGAAATCCAGGCCCTACTTGAGATGAAGAAGTAGTTCACAGGCTTTTCCAACAATTTAGGATAAGCTGTTGTTATTTTTTGGACAAAGGTCTCGTATACATAGCAGTACAAATGATATCTAACCTTGAAAGGGGTAATAAATGATGAAACCTATGCAACAAATCCGCGGAATCTCCGCAGTATGCTTACTCGCAGTTCCACTGGCACTGTCCGGCTGTGGGCTGTTTGGTTCAGAATCGGCATCGATTGATGCTCCGCCACCAGAGGTTGAAGCACAAATGTTACAGACTAGTGGAAATACTACGTTGGATTCAGGTGTATTCGGTCCTGTGACACAGGATGATACACAGACAGCGGTTAAAGGCAGCACCAAAACTTCACAGGGCAATGCTTCTGGAGACCGGACAACTGTATTTTTGGAAGATGGTAATGGATTACTCGCTCCTGTATCCCTAAGCTTGCCAAAGAGCAAAGATTCCAGCGCACTCAAAAACTCGTTAATGGCATTAGTGAGCAAGGGAGAATATGCCTCATCAGTGCCTGAAGGCTTCCTAGGCGTTCTTCCAGCTGGAACGGAAGTCCAGAGTGTTACGGTAGACAAAAAGTCGAATTTAGCTGTAGTGGAATTTAATAAAGAATTTAATAACTATGATGCTGCGGATGAGCGTAAAATCCTCGAAGCTATCACTTGGACGCTGACCGGTCAAGATGACATTAAAAGCGTACAGCTCTGGGTAGATGGTAAAAAGCTCACAGAGATGCCGCTTCAAGGAACTCCGCTGGATCGTCCATTAACCCGCACAATGGGCATTAACTTGCCGAAGCAAGGTCCACTTCTGATGAACTCCAGTGCGGTTACTGTTTATTTTTCCACAACATCTCCTGACGGTATCCAATATTATGTACCTGTAACCCGCTTTGTACCCGCCGGACAAGAACAGCTGACTGCTGCTTTGAACGAATTGATTGCAGGTCCTGAATCCGGAAATGGTCTGGAAATGGTCATGACACAGGGGACGATACTTGATTCCGTTGATGCTGGGCAGAACGGTGTAGTTACCGTGTCCTTGACGGATGATATGTTCACAGATGGTAAAGGTGTACCCGCTGAAATGCTGGAATCGGTCGTACTGACGGTTGCGCAAAATTCGGATGATTCTCTGGTACAAATTCGCTTGAACGGCAAGGAATCGATTACGGATACAGATAATGTGGACTACAGCAAACCTGTTTCCGCACCTGAATATTTGAATGAGATCCCGTTATAGAATGACCCTGTAAGGTTTAAAAGATGCTTTTGTGCCTCCTCTTTGGTAGAATAAAAGTTGCTCAAAAAGACGTTACGTCCCAAGCATTGTGCTACTCGGTATTTATGACGGGGAAATGGGACTCACGCTAAACTTTTAGCTATACGATGTAGGAGGCAGAAAAGATGAGATCAAACGGGCGAAACGACGACCAATTACGGCCGCTGACAATAACAACCCAAACGAATAAATATGCTGAGGGCTCCGTGATCATTGAAATGGGAGATACCAAAGTCATTTGTACGGCTACTGTGGAGGAAAAAGTGCCTCCGTTTCTTAAAGGGCAAGGAAAAGGCTGGGTAACCGCTGAATATTCGATGCTTCCTCGGGCAACTCAATCCCGTAATCAGCGTGAAGCTGCACGTGGTAAGCTTACCGGACGGACTATGGAGATCCAACGGCTGATCGGACGAGCGCTTCGTTCCGTAGTGAATTTACAAGCGTTAGGCGAGCGTAGTATTACGCTGGATTGTGATGTAATTCAGGCGGATGGTGGCACGCGGACCGCTTCGATTACAGGTGCTTTTGTTGCTATGGCATTTGCTATTAACAAAATTGCACTTCAGCACAAGTTGCCTGTGTTTCCTATAACAGATTTCTTGGGAGCAATCAGTGTCGGTGTTGTAGGGGATAAAACGCTGCTCGATTTGAATTATGAAGAAGATTCCAAAGCAAAAGTAGATATGAATGTTGTTATGACTGGCGGCGGTGCCTTTGTTGAACTTCAAGGGACTGGCGAAGAAAGACCGTTCACTCGTCAAGAGTTGGATCTTTTGCTGGGTCTAGGTGAGAAGGGAATCTATGAACTGATTGCTGCGCAGAAAGAAGCGCTTGGAGCGATCGCTCTGAAAATCCCTTCAGGCCAGCCGGGCCAAGAGGTGTAGCATGAAGTCTGACGGCGGTATTCTTATTGTTGCGACGAAGAATAAGGGGAAAGTACGCGAATTCGAGCATGCTTTTGCCCCGCTAGGGCTGACAGTGAAAAGTATGTACGACTATCCGGATCTGCCAGATGTGGTGGAAGACGGAGCCACTTTTGCCGAGAACGCCTTTAAAAAATCCAAAGCCGTAGGTGACGCCCTTGGAATCCCGGTACTCGCCGATGATTCGGGTCTTTGCGTAGACGCTTTGGATGGCCAACCGGGTGTGTACTCTGCACGTTATGCAGGGGGAAATGCAGGAGATGAAGAGAACAATCTGAAGCTGCTTAGCGAACTTGAGAAGCTAAAACAGGGTGAGGATACCGGACAGCCTTTGCTAAGTACAGCCCGTTTTGTCTGTACGTTGTCCTTATACGATCCAAGTTCGGGACGAGAATTAACCGCTGAAGGCACAGTGGAGGGATGGATCACATCCGAACCTGCTGGTGGTGGAGGCTTCGGCTACGATCCGTTGTTTTACTTGGCGGAATATGAAAAGACAATGGCCGAGCTAACGCTCGAAGAGAAGCAGCGGATTAGCCACCGAGGAACTGCGCTAAGGTCGCTGACTGAGAAGGTAGCTGCTGCTAACGACTTGAATTCCTAATCTAAGCGCTCCATGCGGTCGCATGAGAGATAAAATAAAGAAGCTTGCAGATCCAAGGTGGAGTACCTTGATTTGCAAGCTTCTTTTGATTTGTAAGGCTAGGCTGATAATTTTATTGGATTAGTTCAGCTTCCAGAGTGCAGGTGTTGCTGTCGGTTCCCAGCCCAGAAGTGAAGTGTGGGGCTGCAGACATGTATACGTTAACCCGTTGTAGCTAACCTTATCACCCGCTTTGTATGCTACTCCTGCTGCCCAGGCAGATATTCCCGGACTCGGTGTTGCAGTTGGCGTTGGTGTTACGGTTGGTGTTGAAGTAGGTACTGTAGTTGGTGTCGGCGTTGGTGCAACGGTTGGCGTTGGAGTAGGTGCTATAGTTGGTGTCGGCGTTGGTGCAACGGTTGGTGTTGGAGTAGGTGCTATGGTTGCAGTCGGCGTCGGTGTTACAGTGGGCTTCGGTGTTGGCGTTGCGGTTGGCGTCGCCGTTGGTGTTGCTGTCGGTGTCGGTGTCGCTGTCGCTGTTGGAGTAGGTGTAGGCGTTGGAGTGATGCCTCCATACAGTTTGTCGTATTCCTGCTGGGACGAGCTTCCGTTCAGCGTAATTCGCTGCGGACCTCCCGAGAAATTCAGCTTCATCATGCCCGGAACTTCCAATGTGGCTCCGTTTGCAATCGTTTGGGATGCCGTTCCGGTAATACGATAGCGGTTAAAGTCCCAAGCCGTCGAGATTTGCTCTACAGTTCCAGCTCCCCATGCAGAAGTCAGGGTTGTTGTTGTCGGTAGATCGAATTCCAGCTTCCAGCCACCGGAGATATCCGCGCCTGTGTTATTCGTTATTTTCAGGGAGTAGGTATAATTCGGATGATCGTAAGCGCCACTGAAGCTAAGACTGAAGTTCGTAGGTGCAGGTAGTTGTGGCTTCGGAGTTCCACCTGGCAGAGAGGCTGTCTTAAGCTGGTCATAGGCAAAATCGGTCAACGAGTTGCCATACGTGTAAGTGCCATCACTCTTTTCAGAGTAGTCGCCGGTCAGTTCCCAGAACATCATCCCTCCCAAGCCTTTTTGCTTGATATAATCCAGTTTGTAGCCGAGTGACTCCTTATCTTCATACGTAAGAAAGACCTTCTTGTCAGCGTTGTACAAGTATGGGGTTTTGGTAACGGGATCGAAATAACGTTTGTTCGCTGGATCTTTGAGCAGATTCAGCACATGCCAGATTGGATTTGCGCCGGCCGGCTGCTCTGGTGCAGGATCATTCCAGATTCCGTATACGCCGTCGGCTCCCCCTCCGGTTGTAGGAGCTGTACCATAAAGACCGGTGTTGTTGATGCCTCCATTTACATTCTTCCAGCCACGTGAGTAATAAGGAACTCCAATGACGATTTTTTCTGGAGGAAGCGTACCCAAATAGTATCGAACGGCCCAGTCGGTATTCAGAACCGGAGTGCCCAGCGCAGCTGTTTCAGTATCACGAGAATCCGGGTACAGGGCGGAATGCGGCCCAACATATCCATTCCAAGCGCCGTGGAAATCATAGGTCATAAGGTTCGCCCAGTCCAAATACTGGTTGGCTTCCCCTAGCTTCATTCCGCCCAGAATCCAAGAGGAGGCGGTTGCGGCAATGGTTAGGTCATATTTCTGATTGTCCTGTGTGCCTGCCTGATCCAGCTTTTCACGAAGCTTTTTCATGAGGAGAACATAGTTGTTGTAATTCACTGTGCGCAGCGGCTCAGCCACACCGAAGTCATTCGGGTTACCGGATTGACCAGTACCGGATGGGTACTCCCAATCAATGTCCACACCGTTGAATTGGTAGGTACGTAGAAAATCTACAACACTGTTGGCAAAGGTCTCGCGGCCAGCTTCCGAATTGGCCATGTTATAAAAACCACCAGAACCCGACCAACCACCAACCGAAATCAGGGTGCGGACATCGGGATATAACTGCTTATACTTTACGAGTTGATTAAAATGTCCTTTATACGGCAAATTAGTTAATTGGTCAGGGTAGTCTTTTTCGATAGCTGCTGTACGGTCCATCAGATCAATCTTGTTCGTTTGAGGGTTTACCTTGGCGAACGCATAGTTAATGTGAGTGATTTTGCCCCACGGTATTTTGTCGACAGTATAAAATCCTTTGTTCTCCTGATCTCCCCACTCCGGGAAGTAAGCTACAATTTTACGCGGATGATCTGCAGCCGGAGCTGGAGCAGTAGGCGTCGTCCCTGCTGCTAAGGCTACTTGCGACGATCCACCTGCACTTGTGTAAAGTGGAAGCAGAATGATGGCGCTCATTAAGGCCGCAATGTAGCGTGCGGATTTACTTCGCCTATTACGTGTACTTATATTCATTTAACATTCCTCCAAAAGGGATAATATGACTGTGGGAGTAGACAGGAACGGTGATCCTTTCGCGTTAATAATGAGTCTTAATTCAGCTTCCAGAGTGCGGGTGTGGTCGCCGGTTCCCAGCCTTGAAGTGAAGTATGGGGCTGGAGGCAAGTATACGTTTTGGCGTTGTAGCTAACGATGTCACCCGTTTTGTAAGCGATTCCTACAATCCAGCTAGAACTCCCAGGGGTCGGTGCAACAGTTGCCGTCGGTGCTACTGTTGCTGTCGGTGTTACAGTGGCCGTTGGTGTTGGAGTTGCGGTTGGTGCCACTGTTGCCGTTGGAGTCGGAGTTGCTGTCCCGCATACGTTGATGAATTTCCAGACTCCAGCAGCACCGCTAAGGTCGGGACGATCGCCTTGAGTCCACCATTTAGCTTCATAGACTGAACCGTTGTAAGAAACTTGCTGGCCGCCAGTATATACGGCAGTCTGGTTCCACGCCGCTGCGCATTGTCCCGGAGTAGCCGTCGGCGTTGGAGTTACCGTAGGAGTCGGAGTTGCGGTTGGAGTTACTGTTGCCGTTGGTGTTGGAGTTGCTGTTGCTGTTGCGGTTGGTGTCGGAGTTGGTGTCGGCTGTATCACTCCTCCGCCAAGGTCGGCGTTCAGCTTGTTGGTCAGAGTTTTGTTCCGGTCACCACTTGTCTCCCAGAACATGGCACCCGCTAGGCCTTTTGATTTGAGATAACTGATCTTATGGCCAAAAGATTCTACGTCGTCATAGCTGATATAAGTTTGGTTCGTTGGATTATAGAGATAAGGCACTTTAGAAATGTCATTCCAATAACGGGTATAGCCGTTTTTGTTAATGTAATTAGCTTCGAGGTCATAGAAGTCATAACTCCCCTTTTCCCATGTACCCGTGGACGAAATGCCAGCGGACAATTGATATTGGCCATTTCCTGCGGCAGGAGCACCCCCCCAACCACGGCCATAGAATCCCATACCAAGCACTAACTTGTTCGCCGGTACGCCATTGGCTAAATAGCTGGTTACCGCTTTATCGACGTTGAAATTTTGCGGTTCGGTCAGGCCTGATGCAGAAGCGGCTGGATCATAGTACAAAGGAGCATTGTGACCGGTGGTCTTATTCCAGCTCCCGTTGAAGTCATAGGTCATAATATTGATCCAGTCAACAATGGAAGCAATACCTGCAAGATTATTGTTATTGACGTACGTCGGTCCTGCACCGGAAGCAATGGTCAGCAGGTAGGTTTTGCCGTCGGTCTGACCGGCAGCATTTAGCTTCTCACGGATTTTTTGCAATAGAAGTACATAGTTTTCCTTATCTTCGGGACGATAACTGTTACCTGCGAGCCCACCGCTGACTGGGTACTCCCAGTCGAGATCGACCCCGTCCATTTTATATTTACGAATAAAGTCTACCGCTGAGTTGGCAAAAACCTCACGGGTTACGGCTGTAGCCGCCACATCCGAGAAACGGTTCGACCAGGTCCAGCCCCCAACGGAGATCAACGTTTTCAGGTTCGGGTTCTTTTCTTTCAGCTTCCATAGCTGCTTCAGATTACCTTTGATGGGGTCATCCCATTTGTCATCTCCGAAGCTCTTTCCGGTGTCAATCCACGGGTCACCCAGAACAATCGTGCCGTTCGGAACGTTAATGGTCTGTGCTTGCTCATTTTGACAGCTCCATGTTACCGGATTAGGGCCGGTAGGGTCAGGGTTGCCGTGAATGCCATTCCAACAAATATCTGCGAAGGCGTAGTTAATGACATTCATTTTGGTAGGATCGATATCTGATACATTGTAAGCCCGCCCGTAAGCGGCCCAAGAAGCGTAATAACCAACCAGTTTATAATCCTGTGCGGCGTTGGCCGTTTTGGCACTACTACCCAGGGCTGAAAAAAGTGTAAGAACAAGCGCGGCGATCATCGCGATCGCAAAGGTCTTACGTGAACTTTTTTTCGTGAATATCATTGATTTTATACCTCCAAGGTTCAATGTGTAGTTCGAAATTCTTTTCGGCAAGAAACCCTACCTTCACCTCCCATAATTTGAAATTCACCTGTACCTTCACCCTTGCATATCTCTCATTCTACTGACACCCATTTCATAGATTTAGCAGCAAAAAAATAGCGGTCCACATAAAGCTCACACAATAAGTAAGCGCTTTCTAAACTGCTGTTTTAAGGATTCCTTTTTGATAAACTTGTAGATGTAACATTGTTGAAGGGGTGTAGGGTGAGTAGAAGAGTGGGTTTGGAGTTCAATAATTAGGATTAATTTCTTATTTATGGGTGAAGGCATTTCTTATTTTCAAGCATAGAGAGCGATTATGCTAGGGATAAAATTCAGTAATATAGGGGGACATTTTTCTAATTCATGGATACTTGTTTAGGTGAACTTTGATAGAAAAGGTGTATGTCCTCTTTTTAAGGAAACTCATGCAGAACACATAACCTCCGATGTTATGAATATAAATTATATACATGCCTGCAATATTTTTACGGAATTACGCAACGCATCGCTGTTTCTTTTCGTTATAGTAGTATCATAAGGAAGGTGGTGGGTTCACCGATGGTTGTGTTTTGGTTGATCGCAGCCGGTGTCCTGTTTGTTGTAGAGATGATGACGCTTACTTTTTATCTGCTATGGCTTAGTATTGGTGCGTTGGCCGCAGGTGTGGTGTCGTTGATTGTTCCTGAAGCCATTTTGTTTCAGGTGATCCTCGGATCACTGGTCGCACTTGGTCTGACTATATTCTCGAAACCACTGGTTTCTAAATTTCGCAGTTCACGTGGGTTCAAGGATACAGGCACAGAAATCGTTGGCAGGCAAGGAGTCGTCATTGAGCCGATTGAGCAAGGGCGCTATGGGCAAGTGAAGGTAGGCGGAGATACGTGGAGCGCGAGCTCTGACCAGTCTTTGGGCAAGGACGAAGTAGTCAGAGTAGTGAAGAGAGGCACGACCATTATTGAAGTAGAACGATGGGGGGATATGAACTAATGGAATGGGCAATTATTTCAATTATTCTAGTGGTAGTCGTAGTATTTGTGGCATTAACGATCAAAATCGTACCACAACAACGGGTAGGTGTAGTGGAACGTCTGGGTAAATTCAATCGTCTACTGACGCCGGGTCTGAACATTCTGATACCTGTGATTGATCAGGTGCGTACTTACCATGATCTAAGGATTCAACAAGCGAATGTGCCTCCGCAAACGGTGATCACGAAGGATAACGTGCAGGTGCAGATCGACACGATTATTTTCTATCAGGTAGTGGGACCAGAGGAAGCTACGTATGGCATTTCCGATTATGTATATGGGGTAAGAAACATTTCAACGGCAACTATGCGGCAAATTATTGGTAAGCTGGAATTGGATGAAACGCTGTCTGGGCGTGAAAAAATCTCAACTGATATTCGTCTGGCGCTTGATGAGGCTACAGAGAAGTGGGGCGTAAGAATCGAGCGTGTGGAAGTCATCGATATCAAGCCGCCGCTCGATATTCAAGAAGCAATGGATAAGCAGATGAAAGCAGAGCGGAGCAAACGGGCGATTGTTTTGGAAGCGGAAGCTGCCAAGCAAGATATGATCCTGCGTGCTGAAGGGGATAAGCAGAGCAAGATTCTGAAAGCGGAAGGCGACAAGGAAGCACGTATCCGCCAAGCAGAGGGTTCAAGACAAGCACAGGAGCTGGAAGCTCATGGTGAGGCGAAAGCAATTCAAGCCGTGGCTGAAGCAGAAAAATCACGCATTGAGCTGATTCGCTCAGCAGGTCTGGATGAGCATGTGCTCGCATATCGCTCCTTCGAGGCTCTGGCTGAAATCGCCAAAGGTCCTGCAAATAAAGTATTCTTGCCAACAAGCGCTGTTGAAACGCTGGGAAGTCTTGGGGCGATTGCTGAGGTATTCAAAGCGAGCAAGGATAGTAAATAGATTTTACAATTCGTGCTTCTTCCGTTAAAGTAAAAGCAAAAACAACCCTATGCATACGAAGCTATTGTTGCTCATGCAAACTTTGAAGGAGAGAAGCTACCGTGACACAAAAAGAAATCTCACCGTTAGTTGAACTGCTCGGATTACAACCCCATGTTGAGGGCGGTTGGTACAAAAGACTTTGGAACTCCGAATTTGAAATTCCGCAGGAAGTGCTTGGGGATAGCTATTCCGGATCGCGCCATTCGGCATCTTCGATTTATTTTTTGCTACACGAGGGGGAACAATCTGATTGGCATACTGTTTTGTCCGATGAAGTTTGGTTCTGGCATTCCGGTAGTCCAATAGTGCTTAGTCTCGGAGGTAATGGAGATAAGCCTGAGGATGTGCAGGAAGTTATTCTGGGTCTCGATATTGCTGCAGGTCAACAGCCGCAGGTCGTAGTTCCAGCAGGCGTATGGCAGGCGGCTCGTCCGTTAGGATCAGAACCAGTACTGGTATCCTGTATCGTTTCTCCTGAATTCCATTTTGATGATTTCAAACTGATTGAGAAATAAAGAAGAGCGGGGGCTTTATATATGCCTCCGTTTTTTTATGAGGATTTTGGGAATGATGAAGCAGTCTGCTATACTTTTGTGGTAGCGCTTGCTTCTGAAGCGTGAATTTAGGTTAAGTAAGATTAATGAAATAACAATAAGCTTGGAGGGTTAAGCGATGAGTGAATTGAATGCACCGTTCTCGGGAGGTCCGACTTTAAATGATGGAGTGACCATGCCGTGGCTAGGCCTTGGCGTGTATCAGACTAAAGATGGGGAAGAGGTTATTCACGCGGTCAAGACCGCAGTGGAGCTTGGATATCGCAGTATTGATACAGCTGCTGGCTACAATAACGAAGAAGGTGTAGGTCAGGCTATTCGTGAATGTGGAGTGGCCCGTGATGAACTGTTTATTACGACGAAAGTGCGCAACCCTGATCAAGGCTATGAATCAACGCTGAAAGCGTTCGAAGTTAGCCGGCGCAAGCTGGGGCTGGACTATATAGATTTGTATCTTATACATTGGCCGGTGGCAGGAAAGTATCGGGAGACTTGGAAAGCTCTGATTCATCTGCAAAAAGAGGGTCTCATCAAATCTATCGGTGTGAGCAATTTTCAGATTCATCATCTGAAGGATATCATCGAGGACACTAGCGTAGTTCCAGTGGTAAACCAGGTGGAATTCCATCCGCTATTGACTCAGCGCGAGTTGCTGAAGTATGCCAATGAGCAAGGAGTCCAGCTTGAAGCTTGGAGTCCGCTAATGCAAGGGAACTTAGATCTCCCCCTCCTTAAAGAGCTGGCTGGAAAGTATGATAAGACCCCTGCTCAAATTGTACTTCGTTGGGATTTGCAGCAAGGCGTCATTACGATTCCGAAATCAGTACATGCGGATCGAATCAAGGAGAATGCGGGATTCTTTGACTTCACGTTAAGTGATGAGGATGTTAAAGCCATCGAAGATTTGAACAGAGACCATCGTTTCGGTCCGGATCCGGACAATTTTAATTTCTAAAAATTACGAATACAAGCCAAACAGCAAGCCACCGATACGGGGACTTGCTGTTTGGCTTGTTGCTTACTGGATGGAGACGTTATATTTACGCAGCCAGAGATCTACTTGAGCTAGGTAAGCAAACAGCTGAGGACCGGACATGAGCTGACCGAACCAAGGCAGATTGGTTGAGGACTCTGGGGAGGCAGCGATCTCACGGATTTTGGCGGCATCGATTAAAGGAAGTATTGGCGAAGTAGAGTCATCTAGAATGTTCAATACTTGTGTTCGTACTGCGTTTAAATAGGCTGGATTGTGGGTTTTCGGGTAAGGACTTTTTTTACGATATAGTACATCATCTGGAAGAATTCCCTCAAGCGCTTTGCGCAAAATCCCTTTTTCACGACCGTTCAAGTTCTTGATTTCCCAAGGAATATTAAAGACATATTGAACGAGGCGATGATCACAATAAGGAACACGTACCTCTAGTCCGGCGCCCATACTCATTCGGTCCTTACGGTCGAGCAAAGTAGGCATGAAGCGTGTGATGTTTAAATAGGACATTACGCGCATTTGTGCTTGTTTACCTGTCTCCCCATCCAATGTTGGTACTTCCGCTACAGCATCACTATATCTGTCACCCAAATATTCCAGCGGCCGAATCCATTCATTAACTTCAGGGGATAATAGACTTGCACGCATTTTAGGAGCAACTGACCAAGGGAAAGTACCCGAGGAGAGCATCTCCTCCCGATGGAACCAAGGATATCCGCCAAAAATCTCATCGGCAGCTTCGCCGGAAATGGCTACAGTAGCATTCTTTTTGATCTCACGGCAAAATAAATACAAAGAAGAGTCCACATCGGTCATCCCAGGTAAATCGCGTGTGTACAGCGCATTATCAAGTGCTTCTACAAGCTCTGGCGTATCAAATGAGATATAGTGATGGTTCGTATTTAATTCATCGACCATTCGCTTAATCCATGGACCATCTGCTCCGGGCTGAAAAGTATGGCTCTTGAAGTGCTTGTCGTTGTCGACATAATCGACAGAATACGTATCCACTCGTCCCTGGCCGTTTCGGTTGTAGTAATCCACTGCAAGTGCTGTCAGCGCACTGGAGTCCAGCCCTCCTGATAAGAGCGAGCAGACAGGAACATCTGAGACCAGTTGGCGTTCGAGCGTATCCTGCAGCAGTTCACGTACTTTAGCGGCTGTCTCTGCTTCATTGTCAGTATGTTTTGCGCTTTCCAGCTTCCAATAAGCGTAACTACGCAGACCTTCGCGACTATAGATCATGGCATGCCCCGGACGAAGTTCCTGCATATCCTTATAAACACCGTGTCCCGGCGTACGGGCTGGACCGATAATAAAAATTTCCGCTAACCCTTCGGGCCCGACTATTGGCTGTACCTTGGGGTGCTGCAGCAGCGCCTTAGGCTCTGATCCGAAAACTAAGACGTCATCCACTTTACTATAGAACAGAGGCTTCACACCTAAGCGGTCACGTGCAAAAAAGACCTGATCCCGAAGTCCGTCCCACACTGCAAAGGCAAAGATCCCATTGAGCTTCTCTGCACAATCCGGTCCCCATTCGATATAGGCATGCAGCAGAACCTCGGTGTCACATTGGGTACGGAATTGATGACCCCGCTGCTTAAGTTCTTGTTTGAGCTCGGGTGCGTTATATAATTCGCCGTTGTACACAATCGCGTATACCTGTTCGTCATGGCGGGTGATCATAGGCTGCGCGCCGTTCTCTGGATCGATAACGCTAAGTCTGCGGTGACCGAATGCGCAAGGACCTGAAATCCAAGTTCCAGCTGCATCGGGTCCGCGGTTTGCTAAAGTTTCAGTCATTTTGACCAGCAACTGCGAGTGCTGCGTGAGATCTCCGCGCCACTGGATAAATCCGGTTATTCCGCACATGATGGTTCATCCTCTCTTTTTGTGCGATTGTTGTCCTTACTTTTTTGCCAAGTAATACAGATATATGCCGAAGGAAGGCATAAAATGTATGTCCTTATCCGAACACTAGGGGAGAGAGGAATTTGCCAGGAGGGAAGGATGACAGGTGTATTATATTAAAGATGCCAAAATTCGCAGAATGATGGAGTATGACGGTGCGCCTTGTGCAGAAGTAGGTGTATTGCCAGGTGCTGTTAGTGATCCTGCGCTTTTGGTGTATATCGTAGAAGATCAGCGCGAAGAAGGCTATGAGATTGTCCGTATCCTCACTAACGACGCAGACACTTCTACCGATTGGTTTGATAACAATATGCATGATGCTTTTAAAGATGTGACTTCGAGCGCGTTTACAGGCAGTATGATTATGACACCTGATGATGAGCGTTCTAAGTTTCAGCGGGAATTAATGACTTATGGTGATTTGAAAAAGCAGCTGGGGGAGCGTTTTCGGAATCTGGAGTAATATGAGTAGAAATGAGGGTATCCGTAAGCTATGAAAATAGCTAGGATACCCTCATTATTATCAAATTAGGATTAAGATTACTTATTTTCCAAAATGTTTGATCTTGAAAATTCTGCTGAATAAGGTATAATAAATATCGTTGCGTCAATACATATCATTAATTCTTATGTGTCCCGGTAGCTCAGCTGGATAGAGCATGCGCCTTCTAAGCGCACGGTCAGGGGTTCGAATCCCTTCCGGGACGTCAAGTAACAGTCTTCCTTCGGGAGGGCTGTTTTTGCGTGCAGAGAAAGAGAAGCCCGGGTGGTCGTCGGAGCATAAGCATCGATAGGATCAGCTTCGCAGTCAGCCCGAAAGGGCTGCATCCCGCTCGGGGCAAGTAACAGCCTTCCTTCGGGAGGGCTGTTTTTGCGTGCAGGGAAAGAGAAGCCCGGGTGGTTCGTCGGAGCATAAGCATCGATAGGATCAGCTTCGCAGTCAGCCCGAAAGGGCTGTATCCCGCTCGGGGCAAGTAACAGCCTTCCTTCGGGAGGGCTGTTTTTGCGTGCAGGGAAAGAGAAGCCCTGGTTCGTCGGAGCCATAAGCATCGTTAGGATCAGCTTCGCAGTCAGCCCGAAAGGGCTGCATCCCGCTCGTGGCAAGTAACAGCCTTCCTTCCGGAGGGCTGTTTTTGCGTGCAGAGCATCCTCGCCAAAGTAAGTAAACTGAAGCTCTGATAGATAATTAGGGAAAATCTCCCTATAATTCAGAGCTTTCTGCTCAATAGACTAATAATTAGGGAAATCCTCCCTGTAATTTAACTAATTCGTTGGCGAATATAGATATTCCCCCGATTTTTAGGGAGGATTTCCCTCTTTTCATTCATTTCAAGCAATTATCGGCTAAATACAGGGAGCTTTTCCCTAATTACTCTCAAAAAAGGCCAACCCTATAATTTGGGTTGGCCTAATTATACTAAAAGAAGGTGCCGAGAAAGTAGCTTTCACTACTTTCTCGGCACCTTGAGCCTTCCCGTGAGAAGGCTGTCTTGCATATGCCCCCACCGCTAAAGAAGCGGCCAGATCTCCTCCCAGACAGTGTCTAGAATAGCTTGCATATTATCTTCCATACTGTTAATAGCGATTACCACTTGTGCATCCGGTGCAATAATGCAGAATTGACCGTGAGCACCATCGGCACGATATGCATCGTGCGTGCACAGCCAGAATTGACAGCCGTACCCTTGGCCCCAATCACCAGCTCCGTTATTTTCGATCTGCTTTTGTGTAACAAAATCAACCCAAGCTGCGGGAATAAGCTGCTGTCCCTTCCACATTCCTTTTTGCAAAAGAAGCTGTCCAAATCGGCTTAGTTCTTCCGTATTGATCTGAAGTCCGGCACAACCGAGGGTGATCCCTTGAGGTGCCGTTTCCCAATCGACGTTTTCTATGCCTAGTGGGGCAAAGAGACGGGGAATGAGGTAATCCTTTACGGTTTGTCCGACACGGGCCTGAACCATTGCAGAGATTATAATGGTATCCCCGCTGCTGTAGGTAAACTGTTCCCCCGGGGGTCTGTCTAAAGGTAGCGATAGATAATGTTGTATCCAATTTACATCCTTCAAGGCCAATCTTTCTTCAATCCAAAACGGTGGGGAATCATGCCCTGTACTCATACGTAGTAAATCGAACAAGGTCAACTCCCCAGGTTGCATGGAAGGAAGGGCCTCTTTATGAGCAAATGCATAATCTGGAAACACATCCTTAAGTGTTGTATTTAGTGATAGTTTTCCTTCTTCGATGGCTAGACCCACCGCCATGCATGTAAAAGATTTGCTGACCGAATGCTGCAAGCGCCGAATATCCTCTGCGAGATCCACTTTTCCCACTAACGTTCCATTTTGAAGCACACGAACATTGAACACATTCAATCCACGTTTGCGGATCTGGGCTTCGAAGAAAGTCATGTTTAACATAAAATGTAGCCCTCTCTCTCTTAGATTCCAAGCTGGGATTAGGAAGTTTGGTAGTCGAAATGATTGAAAATGATGTGGAAACGTTTCCTCTGACTAGATATTAAATAGCTAAATCGATGCTATTCTATTCTTATTTTAAAGTCAATGCAAGCAGAAAGACTACTATTTAACATCAAAACAATTAAAATTTAAAACGAATTTGAGATGCGAATCATTTTTAGTCAAAAATCATAGGTTGACTTCTAAAAAATATCTGTCCATAATGAACGTATTAAGCGATTTAGATCCGAAAACAGTCAAAATGACGTCATGGGAAACGTTTCCCATCATTTCATGCGTTTCCACCAAGCTGATTTCATCAGGTGCAGGGGAGCTCATTATAGGGGTGAAACAGGGGGAATTATGAATATCAAGGATATTGCAAGGCTATCAGGCGTTGGTATCGCCACGGTCTCCAGGGTAATTAATAACTCCGGTGTCGTAAGTGATGCAACCAGAGCTAAAGTAATGGCTGTTGTAAGAGAACATAATTACATTCCAAATGGAAATGCAAGCAATCTGAAAAAAACGCGTTCTAATACGATAGCACTTATGGTTAAGGGGATTGCAAATCCGTTTTTTGCAGACATGATCAAAGAAGTAGAGCGTCAAGTGAATCTGCGCGGCTGCCCGCTTCTGATCCAGCATGTTGAAGATGGAGTGGATGAGATCAATGCTGCTCTTCAGCTTGTGAAGGAAAAGAATTTATACGGGGTAATCTTTATGGGTGGTACATATGACCATTCTGAAGAAAAATTCAAACAATTGCCGATCCCATTCGTTTTGACTACCATCACGACTACGAAGGATGTTGATCCTGCCGTATTCTCTAGTGTGATCATTGATGATATGCAAGAGTCTTATAAAGCTGTGAGCTATCTAATTTCACTCGGACACCGGAACATTTGCTTTTTGGCCAGATTTCCTTTGGTTCAGCATACTACCGGAAACCGTCGTCTTATGGGTTATATTAAGGCCCTTGAGGATCATGGGATTGAGTATGATGCTTCCTTGGTAGAGGATTGTGAATACAGTCCAAGTTCTGGTTTTACGGCTACGAAAAGACTGCTTAATAAGAAAAAAGATATCACCGCTGTATTTGCCGCATCAGATACCATCGCTATCGGAGCTGCCAAGGCTTTATTGTCTTTGGGTCTATCGATTCCAAATGATATTTCGATCATCGGATTTGACGGTATAGAGATGGCAGAATACTATCACCCATCGCTGGATACGATTAGCCAACCTGGGGTGGATATGGCGAAAGCCAGTGTTGAAATTCTGTTTGACCTGATTTCGGGACAATCGGAGAACAAACATGTGGTATTCGAGTCTGTTTTGGTTAAGCGGGGATCTTGCAAGAAGATTAATAAACAAGCATAAACGCCTTCGGCATAATTTCTTATATTTTAAAAAAGTTTCCGTAAGGAGATGACATATGGCACTTCTAACCGTTGAGACTGGTTCTCCTACCTTAAGAATGACAACGTCCATCAGTATCATCTCCCCCGTTGATTCGGGCAATACCACCGGAGGAACGCTCTATCTGTTACATGGTGCTGGCGACAATGCTAGCACATGGTACAGGCTGACCACCATTGAGCAGTATGCTAACAAGTATGGCTGTACAGTCATAATGCCTCAGGTAGGAAGAAGCTATTATACAGATATGGAGTATGGACTGGATTACTTCCACTATGTTACGCAAGAGCTTCCTGAGCTTTGTGGCCGAATGATGAGACTGGATGATGATCCGCAAAAGACGTATGTTGCCGGACTATCGATGGGCGGATATGGGGCGTTAAAATGTGCACTTACCTATCCTGAGCGCTACAGCAAAGTAGTTTCCTTATCAGGCGTTACAGATATTCAGAAAAGATTGAAAGACCCGCAAATGTCTTCGGATATGGCGAGGGAGATGGCAGGCACTTTCGGAAAACGCTTACAAGTTAAGCCGGATCAAGATCTGTATGCTTTAGCGGCTAAATTGGTCGACGATAAACGTAAGCTGCCTTCAATTTTGACCTGCTGTGGCTCGGAAGATCCATTTGTGGAGATGAACCGGGAATTTGCTTCTCATATGCAAGCGAGTCCCTATACATTTCAATATGTTGAGACTCCGGGAACACATGAATGGAGATTCTGGGAGGAGCATCTGAAGACAACTTTTGATTTCTTGTACAACTAAGAGCAATGAGCAATTGCAGAAAGAGATATTATGGAGGATTTGAGATGAAAGACCAGCAACTGACGTCCCTGTTGAACCAGATGACGCTTGAAGAGAAAATAGCACAATTGCAGCAGCTAGCTGCTAATTTCTATGAAGGAGCGGAAGAAGGAGGGCAAATCACTGGCCCTATGGCATCCATGGGGATTACGGATCACATGATTGAGAACAGTGGTTCAGTACTTGGACTTTCGGGCGCAGAGCAAGTCATTGCCGTCCAAGAAGCTCATTTACGTAAAAATAGATTGGGTATTCCACTGCTGATGATGGCGGATATCGTGCATGGCTTTAAGACGATTTTTCCGGTGCCACTGGCGATTGGTTGCTCTTGGGATATGGAACGGGCGGAGCTAAGCGCTGAGATTGCTGCTAAAGAAGCGGCAGTGTCTGGTGTACACGTTACTTTTGCACCTATGGCGGACCTTGTTCGGGACCCGCGTTGGGGAAGAGTGATGGAGTCTACCGGCGAAGATCCTTATTTGAATGGTAGGTTTGCCCGTGCATTTGTACGCGGGTTTCAGGGAAATGACTTGACGGGTGATGTAAGTCGTCTGGCGGCATGCGTTAAGCACTTTGCAGCCTATGGTCTATCCGAAGGCGGGCGGGATTATAATACGGTCGATTTATCAGAACGTCAGCTACGGGAATATTATCTGCCAGCCTATCGTGCAGCACTGGATGAGGGTGCAGAAATGGTTATGACTTCGTTCAACACGATTGACGGGATTCCAATAAGCGGAAACGTTAAGCTGCTTCGTCAGCTGCTGCGTGAGGAATGGGGCTTTGACGGCGTGTTGATCTCGGATTGGGGCGCGGTGAAGGAACTGATCCCACATGGTGTCGCCGAGGATGAGGCTGAAGCAGCACTTAAAGCTATCAAAGCTAGCGTGGATATCGAGATGATGACAGAGTGTTATGTGCACCAACTGCCAGCTCTTGTAGCAGATGGGCAAGTGGATGAAAGTATCATTGATGAAGCCGTACTTCGTATTTTGAAATTGAAGCAAAGACTGGGCTTGTTTGAGAATCCGTTACGTGGGGCAGATATAGAGAAAGAGCGCGAGGTAATTTTCTGTGATGCTCACCGGACAGCAGCGAGAGAATTAGCGGTTAAATCCTGCGTTCTACTGAAGAATGATCAGGTTCTGCCGCTTGCGACAGAGCAGCGGATTGCGCTAATCGGACCGTTTGCTAATAACGGAGATATTCTTGGACCATGGTCCTGGTTGGGTTCAACAGAAGAAGCTAGCCGTCTTGCTCCAGCTTTTGAAGCTCGTGCAGCTGCAGGTAAGGTTACCGTTGCAGAAGGCTCCGGGATTGAGAGCTTTACAGAAGAGCAATGGCTGGAGGCGAAAGCGGCAGCGCTGGAAGCCGATGTGATTGTGCTGGCGCTTGGAGAACATTCAGATATGAGTGGAGAAGCTGGAAGTCGTTCAGATATCCGCTTGCCGGAAGCGCAGCGTGAGCTTTTGCAACGTATGAAGACGCTGGGTAAGCCTGTTGTGGTGGTGTTGTTTAACGGACGCCCGCTGGATCTTAGTGGTGTGATCGAGAACGCGGATGCTATTCTGGAAGCCTGGTTCCCAGGAAGCGAGGGCGGCGCGGCGATTACCAGTCTACTGTATGGTGACGAGAATCCGTCAGGAAGATTAACGATGTCTTTCCCTGTATCTGTTGGGCAAATTCCGGTCTATTACAATCATTTCAACACTGGACGTCCTCTACATGCACCGGGTGCGGACAAGCGTTATGTCTCACAATATCTGGACATTCCTAATGAGCCGTTCCTGCCATTTGGCTTTGGTCTTAGCTATACGACATTTGGCTACAGTGAACCGATCCTTTCCGGTGAAATAATGACGAAGGATCAGCCTATTAAAGTAACTGTTACGGTGACTAATACGGGTAATGTACAAGGTGAAGAGGTAGTGCAGCTCTATATCCGAGACATTTCAGGAGAAGTTGTCAGACCAATGAAGGAACTGAAAGATTTTGCCAAGATCAGCCTCTCCCCGGGAGAAAGCCAGGAAGTGAGCTTTACGCTTACAGAAGAACAGCTTCGTTACTATCATAGCGACTTAAGCTTTAGCAGTGATCCGGGACAATTCAAATTGTTTGTGGGTCCAAATAGCCAAGAGGTTAAAGAACGCGATTTTCGCTTAACATTAGCTTAAGTAGAATATATACGACACAGGCTGTCGTAATAGAGGAGTGCAAGAATATGACTACTAATATGAATTCTAACATCCATTTAAACGCTGGAGACTTATCATTCACTTTTACAAACAGTGGGGACTTGTTCCAAGTTCTCCATGAACGGACAATGATCAATCAATTGCTGCCTAATATCGTGGATGGCTCCTTATCCAACCTATATTTACGCATTCATAGTAATGGAAGCATTCAAGCTGTTCCTTTGCTGGGCATTCATTCCTCAAGCACTGTACGTAAGGCTGGGAACCGCTTGGTTTGGGAAGGTACTGCGGAAAATATCGAGTATCAGGTTATTTTTACTCCGACGGCTCAAGGCGCTTGGTTCTGGGACGTGAAGCTTAAAGGGCAAGATGCAGATGTGGATCTCGTGTACGGACAAGATGTGGGTATTGCCGATATCGGTGCTGTTCGCAGTAATGAAGCCTATCTGTCACAGTATATTGACCACGCCGTATTCGAGGATCAGTCAAAGGGATATGTAGTATGTTCCAGACAGAATCAACCGCAAGGTGGCAAATTTCCATACCTACAACAGGGTGCAATCACTAAGGCAGCAAGCTTCTCAACAGATGGTTTCCAATTCTTTGGATTGTCTTATAAAGAGACCAATCAACCAGAAAGCCTGAGCCGTGAGCAATTAAGTAATGAAATCTATCAATATGAATTCGCTTATACTGCGCTGCAATCGGAGCGGGTGAAGCTGAGTGGGGAAGCCCGGTTTGTATTTTATGGATTGTTCAAGCAAGATCATCCAGAAGCGATTACCTCGTTAGAATTCACGAAGGATGTTGCTGCGGCTTGGGAAACGGTAAAAGAGTTGCCTTTAGAAGCTGAAGCACCGCTCGAGCGTTCTTTCTTGACGAAAGAGCTGGGAGCACCACTAGCTGCAAATTCTCTGACGAGCGAAGAGATCGAAGCCTTGTTCCCGGTTCGCTATCAAGAGGAAAAAGAGGGAGACCAGCTTCTGTCTTTCTTCACGGAAAATTATGAGCATGTTGTATTGAAAGAGAAGGAACTTAAGGTAGAGCGTCCTCATGGTCATATTCTAATGAGTGGGGATAATGCCCGACTTAACGATAAGGTAATCACTACGACTTCCTATATGTACGGAATATTTAACTCACAAATCGTTATTGGCAATACCAATTTCAACAAGCTCATGACCAATGCCAGAAATGCACTTAATATTCCAAAGGCCTCGGGACAAAGAATCTATGTACAGTGGAATGGCGAATATCGCCTCTTGACCATGCCTTCATTGTTCGAAGTTGGTTTCAACTATGCCCGTTGGTATTACAGAACAGATGGCGAATGCTTCATTATTACGAACTACACTACTGCAGATTCTCCGGAGATATTCCTGAATGTGCGTACGGAAAGTGGAAAAGCTTATCGCTATCTAGTCACTAATCAAATCACTATGAACGTTAACGAATACGAGCTTCCATATCAATTCAAACAAGAAGAGGGAACCGTAACCTTCTCGGCTGATAGAAGTGCACTAAGTGCAGGAGAATATCCTGATCTGCAATATAAATTCCAGGTACAGGGAGCGGATTTCACTCTTCAAAATGAAGGTAGGCTCGTCTCTCATGCTGACCAGTCAGATGCGCCACTAGCTATTCTGGAACTGTCGGAGAGCAGTGAATGGACATTGAACATTCAAGGTCTTCTGGATGGTAAGGAGATTCAATCGAGCAGCCGTACAGCTGAAGAGGAGATTTCCGCATACCGCGAGTTCTACAGCGGGGTTATGAATGGCTTCCGCTTGACGTTAGGTGATGGGTCAGAAGGTGAGTTGTTTAAGGTAAATGCTCTAGCTTGGTGGTATACACATAATATGCTCGTCCATTATTCAGTCCCTCACGGATTGGAACAATACGGCGGCGCTGCTTGGGGAACCCGTGACGTGTGTCAGGGACCAGTGGAATACTTCATGGCTACGCAAAAATACGATCAGGTTCGTGAAATATTGCTGACCCTGTATGCTCATCAATATGAAGATGATGGTAACTGGCCACAGTGGTTCATGTTTGATAAATATACGAAGATTCAGCAAGAGGAGAGCCATGGAGATATTATTGTATGGCCACTCAAAGTGCTTGGAGACTATTTGGCGGTAACGCAAGATTACAGTATTTTGCAAGCGACTGTGCCTTATACTCGTAAGCATAGCTTTGATTTTACAGAGGAAAAAGCGACGCTGCTGGATCATGCACGGAAGGAAGTTGCTTATATTAAGAATCACTTCCTGCATGACACGCATTTGTCTTCTTACGGTGATGGAGACTGGGATGATACACTCCAACCGGCTAATCCACAGCTGAAGCAGTACATGGTTAGCAGCTGGACAGTGGCGCTTACCTATCAGACATTGAATCAGTTCTCAGAAGTGCTTCATAAAGTTGATCCAGCAGGTTCGGAAGAGCTGAAAGCGATGGTGGAGGGAATCCGTGAGGATTTCAACACACATATGCTTCAATCTGAGGTAATTCCAGGCTTCTTGTATATGGAGGACCCAGAGCAAGTGAAGCTTATGGTACATCCAAGTGATACGGAAACAGGGATCCAATACCGTCTGCTGCCAATGACGCGCAGTATGATCAGTGAGCTGCTTACACCAGAACAAGCCGAAGCCCACTATGAAGTAATCCAAGATAAACTGTTCTGTCCAGATGGCGTTCGTTTGATGAACCGTCCAGCTCAATATGTTGGCGGCGTAAGCACCCATTTCAAACGTGCGGAGCAAGCTTCTAACTTTGGTCGGGAAATTGGACTTCAATATGTACATGCACACATCCGTTATGTAGAAGCTATGGCTAAGCTAGGGAAAACCGATCAGGTCTGGAATGGCCTAGCGGCGATCAATCCGATCGGAATCCGCGACGTGGTGCCAAACGCTGAACTACGTCAGGCTAACTCTTATTTCAGTAGCTCGGATGGTAAATTTAACACCCGTTACGAGGCACAGGAGAATTTCGATAAACTGCGTAATGGTGACGTAGCGGTTAAAGGTGGCTGGAGAATCTATTCAAGCGGTCCTGGGATCTACATGAACCAGTTGATCTCTAATGCACTGGGGATCCGTACGGAAGGCGGAGATTTAATCGTCGATCCAATTCTGCCGGAGTCGCTGGACGGAATGCGCTTTAGCTTTGAATATGCAGGCACTAAGGTAGACTTTATTTATCACCTTACGGGCTCTGATAACAGTCGGATTACTGTTAACGGTACAGAAGTTCAAGCCGAAGGTACGCTTAATCGCTACCGTAGTGGTGGTATCCGTATCAAACGTGAGGACTTTGATCGTCTCTGCGTAGAAGCTGGAAATGTGATAGACATTTATAAGTAAGATAATAAAAAAAGGGCAATCTCCGCGATAAGCGTGGAGATTGCCCTTTTTGTACTACATACGGCTCGGTGTCGGTAACCCAAGCACCTCTAGCACTTCACCTAAAGTGTCCTTAAATCTCGAAGTGAGCCAGAGGCGGAACGCGATGGTAGCCTCCGCACCTTTTAAAATCGGACATATAGAATAGAAGTTATTGAAAAGTGTGGCTAAGGTATGCGCGTATGTGCAGAGTATATTCGGCGTCAATTCTATGCTGGCAGAATACAATGTCTCCTGCCAGAGGCTAAGCTGTCTCAGCAAAGCGAGCTCTGCTTTTTCCATTTCGAGTGGAAATTGAAGCTTTGAGGCATCTGTGCTGAATGGGATTGTAGATTTGCTCAAAACACTGCTGGCACGGGCATAGGTGTACATCAGATAAACCCCGGTATTACCGGATATTTCGGTAGCCTGTTTGAAATCAAACACGATTTCCGTTCCCAGGTTAAACCGCAGCAGATAATAACGAATAGCAGCAACTGCAATGATATGGCTGGAAAGACCCTCTTTATCAGAGCGCGAATGTTCTATGTTCTGTTCCATAAGCTTTACTAAATCGCTCACCTTAACGCCGATTCCTTGGCGCCCGGACATGGCATAAGAAGATTTTCCTTCTGAAGTATCTATCCCCAGTTCAGCAGCAGAGGCCGGACTAAGAGAAACAACGCCATAACTTACATGATGGAGCTTCTCAGCCTGCTCGTTATATCCTAGTGCTCTTAAAGCCTGCTTAACCATTTGTTGCGGATATTCCTGTCTATAATCGATGACGTTAATAACACGGTCGGCATGTCCATAAGGCTCATGGGTTCCAGTTAAACCTGTGGTCCATAAACCAGACGAGAATTCACTGTAGGTGAAATCTTTGGATAGTAGACCGAATTTCCAGAGATGATAAGCAATGTCTTTGGCTGTATATGTCAAAATCCCATTCGAACGCACAAGCACCTTATCCATCTGATGATCCTCTGACTCCGCTCCACTGCTAACCTCTGTCCCTTGCTTTAGCACCCAGCAGCCCGCAAGCTTGCCCTCAGTCTCCTGTACAAAAACTGCCGTTTGCTTCAATCGCTCAGATGCGGCTGTCCAGAATCCCTCTTTTAAAATATTGCTCTCCCACACCAGCAGGTCATAGTGAATACCAAAACGCTTCATTTCCGCTACATGTTCTCTCACAATACGTTCAGCGACTAAGTTGCCCAGCCACGCCTCATTACCATCACCCTGTTCAAGGGCATGCAGCATATCCGTGCGCTTGTGAGTGATCTCTGGATTCCGTGCATATTCTTTGTTCACTTTGGCATATAGATCCCAGCAATAATCACCGAAGCGTTGATGTTCCCCTTCTAAAGGTACATTTAATAAACCAACGACTGTATCTGCCAGCTGGTTGCCCAGATCATCCACGTAGTTATGGACCTCTACGTTATGTCCGGTTCTTTTCATGATTCTGACCAGCGCATCACCGATGCAAGCGTTTCTCAGATGACCTACATGAGCAGCTTTATTTGGATTGATTGAAGTGTGCTCTATGATGACCTTTTCCCTTGTGCTGTTAGGCAGATTAAAGGAATGTTTAGCCCACACCTGCCAATTCATATACAAATTAATAAATCCAGGAGCAGCTACTTCGACTTTTTGTAAAAGACCCGTGTACCTCTCTTGTAATTTAATTTCTGCTTTTACTAATTCTGCTATGACGAGAGGGGATTTACGCAGGAGTTTGGCTAGCTGCATAGCAATATTGCAGGAATAATCACCATGCTCTAGATTAGCTGGCTGTTCGATCAGAATTGCAACATCGTTTGGGTAGGCAACTTCTAAGGTGTGGAATACTTTTTTTACACTTTGTTCAATGCTGTGTTTGATGATTTGACTTAACATTTTATACCCTCCTTTGAAAACACAAAAAAGCCCTCGTCTCAAAAGAGACGAGAGCTTTAGCGCTCGCGGTACCACTCTCGTTGCTAAACAGATGTTTAGCCACCTTACAGGATAACGGTCTTTAGCCGGGACTTCCTACTTAGGTTCAGAAGTCCATCTCACGGGTGCGCTTCATTAGGTGATCTGTACCGGCTTGCACTTACCCGGCTCGCTGTGGACTAGAACACGTTAACTACTCTCCCGCTCATCGATGCTTGAATAATTTTTATCAGTATAACGAATATTTCGAAAAAAGCAATAGGGTGTTAATCAGTAAAGTCTAGAAGATGCTTGAGTTTTAGATTGTCCGATTAGTAGATTACAAATTCAAAGAATAGAAGGTTGTCTTTTTTTTTCGGGTGGCAATTCCTTTGCTTAAATGTCCACACATTAATTTTAAATACAGAATATTACTATATAGAGCTATTAGTTATGAACCATGTTACTAGTGTTGTAGTTTTTAATCTTTCAAACTGCTGGTGGAAGGGAGGAGTGAATAAAGATGGTTTTATTTTCAACTGGACCTATAGATAATAGTCCAATTCTGGGGATCAGACAGACGCAAATAGTAACGGTAAAAGTAGTTAATCGTGATTCTCTTAATTCTTATAATCTTGTCATTCAAGGCTTCTTACTAAATGGATCAAGAACGATGTATGTGAATGAAATGGTAAGTCTCGCACCTAACCAAGTTCTAACTAGGAACTATTTTGCTGATTTAGACGCATTTGAATTTGAGTTTGTAACATTAGAAGAAGTTGAAGCAGAGATAGGGATCTCAGTCTGGGGAAAACAGGCTTCGGGAGAAATGGTAGATTCTCATCGTATAGTAGCGTGGGAAAAACATACAGCAATAATCTAAAGGAGTGTTGAAAATTGAGTTATTTATCTACCGGGCCGATAGATAATACCATGGTGGGAGGTATACGACCTACTCAACATGTTACGATCAAAATCGATAACCGAAGCGATGTTGTTTCTTCTACAGTTCTCGTCCAAGGATATTATATGGATGGGACAAGAACTTTATATGTTAGTGAGCTTGTTAACGTTATGCCTGATCAAGTTATAACAAAGGACTATTATGCAGATTTTGATGCGTTTGAATTTATTTTTACGACTTTAAGCCTGGTAGATGATCCTATTCAAATTTCAGTCTGGGGAAAAAATAGTGTAGGTCAAATTGTGACTGCTCACCGACTTGTCCATGCTGAATTACTTGGAGCAACGGTAGGGGCAACTGGTGCGACAGGGGCAGCCGGAGGAGCGACAGGAGCAACGGGAGCGGACGGAGTGACTGGAGCAACAGGAGCAGATGGAGTGACAGGGGCAACAGGAGCAACAGGAGCAGCTGGAGCAACGGGAGCAGATGGAGCGACTGGAGCAACAGGGGCAGACGGAGCGACTGGAGCAGCTGGAGCGACTGGTGCAACGGGAGCCGACGGAGTGACCGGAGCGACTGGTGCAACGGGAGCCGACGGAGTGACCGGAGCGACTGGTGCAACGGGAGCCGACGGAGTGACCGGAGCAACGGGAGCGGATGGAGTGGCTGGAGCAACGGGAGCGGATGGAGTGACTGGAGCAACGGGAGCGGATGGAGTGACTGGAGCAACGGGAGCGGATGGAGTGACTGGAGCAACAGGAGCGGACGGAGTGACTGGAGCAACGGGAGCAGATGGAGTGACTGGAGCAACAGGAGCAACTGGAGCAGATGGAGTGACTGGAGCAACGGGAGCAGTTGGAGCGACAGGAGCAACAGGGGCAGACGGAGCGACTGGAGCGGATGGAGTGACCGGAGCAACAGGAGCGGACGGAGTGACTGGAGCAACGGGAGCAGATGGAGTGACTGGAGCAACAGGAGCGGCAGGTGTAACTGGAGTGACTGGGGCAACTGGAGTGACTGGAGCAACAGGAGCGGCAGGTGTAACTGGAGCAACGGGAGCGGATGGAGCCACTGGAGCAACAGGGGCAGCTGGAGTGACTGGAGCAACAGGAGCGGCAGGTGTAACTGGAGCAACGGGAGCCGACGGAGTGACTGGAGCAACAGGGGCAGCTGGAGTGACTGGGGCAACGGGAGCAGCTGGAGTGACTGGAGCAACTGGAGCGGCAGGTGTAACTGGAGCAACGGGAGCCGACGGAGTGACTGGAGCAACAGGGGCAGCTGGAGTGACAGGGGCAACGGGAGCAGTTGGAGCGACTGGTGCAACAGGAGCCGACGGGGTGACTGGAGCGACTGGTGCAACAGGAGCCGACGGGGTGACTGGAGCGACGGGAGCGGCAGGTGTAACTGGAGCAACAGGAGCGGCAGGTGTGACTGGAGCAACAGGAGCGGCAGGTGTGACCGGAGCAACAGGAGCCGATGGAGTGACCGGAGCAACGGGAGCAGTTGGAGCGACTGGAGCAACGGGAGCCGACGGGGTGACTGGAGCAACAGGAGCGGCAGGTGTGACTGGAGCAACAGGAGCGGACGGAGTGACTGGAGCAACGGGAGCAGCTGGAGCGACTGGAGCAGCTGGAGCGACTGGAGCAGCTGGAGCGACTGGAGCAACGGGAGCAGCTGGAGCGACTGGAGCAACGGGAGCGGACGGAGTGATTGGAGCAACAGGGGCAACTGGAGCGACTGGAGCAACGGGAGCGGACGGAGTGACTGGAGCAACGGGGGCAGTTGGAGCGACTGGGGCAACGGGAGCGGCAGGTGTAACAGGAGCAACAGGAGTGGCAGGTGTAACTGGAGCAACAGGAGCGGCAGGTGTGACTGGAGCAACGGGAGCGGCAGGTGTAACAGGAGCAACAGGAGTGGCAGGTGTAACTGGAGCAACAGGAGCGGCAGGTGTGACTGGAGCAACAGGAGCGGCAGGTGTGACTGGAGCAACGGGAGCCGACGGAGTGACAGGAGCAACGGGAGCAACTGGAGCAGCTGGAGTGACTGGAGCAACCGGAGCGGCAGGTGTGACTGGAGCAACGGGAGCAACCGGAGCGACTGGTGTAACGGGAGTAACAGGAATAACTGGAGTGACTGGAGCAACAGGGCCGAATATTCAAGCTGAGGGATTCTCAGCGTTCCTATCAGCTTTGTCAGTTTCTACTTCTTCCCAACTGACTGGATGGTCTGTGGCTTCTCCTTTCTATTCTGATCCTTCCTTTAACCCTGTTACGGGTAATTATACAGTTCCGACAACGGGTAGATATTCTATTGAAGCGACCATTAACTATTCCACAACTGCCTCAATCTCAATTAGTCTTGGTAGTGGGGTTAATCCAGCTTTCGTAGTTCAGAGAACTTCTCCTACTTCAACAAATCTGGTAAGTGGATTATTCCCTGTGTTGGATGTGAATGTTGCGCTTATTCTAGATTTGAGAGCTATTTTGGGAAGTGGGACTGTAACGCTGGTTGGAGAATTTGCACTAACAGCAGGTGATGTTATTGGTTTGTTCTATGTTTCTAATGGCTTGACGGTTCCTTTGAATCTGGGCGGTGCCAATACTTCGGGTATAGTTTGGTCTGTTCATGAATTGACGTAAATTTATCTCTGAGTTTGATTGTGAAAATAGAGGATGCTCAGTAGCCGTAAGGATGGCTTCCTGAGCTATCCTCTATTTTGTTAACGGGACAAGTTTTGGGCAGAAGGGAATAATGCTCCTAAGAGTTACAAACTATTGAATATTGATAGATTTATAGATTTTTCCAATAGCACTCAATATGTATAGTAGTAGCTTTTGATAGATGTCCACACATTAAAAAGAGAAAAGAATATTACTATTAAGAGCCGAAAATTTCCAACTGAAAAATATAATAGGCTCATTGTTAGCGAATTTAGAGTAGATCGGAGGAATGATTATAGTAACACTACTATTTAGAATTTTTTGCAGGCAATCTATTTAAAAATAAAAGGAGTTGATAACTTGAGTTATTTATCTACTGGACCTATAGAAAACAATCTGGTAAGCGGTGAAAGACCCACTCAGCTTGTTACTATTAAACTTGTTAATCAGAGTGATGTCACTGCGTCGTTGATTCAAGTCGAAGGATATTATATGAACGGTACAAGAACACTATATGTTAGTGAACTTCATACTGTGGGACCTAATGAAGTACTAACAAATGATTATTATGCAAATTTTGATTCATTCGAATTTTCATTTACAACACCAACTTTGATAGACGATCCAATTCAAGTCTCAGTTTGGGGAAAAAGCAGCACAGGTCAATTAGTGACTGCTCATCGGCTTGTCTACTCTGAATTGTATGGTGAAAATATAGGTTATTCAGGAGCCACTGGAGCCACCGGAGCCACTGGAGCCACCGGAGCCACCGGAGATACCGGAGCGACAGGAAGTACAGGTGCAACAGGAGCAACGGGAAGCGCAGGTGCAACAGGAGCAACGGGAAGCGCAGGTGCAACAGGAGCAACGGGAAGCGCAGGTGCAACAGGAGCAACGGGAAGTGCAGGTGCAACAGGAGCGACAGGAAGCGCAGGTGTAACAGGAGCAACAGGAAGTGCAGGTGCAACAGGAGCGACAGGAAGCGCAGGAGTTACCGGAGCAACGGGAAGCGCAGGTGTAACAGGAGCGACAGGAAGCGCAGGTGTAACTGGAGCAACAGGAAGCGCAGGTGTAACAGGAGCAACGGGAAGTGCAGGTGCAACAGGAGCAACGGGAAGCGCAGGTGTAACAGGAGCGACAGGAAGCGCAGGTGTAACTGGAGCAACAGGAAGTGCAGGCGTGACTGGAGCAACAGGAAGTGCAGGTGCAACAGGAGCGACAGGAAGCGCAGGTGCAACAGGAGCGACAGGAAGCGCAGGTGTAACTGGAGCAACAGGAAGCGCAGGTGTAACTGGAGCAACGGGAAGTGGAGGCGCAACTGGAGCGACTGGAGTGACAGGAACAACCGGAGCAACGGGACCTGCTGGTTCAGGTGCAATCATTCCTTATGCTTCTGGTCTTCCTGTAGCTATGACAACTGTATTAGGAGGCTTGCTGAATACTTCAAGTATCGTAGGATTCGGAAGTAGTGCGACGAATATTAGTGCTGCTGGCGGTACGATAGATCTCACCGGAGCGGCTGGAACCTTGCTGAACTTTGCATTCTCAGTTCCACGCACCGGAACAATTACCTCTTTGGCGGCCTATTTCAGCACAACAGCAGCGCTTAGTTTATTAGGTTCTACAGTAACAATCACTGCTCAATTATTCAGTTCTTCTACACCTAACAATACCTTTGCTGCAGTCCCTGGTGCTGTAGTCACATTAAATCCTCCATTTACAGGTGTCCTTTCACTTGGCACAATTAGCAGTGGTATTACTACAGGCTTGAGCATTCCTGTAACCACTGGAGAGCGGTTGCTGTTGGTCTTCACTTCAACAGTAACGGCCGGAGTCGACGTTGCGACAACCATTGCTGGATACGCTAGTGCAGGAGTTACAATCACTTAATACGATGAATTTGAAAAAGGGATATCCCAAAAGCCATTTGGCTGAAGGATATCCCTATTTTTCTCCAAACATCATTACACCTAGATCATCAGAATTTCTCGGATGTCTTGTTCTGTAAGGGTAGATAACCCTTCCTGACCTGGCTGAATTACCTCATCGATCAAGTTCCTTTTCTTCTGTTGTAGCTCATACATTTTGTCTTCCACAGTACCTTGGGTGACGAGCCGAATGACTTGAACTACTTTTTTCTGTCCGATTCGGTGAGCCCGATCTGCAGCTTGCTGTTCGACGGCAGGGTTCCACCATAGATCGTATAGAATGACAGTGTCTGCCCCTGTTAAATTGAGTCCGGTTCCGCCAGCTTTTAAGGAGATCAGGAAAATATCCCGCTCTCCTTCATTAAATTGATTACATAAATCTACGCGCTGAGACACAGGCGTTTGACCGTCTAGGTAAAAATATGGAATACCTTGATAGCCGAGTTCACGTCCAATCAAACCGAGCATTTCTGTGAACTGGGAGAATACTAGCATTCGTTTACCTGAACTGCGGCATTCCTCTATGATTTCAAACAGCTGCTCGAACTTGGCGGAGCTTCCTTCATACCCATCCACAAATAGAGCCGGGTGACAGCATAGCTGGCGCAGACGGGTGAGACCAGCAAGGATTTTAATCCGATTATTATTACCGAAGCTATCCTGGGTCAGATGCTTAAGCGCCTCTTTTTTCAAACGGGCGAGATAAGCGACATATAACTTCTTCTGCTCAGGGAACAGCTCACAGGCTTGGAGTGATTCGATTTTCTCAGGCAATTCTTTTAACACATCACTCTTTAAGCGCCGCAGCAAAAAAGGACGTGCCCGTTTAGCGATAGTTTCCCTCGGCAAATCGTGAAAAGCCTTCTTACCTGGAAATAACCCGGGAAACACAGTGCCGAAGATGGACCATAGATCTTCTAGCGCATTCTCAACAGGAGTCCCAGTAAGTGCAAAACGATGCCGGGCTTGAAGAGCCATAACTGCTTGAGCGGTCTGCGTCGTATGGTTCTTTATGGTTTGCGCTTCATCGAGAATCAGGGTGTGAAAAGATTTCTTAGCATACAACTGAACATCTCTTCGAAGCAGCGGGTAAGAGGTGATAATTACATCCGCCTTCGCTGCATTTTTTAAAATTCGACCGCGTTCCGTTAAGCTTCCATCTGCAATAACAGCCTTAATCTCAGGCGTGAACTTTTTAAGCTCATTATGCCAATTGTAGGTGAGAGAGGCAGGAGCGACAATAAGAGCGGGCAGACCACTCTGACGAATATCCGGAAGCTCAGAGAGCAGAAAAGCGATACTCTGCAGCGTTTTGCCAAGACCCATATCATCCGCTAAAATTCCCCCGAAACGGTAATGGGCCAGCGTCTTCAGCCACTGAAATCCATACTGCTGATAATCCCGGAGCACAGGAGCCAGACTATCTGGTATAGGGAAATCAAGGTTCTCAGGATTGTGCATATTCGCAAGTAATCGTTTAAAGGATCTGCTTAGCTTGACTGAGTCACTTTGAGAATCGGAAGAGGTTAAGTGTAACCCACGAACGACTGGTAAAGAAAATTGCACACCTTTAATCTCACCTTCTCGAATGCCCATCTCGTTCATAAAGGTGATGATTTCTTGGAGCTCCTCGCTCTCCAGAGGTAGCAGTGCCCCTTCGGGCAATCGGTAGTATTTACGTTTATCCTGAAGTGATTTTAAGACCATCACAATCTCAGATTCTGGAATACCACCCATGTCGAATTTAAAATCAAGCCAGTCGGTTTTCTCATTCCAACTAATACTCACTTTTGGTGGCGTAGTTCCCGTGAATAGTCTTTCTTTGACAGCGGTGGTCGCATAGACCGTCAATAGTGGTTCAAGCAACGGAATCGTGTGGTATAAAAAATCGTACTCACCGTCCTCATCCGTCATAATATACCCGCCTTCGGTTTTGGCGAAGGATTCATGCTCCATCAGCTCCAGAATTCGGGCCTCTCCTTCACCGTCGCGTATAAGAATCAAGTCCGTACCGCGAACATGGGCTTTTTCATCCAAAGGATTGATGATAATGTCACCATACTGAAACTCTAGCCCGGCGAGCAGTCGATCTCGCACACGGTCCAGATAGAGCCTCGCTATAAGCTTATGTTGCACAATTCGATCAGCAATAGAGTCGGCGATATGCACGTTTCCCAGTTTTTTCAGACCAGGAATAACCTTGTCCATAAAAGGCTCCATTTGTTCGGGGGCAATATCGATGCCATCTCGACGAGAGGATTCCAGCATTTTCTTCATCTCAGATAGGCGCATGCATTCCTGAGCAGTTAGCTTCAACAGCTTACCTTCAGACAGCACGAGTCCGTAATCTTCCAGAACTGAGATCTGCTCCAGTCCTTGAATATCCAGATGGTAGCCTTCGCCTTCGGCTTGCTCGAACGCAAAGCTAAGGGGCGGTGCTTCATTAGGCATATGAATGCCTTCGTACAACACCTCTTCTTGTTGCAGATATACCGACGGAACCTCTGAAAGTGCGGGCTGAAGCGTCTCCCAGAAAAAAGGAGGGATAGCCAGCAGGCGATCTCCCCCCAGGCTGCCACCATATGGAGAGTAGTTAGTGATGTTATCGCGATACATTTTTTCATTTAAGACAATTTCAATTAGCTTCTGAAGAACGATGTTATCTTCCTTCCGAAAGCTGTGAATGGCAGGGTCATAGACGAAATGCTTGGAGAATTCGAAGGTTTCTCCACGATGTACACGTTCCAGAAAACCTCTTATTCTATGAACGACATATAGTCGTTTCGAGCCGATTTTCATTTCTATTCCAAGCATGGTAGTGCTATAGCTGTAAGTGAATGGCTTGCAGATGAACTCGACATTTAAAGGGATTCTATTATCTATAAAAGCCCCAGTACCGCTCGGACGCGGCTTATGGTTGGTGAACATGCCTAGCAGGCTGCTCACAAGATGCTGGTCTCTGGACCTTCCTCCCATGTCTCGCGTAGAATCCGTAACATTACGTGGGGTTAAGACTCCAGTATCTTCAATAGTAGAATGACTGGAAGTTCCGGTACGGTCTGGCCGTTCTCCAGCAGTTTCAAGGGCATCAATGCTGATCAGTACGGCTGCGATATGTTTGCAGAAAGGCCCTCCATGCGTGTAAGCAGGACAAGTACATTCTGCCGTGACATCACCGTCGATATCGATGACAACCATGACTTCGTAGCCAATGCCCCCTTGAACGAGCGCTTCATAACGAGAGCGGGGAAGATCTGGGATGGATTCATTACGTTCTTCAACATCTATTATATCGACGCTTCCTGACTGGTAATAAGCCAATCCTTTTTCAAAAATAGACTTGCCGCACAGCAGCTTAATTACCCGTTCTGTCACACTAAAGCCCATAACATAATTCCTTCCTCGTAACTTGTTCTTCGAAAAGTCCGATTATTATATAGTCCTTATGATAACAGAACGGGCGTGCGCATCAAATAGGGGCTGCTACTCCACTAATCCCGTGCATAATAAAACGGATCGTCAGGTTAATCTCTTCCTCATCGTTCCAGTCCTTCTCCGGTTGTAGCAGCAGGCGATTAAGCAGATACCCACCAATGGATGAAATAGTGAAACGTAGAATAGCGGGTGTGGGTAATTCAATGACTTCACCTTTTGCCTTGAAGTGTTCAACAATTTCTATGACGCGCTCCAGCACCTTGCTTAGAATATTTTCTGCGAACTGTTCTCTGAGCAACGGTTGGAAAGGAATCTCCTGTATCAGAATCTTTAGCATTTTAAAATTTCTACGGGCGAACTCCAGACGATTGACGATAAATGACCGTAGGAATTCTTCGAAGCTGTCATAGGGAACATCGAGTACCCCGTTGAAATTCCGCAGTACAAAAGGAGCGAGCATACGACTCATGGTGGGGCCAATGATGGAGAGCAGTAAATCTTTTTTGGTTTTGTAATATCGGAAAATCGTACCCTCTGCTACGCCTGCCTTTTGAGCAATTTCACTAGTCGCAGCAGCAGCGTAACCTTTTTCGGAGAACACCTCAATCGCCGCATGCAAAATGGAAATCTGCTTCGGTGTCAGTTTATCCTCTTCACTTATGGCCAGCAGCTCTTCAATCCACTGCTCTTCTATATTTCGTTCCGCAGAATCATGTTCTTTCATTACAATTATCCTCCAAACTTGGTTCATTCCGTTCAACCGATGAAAGTTCTTAGTGAGGCTACATTTTCCGGTGTTTGCGTAGTGCCAATACATTCAGCACCATGAATAATAGTGAAAACCCGATCAGCACATAGACATCCAGAGCGATGGAATTCCATCCTTTGTCACGGATCATGATGTTCATAAGCGCTTCTGATCCATAATAAATTGGGGTTGCGTAGCCGATGCGCTGTAGCCATAGCGGTAGGGTGTCGAGTGGGAACAGTCCGCTGAGGAAAACTTGTGGCACGATAATAAGCGGGATGAACTGAATCATCTGTAGCTCGTTGGCTGCAAAAGCAGATAATAGCGTGCCCAGCGTCAGTGCAGTCATTGACAGGAGTAAGGTGATCAGCATTACGTAACCAAAGCTTCCCGTCATCATAATGCCAAGAATCTGAATGGAAAACCACGAGATCAACAGCGCTTGAAATACGGTAAAAATGCCGAAACCACATACATACCCGAGTACAATCTCCCATCTTTTTAAAGGAGTGGAAAGTAAACGTTCAAGGGTGCCTGTAGTCCGCTCTCGCAGGAAAGAAACACCGGCAATCAGGAATACGAAAAAGAAAACAAATACACCAATCATAATCGGACCGAAGCGGTCAATCGTCTTCATATTCTCAGAACCGTATAAGTAGCTGATCTGGGGCTGTAATTGCAGCTGTTTCTCTGTACTTGGAAGGAGCTTCTGAGAAAGCTTTTGAAGCGTCATAATTACCGCCTTGTTGGCTGTAGGGTTGCTACCCTCTAACAACACTTGAGGGATGACTCCTGAATTCCCAACGTTTCCGTCCAAAGTGATCAAAGCGTCAATCTTTCCTTCTACTAGAGCACTTTTCCCTAGCTCTTCGCTGGGATACTCTTTAATTGTGGTATTTTCTTCTTTTAACGCAGCTGAGATATTTAGTGGCACACCGGATACTCCAATTTTTGGCTCATAGGCGTCCCCGTTGAATACCAAGCTCATTAAACTTAGAACGACGAGCGGTGCAATGAACATTAAGGCCATCGTTCTTTTATCATGAATAAATTGTCGCAAAATCCGTAAGGTGATCGCTCGAATTCTCATGAACGGACACCTCCATAATATAGAAAGGCTTCTTCAATAGAAGCTGAGCCAGTGGCTTCAAGCAGTCCGGCAGGTGTGTCGGCGGCAAGCAGCTTGCCATCACGGATCATTCCAAGGCGATCACATTTCTCAGCTTCATCCATGACATGCGTAGTGAGTACAATCGTGGTACCTTTCTCGTTCAGCGCTTTTAGTTCTTTCCAGATGGATAGTCGGAGTACAGGATCGATACCAACTGTTGGCTCATCAAGAAGAAGTAGCGGAGGCTCATGAAGCAGCGCAATCGCCAGGGATAGGCGGCGTTTCATTCCGCCAGAGTATTGATCTACTCTTTTGCGCAGATGCTCCTGAAGATCTACTAGTTCCATAACAGCTTTGATGCGTTTTCCGCGCTCCGCACCTTTTAGTCCATATAGCGCAGCGAAGAACTCCAGATTTTCTTTTGCGCTGAGTTCCGTATATAGGGCATCAGATTGAGCCATGTATCCAATTTGCTGCAGCATGGATAACTTAGGCATGGTGACACCAAGCACCTTTACCTCACCTGAGGTCACCTCATCGATACCTGTAAGCAGCTTTACTAGCGTTGTTTTTCCGGAGCCAGAGGGCCCTAATATGCCGAAGGTTTCCGCACGCTCCACTTGAAGTGAAATATCTTCGAGCACCTGTTTGTCTCCAAAGGCTTTACTAACATGGCTCACTGAAATGACTGGAACTTCCGAACCCATATTCATCTCCTCGATTCTGAATAGTCTGGGATACAAAGTGGTGTTACTGAGTGCTCTGCACAACAATAATGAGTGAGCGCTCACTCATTATTGTGCTCCGGAATCCAGTAAATGTAAAGTGCTAGATTTCCGCTACTTGAAACTAACTTACAATTAGGTGTAAATCGCAAAGTAGCGGCATTTTTGCACAAGATGCGAATACCTGCTCACGAACCAACTTGATATGATGTTAACAAGGAATCCAGCTGGGATGTTCGACAACTCAATGATGCAAATGCCATTGCTTCCGAAATTGATTAGGCGTTGTTCCGAAATGGGTTTTGAACAATTTGCAAAAATGAGAGCAATTTGTGATCCCCACTTCCTCGGCGATGTGTGCAACTGTGTATTTGCTTGAAGTCAGAAGATGAACGGCTTCCTGCATTCTTTTGACCGTTAAATAATCGGAAATACTGCTGCCTGTACATTCCTTGAACAAGTGGGATAAATGATGGGGTGAAAGATGCAGAGCCTTGCTCATTTGATCAAGCCGCAAAGGTTCCTTGTAATGCAACTGCAGCCATTCCATAATACGTTCTGCCTGATGTGGTTTACGAAGCAATTGTTCCATGGAGGCCGGCTTCTGCTGTGTATCCCAAAGCGGCTTTAAAGTACGTAGGAACGTGATGAGAAACAATGAGACCTCTTCCATGAAATCATTTTTGTGCAAAGTTGGAAGCGCTTTATCCAGATCCTTCAGAAGAGCTATCAGGGATTGCAGGTCCTGCTGTTCATACCATCGAGGTGAGGCAGAATTGCCGCTGTGAATATGATTGAAAAAGCTCTGTAGGATGGGCCACTTTTCAAAATAAGCTTTAAATATGCTGGGCTCATAATGCACGATCGAACGCACGAACGGAACCGCCTCATTAATTTCAATTTGAATATGATGCAGTTGATACGGCTGGAAAATACAAATCATCCCTGGCTTTATTTCATAGCTATTTTGATCAATAATCAGCGTCCCTTTACCTTCATGAACAATAAGAATTTCAACACCCTGATGAGCATGGAATGTACCTTGATAGTCGTCTGTATTTGTACTTGTTCTTTTATATACAAAATAGAGATGGAACGGTTGTAAGTCCTGCTGCTCATGGTACGTCACATTCGTGTTCCTCCTATTAGTAGGGATGCGGATAACCTATCGTTTACAAAAGTATAAGAGAACCATTGCACAGCTAGCAACATCTAGATTAAAAAGTCTTACTCACTAATGGAGGACATCGAATTATGGCAGAACAAAAGACAGAATTACATAACGCAGGGTATAAAGCTTGGCTCGAATATCCTTATATTCAATCGAGTACCGTAAGAGAGCGCTATGCTTCTTGGTGCAATAACATTTTGATCCCCGAACAGGATCATCCAGTGATCAAAAGTGCTGTGCAAGAACTAACACGTGGCATACAAGGAATGCTGGATATAGATGCTACCATTGCTGAATCTCAGGATAAAGATAAACAAGCTTGTATTGCAATCGGTACGTTTGATAGTAATCATCCGTTGATTACGCATACCTTTAGCGAGGCTACAAGGACAGCAATTGGATCAGAAGGATATGCCATTCGAACAAACACGGAGAAGGACTGTATTGCAATTGGTGCTTCCACACCCGTGGGTTTACTGTACGGTGTATTTGCATTCCTACGCTTGCTTGGAACGGGTCAATCGATTAAGGCGTTGGATATGTTGGATCAGCCGGTAAATACGCTCCGCATGATGAATCAATGGGATAACATCGATGGAAGCATCGAACGTGGTTACGCAGGGAAGTCCATATTTTACTCAGACAACGAAATCACTAAGGACTTTGATCGATTGGAAGATTATGCGAGAATGCTCGCTTCGATTGGAATCAATGCGATTGCTATAAACAATGTCAATGTACATCGGTTTGAAACGATGTTTATTACAGAGCGCTATCTGCCTGACATCGCGAGGATTGCCGATATCTTCCGTAACTACGGGGTGAAGCTATTCCTAAGTATTAACTATGCTAGCCCGATCGAAATCGGTGGATTGAATACAGCTGATCCGTTAGATACTGATGTACGCCAATGGTGGAAGGCAAAGGCGGTAGAAATTTATAAATTGATTCCAGATTTCGGCGGTTTCCTCGTAAAAGCTGATTCAGAGAATCGTCCAGGTCCATTCACTTATGATCGTGATCATGCAGAAGGTTCGAACATGCTGGCTGAAGCTTTATTGCCTTTCGGGGGAATCGTCATCTGGCGCTGCTTCGTTTACAATTGCAAACAGGATTGGCGGGATCGCTCCACCGATCGTGCACGAGCGGCATATGATCACTTTAAACCGCTGGATGGCCAGTTCATGGAGAATGTTATTTTACAGGTGAAGAATGGTCCTATGGATTTCCAAGTACGGGAAGGCGTATCTCCGCTGTTCGGTGCCATGGAGCATACGAATATGATGATTGAGTTCCAAATTACGCAGGAATATACAGGCCAACAGCGTCATGTCTGCTACCTCGTCCCTCAATGGAAGGAAGTTCTTGATTTTAATACGTACGCAACGGATTCGGAGTCATCGGTGAAACGGGTCGTCGATGGATCCATGTACGGTTATAAATATAGCGGCTTCGCTGCTGTTTCAAATATTGGCAATGATCATAACTGGACGGGGCATTTGTTAGCGCAGGCCAATCTATATGGTTACGGTCGTCTCGCTTGGAATCCGGAATTAAGTGCAGAGCAAATCGCGAAGGAATGGACAATGCTCACGTTCAGTGCAGAGGATGAGCAGTTAATAGATACGATTCGTGAGATCTTGTTAACCTCCTGGAATATCTATGAATCTTATACTTCGCCGCTTGGGGTAGGCTGGATGGTCAATCCTGATCATCATTACGGTCCAAATGTGGATGGATATGAATATTCGAAATGGGGAACGTATCATTTTGCAGACTTACAAGGGATTGGCGTAGACCGGACAATAAAGACGGGTACGGGATATGTTGCTCAGTATCAAGGAGCGAATGTAGATTTTTATGAATCGGTAGCTACTTGTCCAGATGAGCTATTACTGTTCTTTCATCATGTACCGTATACGCATACTCTTAAATCTGGTAAAACGGTCATCCAGCATATTTATGATACGCATTTTGATGGCGTGGATCGCGCAGCAGGGCTGAAAGAGAAGTGGGAATCCCTTGAGGGGAAAATGGACGACAGCAGGTATGGGCAGGTGGCAGACCGTCTGCATGAACAGGTACTACATGCCCGCGAGTGGAGAGATATCATCAATACGTATTTCTATCGAAAAAGCGGTATCCCAGACCAGCATCAACGTACAATATACTAAATATTAGCAGTAGGAGGAGTGTGTCCAGCAGGGCCACTCCTTCTATTGCTCCATCCCTTTGTTTCATAGTCCTATGAGAAGAAAGGAAGATACACCTTGAATCAGAAAAGATTATTTAATGAGGGCTGGGAATTCGCCAAGAGTACTTTAGAAGTGACGAATGCTGAGTCCTTGGATTTCCATCCCGTCGATCTCCCACATGATTGGTTGATTTATAACACGTTAGACTTATATGAGAATAGTATTGGCTGGTATCGAAAGTATTTTATAAATACTAAGAACGATGAGCAGCTATTGCTGTGTTTTGATGGTATTTATATGGACTCCACGATTTATGTGAATCATCAATGGGTTGGGGAGTGGAAATACGGTTATTCTTCCTTTGAATACGAGATTACAGATATGCTCATAGACGGGGAAAATGAAATTCTAGTGAAGGTTGTGCATCAGAGTCCGAATAGTAGATGGTATTCAGGAGCGGGTATCTACCGGAATGTATGGCTCAAGACAAGAGATTGTAATCATATCGTGACAGATGGAATTTACATTCATACGGTACAAAAAAAAGACGTTTGGCTAGTGGAGATAGACACCGATGTGAGCATTACAGGAGATATGCGGCTTTCCCAAACCATTCTGTACAAGGATCGAGAGATAAAGACCTGTGTTGAGAAGATCTCCGCAGTAGAATTAACACAAGCTACCTCACGTGTAAGTCAGGTGCTGACAGTAGAAAATCCTTTATTATGGAGCCCCGGTGAGCCGCATTTATATCAGCTAAAAACGGAATTGCAGCATAAGGCACCTGATCAGGGCTCTGATGATGTGTGGACAACAATAGAAGAAGTAACACAGTGTATAGGTTTTCGAACGATTGTACTGGATCCGCAAGAGGGAATGCTTCTGAATGGGTTAAAGATCAAGCTTAACGGAGTTTGTGAGCATCATGATCTTGGAGCATTGGGTTCGGCGTTTCATACAGCAGCATTGCGAAGAAGACTTGAGATCTTAAAGGACATGGGCGTAAATGCAATACGCACCGCTCATAATATGCCTGCAGCAGAGCTTATGGATCTGGCGGACGAAGTGGGGCTGCTTGTGGTTTCAGAAGCCTTTGATATGTGGGAGCGATCGAAGACCACATATGATTACGCAAGATTTTTCAAGGACTGGGCGTTAAAAGATGTGAGAAGCTGGGTCATGCGAGATCGTAATCATCCAAGCTTGTTAATGTGGAGTATTGGCAATGAAATTTATGATACGCATGCTGACAAGCGAGGGCAAGAATTGACGAGCATGTTGATGGAAGCCGTGCTTCAATATGATCCGAAAGGCAACGGGAAAGTGACCATTGGATCGAACTATATGCCATGGGAGAATGCTCAGAAATGTGCGGACATCGTAAAGGTGGCAGGCTACAATTATGCGGAAAAATATTACCATCAGCATCACGCGGAACATCCTGACTGGATTATCTATGGTAGTGAAACCGCCTCTATTGTGCAGAGCAGGGGAATATATCATTTCCCATTCGAGCAATCCATCCTGGCTGATGACGATGAGCAGTGCTCTGCACTAGGTAATAGCTCTACAAGCTGGGGAGCGAAGTCGGCAGAAGCGTGTATTATCGCGGAGCGAGATGCAGCGTTCTCATTAGGGCAATTTATATGGACGGGTTTTGATTATATTGGTGAACCTACACCGTATCATACGAAGAATTCGTATTTTGGGCAGATTGATACAGCAACCTTTAAAAAGGATTCATATTACATCTATCGAGCGGCTTGGACAAATTACAAGGAGCATCCGATGGTGCATATTTTTCCCTATTGGGATTTCAATCCCGGTCAAATGATCGATGTTCGAGTCTGCTCGAATGCTCCCAAGATAGAATTGCAGTTCAATGGTGAGACTGTTGGGACCTATGAAATCGATCATGTGCATGGAACGCAGCTAGCGGGCTGGTGGAAGATTCCTTATGAAGCAGGCGAGCTCAAGGCAATCGCTTATGATGAGGCTGACCAAATCATTGCAGTAGACATCAGGAAATCGTTCGGGGATGCGAGTCGAATCTGCTTAAAGGCTGATAAGGGTACACTCCTTGCGAACGGCACAGATTTAATATTCATCGAAATTACGATGGAGGATGAGCGCGGGAATGCCGTTGAGAATGCAAACAATCGCGTTCAGGTTCAGGTGGGCGGAGCAGGCCGTTTGATCGGTTTAGATAATGGAGACAGCACGGACTATGATCCATACAAAGGAACGAGTAGACGCTTGTTCAGCGGCAAGCTTATGGCGATTGTTGCTGCGAGTTTAGAAGCAGGTACGATAACAGTTGAGGTTACCTCGAAAGGTGTAGTAGGTAGTAAGCTAAAGCTTCAATCGCTCCCTGTGGCAGATCGTGGAATAGGCATTTCAGCTAACACTAGAAATCTAGCGTTGCCCTGTGTGATGGGAAATGTAGAAGAAATTCCTTTACGAAAGATAGAAATTATAAGTCATTCTGGACAACAGTTTAATGAAAATAGAAGAGAAATGAATGTACACGCCATCCTTTACCCTAAAGACACTTCCTATACTGAAGTGGAGTGGAGTATTGTAAATGATGCAGGGATTGAGTCCAATCTAGCGCGGCTCGAACAACTGGGACAAGAAGCCAAGATCACGGCGTTAGGAGATGGGAGTTTCCGCGTTCGCTGTATGAGTAAGAACGGTACGGAAAAGACAAAGCTGATTTCACAGTTGGAATTTACAGCGAGCGGTCTGGGGACGGCTTACAAGGATCCGTATGGATTTATATCTGGCGGTCTATATGACGAGGTTAAAGGCGAAGTCGGAAACGGAAATGAACGAGGCGTAGCAACGAGTCGAGATGGTGAGACGCAGGTTGCTTATCGCGAGATTGACTTTGGAACTTACGGCTCGGATTTGATAACGATTCCCCTATTCGCATTGTCTAGCGAAGCCTACGAGCTCCAGATTTGGGAAGGCATGCCGGACGAAGAGAACAGTGAGCTTTTGGCAGACGTTATTTATCAGAAGGAATCGCAATGGAATGTTTATCAGGAGGCAACCTATCTATTATCCAAAAGACTTACTGGCATCAGCTCTATTTGTTTTGTATTACAGAAGAAGGTGCACATTAAAGGCTTCTCGTTTGTGAAAAAGAACCGAGCGTTCGAGCAGAATAGGGCTGTGGATTGTGATCGCATTTATGGTGATACGTTCACCATCGCGGAACAGGGTGTTGAAGGAATCGGGAATAACGTATCTCTCGTGTTCGAGCAGATGGATTTTACGACGGAAGGTACTTCAAAGCTTGTCATTTGTGGGAGATCTCCGATCGATAAGAATACCATTCATCTTTGCTTCGAAGAGGGTGAAGCATCTAACAATCAACTGATCGAATTTACACAGTCAGATGGATATGTAGAGCGAGTATTTGAGTTGGAGAAAGTGACAGGGGAGCAGAAGGTAACGTTTATCTTCTTGCCTGGAAGTCAGTTCGATTTCGGTTGGTTTCGGTTTGAATGATCGATTGTCCTTTCAACTACTACGATAAATGAGGTGCGTGTACATGTTAACAGGCAAGATGAATGCTGCAATAATGGATGAGCAATTATCGATTTCTGTGAAGCAAATAGATATTCCTGTTCCTAAGGAAAATGAAGCGCTAATTAAGGTGTATTGTATAGGAATTTGCGGGTCAGATGTTCATTACTATGAGCATGGAAGAATCGGTCGTTATGTAGTAAAGGAACCGATCATATTAGGCCATGAGCTGGCTGGTGAAGTCGTTGAGGTTGGTAAGCAGGTATCAAATATAGCTGTAGGTGACCGAGTAGCGGTTGAGCCAGGCGTGACCTGTGGACAATGCGACTATTGTAAATCAGGACGTTATAATTTGTGCCCAGATGTGGTCTTTCTTGCAACACCCCCAGTAAATGGGGCTTGGGCAGAATACATTGTCATGCCAAGCGATTATCTATTTAAACTTCCGGATTCTATGAGTTATGAGGAAGGTGCAATGCTGGAGCCATTGTCGGTTGGTTTTCACGCAATGATGCGTGGTAAGGTTCAACCGTTTGATCGAGTGCTAATAACGGGTCTTGGTCCGATCGGACTGCTTGCAGGACAAGCAGCAAAGCTATTTGGCGTTTCTGAAATTTATGGTACGGATGTCGTACCTTTTCGGCGTCAACTTGCAATGGAGATGGGCTTCACTGCAGCATTAGATCCAGTAAAAGAGAATGTTGGACAGCGACTCAATGAGTTAACGAACGGATTTGGAGTTACACTCGTCGTAGAATCATCGGGTAACGCAAGAGCGATGGCGGATACAATTAAGTGGGTTCGCCGTGGCGGGAGAATTGTATTTGTCGGTTTACCAGCCGATAGTGCTATTCCGATGGACATGGGACAATTTATCGATGGTGAGATCGATGCTTATGGTGTTTTTCGTTACGCGAATACCTATCCGGCTGCGATCCAAGCGTTGCAGCATTCTTCATTAGATATTGAGAAAATAGTTACGCATCGCTTTGCGCTTACAGATACTCAAGAAGCTCTTGAAGTAGCACGTAAAGAGAAGGATACAAGTATTAAGGTAATGATTTATCCGAATATGCCTTAATGCGTGTTATATAAAAAGAGACCGTCCCAAAAGCCATGAAAATGGCTGCTTGAGGCGGTCTTTTTGTGTTTACGTAGGAGCAACTATTGCTTTTTATATGGACGCTCCGCGAACGGACCGTTGTTCCAATCGCTGTGGTCTCCAGATTTAATTTATTTTCCCTACGCGGTAAAAATCCGGAGACCAAGGCGAACGCTATCGCTTTTCCACAATCAGTCCGTCCTCTCCGCTGTTTTAGAGGGGGAAGTTTCAACAAAAACAACGAGTCCGAAGACACATAGATATGCCAAGTTGGACAAATCTTTCTACAGTAGGACAGCCTCTTCGCGTATTACGCTTTAATATAATCTGCAAAATTCTCCAGTAAGTATAAGGAGTTCATATCTTCACGCAAATGATGCTGGACTAGCTCATCCACTTTGTCTGGTTCATGGTTTGTCATACAATCCAGGATCATGTGATGCTCGCTCAAAATTTTCTTCAGCTTTTCTTGCTTTAGCGTATGCAGGCGTCGATATCTTTCATAATGCACATGGGAGAACTTAATTTGCTCCCACAAAAATTCATGTCCTGCTAAGGTGAATAACGTCTTATGATAGGCGTCATCCAAAGCAAAAAAGTGCTCAATGGCATGTTCTTGATGTATAGCATTTCTTTGTTCTTCTAGGTTCTTCTTAAGTTCTATAATTCCTTTAAGAGTAAGGCTGCCGCATAGACCTTTGATAATGTCTTTTTCCAAAACGCTTCTTAAATAGATCATTTGCTCGACAGATTCCAAATCAATGTATGAAACCAGATTCCCTTTCTTCGGATACACATCAATATAGGACTCGAGGGATAGCTGCTTTAGTACATCGCGCAAAGGTGTTCTGGATATCTGAAACCGTTCGGATAACACGGTCTCACTTAGAATGGTTCCAGGCTTTAGCGTTAAATTAAGAATTTCGTGCTTTAATAGGTTCAAAATATCATTTTTGGTGGACATGAGGTTGCGTCTCCATTGCCGTTGAATTTGTAATGCGGATATCTGAAACGGGATCCTGAAATAAGATAGTGATTTCATTATATAATTTTTTGATCTTGTATACAAGAACGGTAATTATTGATTTTATGTCATTGACAAAAGGTATTATTTAAATCTAATATTTGAGTATATTATCTTGTATACAAGATCTCGAAATAAGAAATTATAGGAGGTTTTATCTAGATGAACATGACATGGAGATGGTATGGAGAAGGCAATGACAACATTACGCTTGATCATATCCGGCAAATTCCGGGGGTAATGGGTATTGTCTGGTCACTACATCATAAGGTAGCGGGCGAAGTGTGGGAAATGGATGACATTCAAAAGGTTGCGGATCAAATTACGAGCAAAGGGTTTAGCACTGCCGTAGTAGAGAGTGTGAACGTCCATGATGATATCAAGATTGGACTCCCGACGCGTGATAAATATATCGATATTTACATAGACACCATACGGAAGCTAGCCAAGGTCGGTACTAAAGTGATCTGTTACAATTTCATGCCGATCTTTGACTGGACTCGGACGGAGCTGTACAAGGAATTGCCAGATGGCTCGAATGCTCTTTTTTATGAAAATGCGGCCATTAATGAGAACCCGCGCGACATGGTGAATCGTATTCTCGAGGGGGCAGGTGAATTTACGATGCCTGGCTGGGAGCCGGAGCGTCTTGCGAAGCTCGATGAGCTATTCGCCGCTTATGCAGATGTAACGGAAGAGAAGCTGTTCGAGAACTTGGTCTATTTTCTGAAGCGCATTATTCCTGTCTGTGAAGAAGTCGATATCAAAATGGCTATTCATCCCGATGATCCTGCTTGGCCGATCTTTGGCTTGCCCCGCGTTGTCCGCAGCCGTGATACGATCCGTCGTTTACTTGACGCAGTAGATAGTCCGTATAATGGATTAACCTTCTGCACTGGGTCGCTCGGTACGAATCCGAAGAACGATCTGCCGGCTATGATTCGGGAATTCTGTAATCGTATTCATTTTGCTCATATTCGAAATGTTAAGGTTTTTGAGAACGGAGATTTTATTGAGGTCTCTCATCGTGGACGGGATGGCAGTGTGGATGTGGCAGAGGTTGTTAAAGCGTATCATGAGAATGGATATACGGGATATGTGCGTCCAGATCATGGTCGTCATTTGTGGGGGGAAGAGAAGACTTGCCGCCCAGGGTACGGGCTGTACGATAGAGCAATGGGGATCATGTATTTACTTGGTGTGTGGGATAGTCTCGACAATACGATGGGGGTGAAGTGAATGCTGCTTCTGACAAGAGAGAGTATTCAATCATGTGCAGAGGCGTGGAAGGACGCTGACGTGGAGCTTCCTCAGTTTGATTATGAGCAGGTGGCAGAGAATACGCGCGTTAGGCCGGAATGGGTTCATTTTGGAGCGGGAAATATTTTTCGGGGATTTGTTGCGAATGCTCACCAGAAGCTGTTGGAGCTTGGAAAAGCAGATACAGGTATTATTGCCGCTACCTCCTCTGACTACGAGCTGATTGACAAAATTTATAAACCGCATGATCATTTAACACTTCTCGTACTAATGAATGCGAGTGGCGAGTTTACAAAAAAGGTCATTAGCAGCATTACCGAAGCTATTATGGCAAACAAGAATCGAGCGCAGGATTACTGCCGTTTGGTTGAAATTTTTGAAAACCCGAGCCTTCAGATGGCCAGCTTCACCATCACAGAGAAAGGTTATACCTTGACCGGTCCTGATGGAATGTATCTTGATATCGTGAAGAAGGATATGGAGCAAGGGCCAGAGCAGCCTTCCCACAGCATGAGTGTGATCGCTTCTCTAGCGTACCGTCGATATCTTAAGGGGCAGTATCCGATGACTTTTGTCAGTATGGATAACTGTTCGCACAATGGGGATATGCTGAAAAATAGCATGATTACAATCGCCAAGGCATGGGCTGCGAAAGGGATTGTGGAGGAAGGTTTTGTTGCGTACCTCGAAGACGAGAGTCGAATAACATTCCCCTTGTCGATGATCGATAAAATCACACCACGTCCATCCGAGGTAGTACGTAATGCTTTACAGGAGCAAGGGATTGGCGGCATGGATATACTTATTACTTCGAGGAACGCCCATACCGCGCCTTTTGTTAACGCAGAAGTTAGTGAATATCTGGTCATTGAGGATAAGTTTACGAATGGGCGACCTTTATTAGAAGAAGCCGGCATTATATTCACAGATCGTGAGACCGTGAACAGGGTAGAAACGATGAAAGTTACCACCTGTCTAAACCCCTTGCACACTGCATTAGCGGTCACTGGCTGTCTACTAGGCTACACACAGATTTCGGATGAGATGCAGGATCAGACTCTTCGTACATTAGCCGAGCAGATTGGGTATAACGAAGGATTGCCTGTAGTTGTAGATCCTATCATTCTACGTCCACAGCAGTTTTTGGATGAAGTGCTGCAAGAGCGATTGGCGAATCCATTTATTCCGGACACCCCGCAGCGAATTGCGACAGATACGTCGCAGAAGATAGGCATACGTTATGGGGAAACGATCAAATCCTATGTACAACGCGAAGATCTTCATCCAGCTGAATTAACGGCGATTCCACTAGCAATTGCTGCTTGGTGCCGCTATTTGATCGGAGTGGACGATGAAGGGAATTCATTTGAGCTAAGTCCCGATCCGTTAATGGAGTCGCTTCAAGCGCATCTGCAGGGGGTGACTTTGGGAGATTCGACCTCTAATGTGCATAGAATTCTAGATAATGAGAAGATCTTTGGTGTACCGTTATATGAAATCGGTCTGGGTAGCAAGATTGAAAGCTACTTCTATGAGATGCTGAAAGGCCCAGGGGCTGTACGGAGAACGTTGGAAAAGCATTTAAATGAAGAGTTAGGGTAGATCACATTTACAAAAAGCCTCATGGAGTAAAAGCTACTGCACCCCGCAGAGCTATCCCCCATGAGGCTTTTTCGTGTCTAGTCCATTTGGTTTATCTGAATTTAGCAGTCTAGTACGCTAATATACCTACTTTTTCAAAAAAATAATTATAGTTAATATTTCCATAACATTCCTCTGCAACAGAGTTGACAATTGTAGACGAAAATGACATTAGCAGTTACCTATACGAAAAGGGTGAATCTAATTGAAAAACAGTAAATGGATTAGCGCAACGTTGGCTTCAGCACTTCTTGCAACAGTAGGCGTTGGGAGTGTATCTGCAGCTAGCATCGGCAGTAATGTAAAATCTGTGGCTACCAATCAAACCGCTGCAAAAACAGCAGTTAAAGAAGGTACAGCTACTTGGAATGTAAATGGTACTCCGATTGTGTTTAACACCATTAATAGCAGTGGTTACAAGCTGTACTCGCTGAATCAGGTAGCTGGTGAAATTGGAGCTAAGTTAGTACTTGGAGCTGGCGGGTTTGAACTTAATGACAGCAAAGGATTACATAATGTGAAGCTCAAAACAGGCTCAAAGAGCTATCAAGTAGATGGTAATTCCGAGACATTCACAGTTGCTCCAGTATTTTATAACGGTAAAACCTATGTAGAGCTTTCTAAGTTAGTTTATGCATTAGGTGGAGAACTGGATGCTGACGCTAGCACGATTCTAAGCTTTGCTCGTCCTGAAGGATTGTTTGATACTTTGCACTGGACAGCAGCTGGAAGTCTGATTGCGAACAAAAGTGATGCTGAATCTGCTCAACTTATCAAGTTCAGCACAGAGCCAGGTAACTACGAAGTATTTTCATCAAATGACAGTGCAGTGGATTTTGCAGTATCACCGGATGGGCAGTGGGGAGCTTTCAATGATGAGACTGGTTTGTTGAACCTGATTAACCTGTCTAGCGGAGCTACTAAGACACTTGGTACTGACAATAGTGTAAAAACGGATCTGGTGTGGTCGAACGATGGTAAAAGTATTTACTTCGTCCAAGGTGACAAGCAAGAGAAAATCGCAAAAATCGCTGTAGACACTGGTGAAGTTAAATCCGTATTGGCAGACAAAGTAGAAAACAAATCCGAACTGCGCATTTCCGCTGATGAAAAGAACGCCGTTTATATCGTTAACTTGACGGGTGTTGCTAAAAACGATGCGGACAGCACAGAAGATTCTCTTACTGTAGACTTCAGCTCTGCTGGAGAGCAGCTTTATAAGCTTGACCTGGCTACGAAAGATGCTAAACCAGCTGCACTGACAACTACACCGGATAACAAGCTGTACCCTGAAATTTCTGCTGATGGTAGCGTCATTTACCTGAGTGCAGATGCTGAAGGTAACGCAGCTAACACATTGAAGGTTGTAAAAGCAGATGGAACAAGCAGCAACATTACACTTGATGTTGAAGTAACTTGGTCTACTGGCGTTAAAAACGGCTTAGTTGTAGCAGGTTCAGCGGCAGATGGAAGCACAGTAGTCTATTCCGTTGATAACAATGGAGCTAAGACTGAGCTGTTCCGTTCCACTGAAGATGTATCTGAAGTAGCTGTTTCGAATGATGGAAGCAAGCTTGCTATCGTAAGTGATGGCGGTGTATGGGTAGTTCAAGGCGGCAAAGCATTGCAACTGTCGAAATAATAAATATCCCTAATCATATTTTAACGGCGTAGAGCCGAGAGGAGAAATAATACAAATGAAGATTTTCAAAAAGCTAACAGTAACGGCTCTAACGGCTGTAATTGCGGTAACCGCATCTTTCGCAGGGGTTGCAGCAGCAGCCGATTCACTTAAAGGTAAAATCACAGTTAACGGTTCAACCGCACTTCTTCCATTGACACTTCAAGCGGCAAAAGAATTCCAAAAGCTGCACCCTAAAGTGAAAATCGCAGCATCAGGTAAAGGTTCAGTAACTGGACCTCAAGCTGTTAAAAAAGGCATCGCTGATATCGGCGCTTGCGACTGGGATGCTAGCATCGACGTACCAGGCTTCAAAGCTTTTGACGGTCAAGTAGCAAACAAAGTAGCAGTTATTCCTTTTGCTACAATCGTTAACAAAAATGTTGGTGTAGATAACCTTACAACTGAACAGCTTAAAGGTATTTTCGCAGGTAAAATCACGAACTGGAAAGAAGTAGGCGGTGCAGATGCTGACATCGTGGTTATCACTCGCTCTTTCGGTTCCGGTACACGCGTTAACTATCAAGCTAAAGCTTTGGATGGCGGAGATATCGTTAAAAAAGCTAAGAACTACAAAGAAACTGGTTCATCCGGTGACATGAAGACTGCCGTAGGAACAACTCCTAACTCTATCGGTTATATCGACCTTGTATATGTAAGTGGTGACGTAAAAGCTGTTAAACACAACGGTATAGCTGCTACTACAGATAACGTAATCAATGGATCTTATAAGATCTGGGCTTATGGTTACTACATGACTAAAGGCCAACCTACTGGCGCTACAAAAGAATTCATCGAATACGTACAAAGCAAGAAGTTCCAACAAGGTTCCCTGAAAAAGCTTAAATTTATTCCGATCGCAGCAATGAAGGGCTAATAACATCTAAAGAACATATTGAACGGTAACAGCGGCCAGCTCCGATCTTGATACGGGGGTGGCCGCTTACAGGAGGGAAAGTATGGGGGCACCAGTCCAAGGCTTGGCAACTAGGGGAAAAGAGAGCGTAACGCAGGTTAGCGCTAATCCCAAACGTCATGGTAGACATTTGTTTAGCAACAAATTGTTTAAGTTTTATTTTTTATTCAGCATTCTTGCGCTTTGCTTCGTGCTTGGACTTGTAATTCTATTTATCGGCAAAACGGCTATGCTTCTGTTCGGCCATCTCTCGCCTGCGGACTTTTTCTTTTCCTTTAACTGGACGCCGGAAGAGGATTCTTTTGGAGCGGCTGCCTTCATTGTAAATACACTTTCACTAACTGCATTAACGCTGCTGATCGCAGTTCCTATTTCGGTAGGGATGGCAGTACTTTGTGCAGAGATTGCTCCAAAATGGATGAAGACTTTTATCCGTCCAGTGCTAGATTTATTGGTAGGTATTCCTTCAATTGTTTACGGATATATAGGCTTGACGGTATTACTTCCTTTCTTGCGCAGAATTAGTGGGGAGAGCTTAGGTGATGGTTTGTTAGCCGCTGCACTTGTGCTCGCATTAATGGTGCTGCCAACGATTTGCCGAATCAGTGATGATGCCATTGTCTCTGTACCGCGCAAATATCGGGATGCTGCATATGCGCTTGGATCTACCCGTTTACAGGTCATCATGCGTGTAGTACTGCCTGCGGCTAGCCGGGGAATTATCTCTGCGGTTATTCTAGGTATGACTCGTGCTGTGGGTGAGACGATGGCTGTAGTTATGGTTATCGGGAATACACCGCAATTGGCGAAGACGTTATTCACGCCAGCATCGGTGCTGACTAGTAACATCGTTATGCAAATCTCCAATGTAGAGTTTGACTCTACATGGAACTATGCGCTACATATGATGGCATTTCTCCTGCTAGTAATATCATTTGTATTAATTCTGATCATCCGCGTGCTGGGTAGAAAAAGGAGGGATGCAGCGTGAACGGATTCGCAAGTACAAAGCATACAGCGCGTGCTCAAAGAAACAATAAAATTGCAACCATAGGGTTTTATACGCTTGGGGCTTTAGTCATGCTGCTGATCTTCTGGCTGCTCTTCACGATTCTTAGTAAAGGTTTACCGGCACTTCGGCCCGATTTCTTGATTAAACAGCCTGAAGAGATTGACGCAGGTGGTGGGATTGGCCCGGTGCTGTTTAACTCCTTTTACATTTTGTTCATCTCGCTGTTTATTTCCGTTCCAATTGGTTTAGGTGCGGGAATCTATATGGCTGAATATGCACCAGACAATAAATTTACAGGCGCACTACGTATTTGCGTAGAATCTCTGTCATCGGTACCGTCGATTGTGTTCGGTATGCTCGGACTCGCGATTTTTGCGGAATATTTCGATATCGGTCTGACGATTCTTGGCGGAGGCGTCAGCTTGGCACTGCTGAATCTACCTATGCTTGCGCGAGTGACAGAGGAAGCGGTACGTGCTGTCCCCGGGGAGATCCGCGAGGCTGGTTATGCGCTTGGGATGACTAAATTCCACGTGATCCGCACGGTAGTCCTGCCTGTTGCAATGTCTGCCATTGTTACTGGGATTTGTCTCGTTGCTGGACGCGCCTTCGGGGAGTCTGCGGTTATTATCCTTACCGCTGGTCTCAGTACCTCGGGAGAAATGTGGGATTTCAATCTGTTCTCGCCGGGTGAAACACTGGCCGTACACCTTTGGTATGTACAATCCGAGGCGATTGTAGAAGATGCGCGTCAAATTGCTGATAAGTCGGCAGCCGTACTTGTATTTGTAGTTTTGTTTATCAATTTTGTATTTCGATTTCCGCTGTGGCTGGGAAATCGCCGCAAAGGACACTAATTCGTTCAATAGGTACGTAAAAACTGTCACCCGGCAATGGATATCTGTGGGTGGCCGTTTTTTTTGTTTTCTTATGATGAATTATTTAATGTAGCATTCCCTCCGGATACGGCCAAAGGAATAACCTCGCGAAACACTCGTGGCAGGGCTGAGACAATATCGCACATTTCACTTTCAGTCTAAATTGATAATATTCGCACAAACACATCCTGCACTATTACTTCCGCGTGCTCCTGCTTCCCAGCATACGAATAGTAAAAACACTTTTTCGTAATGTGCCTCGATTTCCTCAAAGGATAAAGGATAATGTGGTGAGTAATGAGTAATGAGTAATGAGTAATGAGTAATGAGTAATGAGTGATGAGTAATGAGTAATAAGTAATGAGTAATGAGTAATGGTGTTAGGGGTGGCTTTAGTTGCACTTTATGCAGTTATTTATCATGGTGTAGGATTTATTTAGGATTAATTGTACTTTGTGCAACTAAAAATGGAGAAAATGACATTCTAGGAGTAAATCAGAGAATATAAGTGTACGGAATGCAGTTAAACCGAGTTGTTGAGGTCAAAGGGAACCTTTTAGTTGCACAAAATACAATTAAAGTGTTCGAGTTAGGTGGAACCTAAGATTGAACGTTGCCTAATAATCTGACTGCTACGTGGGTGTAAAACGTAGTAGGGGACTTGACGAAGCTTGAGCTCTATAGAAGTCTGAACTCCATTAAAGAGTGAGCTACATCAAAGCCTGAGCCTCATGGAACCCTAAGCCCTAGGCTCTGCTCCTAGCTCTGTCCCTAGGGCTAGGCCCTCCCACTGGTTCGCATCCCCTGAACGCAAAAACAGCCTCCCCGAAGGAAGGCTGTTACTCTGACGTCCCGGAAGGGATTCGAACCCCTGACCGTGCGCTTAGAAGGCGCATGCTCTATCCAGCTGAGCTACCGGGACATGATTGCTGGCTGAAAAGCAAGCAGGAGTTATCATATCATGTACGTCGATGTTTTTCAAGCTGTTTTTTAAAAAGAGTACGGGGTATGCTATAATCTACAATTATTAAGTTTCGGAAGAAGCTTAAGGTCTTAATAACATTTATGACGTTTTAGAATTCAATTCACATAATTAGCTATAAGGAGGTGCCCTCATTAAAGATTCAGATTCCCCCGCCACAAAAGAGAATATCGTCCTGTTTCCCAAGACACTGGACTATTATCAAATCCAGCTTACGGTGATGCTGGAGAGTGAACGATACGGGGAAGCGATGGAGCTGCTGCGTTTTTTGTTGCAGTGTCAAGGACAGGAAGAACGAAATTACGAGGAATGGCGGTCTCTGCTGGAATGGCTCGAAACAGCTTTCCCCTACGCCTCTCAGAATGGAGATGCGGAAGGAGCCGTTCACCCCGAAGACGAAGATTTAAGGGAAGAAGATATGGCCCGTTTCTTGGCCAAATCAAAAATGACTGAGGATGCGGGGTATCCTCAAAAGCTGCTGCAGCGGATAATGAATGAGCCGCTGTCAGAGGCGACAATCCTAGCACTAGAGCAGCTTTCATATCTGGAAGGCGGCGGAGTCGATGAGGCGCTGACGGCATGGCTGCAGGGGGATAATGTTCACCCACTGCTGCAATTTCGGACCCTGCAGACCCTTCGGCGGCGTGGGATGCAGGGAACAGTGAATCTGATTCGGGGTCACGAAACAGCAATTGTAGAGATTGAAAGTGTACCGCTGCAGACAGAGGATTTTCCGCCGCAGGTGAGTCAGGTGCTCGAGCGGATAGCCGAGCAGGCGGAGATACATGAGCCTACGCTGTATTATTTTGCACAGGAGCTCTGGGGCCAGTTCGTCATGTCGATTTATGGATCGGAAGAGTATCGGAAAATACTGGATGGGGAAGACGCGCTACTAGATATTTGGGCGGGGGCGTTACACCAGTTTGTATCTGAGAGCTTAAACGGTACACGGCAAGAGGAGGAGACTCGTGGAATGTACGGCATTACAGACGGCATGCGCTTTCAATTTGAGGGGGCATATCGTGCGCTCAAGGGTTTTGTAAAGACTTCTCTACTTGATAAATAAAGTAATGTTGTATATAATATAATGGTTATTCTGTGCGTGGATTGTATCATTTTTTGAAGTAAACTTGTGAACCTATATTTTGGAGGGAAAAGTATAATATGAAAGCAACATGGGAAAAAATAGAGAAGAACCTTGGAGTTCTTGAAGTAGAAGTTGACGCAGAACGCGTTGCAGCAGCACTTGATAAAGCTTTTAACAAAGTCGTTAAGAAAGCTAATGTACCAGGCTTCCGTAAAGGTAAAGTGCCACGCCCGATCTTTGAATCCCGTTTTGGTGTAGAAAGCTTGTACCAAGATGCAATCGACATTCTTCTTCCTGAGGCTTACGGTGAAGCAGTTGAACAAACTGACATCTTCCCTGTAGACCGTCCTGAAGTTGATATTGAGCAATTTGCTAAAGGTCAATCCTTTATCTTCAAAGCGAAGATCACGGTTAAACCTGAAGTGAAGCTCGGCGATTACAAAGGTCTGGAAGTTCCAGTACAAAAAGCTGAAGTGACTGAAGAAGAGCTGAGCGCTGAGCTTGCTCGTCTGCAAGAGCGTCATGCTGAACTCGTAGTAGTTGAAGAAGAAGCAGCAGCTAACGGCGACATCGCTGTGATCGATTTTGACGGATATGTTGATGACGTACCGTTCGAAGGCGGAAAAGCTGAGCGTCATTCTCTTGAACTTGGTAGCAACTCCTTCATTCCTGGATTTGAAGAGCAAGTAGTGGGAATGTCCACTGGAGATTTCAAAGATGTTGAAGTTACTTTCCCTGAAGAATACCATGCAGAGAACCTTGCGGGTAAGAAAGCAGTATTCAAAGTAAAACTGCACGAAATCAAACGCAAACAACTTCCTGCGCTTGATGATGAGTTCGCTAAAGATGTAAGTGAATTCGAAACTTTGGAAGAGTACAAAGCAGATCTGAAAGCTCAGCTCGAATCCCGTAAACAGGATGAACTGAAAGGCCTTCGCGAGAACGCAGTTGTTGATAAAGCAGCAGCAAACGCTGAAGTTGAGATCCCTGAAGCAATGATCAACAGCGAAGTTGAGAACATGGTTCGTGACTTCGACACTCGTCTTCGTCAACAAGGTATGAACATGGATATGTTCCTTAGCTTCTCGGGTCAAACTCGTGAAGACTTGCAGAACCAAATGAAAGGCGATGCTGAAAAACGCGTTCGCAACAACCTGGTACTGGAAGTTATCGCTAAACAAGAGAACATTGAAGTTTCCGAAGAAGAAGTTAACGAAGAGTTGGCTACTATGGCTGAAGCTTACAAACGTACTCCAGAAGAAATTCGCAGCATCTTGGCAGCTAACGGTTCACTGGGCAGCTTGAGCGAAGAACTTTCTTTGCGCAAAACCATTGATTTCCTTGTTAGCAATAGTGTAGAAGTTGAAGCAGTAGAAGAAGCAGCTGCTGAAGACACTAAAGCTGAGTAAGATTTTTTAAACTACCTAGAACGGCCGAGCAATCGGCCTCCATACAGATATGATAAGGCACGTAAGTTTCGTTACGTGCCTTATTTTTATCCTCGGGCACAGATATATGTGATTACATAGGTATCCGTATGAGCGTATGGTATTAAGGAAATTGGCGTGATGACGTCACTATCACAAGCGGTGGACAGGTCTGCTGTAGTGAAAAAATGACATCGGGCCGTGAACGTGTTAAAATATTTTTGAAACGATAAGACTAATCTGTATAGAGAAAAGAGGTTGGTGGCATGAGTCTGGTACCAATGGTTGTGGAATCAACAAGTCGTGGGGAACGTTCATACGATATCTATTCCAGATTGCTCAAGGATCGCATTATTTTCTTAAGCAGTGCGATTGACGATGATGTCGCCAATCTGGTTATTGCTCAACTGCTGTTCCTTGCAGCAGATGATCCCGAGAAGGACATTCACTTGTACCTCAACTCACCCGGTGGTTCAGTAACAGCCGGCATGGGTATATACGATACGATGCAATATATCAAACCGGATGTTTCAACCATTTGTGTAGGGATGGCGGCAAGCATGGGATCGCTCCTTTTAACAGCTGGGGCTCCGGGCAAAAGATACGCGCTGACTAACAGCGAAGTTATGATTCATCAACCGCTCGGTGGTGTTCAAGGTCAAGCGTCCGACATTTGGATTCATACCGATTGGATCCTCAAGACGAAACAGAAGTTGAATCAAATTTATGTAGATCGCACAGGTCAGCCCCTTGAAAAAATCGAACGGGACACAGACCGCGATAACTTCATGAGCGCGGAAGAAGCCAAGGAATATGGGCTTATTGACCAGGTTCTTTCTTCACCGATGAAATCTTAAAGGGGTGGTTAGATGTTTAAATTTAATGATGAAAAAGGGCAATTGAAATGTTCTTTTTGCGGCAAATCACAAGAGCAGGTTCGTAAGCTTGTAGCAGGACCGGGCGTTTATATATGTGACGAATGTATCGAGCTTTGCACGGAAATCGTGGAAGAAGAGCTCGGTCATGAGGAAGAGCTTGATCTGAAGGATATTCCGAAACCAAAGGAAATCCGCGATATTTTGGATCAATATGTAATCGGTCAAGAGCAAGCGAAGAAATCGCTGTCTGTTGCAGTTTACAATCACTATAAGCGTGTGAACAGCCAAAGCAAAATCGAAGATGTTGAACTGACGAAGAGTAATATTCTTTTGCTCGGTCCAACAGGTTCGGGTAAAACTTTGCTCGCACAAACGATGGCGAAGATTATCAATGTTCCATTTGCGATTGCTGATGCTACTTCCCTAACGGAAGCTGGTTATGTCGGCGAGGATGTTGAGAACATTCTGCTTAAGCTGATTCAAGCGGCAGATTATGATGTGGAGAAAGCCGAACGCGGCATTATCTATATTGATGAGATTGATAAAGTGGCACGTAAATCCGAGAACCCGTCTATTACTCGTGACGTATCCGGTGAAGGTGTACAGCAGGCGCTTCTGAAGATTCTCGAAGGAACGGTTGCTTCCGTACCTCCACAAGGTGGTCGTAAGCATCCTCATCAAGAGTTTATTCAAATTGATACGACGAACATCTTGTTCATCGTAGGCGGTGCCTTTGACGGTCTGGAGCAAATGATTAAACGCCGTATCGGTAAAAAAGTCATTGGCTTCAACGCAGCAGTTGAAGGACAAAAGGATCTCAAGCCTGGCGAATATTTGTCGATGGTATTGCCTGAAGACTTGCTCAAATTCGGATTAATCCCTGAATTTGTAGGCCGTCTACCGGTCATCTCGACTTTGGAGCCGCTTGATGAGAATACGCTGGTGCGTATCCTTTCCGAGCCTAAGAATGCACTCACGAAACAATACATCAAGCTGCTGGAAATGGATAACGTAGCGCTGAAGTTCGAACCGTTGGCACTCGAAGCAATTGCCAAGGAAGCGATCAAACGCAATACGGGAGCCCGTGGACTGCGCGCGATTATTGAGAGCATCATGCTTGATGTGATGTATGAAGTTCCTTCACGCGATGATATTAAGGATTGTGTGATCACGGAGCAGGTCGTTCAAGAGAAGGCTTTGCCTGAATTGAACCTTAAGAAAGACAAAAAGAAAGAGGAAAGCGCGTAAGTCGCTTACCTTAACAATACATGTCACTGTCTCCACCTTTCTTCCGCTTATCCCGCTTCACTAGCGGTTGCGAAGGGGTGGAGCTTTGGCGTTATGGGGGAGAAAAATCATGTTCTTGAGACACCAAACCCGTCCTGTCAATGTTGGCGGGCTCATTATTGGGGGAAACAACGAGGTTGCGATTCAAAGCATGTGTACAACCAAAACAGCTGATGTGGAGGCTACTGTAGCCGAAATTTTACGGCTTGAGGAAGCAGGCTGCCAACTGGTACGCGTTACTGTCAACAATGAAGAGGCAGCCGCCGCGATTAAGGAGATCAAGAAGCAGATTCATATCCCACTCGTAGCGGATATTCATTTTAACTATAAGCTTGCGCTGATGGCTATTGAGAACGGCATCGATAAAGTACGGATTAATCCGGGCAATATCGGTCGTCGGGAGAAGGTAGAAGCAGTAGTTAAAGCGTGTAAAGAAAAAGGAATTCCGATTCGGATTGGTGTAAACGCCGGTTCTTTGGAGAATCATCTCTTGGAGAAATACGGATATCCGACTCCAGAAGCTATGGTAGAAAGTGCACTGTACCATATTGGGATTTTGGAAGAGCTGGATTTCCACGATATTATCGTATCTTTAAAAGCATCTGATGTGCCCATGGCCATCGAAGCTTACCGTCAGGCTGCGGAAGTTATTCCTTATCCGCTGCACCTCGGGATTACAGAATCCGGCACCTTGTTTGCCGGTACAGTAAAGAGCTCTGCGGGTATCGGTGCACTGCTCTCTATGGGCATCGGCAGCACCCTGCGTATCTCGCTTAGCGCTGATCCAGTGGAAGAAGTTAAGGTGGCACGCGAGCTACTGAAGACCTTCGGTCTGATCTCTAACGCGGCAACACTCATTTCTTGTCCGACTTGCGGACGACTTGATATAGATCTCTTCTCCATCGCTAATGAGGTGGAAGAGTACATTTCGAAGCTTAAGGTGCCTATTAAAGTATCAGTGCTAGGATGTGCCGTTAATGGTCCTGGTGAGGCGCGTGAAGCGGATATTGGTATTGCTGGTGCCCGTGGGGAAGGTTTGTTGTTCCGTTACGGTCAGATGATTCGTAAGGTGCCTGAAGCGGAACTCGTGAACGAGCTGAAGAAGGAAATCGATGCGATTGTTGTAGCGTATGAGGCAACAGGAGAAATTCCAGGGCGTGCTCACGCTAATCTTGCACCTCCGGTGCAATCAAAGTAATTTGGTCTTTTACGAATTAATGATTCAATTCATAATATGTGGCGAAGAACGCCCTGTTACCCCCCCGGTATATCCGGTGGTGGGAACGGGGCGTTTTTTTGCGTGGAATAAATTAATCAGGGGGAACATCGAATGAACTATGAACAAGCCCATGAAGCGTTTATTGAGAAGCATCTAGCAAGCAGGAATGGGGAACGACGAGGGAGGCTGGAGAGAGGGCATCGTCATGCCGAAGAAATGTTTTTACAGAATGTATGGTGGCCGCTTCGTGGAGATTTCAATGATCTACATCCGGAGTATGAAGTGCTGGATTGGCGCGGACGATCTTATTTCGCGGATTATGCTTTTTTGCCGGGGCCTATCAAGCTCTTGTTCGAGATCAAAGGGTATGCAGCGCATGTGAGGGACATGGACAGGCTGAAGTATTGTAATGAGCTAAATCGTGAGACGTTTCTATACGGAATGGGTTACCAAGTAATTTCATTTGCCTATGACGATGTGGAACAGCGCCCAGAGCTATGTATTACACTGCTGCGTGTGGTGCTAAGCCGTTATTTAATTGTAGATGCACCGCATGGAAAATTACTATTTGCTGAGAAGGAAATCATGCGATTAGTGGTTCGCCAAGCGGGGACAGTTCGTCCCAAAGATGTAGCTGATTATTTTGCTATAGACCCCAAAACGGTACGTTTGATGTTGATGAAGCTGTGTGAAAAGGGCTGGTTGAAACCTGTGAGAAGAGGGATCGGTGTTAGAAATGTTGGGTATAGGCTGGCTCGTGATGTCCTTTATTACTGGGATTAACATAGTAAGTTTAATGGTTGATGGGCTAATGTTTAAGGAATTACCTGCAGATGGGATGCTGGAAGTGCGAATGACTTGATTAGAAGGAGTGGGGTATGGAGTATGGTAAGGAAGTTGGTATGTTATATGTAGTTAGTATGGAATGTGATAAGGAATGTGATAAGGAATGTGGTGAGGAGTGCCGTAAGATGTGCACTATGGAGCGAAATTTGGAGCATTAATAAATAATTAGGGAAAACCTCCCTGAAAAAAGCCTAATATCGTTCCAAATCGATCTTTTTAGGGAAAACCTCCCTAATAAATGAGCGATTCACCTTATTTATAACCATTTTGGCTGATAATCAGGGAGGAATTCCCTAATTATCAGCCTAGAGTCCATAAACAACATATAATCAGGGAGGAAATCCCTAATTATCCGCTTAGAGATCATAAACAACGAATAATAAAGTGGATTTTCCCGGATTATCGCTTGAAGACCATCTTAAGCTTCTTCCATAGATGACTTAACGCCATTGAGCACACAGTCGACAGAAATAGGGGCCTACCGAACGTGAATGTAGCACCAAGTTCTATGGCTGTTCATACTCATCTTCCGCTAGAGGGGGTGGTGAAGAATCTGAGGTGTCTCTAGCACTCCCAGACCTTTCAATGCCTCGAAAGTCGAACTCCACTGCTTGTCTTACACCAACAATTCAACAAATCCTCAATTGTGCGTTTACTAATTACCGAAACGGCTATACTACCTAATAGTAGCCAAAGGTGGAAAGGTAGACTGAACGAAACAGGAGGATGACCTATGGAATTAAGTATAGTTGTGATGATCGTGCAGCTCTTTTTCGCGCTGGTTATCGGCGTATACTTTTGGAATCTGCTGCGGGGTCAGAAGACAAACAAGACGGCGGTAGACCGAGAGTCGCGTAAGGAACTGGATAAACTACGGAAGATGCGTATGATTTCACTAACCAAACCATTGTCGGAGAAAACTAGGCCGGCTTCTATTGGAGATATTGTTGGGCAAAAAGATGGGCTCCGCGCCCTGAAGGCCGCACTATGTAGTGCTAATCCGCAGCATGTGATTATTTATGGTCCGCCAGGAGTCGGCAAGACTGCAGCGGCGCGCGTGGTCATGGAAGAGGCGAAAAAAAATGTCCTTTCCCCTTTTAAAAGTGACGCCAAATTCACTGAAATTGATGCGACGACCGCTCGTTTTGATGAGCGTGGTATTGCCGACCCGTTGATCGGATCGGTGCATGATCCTATTTATCAAGGTGCTGGAGCCATGGGCGTAGCAGGTGTGCCACAACCCAAGCCGGGAGCGGTGACGAAGGCGCATGGCGGGATTCTTTTTCTGGATGAGATAGGTGAGCTTCACCCCATTCAGATGAACAAGCTGCTAAAGGTGCTGGAGGACCGGAAGGTTCTGCTAGAGAGCGCGTATTATAATTCGGAGGACAATAATACTCCGGCTTATATTCATGATATTTTTCAAAATGGCTTACCCGCTGATTTCCGGTTAGTAGGCGCGACTACGCGATCCCCGGATGAGATTTCTCCCGCGCTGCGTTCACGCTGCATGGAGATTTATTTCCGTCCGCTATTGCCGGATGAGATTGCGGTCATCGCGCGTGACGCGATACAGAAGATCGGACTGAAGCCAAGCCCTGAAGCAGTCACTGTTGTGCAGCAATATGCAACAAATGGCCGGGAGGCAGTCAATATGATTCAGCTCGCAGCTGGATTAGCGCTAACGGAGCAGAGAGATACGCTAAGTGCTGCTGATGTAGAATGGGTAGCAGGCAGTAGCCAGCTGCCACTTCGAACAGAGCGCAAGATTCCTTCCGCGCCGCAGATTGGATTGGTTAACGGACTTGCAGTGTATGGACCGGGAATGGGCACCTTGCTCGAGATCGAAGTATCCGCAGCGCCTGCGCAGAACGGTCAAGGTAGATTGAACGTAACCGGAGTTGTAGATGAGGAAGAGATTGGAGGAGGTTCTCGGACGATTCGGAGAAAGAGCATGGCTAAAGGCTCCGTTGAGAACGTATTGACCGTACTGCGTACCATGAATCTGGAACCAGACCGTTATGATCTGCATGTGAACTTTCCAGGTGGAACACCCATTGACGGACCCTCAGCGGGGGTTGCGATGGCAGTTGCTATCGTCTCCGCCATTCGTGGTCTTCCCGTGGATAATACCGTAGCGATCACTGGTGAGATAGGCATACACGGGCGTGTGAAGCCTGTTGGTGGTGTAATTGCGAAGGTGGAGGCTGCTTTTCAGGCAGGAGCTACTACGGTGCTTATTCCAAAAGAAAACTGGCAGTCCCTATTCGCTGACCTCGCCCCACTACGCGTCATTCCAATGGAAACGGTGGAAGAAGTATTCCGTCATCTGTTTGGCGCCGATACAGCAGACGTCAGGCTTCCTGCAGTAGCTGGCGAGCTTTTCTCCGCAGCACCTTCACTTCTGAAGGCTGATGCCGCTGGCGAATCTGCAAAGGGCTGAGCTTAAATTATTACCTAAAATGTAAGCTAGGGTGTGTTATGGTTTCGATAAGTAAATCGTGACTTGCCACTGTAAAATAAAGGGAGCCGCAGGCGTGTCTGCTGCTTCCTTTTTTAAAGTATAGATTCACACTTTCCATAATCCTTACATTTCTTGGAGAAACGTTGCCGTTTTTTAAGGATAATAAGGTTGTTTATTCTTAAATTGCAAGTACTTTGTTGGTGTTTTGGGGCTGCTTTTGTTAGAATGAATGCATATGAGATTAATTGAGAGCCATGGGAGGTGCGAAAGCGATGATGACAAATAAAACAAAAGGTCGTCGTTTTCCTTTATTACCGCTAAGAGGTCTTCTTGTGTACCCAAGCATGGTTCTTCACTTGGATGTGGGCCGTGAGAAGTCAGTTCGGGCACTAGAAAAAGCTATGGTTGAAGATAATTTAATTCTTCTGTGTTCACAGTCGGAAGTGAATATTGAAGAGCCTGGTCAGGACGATATTTTTCGGGTCGGTACTGTCGCGAATGTGCGGCAAATGCTGAAGCTGCCAAACGGTACGATTCGTGTACTGGTTGAGGGTGTAGAACGAGCCGAAATTATTAATTATATCGATAATGATGAGTATTATGAGGTTATGGCGCGCGAGCTACCAGAAGAGGAAGATGGCGATCAAGAGTGTGACGCGCTGATGCGTACAGTACTTAATCAGTTCGAACACTATATAACGTTATCCAAAAAAGTGACACCAGAGACACTGGCTGCTGTATCCGATATTGAGGAGCCGGGTCGTCTTGCGGATGTCATTACGAGCCATCTATCGCTGAAGATCAAGGATAAGCAAGAAATTCTAGAGACGATTGATGTCAGTAAACGGCTAGAGAAGCTTCTTGATATTCTTAATAATGAGCGTGAAGTGCTGGAGCTTGAACGCAAGATCAATCAACGTGTGAAGAAGCAGATGGAGAAGACGCAGAAGGAATATTATTTGCGCGAGCAAATGAAAGCGATCCAGAAAGAACTCGGCGAGAAGGAAGGTCGGGTGGGAGAAGCGGAAGAACTGCGGAATCTCATGGAAGAGAAGAATTTGCCGGAACGCGTGAAAGAGAAGATGGAGAAGGAAATCGATCGTCTGGAAAAAATGCCAGTGAGCTCAGCTGAAGGTGGCGTAATTCGCAACTATGTGGATTGGCTGCTGGGTCTTCCTTGGAATGAACAGACAGAAGATGACCTTGATATCAAGAAGGCAGAACAGGTACTTGATGAGGACCACTACGGTTTGGAAAAACCAAAGGAACGGGTATTGGAATATTTAGCCGTTCAGCAGTTGGTGAAGAAGCTAAAAGGTCCGATCCTATGTCTTGTAGGGCCTCCAGGTGTGGGGAAAACCTCACTCGCTCGTTCCATTGCCCGTTCACTTAATCGTAAGTTCGTTCGCATTTCGCTTGGCGGTGTGCGTGATGAAGCGGAGATCCGTGGTCATCGCCGGACTTATGTGGGTGCGATGCCAGGCCGAATCATTCAAGGGATGAAGACGGCAGGCACGATTAATCCGGTTATCCTGCTAGATGAGATTGATAAAATGGCTGCAGATTTCCGTGGTGACCCATCCTCAGCATTGCTTGAGGTATTGGACCCAGAACAGAACAATACGTTCAGTGACCATTTCGTCGAGTTGCCGTTTGATTTATCAAACGTTATGTTTGTTACAACAGCGAATGTAGTGCATAACATTCCGCGTCCGCTACTCGATCGGATGGAAATGCTGTTCATTCCGGGTTATACGGAACTGGAGAAATTGCAGATCGGTAGCCGTTATCTTTTGCCGAAGCAGAAGAAGAATCATGGTCTTGCAGAAGATCAGCTGATCATCGAAGACGACAGTTTATTGCGTATCGTGCGCGAATATACTCGTGAATCCGGTGTGCGTAATTTGGAGCAGCAGATTGCAGCGTTATGCCGCAAAGCCGCGAAACAGATTGTGTCCAAGGAAAAAGAAAGTGTAGTCATTCTTCCGGATGACATCAAGGATTATTTAGGTGCATCGAAATACCGTTACGGTATGGCGGAGCTTGAAGATCAGATTGGCACAGTAACTGGACTGGCCTGGACTGAGGTTGGTGGCGATACGCTGCTGATCGAAGTGACTGTCGTGCAGGGAACGGGCAAGCTGACACTTACTGGACAACTGGGCGATGTAATGAAGGAGTCGGCGCAGGCCGCTTTCAGTTATACACGTTCGAAGGCGGAGGAGCTGGGACTCCAGCCCGATTTTTATGAGAAGATTGATATTCATATCCACATTCCTGAAGGTGCGATTCCGAAGGATGGCCCGTCTGCAGGGATTACGATTGCTACCGCATTGATCTCCGCACTTACGAAGCGTTATGTTTCGAAGGACGTGGCCATGACCGGTGAGATCACCTTGCGTGGACGTGTATTGCCGATCGGTGGACTGAAAGAGAAGTCTTTAGCTGCACACCGTGCTGGATATAAAAAGATCCTTCTTCCCAAAGACAATGAACGTGATCTGAAAGAAATTCCAGAGAGCGTACGCAATGATGTGGAGTTCATACCAGTATCTAACATGGATCAGGTCTTGCATCATGCGTTAGTTGAGCATCATAATGAAATTAGCAGTGAGCCACCGAGTAGTGTGCATTAGAAAGGAAGTCCTATGAAAGTTAATATTGCCGAATTTATAATCAGTGCCGTTGGCCCTGATCAATACCCTGATGATGCTTTGCCAGAGGTTGCTCTGGCAGGGCGCTCCAATGTAGGGAAGTCATCCCTCATTAACCGAATGATTAACCGCAAGAATCTGGCTCGGACAAGCTCCACTCCAGGTAAGACCCAGCATATGAACTATTACCGTATCAATGAAGACAGCATGTATTTTGTTGACTTTCCAGGTTACGGATATGCTAAAGTGTCGAAGACGCAACGTGCAACATGGGGCAAGATGGTGGAAAAATATCTCTCTGAGCGCGATACGTTGAAGCTTGTTCTGCTCATCGTGGATCTGCGTCATCCGCCGACCAGCAATGATAAGATGATGTTCGACTGGTTGAAGCATTATGATCTTCCTATGTGTGTAGTAGCAACTAAGGCGGATAAGATTCCGAAGACTCGCTGGCAAAAGCATATCAAGATCATGAAGCAGGAGCTTGGCGTACTGCCAGGGGATAATTTCATTCCATTCTCTTCAGAGATTGGCCTTGGTAAAGAAGAACTTTGGGGATTGATCGATGGGTATGTTCTCTCCTCTCCAGATTCTGAAGATGCTGAAATAGATGGAAATGAACCTCAGCAAGAGGAACCTACTGAAGCATAAGACAAGAACTCATTTACAATCAAGCAACCATTCCATTTGGGAATGGTTGTATTTTTTTGTGGGTAAAACTAAATTTTCTATGTGAAGGGACCGATAGATAACATATGAAAGATATCCATTGCCACATCTTACCCTTTATGGATGACGGAGCTACTGATTGGGAATCCGCTCTCGCCATGGCGCAAGACGCCTATAGGGACGGAATTACATCCGTCATTGCCACACCACATCACGCCAACGGTCAATATATGAATAACTCCGCTAGTATAAGAGAAGCAGTGGATCTGATGAATGAGAAACTTCGTCAGCATGGCAATCCACTGCTTGTTCTTCCAGGTCAGGAAATCAGAGTGTACGGAGATTTACTGGATGATCTGGAGCGGGGGCAACTGCTAAGTCTTGCAGACTCGCGGTATATTTTGCTAGAAATGCCTTCTTCACGAGTCCCACGCAACATGGAAGAAATCTGTCACGAGTTGATCATTCAAGGGTTCGTTCCGGTCATCGCCCATCCGGAGCGTAATGCTGAAGTAGCTGCCGATCCTTCTAAGTTAGAAAGATTGATAGAGCTGGGATCACTCGGTCAGGTAACCGCACAAAGTCTTGCAGGCGTCTTCGGGAATAAACTTCAGAAGCTATCTCTTGAGTTATGTCGTAGAAATGCAGTACATGTGTTGGCCTCTGATGCACATGACAGTGTTCATCGTCCTTTTGGATTACATGCTGCTTATGTGGTTTTAGAGAAACAATTAGGTCCTGAGGTGCGCGACTATATGCGCGAGAACTCTCAGCAAATTGTGGCAAATGGAGAGGTTATTCGTGGTAATCACGTACAAAAAAGGGGGAATCGTCACAAATTGTTTGGCATTTTTTCCCGAAAGGGCTGACTAATCTACCTAATAGTGGTAGAATGGGTTTTATTGGGTGAATCGTTGAAATACGTAATAGTGTAGACATAAGGTGAAATAGTATAGGACTATAGTAACAAAAGAATTTAAATACATATAAAGAGGTGGATATTTAGTGACTTTGAAAAAGAAACTAGTAGTATCAACATTGGCAGCAAGTATGGTAGCAGCATCCGTAGCGGGTCTTCCGTTGGGTAATCTTGGAGCAGTGGGTACAGCATCTGCAGCTACAGTTAGCAGCAGTACAGCAGTTAAGGAGAAAGTTCTTAATGTTTACAAGCAACTCTCTGCAACAGATGTAGTTTACCTCTATAATTTGAAAAATGAGGTTGCTGCGCTGGACGAGGCAACTTTCGCAGAGATTTTTGCTCCAGTCTTGAACAAGCTTTCATTGGATGAAGTAGAAACAAAGACATCACTTAAATTGTTCCAAAGCGTTACTAGTGTAGTATATGATGTCTATGGGAACGATTTCTCCGGAATTCAAATTATCCGTAACGACGACAAAAATATTGCCCTGTTGAGCAAAATTGCAACTAAAGCGGGTGTGTCTGGTCTTACTGTAGATAGTGTTTCTGAATTCTTAATCAGTGTAGAAACAGAACTTCGTACACTGGTTAGCAGCAAGACAACTGCAGAGTTGTTGGAAATTCTCAAATCTGAATCTGGTTACGATACTTTGTTGGATGAGGCTATTGCGAAAGTATTGAGCCACACTACAGGAGCAGGAGCTCTTACAGTAAGCCAAGCGTTGCAAAATCTTGGAGTTACTGCTAGTGATGTGAAGCAAACATTGAAGAACCTGAATAATACGATTAAATCTGCGAAGCCTGCGGCGAAATCACTTGCACTTGCTTACGTTAAAGCGTATGGATTGGGCGATAATGGCAACGGCAACGGCAACGGCAACGGCAACGGTAACGGTAATGGTGGTAGCAATGGTGGAAATGGAAATGTTACAACTCCTGTAACTCCTGCTCCAACTCCAGGAATCTACGACGTATCCAAGCTAGTAAGTGTTGTTGACGGTAAAGCAACATTGAAATTGGTAGATGCCGATGTAATTAAAGAGTTGGATAAGCTAGTTGCAGCGAATTCTGGCAAAACAGGTCTTACTTTGACCCTGAATCTGGGAACAGTAAGCGCTACTACAGTTGAAGTTCCGCTTTCCCAAGCAATTATTGAAGCTGCAAAAGCTAAAGGTGTTGCAAATATCGCGGTTACGTTCAATGGTGTAACAGTAACGATTCCTGTAAGTCAGTTCAGCACAGCTATTGCATTGACAGTAACTACCGCTAAACCAGAAGTTGTAACTTCTGTTACCAAACTGAAATTGGCTTCGGATGTGTATGAATTTGCACTTAGCGTGAACGGTGTAGCAACAAGCACATTCAAACAACCAATTACCATTAAACTTCCGCTTAAGAATACTGATGGTCTTGATAAAGAATTGCTGTCCGTAGCGAAGCTTGTATACGGTAGCCTGCAATTCCAAGGTGGTGTGCTTGATGGAGAGTTCATCGTAGAACCACGTGATACTTTCTCATCCTATGCAGTGCTTGAGAATAAAGTAAACTTTACGGATATTGCTAGTGTACAAGCTTGGGCTGGCAAACAAATTCAAGTCGTAGCTGCAAAAGGCGCGATTGAAGGCGTGGGCGAAGGCAAATTCGCACCGAAGAGCAATGTAACTCGTGCAGAGTTCGCTAAAATGTTGATTCGTGCGCTTAATCTGGAGAACAACTCTGCCGTACAAAGCTTTAGTGATGTAAGTTCATCTGCTTGGTATGCACCATATGTAGCAGTTGCAGCAGAAAAAGGAATCATTACTGGACGCAGTGCGGCTAAGTTCGATCCTAATGCAACCATCACACGTGCAGAGATGGCAACAATGATCTCCCGTGCAGTGAAATCTATCAATCCAGCTGCAACAACGAATGTAACGGCAATCAGCCAATTCTCCGATGCTGCTAAGATCAGTGCATCTTTGAGAGATGGCGTAGCATTCGCAGCAGATCATAACTTGGTTATCGGAAATGCTGGTAAGTTCAACCCGAACAATACGGCTACTCGTGCTGAAGCAGCAGTAATTATCTACCGTACTATTAACTTCAAGTAAGTAAATTTAAAAGTATAGTATATAGCCTCCTCTCATGTAGGTGAGAGGGGGCAATTTTTTGCCAATAGGGAAGTGCTGTACTATAGTAACGAAATATTTCAGAAATAGCTTGGAGGTAATTACACTTGTCATCACAAGAATTGGATCTTCGCGATTATTTTCAGATCGTCAGGAAGAGACTATGGCTGATTGCTAGCATAGTTGTTTTGGTGTGCGGTGTTGCTGGTGTGTACAGTCTGTATATTAAGAATCCGGTGTATGAAGCATCCACTAAGATTATTGTTAACCAGACTCCGACTCAATCGGCAGCAGCGCAGCTTGATTTGAACCAGATTAATACTAATATTCAATTGATTAATACGTATAAGGAAATTATTAAGACTCCGGCCATCCTTGATATTGTTACGAGAGATTATCCGCAGTTCAATATTACTGCAGAAGAGCTGTTGAAGAAGGTTAATGTGAGCTCCGTCAATAATACGCAGGTGATGACACTTGTCGTTCGAGATAATTCGTATCAGCGAGCCGCTGAAATCGTGAATGCCATTTCACTTGTATTCAAGGATGAGATTCCTAACCTATTTAACGTGGAGAACGTATCGATTCTAAATGAGGCCAAAGTGAATCCACTTAACGAGCCAGGACCCGTAGAACCGAATGTCTTAATGAATATGGCTATAGCTTTCATCGTTTCCTTGATGATTGGTTTAGGGATTGCTTTCTTGCTGGAATACATGGACGATACGCTGAAGACTGAAGCAGATATTGAGAAATATCTTGGTCTACCAACGATAGCGATGATTACAAGATTGGGTTCAGAAGAAAGCAAACAAGGCGCAACACAGGCACAGACGCAAACATCCAGAAAGGCGGGCGAACTCGAACATGTCACAGCTGCCAAATAAACAACGACATCTAATTACCGTTACGAACCCTCGCTCCCCTGTATCTGAAGCGTTTCGTGCGCTACGCACAAATATTGATTTTTCCTCTGTAGATGAGACTATTCAAGTAATCATGGTAACTTCGTCCGGACCGGAGGAAGGTAAATCAACAGTTTCTGCTAATTTAGCTGCGGCTTACGCACAGGCAGATAAGAAGGTATTGTTGATTGACGGTGATTTGCGGAAACCGACAGCACATAAGACTTTTTCGCTTAGTAACCGATTTGGGCTATCTTCACTACTGTCGCAGCAGGCGGTTCTTGAGGATACTGTCCAAGATTCTGGTGTTTCCAATCTTTCCATTATGACCTCAGGACCGATTCCTCCAAATCCAGCAGAAATGATGGCTTCTAATCGGATGAGTACTCTTTTGCAGGACTTGCGCCAGCGTTATGATGTCATTCTTATTGATACTCCACCGTTATTGGCGGTTACAGATGCGCAGATCATGGCTTCCAAGAGTGATGGTGTCATTATGGTTGTCAGCTATGGCAAGGTAAAGCGGGATATTGCTGTAAAAGCTAAAGCTAACCTCGATCGTGTAGGTGCAAAAATGCTTGGCGTGGTTCTCAATAATGTAAAACGTAAAGCCAGCGAAGGTTACTATTACTACTACTATGGAAATTGATTTATTCTTTAACAATAATGTTGTTTTTGGAGGCACTGAAAATGACAGCGAAATCTAGAGTGATTCTTTTATTCTTCATTGATCTTGCGATCATTTGGTTCAGTATTGTGACATCTTATTTGTTTCGGTACCCTAACCATGCTCTTCAGGAATACGTTGTACAGATGCTGCAATTTGGTGTGATTGCAACATTTGCATTCGGTGGAAGTCTGATATACTTCGGTCTTTACCGAAGAATGTGGCAATATGCCAGTATCGGTGAGATTATATCGGTTTCTAAAGCTATTGTAGTAGGGTCTTTATTTTCATTTGCACTGGCGTATCTAATTTTGCCGGATAGAGTACCTCTTGCCATAGAAGTTCGGTCGATGGAGACTATTCTTTTATTAGTAGGTGGAGTTCGATTTTTGTGGAGAGTACTTCATAATGATCGAATCAATTACAAAGACACTAAGACCCATACACTAATTGTAGGTGCAGGCGATTGTGGAATATTAATTGCTAGGGAAATGATGGGGCCTTCTTTTGCTCATACGAAGCTAGTAGGTTTCATTGATGATAGTATCAATAAATATCATATGTCGATACTGGGTGTGCCAGTCTTAGGCAATCGTTACGCGATTCCCGCTATTGTGAAAGAACGGGAAATTCATGAGATTATTATCGCTATGCCTTCCGTTTCACGTACTGAAATTTCTGAAATTATTAATCTTGCGAAGAAGACAGGGGCCAAGCTAAAGATTATACCGGCGCTTAACGATCTGATCGCGGGAAAAATATCAGTGAAGAAACTGCGAGATGTTAGCGTTGAAGATTTACTAGGCCGTGAACCGATTATAGCAGATTTGAACAGTATTCTAGGTTATGTACACCACAAGACTGTGTTAGTTACGGGGGCTGGTGGATCTATTGGTTCAGAGCTCTGTCGGCAGATTGCCCCATTTGGTCCCGACAAGTTAATGTTACTTGGACACGGAGAGAACAGCATTTATATGATTGAAATGGAGCTTCGTAAGAAGTTTCCGGATCTGAATATTGTTACCGTAATCGCGGATGTACAGGACCGCAGTCGGATAATGGACGTATTCAGCAGCCATAAGCCACATGTTGTCTTTCATGCGGCAGCACATAAACACGTTCCATTGATGGAGCGGAACCCTTCTGAAGCCATTAAGAATAATGTCTTCGGAACAAGGAATGTTGCGGATTGTGCAGATAAATATGGTGCGGAGAGATTTGTAATGATCTCATCGGATAAAGCGGTTAACCCAACGAGTGTGATGGGTGCAACTAAGCGGATTGCTGAAATGTATGTGCAAAGTCTGCATACCACAAGTAGAACAAAGTTCTCAGCCGTGCGTTTTGGGAACGTGCTTGGCAGTCGTGGCAGTGTAATCCCGGCCTTTAAAGAGCAGATTGCTGCTGGTGGTCCAGTCACTGTTACTCATCCAGAAATGGTCCGTTATTTTATGACGATTCCAGAAGCCGTTCAGCTTGTAATCCAGTCGGGTTCTTTTGCCAAAGGTGGTGAAGTGTTCATTCTGGATATGGGAGAACCTGTAAAGATTCTAACGTTAGCGGAAGATTTGATTACTCTCTCTGGTTATGAACCTTATAGGGATATTGATATTCAGTTCTCCGGTATTCGTGAGGGCGAGAAGTTATATGAAGAACTATTAACAGATGAAGAGAATTTAGGCTCTACAGATCATGGGAGAATCTTTATCGGTAGACCTAATGTGATAAGTCTGAATCAGCTAGAACTGGAATTCAAACGTTTGGAACGTGTTCTCGCCGAAGAACCTGAAGTTATTCGCGAAATAATCAATCAGATTGTACCGATGCAGCCCGTTGCCCAAGTTGCTATCAGCTAAATCATTCATAAAGGGGGATACATAAATGTTCAACAAACGATGGAAAAAGATCCTTTTATGGACGCTGTCAGTCATTGTAGTTCTGGGTGTTGGTGGTTTGTTCGCTGCGAATTATGCGGTCGATAAGCTGATGAATTCTATGGTGGATGGTTTTGATCTGGAGTCTGAGGATCAAGTTAGTGGTGGTCAAGATCAAGGAACTGCACCTGAAGATAAAGTGGTGGATGGTGATGTTGAACCTGTAGCGTCTGTAGCACCTACTACTCCATCAACAGATGATGAGGGAAGCAATGATGCTGGGGAAACTGAAAAAAATGCAACACCTTCTACTACTAGTGAACCTACGAAAGCTCCATCAACAGATTCGAAAGATACCTCTTCACATGGTTATACAGCACAGGTCTCAACAGATAAAGCTAAAGAAATTCAAGAGAATGTGACAATGAAGGATAAGGCAGATGTAGCCTCAATTGTTCTGGGTCAACTTAGCGTATCTGATATTAATCGTCTAAAAGATTTGGCCAGAGGTGGTTTGAATCTAGATGAGAAGCGGGAAGCACGCAGCATTATTCTAGGTAAAGTATCCGAAGAACAATATAATGAGCTATCACAGATAGCCAAGAAATATGGTATCAGTCAAGGAAAGACACGTGATCAAATCCTTAAAGAAGAAGAACAATCAAAAGCGAAAGAAAAGGGAAGTGAATAAGTATGTCTAAAGCAACTCTACCAGTCATAGTTCTATCGTTAATAGCTTCAATAGGTTTAGCACCCTTAACGGCATCCGCTCCTATCTCCGTATCAGCAGCGGCGGTACCAAGTGCAACAACTAAGGCTGCAAATTCTACGATTAAAGTGCAGAGCATGAACGTGAATATGATTTTTGATGGAGTGAGTATTGGGACCCCTCCAGGTCAATATGTATTCATGTACAACAATACAACTTATGTTCCATTACGCTTTATGTCATATGCATTGCAAAAGAGTGTAGTTTGGGATGCTAAAAACGTTAAAGTTACTGTAGCAGAGCCTAGCAGTTCAGAGCTAGTTGTGATTAAAGAGTATCTAATGAATGCAACAAACGGGAATAGTGCCTCAGCAGTACCTAAGAATCTTGTACTCAATCAAGTGAAGGCAAGTTATGTATTTAACGGTGCAACCAAGGCATTACCAACTGGGCAATCCAGCTTTATCTTGAATGGCTCCTTATATGTGCCTCTACGTTTTTTATCGGAATCTGTAGGTCATAACATTAGCTGGGATCAGAAGACGAAAACCATTACTGCCGCTTCTAAGGCGTATCAAGAGCAAGGTGGCAATAATAGTTCGACTGGTAACAATGGGAAGGACCCATCTCCAGTAGTGACACCTGCACCAACGGATTCAACTGGTGCAGCTGGTGTTGGTACTGCGGGTACTGGAAAGGTTTCTTATGAAACCATTACTAGTGAAACGGAAGCCAAACTTACTGCACTCAAAGATCAAAGCCAATCGACATTAATGAGTATTGCTTTAGAATATCTCGGGGCAAAAGATGAAGCGAGTAAAAAGAGTATTAAGGCTAAAGGTGTACAACAACTTTCAGCGTTTACTGCTAACTTCAATAGTATAGTTGCAGACACTGAACAAAAACTGAACAGTAATGGATATAGCACAGCAATCATTAGTCAATATAGAAGTGAATTTGAATCGCAGCTTCAGTTGGGTAAAGATTTGGCTGAGGGAATGGCTAACTAAACAAGATAAGACGATCATCTCTATGTCTTCTGACATAGAGATGATGTACATAGATAGAAAATAGTAACTTAAAGGATCAGGTGAACTTATGAGACCTTATGTTTACGTGAAACAAACCATTGATTTTCTGTTGGCTTTAATCGGAATGTTAGTGTTATGGCCTGTCTTCTTGATCATTGCGATCGCGATTAAGACAAGCTCTAAAGGACCTATCCTATTTAAACAAAAGCGATTAGGTAAAAATAAATCGGAATTCTATATTCTCAAATTTAGAACGATGAGAACAGATACGCCTAATGATATGCCAACTCATCTATTGAAGGATCCAGATTTCTTTATAACAAAAGTGGGCAGGTTTCTAAGAAAAACAAGCTTGGATGAACTACCGCAAATTATCAATATCCTTAAGGGTGAAATGAGTATTGTTGGACCTCGCCCTGCATTATGGAATCAGTATGATTTGATTGCTGAGCGTGATAAGTTCGAGGCTAATGATATCAAACCTGGTCTGACTGGGTGGGCTCAGATAAACGGTCGAGATGAACCAACGATTGAACAAAAGGCAAAGCTTGATGGTGAGTATGTGTCAAAACTATCTTTCAAGTTTGATGTAAAAGTCTTTTTTATGACGATTCTAAGTGTTCTAAAGTCTGAAGGTGTACAAGAAGGAGAAACTACATAGAATGTGGCTTCTAATAGCAAGGGAGTTGCTTCATAAATGAGTAAACGAAAGATATTGATTACTGGAAAAGAAAGTTATATAGGTACTAGTTTTATAAGATGGATACAGCAGTGGCCTGATAAATATTCTATTGATACATTATCTGTGAGAGATAGTTTATGGAAAGAAAAAGACTTCAAGGGATATGATGTAGTATTCCATGTTGCGGGAATTGCCCATGTGAAAGAATCAAAAGAAAACACTAACCTTTATTATGAAGTGAATCGTGACTTAGCACATGAAGTTGCTCAGAAGACAAAGCTTGATGGGGTTAAACAATTTATTTTTTTGAGTTCTATGAGTGTATATGGAAAAGTGAGTGGAATGATAGATCAAGGTACTCATGTAAATCCAATAAGCAGTTACGGAAAGTCGAAGCTACAAGCGGAGAAATTGATTACACCAATGGCAAATGAAAATTTTAGAGTAGCAGTGCTTAGACCACCTATGGTATACGGAAAAGGTTGCAAAGGTAACTATCCTAAATTAGTAGGTTCAATTAAAAAAATTAATTATTTTCCTAATATAAAGAACCAGCGAAGCATGATATATGTGGAGAATTTATGCGAATTCGTAAGACATTTAATTGATGATGGGGGTTCTGGGTTGTATTTTCCGCAGAACAATGAATATGTGAGTACTAGTGATATGGTTAAGTTGACAGCAGAGGCCTATGGCGAAAAAGTTGTTTTCATAAATTTAGTGAATCCTATAATAAGGTTACTAAGAAAAAAAAATATAATAGTTAATAAAGTATTTGGGGATTTGACATATGAAAAAAAAATGTCTGTTTATAAAAAAGAATATTGTGTTATAAATTTCTCGGAGTCGATAAAATCAACAGCAGGTGTAGAATAATGAATGAATATATAAAGAAAACAGGAATTAAAGAAGACCTTGTTTCAATCGTTATACCTGCATATAATTGCGGCGATTTCATAGGTATAACATTAAACTCAATTATTAAGCAAACTTACTATAACTGGGAAGCTATTGTTATTGATGATTGTTCGAGAGATAATACAGCCGAAATTGTTGGGAGTTTCATAACTATAGAAGATCGAATCAGATACTATAAACTAGATACTAATTCTGGGGCTGCAGTAGCACGAAATATGGGCATTGATTTAGCAAAAGGTAAATTTATCGCATTTTTGGATAGTGACGATGTATGGGTGCCTGAAAAATTATCTAAGCAAATCGAATTTATGAAGCAAAATAGCTATAACTTTACTTGTACGAGCTATGACAAAATAGATGAGTTAGGAAAATACCTTAACAGAACTATCCAAGCGAAGGCTAAAAGTAATTATGATGGGATTTTAAAGAGAAATCCAGGCAACTCAACGGTAATATATAACGCAGATATATTAGGGAAATTTAAAATACCAGATATTAAAAAAAGGAACGACTACGTAATGTGGTTGCAAGTTATCAAAAAGGCAGAATATATATATGGTTTAGAAGAGGCATTAGGAAGCCACAGAATTAGATCAGGTGCGCTTTCTGAGAATAAAAATAGCTTAGTAGGATATCATTGGAAGGTATATCGAGAGATAGAGAACCTATCTTTTATCAAATCTCTTTACCTTATCAGTTATTGGGTAATTGCTACGGTATTTAAATTGAGATGATATTGTGAGGGATAAATTAATGGAAATAGTAGTAGTAGGAACAGGATATGTGGGTTTAGTCACTGCGGTGTGTTTGGCAGAATATGGTCATAAAGTTACTTGTGTAGATATAGATGAAAATAAAATAAATAAACTTAGAGACGGTATTTCTCCAATTTATGAACAAGATTTAGAGGAACTAATGAAAAAAAATAGCAAACGGTTAAGATATACAACTGACTATATGTCAGCGTATAAAGACGCTGAGGTTATATTTATAGGTGTAGGTACACCCGAAAAAAAAGATGGATCAGCTAATCTTTCTTATGTTTATGCTGTAGCCAAACAAATTGCCGAATCAGTTGATCATAGTTGTGTCGTAGTATTGAAATCTACAGTTCCCATTGGAACTAATGATAAGGTTCTGAAAATACTCAATGATAATAAAAAAACTTCTATTAAAATTAATATTGTCTCAAATCCTGAGTTTTTAGCACAAGGCACTGCAGTTAGAGATACTCTTCATGCTAGTCGTATTGTAATTGGCGTAGATAATGAAGATGCTGAAAAGGTTATGCGTGAAGTGTATAAAGAATATGATGCGCCTATACTTGTGACTGATAGCAGAAGTGCTGAAATGGTTAAGTATGCATCAAATGATTTTCTAGCGTTGAAAATATCATACATAAATGAAATAGCAAATCTATGTGAAATAGTAGGAGCTAAGGTCGAAGATGTTGCTAAAGGTATGGGTTATGATAGTAGGATTGGTGATAAATTCTTGAATGCTGGTATTGGTTATGGTGGGAGTTGTTTCCCAAAAGATACAAAAGCACTCCATTGGCTTGCTAATATGAATGATTATGAATTAAAGACAGTGAAGGCAGCAATTGAAGTAAATGAACAACAAAAATTAAGATTAATAAAAAAATCTAGAAAATATTACGATAATTTCGAAGGATTAACAGTTGCGATATTAGGACTTACTTTTAAGCCTGGTACTGATGATTTGAGAGAGGCAGCATCGATAATTAATATTCCAATCATTCTAGATGACGGTGCTAATATTAAGGCATTTGATCCGGTGGGGATTGAAAATTTCAAGAAAACAATGAAATATGGTGACGTAGAAGGATTAGATCGAATTAGTTACTTCAATAATATAGATGACACAATAAAAGATACTGATATCTGTTTTATCTTTACTGAATGGGATGAGATAAAAAACTATGATATAAGTAAATTTCGTAAGTTAATGAAAAGGCCTATTTTATTGGACGGAAGAAATTGCTACTCGTTAAGCGATGCTGAAAGTTATGGTGTTATATACATGGGTATAGGTAAATAAGTAGTACGATAGTTTATCTTAAAATTATTGTTCTGATAAAGAGCAATAGGAAAGGTCTGATATGATTCATAAATTTATTTATAAAATCGGCATAAGGCTAAGAAGTCCGGAAATCCCTGGTAAATATATGCTTTTAAAGGAATCTGAGAATTGGAGTTTAGAAGAACTTGAAGCTTATCAGTTTAAACAACTAAAGAGAATAATAGGAATTGCTTATAATAAATCTATATTTTATCGTAATTCATTTGATAATGCAGGTTTAACACTTGATGATATAAAGTCTTTGGATGATATTAAGAAGATACCTAGTATATCAAAGTCAGATCTTCTGGGAAATACTCTTGCAATACAAAATAGAGATGGTTATAGAAAGGTCTTTTTTTCGGAAACATCAGGTAGTACAGGTGAACCATTAGTATTTTATAGAAATAGTGAATGGGATGCTGGACATCGTGCCGCACAACTCCGAGGATATTCTTGGTTCGATGTTATGCCATGGGACTTAAATGGGTACTTCTGGGGTTATGCATTTAGTTTTAAGAAAAAAGTTATAACAAAAATATACGATGTATTACTTAACAGATTTCGTATTTTTTCTTATGAAGATGCTGGAATTAAACATTTTGCGAAAAGGCTCAAACATGCTACTTATTTAGAGGGTTATTCTTCCATGATTTATGAAGTGGCCAAACTTATTAACAAGAACGAATTAGGGCCATTTAACTTGAGAATGATAAAGGGCACCTCTGAAAAAATATTCGATGGATATCAAGAAGAAGCAATAAACGCATTTGGAAAAAAAATCATTAGTGAGTATGGTTCGGCTGAAACTGGCATAATTGCATATGAATGCAAAGAAGGTCATATGCACATAGTGATGGAAAATGTAATTGTCGAAGAGGAAGATGGCGAAGCGATTATTACAAATTTGATCTCTGATTCATTTCCAATAATTAGATATAAATTAGGGGATAGTATTATATTGGATAATGCAACTGTATGTCCTTGTGGGTTGAAACACAAGATTATCAGCGAAGTTAAAGGTAGGGTAGGTAAGACTATTTTTGGAAAGAAGGGTAAATACCCAAGTCTTACTTTGTATTATATTTTTAAGAATCTAGCAGTGCAGTATAACACTATTGTTAATTATCAAGCTATTCAAAAAGAAAAGGGAAAACTTGAGTTCTACCTAGATAGAGATATCAGCAGAGAAACAGAAGTGGAAATACGAAAAGAATGTAAGTCGTACTTCTCAGATGATATAGAGGTTTCGTTTTATCCAAATGCTCTAAAAAGGGATTATAATGAGAAATTTAGTGATTTCATATCGAAAATTTAATGAGTTAATTTTATTAATGTTGGGGTGTTAGCTATGGATTTACAAGTACTTGCTTCGGCCATGCATCAAGTAGATCATAGTCTACTCGAAAAAATGAATATATCATCCAATTCAATCATTATTAATCAGTGTGATCGCAACGAAGTTGATGAGTTTATTTACCGTGAATTTGAGGTTAAATATATTTCATATGCTGAGCGTGGGGTTGGCCTTAGTCGAAACAATGCTCTTATGCGTGCTTCCGCGGACATTTGTTTATTCGCGGATGAAGATGTGAGGTACGTTAATGATTACAATAAGATTATAATTAAGGCTTTTGAAGATAATCCTAGAGCTGATATCATAATATTCAATGTGATAAGCACAAACCCAGAGAGACCAATGTTTGAAATAAAAAAACATAGTCGTGTAAGATGGTTTGAATGTTTGAAATATGGAGCTGTTAGAATCGCTGTAAGAACACAAAAATTGAGACAAGCAAATATTTACTATTCATTGCTGTTTGGTGGTGGTGCCATGTATAGCTCGGGAGAAGACAGTCTGTTTATCGCAGAGTGTATAAGAAAGGGTTTGAGAGTATATACAAATCCAACATTAATTGGCCATGTGAGTCAAGAAAAATCAACCTGGTTTAAAGGATATACCAATAAATACTTTATTGATAAGGGTGTATTGTTTGCTTCTCTTTCTAAACGATGGGGAAAACTCCTATGTTTACAATTTGTAATTAGGCATCAGACCAGGTTTAAAAATGAAAAGACGGCGAGAGAAGCATATAAATTAATGCTTCAAGGGGTGGATGAGATAAGGAGAACGCATAATGAACATTGATTATCCGAAAGTACTTGTTGTTTCACACAACTGTTTTTCTACAACTGGTTCTAATGGTAGAACACTTGGGAATTTTTTTATCAATTGGCCAAAAGAATCACTTGCACAATTTTACATTTATAATGAAGTGCCTGATTCACCAGTTTGCGATAATTATTTTCGCGTTACAGATACTGAAGCGTTAAAAGCGTTCTATAAGGGGACCAAAGTAGGTAGAACTGTTAAAAATGAAGTTGTTATTGATAAAATCGAAGGTAATGACTTATTACTAAGTAAAGTATATAAACGGCACCGAAGAAAAACATCTTTTAATTATATAGCAAGAAATTTCATTTGGGATTCTAATAGATGGAAAAGTCAGAAGTTTATAGATTGGATAGATGAATTTAAACCAGATATATTATTATTACAAATCGGTGATTTTTCATTTATGTTTAAAATTTCCATGACTATAGCGAAAGAACGTAACATTCCGATAGTTTTATACAATAGTGAGGATTACTATTTTAAAAATAAACAATCGTTTTCTCCTCTTTATTATTTATATCGCTCACAATATGTATGGCAATTTGAAACTTTGATGAGTTATGCATCGCATACTATTTATATATGCGATAAACTACAAGATACTTATAATAGGCAGTTTAATCATGAAAGTACTGTTTTAATGACAGCAACTAATATGGTACCTTTACTGCAGGATAAAAAGGATAATGATCCATTTGTTGTGAGTTACCTAGGGAATTTAGGCTTAGGGAGACATGAGTCTTTAATCGATATAGCTAAAACCTTACAAGAAATTGATCCGAATCTATACCTTGATGTGTATGGGAAAATTCCGACGGAATATGTTAAATCAGCATTTGAAAATTGTACAGGAATTCGATATAAAGGGTTAGTGTCGTATCAGGAAGTTATTCAGATCATGCAAAAAAGTGATTTATTAGTACATGCAGAAAACTTTTCTGAGTTTAGTAAGCGGGATTTAAAACATGCATTTTCAACTAAGATTGCAGACTGTCTGGCAAGTGGTACATGTTTTTTTGTCTACGCACCAGAAAATATAGCTTGTACTGAATATTTAAAGGGGAATAATGGGGCAGTAGTTGTTACTGATAAGAGCGACTTAAAGGAATCACTTACAAGAATATTAAGCGATGGAGAGTTACGCCAAATATATATTGATACAGCACAGCAAATAGTAAGTGAAAGACATAGTGCGAAAGATAATGGAGAATACGCGAAGGCAATTATTATTGATATAGTTAAGAAAGTAAGTGGGTAAATGAAAATATTACAAGTAAACTGCGTTTATAATAATGGTAGTACAGGAAAAATAGTGTACGATATCCACAAAGGAATACAAGAGAATGGAATGGAATCCATTGTTTGCTATGGTCGTGGTCGTAGAGTGAATGAGCCGAATGTACATAAAACTTCAAGTGAGATTCTGGCGAAATTTAATGCATTGAGGGCTCGTATCACAGGACTTCAGTATAATGGATCATTAATTGCGACTAACAAGTTGAAAAGATGTATAAGAAATGAAGAACCAGATATAGTTCATTTACACTGTATTAATGGTTATTTTGTAAATATATATAGCCTATTAAAGTTTCTAAATAAAAATAAAATAAAAACTATTTTGACACTTCATGCAGAGTTTATGCATACAGGGAGCTGCGGGTATGCGCATGAATGCAATAAATGGATGACAGGGTGTGGAAATTGTCCACAACTACGGAGCGCAACAAAATCTTACCTGTTTGATCGTACCCATATTGCATGGGAAAAGATGAGACGTGAATTTGAAGGTTTTAATAGTTTACAAATTGTCTCCGTATCTCAATGGTTGGAGAATAGAGCTAAGAAATCTCCGATTATGCAAGCTCATAATTTTAATGTTGTTGGAAATGGGATTGATACGAAAGGAACCTTTTATCCTACTGAATTCCAATACTTAAAAGAAAAGCACCGATTAAAAGATGAGAAAATATTACTCTACGTTACAGCAAGCTTTAGCTTGCGTGAAGATGATGTTAAGGGAGGTAGATATATTGTCGATCTTGCTGAACGATTAAAAGACGAGAATATTAAGATAATGATCATTGGTGGGAGAGATTTATCACTAGTTCTTCCCAAAAATATTATTAATGTTGGCCGAACTAATGACCAGAAGGAGTTAGCGTCATACTATTCTATGGCAGATTTGACAGTTTTGACGAGTAAACGCGAGACTTTCTCGATGGTATGCGCCGAATCTTTATCGTGTGGAACACCAATAGTAGGTTTTAAGGCGGGTGCACCTGAAACTATTGCATTACCTGATTATAGTGAATTTGTGGAATACGGAGATACTGATTCTTTGGAACAAAGTGTAAGGGAATGGATAACCAGGAAGGATAGATTGACAGACGGTTTGGCCAGAATGGCGGGAGAAATCTATTCCAAAGAAAAAATGCTTAAGGGGTATTTTGATGTATACTTTAGACAATTATAAGCGAACAATATCTGCACGAAAATATTGGTTAAATGTTATTTCAATTTTGATACTTATTGTAATAGGACCACAAACCTATATTAATTTTTATAAGCTTAGCCATCTTCAAGTCATTATAATTGAGTTATTAATTATGGGCATACTTTTTTTCGTAAATAAAAAAAAAAAAATTAATAACCTGCAACTTATATTAGCTTTGTTGTTTATAACTATACTTCTTTCTAATAAGCTTTTCACTGGTGATTCATTAGCTTTCTCTATACTTTTAGCGTTTATAATATTTATCATGTTTTTATATACACAACTAGTATCTTATGAAGAATTCATTAGTTACTATACTAAAGCTATGGTTATACTTTGCTTATACTCTATAATTTGTACATACACGATAATAGTTTTTGTTGATTTTTTTAATGGAATACTTCCTTCTTTTACACATGAAATGATGAATATGAGATTTTTAGATGCTGGTCTTTGTTTCGTATATATTCCTCAGTACGGTGGGATGCAATATAGAAACTATTCAGTTTTTTCAGAACCTGGCGTTTATCAGTTCTATATTAACATTGCTCTTATATTTGAACTATGGTTTATAAAAAAATATAAATATAAAACATTGCGTATCACTATTCTTATTGTTACTTTAATAACCACTTTTTCCACTGCTGGGATAATGGTTGGTGTTTTAATAATTTTTGCATTTATCATACAATCTAAAGCATCAATTGGAAAAAATGATAGGATAAGATGGCTTGTATCAATTATTTGTTTACTTACTATAACTTGTTATATTGCAATTCCAGAATTCGCATCTATTATAGATGGTTTGTTTGTTAAATTATCTGGTGGAGGCTCACTTGATTCTCGAGCGGGATCGTTTTCTGCATACTTTTGGGCATGGCTTGAAAATCCTATTATAGGCTGGGGCTATGAGGCTGGTGTTACGGAAGCAGGAGCAAAATTTTTATCTCAGTATACAGCTCATAATACCAATACCATATTCTCGAATTTGGCCTTTTACGGCTTAGTATATGGAAGCTTGTATTTTATCTTATTTTCAAAATTCATACTAAATATCTGCGCTCCGTTATTCTCAAGAATAATAGTATTATTAGCGATGATGATAAGTATAAATAATGAAAGATTCATTGATAATGGTATAATTTTTATTCTTATGTTTTATGCAATATCCCATTATAGGGTGAAGGAGGGTGTTGTGGATGGAATTCATGGAAAAGGTTAGATATATAGGATTTTATGATAACTCCGAATTTGCTAAAGAAAAAAGATATATCAGCTTAGCAGCGGTAAATAAGATGGATTATATTTCCTCATCGATAGTAAAAGCAGGGTATAATGTTCAGATTATTTCACCCTCTTGGACTGCAAATACAGAAGGATGGTATGATAAACGGACATCTGATCTACGGGACGGGATAACATTAACACTTGGATCTACTTTCGGCGCAAGAATTAAGATAATGAAACTATTCAGAATTGCTTGGTCATGGATATGGCTTTTCTTCTACCTTGTAATTAATGTTAAACGTGGAGAGAAAATCATTGTATATCACTCGCTTATGATAGATTTTCCAATATATTTTGCCAAGCTCCTTAAAGGATTTAAGCTTATATTGGAAATTGAAGAAGAATATTGCGTTGTTATTAAACAACCAGTTTTGTTTGAATGGCTTGAAAAAAAGATGATTAGTTACGCAGATTATCATCTATTATCAACGGATTTAATGAGAGAGGCATACTCACATTTAAATAAGGAAAGTATTGTAATTCATGGGAATTACAATACTCAAAAAAAAACTAAACGTAAAAAAAGTAATACGGTTTCAATAGTTTATGCAGGAATAATAGACTCAGTTAAGGCGGGAGCTTTTAATGCTATAAGAGTAGCGGAATATTTGAACTCTTCCTATAAAATTAGTGTTATTGGTTTTGGAGATGTAGAGAATATAAAAAAATTAAAACAAGAGATTGAATTATTAAATGAAATTTCTGATTGCAAAGTTAGATACGATGGAGAGAAAAAGGGACAAGAATACATAGATTATTTATCGAATTGTGATATTGGACTAAGTACACAAATCGCTACTGGGGAGTATTTAAAGTATAGCTTTCCGTCAAAAATGCTTTCATACATGAGTGTGGGATTAAGAGTAGTTTCAAGTAACATTGAGTGTGTCAAAAAATCAAAGATAGGGGGACTTGTATATTATTATGAGGAGGATACGCCAGAATCGATTGCTAAAGTTTTACAATCTATCGATTTCAGTGATGATTATGATAGTTATAAATATCTTGATAGACTTAACGAAGAATTTGTAGAAAACATAAAGGTAATGCTAGGGGTCCATAATAATGTTTAATCCATTTAGAGTGCTAAGTAACAATATTTCGAAGACAGATGAAAGCAATAAAATAATACTATTTAACACCGTAGGCGCCTTATTAGTTAAAGGTGGAGCAATTATTATTTCAATGTTTACTCTACCAGCATATTTAAACTATTTTGATAATCAACAAATTTTGGGTCTTTGGTTCACCATATTATCTGTTTTATCATGGATTCTTACATTTGATTTAGGTATAGGAAATGGTCTCAGAAATCACTTAGTGCCAGTATTAGCTCAAAAAGATGACCTAGCGGCTAAAAAATATATATCCTCTGCTTACATTATCATTGGAGTAGTGGTTCTATTATCAATACTCATATCAACAATTGTTTTTAGATTTATTAATTGGAATATTGTATTTAATGTACCTATTAACATTATTTCAAAGGAAACACTCAATCTTTCTGTAAGTATTGTATTTTCCGGTATAATGTTTCAGTTTTTATTTAAGTTAATAACATCAATACTTTATGCGATGCAAAAATCTGCTCTTAATAATTTACTAAGTTTATTAACAAGTATTATTACATTAGTATATGTTTTATCTGCAAAATCAGCGGACATATCAACTAACTTGATCTCTTTAGCTGTTGTTAATGTTTTAGCTGTTAATATACCGCTATTATTGACAACTATCATAGTTTTCTCGAAAAAATTAAAAAATAGTAAGCCGAGTTTTTATTATTTCGAGAGAAAGTATGCGGAAGAGGTTATGAAATTAGGTGGGGTGTTCTTTTGGATTCAAATTATGTATATGATCATAACAACTACTAATGAGTTCTTAATTACGAGTCTATCAAGTCCCCAAATGGTTGTCGAATATCAAATTTACAATAAACTTTTCACTTTGATTGGTGTTGTTTTCACATTGGCAATAACTCCAATTTGGTCAGCTGTAACAAAAGCTTTTGCCGAACAAAAGTATAATTGGATTAAGAAACTTTATAAAATTTTAAACAAAATGGCTTTAATAGCTGTGTTATGTGAGTTTATTATAATACCATTTTTACAGTTCGTTATTAATATTTGGCTTGGAGATAGTGCAATTCAGGTGAATTATTTTTACGCTTTTATTTTCGCGATTTCTGGAAGTATTTTTATTTGGAATGCTGTATTATCTAGTATTGCTAACGGGATTGGTGAATTAAAAACACAAGCTATTTTTTTTACTATAGGAGCAATCATTAAAATACCTATATCTTGGATTCTTGTTGAAGCATTAAATTCTTGGATTGGTGTAGTTATAGCAAATATCATTGCTATGAGTATATATTGTGTTATACAGCCAATTTGGTTAAAAAAGTCTTTTGAAAATAGAGAAATAGGAGTTGCAGATAATGTTTAAGAATAAAACTTTATTAATAACCGGTGGAACAGGATCATTTGGTAATGCTATTCTTGATCGACTTCTTAATACTGACATTGGTGAAATCCGTATATTTTCTAGAGATGAAAAAAAACAAGATGACATGCGAAAATTGTATAAAAATGATAAAGTGAAATTTTACATAGGTGATGTAAGAGATCTACATTCTATTAAAAACGCTATACATGGTGTGAATTATATCTTTCATGCCGCGGCCCTAAAGCAAGTGCCATCTTGCGAATTTTTCCCATTAGAAGCTGTTAAAACAAATATTCTAGGAACTGATAACGTTATTACAGCGGCTATTGAAAATGGAGTGGAAAAGGTAGTATGTCTTTCTACCGATAAAGCTGCGTACCCAATTAATGCGATGGGAATCTCTAAAGCTATGATGGAAAAGGTGTACATAGCAAAATCTAAAACTGTAGATTGGAATAAAACTCTAATATGCGGTACTAGATATGGTAATGTTATGGCTTCTAGGGGTTCCGTTATACCACTATTTATTGAGCAGATAAAAAGTGGACACCCTATAACAGTGACAGATCCCAATATGACTAGATATTTAATGAGTCTTGAAGAAGCTGTAGAACTTGTAGTTTTCGCATTTCAAAATGCTCAAGCAGGAGATATTATGGTACAAAAATCTCCTGCTTCTACAGTGGGGGATTTAGCACTAGCAATAAAAGAATTGTTCGATGCAGACAATGAAATAAGAGTAATAGGTACAAGACATGGTGAAAAGTTATATGAAACTTTATTAACCAAAGAAGAGGCTGTAGTAGCTCATGACTTGGGTGGTTTCTATAGAGTTCCGGCTGATAAAAGAGATCTAAACTATGATAAGTATTTTTTTGAGGGAGATCAGAAACTTTCGTCTGAAGATGAATATAACTCTCATAATACAGAAAGACTTACAATCGAACAGGTAAAGGAAAAATTGCTTTCACTTGATTATGTACAAAATGAGCTGAAAGGCTGGAATAGACAATGAACATTCTAGTCACAGGAGCTAAGGGGTTTATTGGGAAAAATCTTATCGCCGAATTGAAAAATCAATCTTATAACGATATTTTTGAGTTTGATTCCGATGGAGAATCATCACTTCTTGAAAAATACTGCCAAAAAGCAGATTTTGTTTTTCATCTTGCTGGGGTGAATCGTCCTAAGGAACAGTCAGAATTTATGGAGGGTAATTTTGAGCTTACCTCAGTTTTGTTGAAAGCCCTGAGTGTACATCATAATACCTGTCCGATTATGTTTGCATCATCAATTCAAGCAGATCTTGATAATCCATATGGGCAGAGTAAAAAAGCTGGAGAAAATTTAATATTTGGTTATGCTGAAGAAACTGGGAATAAGGTGTTAGTTTATCGCTTTCCAAATGTATTTGGAAAATGGTCTAGACCGAATTATAACAGTGTGGTAGCGACGTTTTGCCACAATATTTCTAATGATCTTCCGATCACTGTTAATGATCGGTATTCTGTTATGAACCTAGTCTATATTGACGATGTAGTTAAGGAACTTATTCAGGCTCTTAAAGGTAAAGAAAATAGATCCGGTAAATTTTGTGAAGTTCCAGTAGCTCACATCAGTAGTCTTGGAGAAATAGTAGATTTGATATATTCTTTTAAGAACAGCCGTGAAGAGCGATCTATTCCTAATATGTCTGATGAATTCACAAAAAAATTATATAGTACTTATTTAAGCTATCTACCTAGAAATCAATTTAGTTATCCGTTAAAAATGAATGTGGATGATCGAGGATCTTTCAGTGAGTTTTTAAAGACTCCCGACAGAGGGCAAGTTTCAGTGAATATTTCAAGACCTGGAATCACCAAGGGAAACCACTGGCATCATACAAAAAATGAAAAATTTCTAGTGGTGAGTGGAACTGGAGTCATTCGGTTTAGAAATGTTGGTTCTTCAAAAGTTATTGAATATCACGTTAGTGGTGATCACCTGGAAGTTATTGATATTCCAACGGGCTATACTCATAACATAGAGAATCTTGGTGCAAGTGATATGGTAACCATAATGTGGGCAAATGAATCATTTGATCCGGAGAATCCTGATACTTATTACTTGGAGGTTTGAAATGAAAAAGTTAAAACTTATGATCATTCTTGGGACAAGGCCGGAAATCATACGTCTTTCAGAGGTTATCAAAAAATGCGACAAGTATTTTGACAATACTATTGTTCATACTGGCCAGAATTATGATTATAATCTTAATCAGATTTTCTTTGAAGAAATGGGTTTGAGAAAGCCTGATTATTACTTGGACGCAGTTGGTAATGATCTTGGAGAGACCATTGGAAATATAATTTCAAAGAGCTATAAGGTGCTTTCGGAAGTACAACCAGATGCACTTTTAATTCTAGGTGATACAAATTCTGCTCTTTCAGCCCTTTCTGCTAAGAGATTAAAAGTACCTATTTTCCATATGGAAGCTGGTAATAGATGCTTTGATGAAAACCTGCCGGAAGAGACTAATAGACGTATTGTTGATCATATAGCTGATGTAAACTTATGTTATAGTGAGCATGCACGTCGTTACCTGAACAATGAAGGTATTAATAAAGAGCGTACATATGTAACAGGATCTCCGATGTCAGAAGTATTGACAGCTAATATTGACAAAATTGAAAAAAGTAATGTTCTTTTGGAGTTGGGCTTAGAGAAGGGGAACTACATTTTACTTTCAGCTCATCGTGAAGAAAATATTGATATTGAGGAGAATTTCCTTGCCTTAATGAATGCTGTTAATGCGATGGCAGAGAATTATGATATTCCTGTTATATATAGTACTCACCCTCGGAGTGCTAAGTTCATAGAACAAAGGGGATTCAAATTTCATCCTAATGTTCGGAAATTACAACCGTTTGGTTTTTCAGATTATAACAAATTACAGATAAATGCATTCTGCGTAGTATCTGATAGTGGAACGATACCGGAGGAAGCATCTTATTTCAAATTTCCTGCTGTATCTGTTCGTACTAGTACAGAGAGACCAGAATCTATGGATAAAGGAAATTTTATTATTGGAAGTATCACTACTGAGCAGGTGCTACAGGCAGTTAACCTTGCAGTTTCAATGCATGCAAATGGTGACCACGGTTATACAACTCCTGACTACGCGGATGAGAACGTAAGCGTTAAGGTTGTTAAAATCATTCAGAGTTATACTGGAGTTGTAAATAAAATGGTTTGGAGGAAAATATAATATTCTTGGATTTGTAAAATAATCCTTGTATTTAATAGAGATATATCGAAGATGAGTTGTCACCGTACACTATGAAGAAGATAAGATGAATGGAAACTATTGAAAGAGGAAATTTAATATTTTATGAAGAATAGAACCGCCAAGAAAAAAAAAGTCGGGTTTACTAAGAGAAGATTTTTTGTTTGTTTGTGTGGGATCCTATTACTCGTAGGGTATTTCACCGCTGGAACATTCCTTTCCTTAACCCAAGTCCCGAAGGAAACCGATGTCATCCTAGTTCTTAGCGGAGGTCAAGGCCGGGTAGAAAAAGCAGCCGAGTTATATAAAGCTGGCTACGCTCCTTATATAATTCTTTCCAACGTCAAAGAGTTAGCGAGTTCATCAGGTGACATGGTTCAAACCGCCCTAGCTCTTGGAATACCGCAGGATGCTATCTATACCGAGAAAGCAGCCGAAAGCACTAACCAGAATGCAGAGTTCACACTCCCTATAATGAAGGAACACGATTTTCATTCTGCAATTGTCGTTTCCTCGGATTTTCATATGCGCCGGGTTAAGTTTCTTTTTGATCGTGTGTACAAAAAGTCAGATATTGAGCTTACGTATGTAGCATCTGCCTCAGGATATAACGCTAAGCGCTGGTGGAGTGACCGAAAGAGTAGGGAAACAACGTTCAACGAGTATGTGAAAATGATCGGTAATACCTTCGGTTACAATGGATCGGAGGCAAAAAGTATTCTTGATCAGATAAAGAACTGGTTTCGCTAGTTTGGAATAGCATATACTTTCTCCGAGGTGGTCGTTATGAACGAAGCAAACTTAGCTTGTAAATCATTTGGAGTAGTAGCATCGATAAAAGTTGTAAAACCTGAGAAGTTTTGAAACACGTATCTGATGCTCTATTCTCAGAGGAATTATGACGATATTCATAACTAGTAGCTAATGAATGCCCTCCACACTCCCACCAACTAATAATTAATCACAAAATAACCCATCCTAACCGTAGCGAACCTGCGGTTTTTTATTTATAATAATTATTATCTGGATTTCATAAAGCGTTCAAAAAATCTGTAAAAAGTCGTATTTTCGTGTGATATACTTAACACAGTGTTTTGAGATGTTGTGAAAGTGAATATTATGTAAATATATTCTTTAATATAACTGTACACAGTAATGAATAGAGACTAGGATGGTGAACTATCGATGCACATCGTCGTCGTTGGCCTGAATTATCGTACGGCTCCCGTGGAGGTTAGGGAACAGTTTGCTTTTGCGGAGAGTGATCTTCCGGCAGCGCTTCATCAACTGATGAAGACGAAGGGTGTGCTGGAAGGGGTCGTAGTAGCCACCTGCAACCGTACGGAAATTTATGTGGTCATGGACCGCCTTCATATGGGAGGTTATTTCCTCCGCGGCTTTATGGAGCAGTGGTTTGGAGTGAAAAATGAGCAATTTGCACAGCATATGTATATATATGAAGACGAGCAGGCGATTGCGCATTTGTTCCGCGTGACCTGCGGCCTGGATTCCATGGTGATTGGCGAGACGCAGATCCTGGGACAGGTGCGAAGTTCTTTTCTCACGGCTCAGGCTGAGGGTGTAACTGGAACTTGGTTCAATCGGCTATTTAAACAAGCGGTGACACTCGGCAAAAGAGCACATAGTGAAACGTCAATCGGCGAAAGCGCAGTATCTGTCAGTTATGCGGCAGTGGAGCTGGGCAAGCGGATTTTTGGCATGTTCACTGGTAAAAGAGTACTGATTCTGGGCGCCGGCAAAATGAGCGAGCTCACTGTAAAGCATCTATATAGTAGTGGTGCGGCTGAGGTGATTGTCGCTAACCGTACGCTGTCGCGTGCGATTGAACTGGCAGAGAAGTTCTCGGGTAAGCCAAGCACGATTGAAGATGCTTTAAAAGTTCTTAATGAAGTGGATATTGTGATCAGCTCAACGGGAGCTGACGGGTATGTGCTTTCGGCAGATCAGGTAGCGAATGCTATGAAGCGTCGCCCTTCGCGGCCGCTTTTTATGATTGATATAGCTGTACCCCGTGATATTGATCCTGCGGCGGCTAATGTGCCAGATGTTTTTTTGTATGATATTGACGATCTGGAGGGCATTGTGGAGAGCAACCTGGAAATGCGCCGGAGTGAGGCTGCGAAGATTGAAGTGATGATCGGTGAGGAAATGGATGAGTTCCAGCTGTGGCTTAAGACGCTTGGCGTGAGACCGGTAATCCGGGCGCTTCAGGATAAGTCGAATGCGATTCATGAGGAAACGATGGAGAGTCTGTTCAATAAGCTGCCTGAGCTGGACGAGCATCAGCGCAAGGTGATCCGTCGTTTGACCAAAAGCATTGTGAACCAAATGATGCATGATCCAATCAATGTAATTAAAGAGATGTCCGGTGGCAAGCAGGGGAATGAAGCTCTTGATTATTTCTCCAAAATTTTTGCGCTACAGGAACAGCTCGAATCTAATTCAGATGGCGGAGATTCCGCCCCGGTTAAGCAGTCTAGTTCCACAGAACGTACTGCCGGTAGCGGCGATTTTTCTGTGCCTAAGACGGTGCTTGCTCCGGCAGGCCTGTTGGGTAGGTGAGTGATATGCAACTGCTGAACGGAATATATGATGCCGCTCTGCTGCTATATGCCCTGAGCCTGCTGTTTGTTTTCTCGGATTGCCTTTATCGCAACCCGAGTGGGAAGCGGTTAGGCACGGGGCTTCTTGTTGTTGTGGGTCTTTTGCAAGTTGCAGGACTGGGGATTCGTTTCTCTCAGGAGAAGGGACTGCCCATTTTCACACCTTATGATTTCTTGTTCTGGTTTGCATTTAGTATTGTGCTGACTTCGCTTGCGGTGGCTTTCACACGTGGAGGCGAGTTTACGATTCTGCTGCTTAGTGTGGCTGGATTCTGTGTTTTTCTCCTAAATCGGGTGTGGCTGACGGCGGGGGGACATACGCTTGAGACTTGGAGTTCGGTGTATGGCTGGTTGACGATGCATGTGATTTTGGCCAATTTGAGTTTTGCTGCACTGACACTAGGAACGGTATTTGCAATATTGTACTTATTCCTGCACACCAGGCTCAAAAGCAAGCAATGGAGTGATCGAATTCGTCGTTTACCGAACCTAGAGACTACCGATAAATATTCTTACACCGCTATTCTGGTGGGGACTCCTTTGCTGGCAATCTCTCTGGTAGTGGCTAGCTTATCTATTGTTTCTGAGGGACGGACACTATTATTGAAGGATTTAAAAGTACTAACGACACTTATTGGCCTTGGAATTTACATATTTTATATTATATTTAAGAAATCCGGGCGGAAAAGTGGAGTAAGTATGGCTCGCTGGGCGATTTTAGGATATGCTTTTACTATCTTGAATTTTTTGTTGAATTCTTTATCTGGTTTTCACGGTTGGAGCGGGGAGTGAAGAGCATGACTCGGTATTTGCCCATAATGCTGGATTGTGAAAAGCAACAGGTTGTGGTTATTGGCGGTGGTGCCGTGGCTGAACGGAAGGTGAGTGGGCTGCTGGAAGCTGAAGCGGTGGTTAAGGTGATTAGTCCTTCTTTGACAGATACGCTTGCCGCTCTAGTGAAAAAGGGTCTCGTGACCTGGCATGACCGCCCTTATGCTCCCGGAGATCTCCGTGGGGCCTTTCTCGTATATGCAGCCACTAACGATAGAACGGTTAATGAAGAGGTTGCGCAGGAGTCTAGGCGACTTGGCATTCATGTGAATGTGGCTAGCCATGCGGAAGCGGGGGATTTTATCACGCCCGGAGTTGTACGTAGGGGGCGTTTGACGGTAGCTGTATCTACTTCGGGTGCTGGTCCGCTTGCGGCTGCGAAGATTAAAAGTGTGCTTGAAGAGGCGCTGGATGCGGCGTATGAGCCATATTTGGATTTTGTACATACCCTGCGAACCCGGATTAAGGAAACAGAATCTTCTGCTGAAGTTCGTGGCAGACTTTTGCGGAAGCTTGGGACGCTCGATGTGTTGAATGAGATGAGAAATGGTAGCTTTATTGCGTGGAGCCCGGAGGATATGGATGTTTGGATTGCTGATCATCGGGCGAAGTAAAAGTGCGCGTGGACACTGTGAAGATTACAAAATTAGGTTAGATTAATGATATGAGTAAAAGTCGGGTTACTGGCTGAAATAGTTGTGATAGTGGTATGAGAACGGATAGCTGGTTGAAGTGGCTGGAATGTTCGAAAGAACGGTATAAGTACCGTAAAATTGGGCTGAAGTGGCTGGAATAGTCGAAAGGGCGGTAAAAGTACCGTTGAATTGGGCGAAAGTGGCTGGAATGGTCGAATGAGCGGTAAAAGTACCGTTGAATTGGGCTGAAGTGGCGAGAATGGTCGAATGAGCGGTATAAGTACCGTTGTATTGGGCGAAAGTGGCTGAAATGGTCGAAAGAACGGTATAAGTACCGTTGTATTGGGCGAAAGTGGCTGGAATGGTCGAATGAGCGGTAAAAGTACCCCTTAATTGAGTAATAGTCCCCGATAGAGATAAATGAAGGGTATAAATACCCCTGATTTGCACTAAAACGCTCATATCAGCCAAAAGAAGGGCAGAAATACCCCTAAATTGAGCTATAACCGACGAAGGAGCTAAATAAAGGGCAAAAATGCCCTTTAAATAGTGCGGAGTAGCTTTTGGTTAGTTTAGATTACTATATACGGTCTACGGTGAAGGGTAAGAGGCAGACGTAATCAGGAGGAATGGACAATGCGTAAGATTATTGTGGGGAGTAGACAGAGTGCGCTTGCGTTGACGCAGACAGGGCACGTGATTGCGGATCTGGAGCGACTGAGCGAGGAGCATGGTTTTGGATTCACTTTTGAAGTGAAAAAGATTGTTACCAAAGGGGACCGCATCCTAGATGTCACCTTGTCCAAGGTAGGCGGCAAAGGGTTGTTCGTGAAGGAAATCGAGCAAGCGATGCTGGACGAAGAAATCGACATGGCGGTGCACAGCATGAAGGACATGCCCTCCGAGCTGCCGGAAGGACTGATCAACGGTGCTGTGCCGAAGCGCGTCGATCCGCGCGATGCGCTGATCTCGAACGGAGGCGTCTCGCTAGACGAGTTGCCTCAGGGCGCACGCGTAGGCACAAGTAGCCTACGCCGTTCCAGCCAGCTAGCTGCGCTGCGGCCTGATCTGGTCATTGAGCCCGTGCGCGGCAACATTGACTCGCGGTTGGGCAAGCTGGAGAGCGGCGAATACGACGCGATCCTGCTTGCAGCAGCGGGGCTGTCGCGCATGGGCTGGCAGGATCGCGTCAGCGCCTACCTGCCGCCGGAAGTTTGCCTGCCCGCTGTAGGGCAGGGCGCACTCGGCATCGAGTGCCGCGCAGATGACGCCGACCTGCGGAAGCTGCTGGCGTTATATAACGACGCCGATACAGCGTTGACGGTGGCGGCGGAGCGCACGTTCCTTGGCGTGCTGAACGGCGGCTGCCAAGTGCCGATTGGTGCTCATGCGGTGCTTGACGCAGCCGCGGAAGCCACTACTGCGGAGCACAAAATAATCTCCTTAACCGGAATGGTGGGAACACCTGACGGTTCAACGATTTTGAAAGAAACTTGCACTGGGGTAGATCCAGTACAGCTCGGTGAAGAAGTCGCTAAGAAGCTGATCGCAAGAGGAGCGGAGAAGATACTGTCAGACGTTAGGGGATGAGGGGATTGACGGGGAAGGTTTATTTGGTAGGTGCAGGTCCCGGGGACGCAAAGCTGATTACTGTAAAAGGCCTCGAGTGTATTCGAAAAAGCGACGTGCTGGTGTATGATCGGCTGGCAAGTCCTAGATTGCTGAAATGCATGAAGCCCGGCGGCGAGAAGATTTATGTTGGTAAGCTGCCGGATCGCCACACGATGAAGCAGGAAGAGATTAATCAATTGTTAGTTGATCTGGCTTTACAGGGGAAAACAGTGGTGCGGCTGAAGGGTGGGGACCCTACGATTTTTGGCCGCGTAGGTGAAGAAGCGGAGCTGCTGCGCAAAAATGGGATCTATTACGAAATCGTACCGGGTATCACGTCGGCGATCAGCGTACCTGCTTATGCGGGTATACCTGTCACGCACCGCGATCATGCTTCTTCCCTGTCGATTATCACCGGACATGAGAGTCCAGATAAACTGGATCATTCCATTCATTGGGATAAAGTAACGAATGCCACGGGGACGTTAGTGTTCCTGATGGGCGTAGCTAAAATAGGATATATCAGCGCCCAGCTGATCAAGCATGGGCGTCCGCCAGAAACACCAGTGGCGCTGGTGCGCTGGGGTACCCGCGCAGATCAGGAGACGCTGACGGGAACCCTCGCCGATATTGAGGCGAAGGTGAAGGCGGCGGATTTTCAGCCGCCGGCCGTCATCGTTGTTGGCGACGTGGTGCTGCAGCGTGAGCAGCTGAAGTGGGCCGAGGCGATGCCGTTGTTCGGCAAACGCATCGTGGTGACACGGGCTCGCAGCCAAGCGAGCGAGCTGGTGGATATGATTGAGGAACTCGGCGGGGAACCCTACGAGTTCCCGGTGATCGAGACGATCATGCCGGAAGGCGCAGAGAAGAAGGAGAAGATTGCAGCGGCGTTTGGCGCGCTGGAATCGTACGACTGGGTATTCCTCACCAGCCCAAACGGCGTGGAGTTTTTTTGGCGCCACTTAGCGGAGCAGGGGGCGGACATTCGGGGGCTTCACCGCGCAAGGATTGCAGCGGTGGGGCCGGGTACAGCAGCCGCGCTGGCGCAGCGCGGGGTGATTGCTGAGGAGCTTCCGGCGAAGTTTCAGGCGGAAGGCCTGATTGAGAAGTTCGGTCCCCAGCTGCTGCCGGGGCAGAACGTGCTGTTGCCGCGCGGCGATCTGGGGCGCGACTGGCTGCCGGACAAGCTGAGAGAGCTTGGCCTTCAAGTCACAGACGTCGATACCTATGAGACGGTTGTGACGGGTGAGGATGACGACGAGCTGCTGAAGCTGCTGGAGGAGGGGCGCGTTCACGCGGTGACTTTTACTAGTTCTTCGACGGTGCGCAATTTCATCCACATTCTGAAAAGAATGGGGCTCGAAGATCCACTCCCGCTGCTAGCTAACGTGAAGATAGCCTGCATAGGACCATTAACCGAGCAGACTGCCGTGGAAGCGGGGCTTACCCCGGGACTGCTACCTGAAGAAGCAACTATTAATAGTCTGGTGCAGGAACTCTGTCGATGGAATGCGGAGACTAGGCTCAAGTAGTTTCATAGAGATAGGTGAGTAATAGCCCTATTAATATAAGAAACCTTAGACTGGTTGTAGTTTGTACAATAGAATCTCTTAAATTTAGAATCAATTCCAATTCTAAGTCTTTTCTATTGCACATTCTGCAATGAAATCAGATTGTTAACTAACTGGCAGTTAGACGGGCAAACTATAAATGTCCGTTGTGTCTATATATTTTATTTTCAGGAGGATGAACAAATGAGCTTTCCAATTACACGTCACCGTCGACTACGCGGTTCTGCTGGAATTCGTGGTATGGTGCGGGAGACAGTACTGAATGTGCTGGATTTTGTACAGCCTATATTTGTGACTTATGGAACAGGTGTGAAGAATGAGATTAGCTCGATGCCGGGCGTGTACCATTTTTCGCTGGATACTTTAAAAGCAGAAGTGGACGAGATTGCCGCACTAGGCATTCCGGCTGTACTGTTATTCGGGATTCCTGAAACGAAGGATGCTATCGGTTCTTCCGGTTTCGCAGAGGATGGAATTGTGCAAGAGGCTACTCGCTTGATCAAGCAGTGGTACCCTGAGCTGTTGGTCGTTGCAGATACCTGCCTTTGTGAATTTACGGATCACGGACATTGCGGGATGGTGCATACGCATACGGTTAATGGTGTGGTACACGGTGATGTCATCAACGATGCTTCGCTAGAACTGTTGACTCGTACGGCGGTATCCCAAGCTAAAGCTGGAGCAGATATTATCGCCCCTTCGAATATGATGGATGGATTCGTACACGCGATTCGTGCGGGACTGGATGAGAATGGCTTTGAGCATGTGCCGATTATGTCGTATTCGGTCAAATATGCTTCGGCATTTTATGGCCCTTTCCGCGAAGCTGCGGATTCAGCACCACAGTTCGGAAATCGCAAAACGTATCAAATGGACCCTGCCAATCTGCGCGAAGCGCTCCGTGAAGCAGAATCCGATGTGCTGGAAGGTGCAGATATGTTAATGGTGAAGCCAGCTCTGGCTTACTTGGACGTGATTCGTACGATCCGCGACCAGTTCGATTTACCTCTCGTGGCTTACAATGTGAGTGGCGAATATTCCATGGTAAAAGCAGCAGCGCTGCAAGGCTGGATTGACGAGCAAGCCGTTGTGCTGGAAATGCTGACTGGCATGAAACGGGCCGGAGCGGATATTATTATTACTTATTTCGCAAAAGATGCTGCGCGCTGGCTGCGTGGTTAATCTCTTTCACAACGATATCGCTGCATAGGCAGCTGCCTTATACCTGTGTGACCAAGAACAGAATAGGAGTGAAGATAGATGAGTAATGAGCCAATGGCGCGTAAAGAGGAAGCGTCCCGCAAGGCTTTTGATGAAGCAAAACAATATATTCCCGGTGGGGTGAACAGCCCTGTACGGGCGTTCAAATCCGTAGGCTTGACTCCGATTTATGTGGATCATGGGATCGGATCGCGTATTTATGATATCGACGGCAACAGCTTTATCGACTATGTATGCTCATGGGGACCGCTGATTATGGGTCATGCGCATCCTGAGGTTGTAAAGGCATTGCAGGAGACGGCGGTAAAAGGGACAAGCTTTGGTGCACCAACTTTACTTGAAACTGAAATGGCAAAAACGGTTGTCGAACGTGTAGCCTCTGTAGATATCGTACGTATGGTTAACTCCGGAACGGAAGCTACGATGAGTGCGATTCGTTTGGCACGTGGTTATACAGGACGCAGTAAAATTTTGAAGTTCGAAGGATCCTACCATGGTCACGCGGATAGTCTGCTTATTAAAGCGGGTTCCGGTGTAGCCACATTAGGTCTGCCGGACAGCCCAGGTGTTCCCGAAGGTGTGGCAGTAAATACGATTACAGTTCCATACAATGATTTGGAGTCCACTCAGATTGCTTTCGAACGTTTTGGCAGTGAGATTGCCGCAGTGATCGTAGAGCCGATTGCCGGCAACATGGGTGTTGTACCACCACTTCCGGGATTTCTAGAAGGACTTCGCAAGTTAACTTCAGACAATGGATCTTTGCTTATTTTTGATGAGGTAATGACAGGCTTCCGTGTCAATCGTGGCTGTGCTCAAGGCTTGTTCAACATTACTCCGGATATTACCTGCTTCGGCAAAGTTATCGGTGGAGGACTTCCAGTCGGCGCTTATGGCGGCAAAAGAGAGATTATGGAGCAAATCGCTCCTACGGGACCGATCTATCAGGCTGGCACACTTAGTGGTAATCCATTAGCGATGGCGGCAGGACTCACTACACTGAAGCTGCTGACACCGGAAGTATATGATCGTCTTGAGCAATTAGGGGCGCGTCTAGAGGCAGGCTTGAAAAAGAATGCAATCGAGACCGGTGTTCCGCTGACAATTAACCGCGTGGGCTCGATGGTCTGTCCGTTCTTCACGGAAGGACCAGTAACTAACTTTGAAACAGCCAAGACTAGCAACACGGATCTATTCCGTCGTTATTTTGGTCATATGCTGAGCCAAGGCATTAGCGTGCCACCTTCACAGTTTGAAGGTATGTTCGTGTCGGCTGCGCATAGTGAGCAGGATATTGATGATACCATTGAGGGCCACTATAATGCCCTGAAGGCCCTTTGAGTATTGGAGCCGGAGAACGAACCGGTGGTGGAGCTTGGACTAGACGTGGGGAGTGGCTGGAAGTAACACCCGGCAAAATCATTACAGGAGCCGAGGATTCTGAAGCTGCAATTGATAAGTGGCTGCTGGAAACTGTAGGTATGCCTGAGAAGCTTCATCTGCGTCTGCGCCGCGAGGGGGGCATTCAGTGGAAGGGAGATCGACTGCGACTGGCACTTTTTCCGGATCGTGAAGCCGGCATTGAACCGGTATGGGAAGAGCTTGAAGTGTTGTATGAGGATGATTTTTGCTTGGTTGCCCACAAGCCGGCAGGCATGGCGGTTCATCCGGATGGCAGTGGCTTAGGCGTAACGCTGGATCACCTTGTAGCTGCGCATTATGTCGCTACCGGTGTTAGTGCAGCTGTAAGGCATATTCACCGACTGGACAGGGATACAACAGGTCCGGTGATGTACGCGAAGAATGAATTCGCTCAGCTTGTCCTAGACGAGAATATGCGTGAAAAAAGCATCTCGCGGCTCTACGCCGCGATCGTCGAAGGCACAGTGCCGCCTACGCTTAAAGTGATCGACGCGCCGATTGGGCGCGATCGTCATCATGCGGCGCGGAGAAGAGTCTCACCCGGCGGACAGTCCGCCGTGACTCGAATCCTCGGACGCGAAGCACTGCATGGCGGGAGCCTGGTGCATGTGCAGCTGGAGACCGGACGGACGCATCAGATTCGCGTCCATCTCAGCCATATGGGTCATCCCTTGTATGGGGATGCGCTATATGGCGGCCCGGTCTGGGCTTCCAGCGCTGCCGGCCGACATGCGCTCCATGGCGAGCTGCTGTCTTTCCGCCACCCTTGGAGCGGTGAACAACTGGAAGTAAGCGATCCGTGGCCGGAGGATATGCTTCAGCTGCGGGAGCTGCTGTCTGAAGCGCCTTGACAGCTACGTTATAAACCTGAGAATCGTGGTATCAGCAAATGCTGGTATTACGGTTCTTTTTTTTATCTATTTTTTCGTAGGGTATATAATTTTCTGTTTTTTCAGAAAGAAGCATCTATCTATGTCCTAATAGCAAAAGCAGCATATAATACTTTGTTCATGCGGAGTAGTTCATCTATTGACCGGCAGATAGGTTCGAATAGTCCCTGAATTTATGAAATTAATAGCATCCTGTCCGGTTAGTGCCACCAAAGTTGTCATGCCTTTCTGTTTGAAGCATATACATGTGGGGAGTAACATTTTGGGCTTATGCTCTGGGCCTGTCTCAGGGTTAGATTATGCCAAGAAGGAGGACATATCCCGTGTTTGATCAGTCCCACGGCTTGCGGTTTGATATTTATGAACGCATTCACCTATCGGAAGAGCTTCCGGGAATAGCTGAGCTGGAGGAGGTTGAACTACTTCCGGAAATCCAGGTGATTCAGCGGGAGGATCGTGCCGAGTTATATGGTCAGCTGTTGCTTACCGGACTCTACCGGAGTGAAGATGACCGAACACAACGTCTGGAGCATGCCATTCCCGTTGAAATCACAGTTCCGCTTACACGCGTCAGCTCGATTGAAGATATCGGGGTGGAGATCGAGAATTTTGATATTGATCTGCTCACGATGCGCACAGTGAATATAACAGGCGTATTATCACTGCGGGGAATCGGTGGTGCGGAGCCTCAACCACAACCGGCCTGGCAGCAGGAAGAGTACACAGTTGCCTATTCCCCTCTCAGTGATGACAGGGTAATCGAAGCATCTGCAGAGAACCAAGAGCACGAAACTGATGCACTTTATGAAAATTCTCAGTGGACCTTTGGCGAGGATGCATCGGAGGTTGCCGTAGAAGAACATGAGCATGCTGAAGCTAATGCAGACGCATCAGAGGCTCCACTGGTCTCAAGTGGAGCTGGTCATTCGTCCCCTATAGTGAATTTCTCATCCGCTCATGAGAAGGACAAGGGCGCGAAAGCTCGGACGCATAGTCTGGATTCGCAAACAGAGGATTCCAAAGCAGGAATAGCGGATTACTGGTTTAAAGCTGAGTCACAGAATGAAGCTGAGGCCACTCAGCTGGATCAAGTTAGCCAGGCGAGTCAAGCGGATCAAGAGCAAGAAGCTGAATATACTTTTGCTTCAAGAGAAACCGCTGTTCCAGCAGCTATTGCTGATGCAGACCAAGATATCGCTGTATTTGCTTCTGAAAACGTGGCAAACCATGAGCTTCACGCACAAGAAGAGAATGCGCAGCTGATCAGTGATAATACGAACGAAGGCTTAGTTTCTCAGGAGACTGTGCCACATACCGAGGAGAAACAAGATCTTAAGATTGCGCTAGGAAGTAAGAAAGAAGCAGAGGCTCCAGCCAAAGAACATCTCACCTTCTCTTCATTACTCAGCTCTAGTCGTTCTCGTAAAGAACAAGAGGCTCTCCTATCTGAAGGAAATGCATCGGCTGCAGCGATCATTCCAGAGGCCGGAAATAATACGGAGTGGAAGAGCAGATTCATTGCTGGAGCAGATGGCGCTAACCTATTCCGTAAGGTTCGCCTTTGCATCGTGCAGCGTGAAGAAACGCTGGATACAATCGCAGAGAAATATCAGCTAAGTGCGCGGGAGCTGGGAATGTATAATCGATTGTCTGGGCAGAGTGTAGAAGAAGGGCAAGTGTTGTACATTCCGTAATTGAATTACAATGCGTACTCATATGAATAGGTGAATCCCGATCTGATAGTAGATCGGGATTTTTGTCAAATATAAGAATATATAAGTTTCACGTTATACATTATCCTTATATTTCTCAAATAAACGCTTACCGTCCGTAAAAGGACGTCGAAGGCGTTTATTCTTGTGTGACCGGAGAACGTTAGAATGCGGGGGATCTAATCAACGCAGTGTGATGAATCTAATGAAAATTCGACATATGAACGCTATAAGTCGAAATTCCGCTAAAAGTCCCGCTGTAATAGCCTATCCAGGTTGACTAGGGGGGACTCAAAATGTATTATGGAGTAAGCAATATCTAAGTAAAGACTGGGAACGGGAAGAGTAGGCGGTCAGCCCTTCAGAGAGCGGAATGCAAGTGCTGTGACATTCCGTAGGATACAGCCACCGAAGTCGCCCCGGAGTCGCCCTTCTGAGCTTGTCTTCATGGATATGAAAGATAAGTTAGGATGTGGCCGGTAGCAGCCGTTATCTGTACGAGTGTCGCGCTAAGCTTCTGAACCGCAAGGTGAGAGAAGTGCAGGTTTATTTTTCATTGGCGCGAAACAAAGGTGGTACCGCGAAAGAATGGCCTTTCGTCCTTTGAGACGAGGGGTCTTTTTGTTTTTTAAAAACCAACTACAAGTAACCAAGTGGAGGTATCAGGGAATGGCTGACCAAAACAATCTAACAGCGGCAGAGCTGCCGAACTTGCAAGATACAGCGGCAGATGCTGCCGCTGCAAATGATTCTAAGAATGAAATGCCAACCACGTATGATCCGAAATCGGCAGAAACCAAGTGGTATTCCTATTGGACAGAGGGTGGATATTTCCGTGCAGGCGGGCGTCCAGATGCAAAAGCATACAGCATTGTAATCCCGCCGCCAAACGTAACGGGAATGCTGCACATTGGTCATGCGCTTGATTTTACGCTTCAGGATATCCTGATTCGTACAAAACGGATGCAGGGCTTCGACACGTTGTGGCTACCAGGTACGGACCATGCCGGTATCGCAACGCAGACAAAGGTAGAGCAAAAGCTGCGTGAGCAGGGAATTTCTAGACATGATCTCGGCCGTGAGAAGTTCCTGGAACAGGTGTGGGAGTGGAAAGATAAATATGCGAACACCATTCATGAGCAGTGGGCTAAGATGGGGCTTTCTCTTGACTATTCCCGCGAACGGTTTACCCTGGATGAAGGGTTGTCGAAAGCTGTACGCGAGGTATTCGTTAAGCTCTATAATAAAGGCTTGATCTACCGCGGCAAACGCATTATTAACTGGGACCCGGCGGCTCGTACAGCATTGTCGGATATCGAGGTTGAATATAAAGAAGTTAATGGTCACTTGTATCATCTGCGTTACCCGCTCAAAGACGGTAGCGGATTTATTACAGTAGCGACCACACGTCCGGAGACCATGCTGGGTGATACAGCGGTTGCTGTTCATCCGGAAGACGAACGTTACAAAGATATGATCGGCAAAACGTTGATCCTGCCGATTATTGGCCGTGAGATTCCGATTATCGCTGATGATTATGTAGACAAAGAGTTTGGTAGTGGTGCGGTTAAAATTACACCAGCTCATGACCCGAATGACTTCGAGATGGGTCAACGTCACAACTTACCGCAGATTAACGTAATGGATGAGAGCGGTACGATGAATGAAGAAGCAGGACCTTACCAAGGTCAAGACCGGAGTGTATGTCGTAAGGCTATCACTGCTGACCTGAAGGAGCAAGGTGTGCTGATCAATATCGAAGATCATGTGCATCAAGTAGGACACAGTGAACGCTCTGGAGCGGTTGTTGAGCCGTACTTGTCCACACAATGGTTTGTAAAGATGCAGCCACTGGCTGAAGCTGCCATCAATGCACAGAAGGATGGGAACGGGGTTAACTTTGTACCGGACCGTTTCGAGAGAACTTACCTGAACTGGATCGAGAACGTACGTGATTGGTGTATTTCCCGTCAGCTGTGGTGGGGACATCGTATTCCAGCATGGTATTCCGAGTCTACTGGTGAATTGGTTGTGGCAAATGACGAGGAAGAAGCGCGCCGGATCAGTGGTCTAACCGACTTGAAACAGGACGAAGATGTACTGGATACCTGGTTTAGCTCTAATCTGTGGCCTTTTGCCACACTAGGATGGCCAGATGAGAACAGCGCAGATTTCAAACGCTACTATCCGAACGATGTGCTTGTAACAGGCTACGATATTATTTATTTCTGGGTAGCGCGGATGATCTTCTCAGCTCTTGAATTTACCGGAGAAAAACCTTTCTCAGATGTATTGATGCATGGTTTGGTACGGGATTCCGAAGGTCAAAAAATGTCCAAATCACTCGGGAATGGCGTAGACCCCCTTGAAGTAATCGAGAAGTATGGCGCAGATGCAATGCGTTACATGATTTCTACCGGAAGTACAGCTGGACAGGATCTACGCTTCCGTTGGGAAAAGGTTGAGCAGGCACGTAATTTCGCCAATAAGATCTGGAATGCATCACGCTTCGCGTTGATGAATTTGGAAGGCGTAAGCTTTGAAAATATTGACATTTCGGGTGAGCTAAGTACTGCTGATCGCTGGATTTTGCACCGTCTGAACGAAACTTCTCGTGAAATTACGCGTCTAATTGACTCGTACGAGTTCGGTGAGACCGGTCGCCAGCTGTACAACTTCATTTGGGACGATCTATGTGACTGGTATATTGAGTTCGCGAAGCTGTCACTTTACGGATCAGACGCCGCGGCCAAAGCGAAGACACAGTCTGTACTTGCCTATGTACTAGACCGCACAATGCGCTTGATTCATCCGTTTATGCCGTTTATTTCGGAAGAAATCTGGCAGCACCTTCCGCATGAAGGGGAGACGATTACGCTGGCTGCATGGCCGGAGTATGATGCTGCTCTGGAGAATCCGCAGGCCGTAGCGGAAATGAACCTGCTGATGGATGTAATCCGGGCCGTTCGTAATATCCGGGCTGAAGTGAATGTACCGATGAGCAAAAAGGTTGAATTGATCATCAAAGCGGGTAATGAAGAGACGCTGAGTATTATCACCCGTAACGACAACTACATTGGACGCTTCTGTAATACGTCTTCCTTCGAAGCTGGCCTGAATCCAGAAACGCCGGATAAGGTAATGTCCGCTGTAGTAACAGGAGCAGAACTGCTTCTGCCATTGTCGGGACTCATTGATATTGAACAAGAAATCGCTCGTCTGGAAAAAGAAGTACAGACGCTGAACAGCGAAGTAGAACGCGTAGAGAAAAAGCTGAGCAATCAAGGCTTCGTGGCCAAAGCCCCTGCTAAAGTTATCGAAGAGGAACGGGCGAAGCAGGCAGATTATTCTGCTAAACGTGAGAAAGTACTTGCCCGCATCGCAGAGCTGAGAGGATAAGAGACATGGATGACCTAAATCGGGGCGGAAGTACCGCCCCTCTTGCGACATACACCGAAGCGGTTGATTGGATCAAGAGCCTAATCCCTTTTGGGATACGGCCAGGTTTAGATAGAATCGAGATGTTGATGGACAAGCTGGGAAATCCGCACCGTCGGCTGAAGTTTATTCATGTGGCGGGTACGAACGGCAAAGGTTCAACTTGTGCTTTTTTGACTAGTGCACTTATACAAAGCGGCTATTCAGTAGGCACCTTTACATCTCCGTATATTACAAAGTTCACGAACAGGTTCCAATATAATAATACGGACATCTCTGAAGAAACGCTTGTCGAGCTGGTTAACCAATTACGTCCACTAGTCCAAGAAATTTCGGAAACGGAGTTTGGCTCACCTACGATGTTCGAGGTAACTACAGCTGTAGCCATTCTATTTTTTGCGGGCGTCTCTTGTCCTGATGTTGTCGTATGGGAGACCGGGCTTGGGGGAAGGCTGGATGTAACGAACATCGTGACTCCGATTGTTTCTGTGATTACTAATGTTGGTCATGATCACATGGATATTTTGGGAGATACGCTAGAGAAGATTGCAATGGAGAAAGCCGGAATTATTAAGACGGGCGTACCTGTTGTTAGCTGCGTAACTCAGCCGGAAGTCGTAGCGGTTCTGAAAGAGAAAGCAGCGGCTTGCCGCTCTACTCTTTATCTTGCCGGAGAAGATTTTAGCTATGAGGCTAATGAAATCCGTGAGGATGTGCAGACTTTTCATTTTAAGGGTCCCTTTCGTTCGCTTGAACTTGGGATTGTAATGAAAGGCGAGCACCAGATTAGCAATGCGGCAGCTGCCATGATGGTACTTGAGGTTCTGCGTCAGTATATGGCCTTTATGCTTGAGGATGAAGATGTGCTTGAAGGTTTGCGCCACGCATTCTGGGCTGGAAGGCTGGAAGAGGTAAGCAAGTCTCCAAGGATTGTACTGGACGGAGCACATAATCCGGAAGGTGCGGAGAGTCTTGCAAAAAGTCTGCCTCAGCTCTATCAATACGGTAAATTAAATTTACTTATGGGAATGCTGTCAAATAAGCATCATGAATCCTACTTTAAGCATATACTGCCTATAGTGGATACGCTCATCCTGACCGAACCGGATTTCCAGAACAAAATGGACGCGGAGAATCTGCAAGTTATCGCAGAAAGTCTGCGGGAGAAATATGCCAAGGAAAACTTGGCAATCATAGTAGAACATAATTGGGGAAAAGCGCTGCAGCTACTGAAGTCGATTACAGCGGAGGATGACCTTGCCGTCGTATCTGGTACGCTGTATTTAATCTCTGACGTACGCGGTACACTTTTGCAGCAACCCGATACTGAAAAAGGCTGGTGACGACTGTTGGATACTACTGAACGTGTGCATTTTATAGGGATCGGCGGCTACGGAATGAGCGCGATTGCCCGGGTAATGCTAGAAATGGGATATACAGTTACGGGCTCCGATGTGGCTGCCCAAGAATTAACGGATAAATTGATTGCTAAAGGTGCCAAGATTTATATCGGGCATACAGCAGAACAAGTAAAAGGTGCGGATCTAGTCGTATACTCTACGGCTTTGTCTAGTGATAATGTGGAATGGGTGGAAGCTGAGCGTCTTAAGATTCCAATTCTGCATCGTTCGCAAATGTTAGCCCGTTTATTGAATGAACGTAAAGGGGTAGCCGTTGCTGGAGCACACGGGAAAACTACCACCTCCTCCATGATTGCACTTGTGATGGAAGAGTGCGACGTTGATCCAACGTATATTATCGGTGGAGAGATTATGAATGTAGGTACGAATGCAAAGGCGGGACAAGGTGAGTTTGTAGTAGCGGAAGCGGATGAGAGTGATGGCTCTTTCCTGCACTATCACCCTTGGCTTGGGATCGTTACGAATGTTGAAGCGGATCACTTGGAAAATTACGACGGAGACTTTAACCGTCTTAAAGCTGCATACGTGCAGTTCATGAACCAAACGCGCGAAGATGGAACTGCTATAGTATGCGCTGATGACGAGAATGTGATCTCTCTTTTACCTGAAGTAACAGGTAAGGTGATTACTTATGGCATCAAGTCGAACACTGCAGATTATATTGCCACTGATATCGTTCTAGGCGATCGTCAAGTATCGTACACGATGAATCATAATGGAGAAGTGCTTGGACGGATTGAACTCTCAGTTCCCGGACAGTACAATCTTTATAATTCAATGGCAGCGGTAATCGCTTGTTTGAAATCAGGGATTTCTTTCGAGAAAATCGCTGAAGCGATTGTGAAATTCCATGGTGCGAAGCGCCGTTTTCAAGTGCTCGGAGAAGTCAATGACATTCTGGTCATTGATGATTATGCGCATCATCCTACAGAGATTCAGGCAACGATCAGTGCTGCCAAGGCAACAGGAAAACGGATTATTGCGGTATTCCAGCCTCAGCGCTATACACGTACTTTCTTCCTGTTAGATGCTTTCAGCCGTGCCTTTAGCGAAGCCGACGAAGTCATCATCACCGATATTTACTCTCCGGCTGGAGAGAAACAGATCGAAGGTGTTACTTCTGCGAAGCTGGTTGAGCTAATCGTTAAGAACAGTAATGCGGGCGCGAGACATCTGCCAACCAAAGAAGATGTTCTAGCTGATCTGACACCTCGTATTGCTCCAGGTGATCTGGTGATTACGATGGGCGCAGGCGATATCTGGAAGGTCGGATACGCACTGGCAGACGGGTTGAAGAAGAAGCATTAAGTTTACAAATTGAGGCTAATTCGAGGATATTTATATTCTCTATTCAATAGCACTTCCCCAAAATTTCGTTCAGATAATCCTTGTGTTTATCTGAAGGGAGTTTCGAGGGAAGTGTTTTTTTGGTATTGTTAACGTATTTACTGATATAGTTATAAAGTGCTATAGTGCTGCCAGAAGAGGATCGATTTTTCAACGTATATTTGGGATCCCCACAAAGTACCCGAGTACGCATCGAAGCAAAGCCGCACTTTGTGGGGATATTTTCGCATAGGTGGTGACGTATGAGCTCCCTGCTTGAAATTAGAACACTGATTTATTTGTTTATTTTCGGAAATTTATTTATATTGCTGCTTATAACCAATTATCGAAGTACCGCTGTTAAAGATACAGCCTCCACCTTGTTCATCCGATCAAAGGAAGTGCAGCTACTCTTTTGGTGTTCGATTTTATTGTGGGATTATCTACCTCATGCGTTGTCCATTCCGCTTAGCAATGCTCTGATCCTTGGAGGGTGCTGTCTAGAAATTACAGCGTTACTGCTGATGATGGGAGTACTGGGGCCAAAAATAAAGCGATATTACATCATCCTTTCGGTATTGAGCATAATTAGTTTTAGTATCATCGCATTATTTTTTAATCATTCCAACTTGCGCATCGCTTGTACTTCACTTTGGTCTATACTATTTATAGTTTATCCAGCTTATCATCTAACTGTGAATAAAAAGGCTACCCCTCTTCAAAAAATATTAGGTGTATTATTTTATGTATTTGCAGCGATTATGCTGATGCGGGCGCTTGTTGCATTGATTTGGGAGCCCGAGATGAATGTGTTCTCAACAAATCTCACGCAATATTTGTATTATTTGGGGATGTATTTATTATTTATCGTAGGGGCTGCCGGTTATATTCTTCTCTCAAATGAGCATTCCTTCGTCAAACTAAAAAGAATAGCCAGTTATGATGATTTGACGGGGATCCTAAACCGTGGAGCATTTCTTCAGGAAGCGGAGATAAAGCTTGAAAAGGCATTTCGAGCGCAGGAGTACTTCTCATTTTTGCTATTGGATTTGGATTATTTTAAACAGGTCAACGATACTTATGGTCATGATACCGGTGACATTGTGCTGGAAGAGTTCGCATCGACGATTAAAAATAATCTCGGAAATGGCGATTTGTTTGGCAGACTAGGGGGCGAGGAATTCGCAGTCATACTCTGTGGGGTAGATGAGCAGAGCTGCGACCAGAAAGCTGAAGCGCTTCGTGAGGCGATAATGAATACTTCCACTAATAAGGTTCAACAGGGGTACACAGTTAGTATAGGTGTAATTACGATCATGCCAGATCAGGAGATTTCGATAAATAAGTTGTACAAGCTAAGCGACAAGGCATTATATCAGGCCAAACAAGAGGGAAGAAATAGAGTCATCAGATACCGATATGTATACTGAGAGTCAGGAATACTAGGGGAGGTGAACTTCACTTATATGCATCTGGATCTCCAGACACTGCTGGTGTGTCTCTTTTTGTGGCAATCGTTCACGGTGCTGCTTATCGTGGTGTATCGTTTGCGTTATCCGCAGGAACAGACTTCTTCATTGTTTATCACAGCAAAATATTTGCAACTAGCAGCCTTGATCCTCTTATTACTGAAGGATTTTATAGATACACCACTTAGTTTACCGATCATAGCACTTCTTGCTCTGGCTGGAGGCACGCTCGAAAGCTTGGCGCTTCTAATGCTTCTCAGAGTATTCGGGAGCAAAGTGGAGAGATATTATTCTATATTATTCGGAGTATCCATTCTCGTTGTGGTGCTTATGTATTTGTTGATGCCTAAGGATCCTCTCGTTATTCCAGTCGCTTGTCTGGCTGGAGTTCTGATTATAGCCTATCCTGCTTATATACTATGTCTGAAGGTCATGGAGACTTCGCTACAAATAATAATGGGACTGCTATATTGTCTTGTCATCTTGTCGTTGGCCGGGAGAGCCTTAGAACCGCTGTATTCCGTATTAGGAATCAATACACAAGTTGCACAATTTCTTTATTTGTTTTTTTATCTTGGGATTTATTTGTATATGTTTCTAGGAACCGCGGGAATTATGCTGCTTTATAGAGAAGATTCCTTTGCAGAAATGGAGCGGGTAGCAACTTATGATGAGTTGACCGGTATTTTGAATCGCAGGTCGTTCGTTCTGCGTGCTCGGCCTTTAATAGCTGCTTCAGCGATGAAGAAACTGCCCTATTCTTTTTTACTGCTGGATGTCGATCACTTTAAGAGCATAAATGATAATTACGGCCATAATACAGGTGACCAAGTACTAACTGATTTGGCGTCTAAAATAGAGCAACAGCTTGGTCATGGTGATCTGATCGGAAGATTTGGGGGAGAAGAGTTCGCAGTGCTCCTGCACAGAGCCGATGAGAAGAGTAGTGATGTTATTGCTGAAGGAATGCGCACAGCTGTTATAGGTTCAATGATTCATGGTGTACCGCTGCACTACACGTTAAGTATTGGAGTCATTACGATAGAATCGGGCGAACGTTTTTCACTAAATAATCTCTACAAACTTTGTGATAATGCATTGTATCAAGCTAAGAAAAAGGGTCGGAACTGCGTTGTTAGAAGCTACGAAATATAAAAGTGTCTTCCTTTCGTCATTAGATGAGGAAGACACTTTTTTGTTTGCATAGGGAATAGTTCAGAATACCTAACGAGTATAAAATTTTGAAATAGAAAATTCATGTTCGTGTATTACTGGAAAAGTAGCTTTTTTGCTTGAATCTTCAAAAAAATAGCGATATATATAGGTTTATCGCAATTATTTTCGAATAAAGCATGAAAATATATAAAAATTTTAAAGGTTTCCCTATAAATCGACAAAAATTTTATGTGAAATGAGTTACTATTGAACTGCATCTAAAGTTGCAGTGATAAGTAGAGAGGATTTATATAAAAAATTCAAGGAGCCAGAGTCATGCGAGAAAGAATGCTGTTCCTTTCAGCACAGAATCAAAGCGCAGAGGATCTAGAAGGAGAAATGAGAACAGGGAGTATTCTCGAGATTTTGCTAGGGAAATTTGATATTGATTTGCTGACGTATGCCAGTACGCACAAGGATATGTCTACAAATGATGGAACTGCACTAACGGTTCATTACATTAACGGGTGCATTACCTCGTGGAGATCTATGCTGCGTCCCTTACATATATTACGGAATTTCACTAATCGGAGTCATGCGGAGAAAGACATGAAGAGTACCATCATGGAACTTTGTAGATCGAATAATTACAGACATGTATTTATATCGCATAGCTTGTTGGGAAATTGCATTGATATGGTTCGTAATCTGCTTCCTGAGGCCAGTGTTATTACAGATACGTATCGTTTTGAGAGCGGGCTTGCCGTTGGAAAAGAAATTGGGAAGCCGAGCAGCAGTAATCCTTATTATAAACTAAATGAGGCTTTGGTTCGGCGGAATAAGCGGAGACTAATGAATAAAACGGGTGTACTCTTGGCAACCTCGGAATGGGATGCCCTTTCATTCAAATCTCTATCCTTTGCGGATGCCCGTAAAGTTCATGTTGTTCCTCATTTCATAAAAATGAATGAATACGACGCTTTTACTGAGCCTGTTGCAAAAGAAAATTCAATGGTTCTGCACTGGAATATGAACACCAGACAAGGGATTAAGGCTGCTCAAAACTTCTTTAAGAAAAGCTACCCTCTGATTAAAGAGCAAGTGCCTGATATCAAGTGTTACATCACGGGTCATGAGGTTCATACGGATGTGTTGACGCTTGTAAAGGATGATGTATCGGTCATTATCACTGGACCTTTGAAACCGTCTGCTGATTATATACGTCGTGCTAAAGCGGTTCTTGTGCCGATCCTTGAAGGTTGTGAAGTCTCCAGAAACATTCTGGAATCATGGGCACTCAAAACGCCGGTGGTTACTAGTTCTATAGTATGCGAGCGATTGAACTGTGAGCATAACCGTAATATTTTGCTTGCTAATACCTCAGTTGATGTTGTTGCTAGTGTAATAACGTTGTTAAAGAATCCTGAGATGGCAACGATTATTGCTGATCGGGCGCATCGTACATTGTTGAAGGATTACGAAGTGAATTATGTAAAGAATAAGATTCTTAGTCTTGTGTAAAAGGTACACCGGAGAAGGCACTGCCTGCAGTATATGAAAAAAACCGTGAGGACGTTTTAAGGTCCTACGCGGTTTTTTTCATTTTTGTATGATTTTACAGCAGGTTACGGCGCAATTCTTCTGGAGATTTCGGAGACAACATTCCAAGTGGAATATCGAATACTGTACGCGCTCCGCTCTGTCCTTCTTGACTCATACGCTGAGCGGCTCTGGCATAGGCCACGAGAACACTAGCTGTAAATTCTGGATTGCTCTCCAGCTTCAGGCCGAATTCAACAATCTGCTTCGTACCTTCCCCTGTTACACCACTGCGAATAACAAACCCGCCGTGCGGAATTCCGCTATGCTGAGCTGCCAATTCTTCTTCAGTGATGAAAGTAACCGTAGTATCATAATCTGCAAAATAGTTCGGCATATTCACGATTTCTGCACGAATGCGTTCTTGATCTGCCCCTGCTTCAGCTACTACAAAACACTCTCTAAGGTGTTTTTGACGAGTGGTAAGCTCTGGTGTTTCACCAGCGCGAATGGCCTCAATAATCTCTTGTACAGGAACGGTATATTGTACACCAGCTTTAACTCCATCTACTCTGCGGATCGCATCGGAGTGGCCTTGGCTAACGCCTTTGCCCCAGAAGGTGTATTCTTTACCTTGTGGAAGAATAGCTTCAGCGAGCAGACGATTCATTGAGAATAAGCCTGGATCCCAACCAGTAGAAATTACGCTGAGTGTTCCACCTTGTTTAGCTGCGGCGTCAACGGTCTCGTAGAACTCGGGGATTTTGGCATGAGTATCAAAGCTGTCCACGGTATTAAACATCCGGGCAATGGCTGGTGTTTGTTCTGGCAGATCGGTAGCCGATCCTCCGCATAGAATCATAACATCCACTTTACCCTTATATTGTTCGACGGCAGAGATATGTTCGAACTTCACACCGGCTTCTCCGGCTTCCAGTTGTCCAGGTTCTCTGCGCGTAAAGATCGCAACTAGCTCGATATCTTCACTTTGGTTGATAGCCTTACGTACACCTTTTCCTAAATTTCCGTAGCCTACAATAGCTGCTTGAATTTTTTGTTTCAGAAGAAGCCCTCCTAATCAGTAGTGAACTAAAGCATCATTTCTAGCTTACCTAGTATAGTGTACACTTTTAGCTCTTTTTATATAGTATATAAAAGGTACATGTAATGTAAACTGAATCTGCATAATCTTTCATAATTCCTATGGCTTAAAAATAGCATATCTCTCTATTGTCTATCATATATTTACTTATAGATTAGATGAGGTGAGGTGTAACTGTTGAATAACGGAAGAATGACATTCCGATTTGACGTGAACAAGGACGAGCCTAAACCAAAGCCTAAAGTGGTGGAGCGCTGGTCAAATGGCGGATTGGGTACAGCTGAAGAGTACGCTGAGGGACTGCGTCAAGAGGTAGGTCCAGCACAGCAAACATGGCTTTATGAGCCTGATTTTCGTTCCACGCATGAGGCACCACCGGAAGATTCCTATGACTATTACTCGGGTACTGTAGATCCACGCCAGGAAGAATGGGACGAACAGGATAAGGATTTTAGATATACACAGCAATCGTATCTTCTGTCAGATATGGTTTCGGATAGCAGGGATAAATTAGAGAATGTATCCTCTGGCAGTTACGGAGGCTCTTATCATACTCGACGTCCTTCGTATTGGTGGAAATTAGCTCTTTCTGTTACGGGAGCCATCGGCACAGGGGTACTGCTTGGTTATGCTGCACTTTCTTTCTTTTACGGAGGGAATATGGACAGTAGCTCTGGAAATGGGACAGCAGACATTGCGGCTACTTCAGTGCAGTCCAGTGGAGCTAAAGATCCGGCAGGTGTAGGTACATCAGGATTACCAGTGACGGGTACTGAAAATGCAGGGAAGAACACCATCCCAGTTCAAGTAGCTGCGCAAAGCTATTATCTGCTGCAGTACGGAGTATTCAGTACACCTGCAGGCGCTGAAGAGGCTCGTCAGGAGCTGTTAACTGCAGGTTTGGCCGCGGGTATGGATCCTGCCGACGGCAATCGTGTGTATGCTGGAATGTCATCCGACCGTGAACAGGCCAAGCTACTTAGCAGCGGACTAAAGAATCAGGGTATTGAGCTGTATGTGAGAGAGGTGGCACTTCCCGGGGCTGAACAGCTTGTCTATACCGGTAATGCAGAGGAAGTGAAGAACTATTTCTCCGTGAGTGGGCAACTGCTCAGTGAACTAAGCAGTCAATCTGCTTCTTTACTTAGCGCTGGCCAAACTAGTACGACAGCAAATACCCCCGCTATGAGTGATCTCCATCTGCAATGGAGTGAAGCTGTAAAAGTGCTGGAACAAGGCGTATCTCCTGAAGCCAAAAGCATTTGCGCAGCGTTAGAGAAATCAATGAGCCAAGGGATATCAGCCTGGAGTGAATATAACAAGAACAAGGCTCAGGGCCTACTTTGGGAAGTGCAAGAATCGATGCTGAGCTTTTTGACTAGCCAGAAACAGCTGCTAACTGCAATGAATTAACTGATAGATTGTTGACATTAAAGACAGCAAGCCTCCAGATGTGGGGGCTTGCTGTTTTGGCGCGAAAGAGGAAATTATCCCTATATAACTTAAACTATAATTGATACGGAGGATGGTATCGCTCCGCAACTTTTAGTGCAAATGGTGGTAAACATTACCGTAAGGGATTTTACGTTTGTATTGATCACAATTTCACCGTATAATAATTAGGGTGTCAAAAAATGGCGAGGGAAGACTGAGATGAAGAAGAAAAATGTAGGAACACTGCTGTTATTTCTAATTCTAGGCTGGCTGGCTGGAGCCTGGATCGCCAAGCTACTGCAGCCGGTAAAGGCTCTTTCTTTTCTAACAACATCGACTGTGCTTAAGTGGTCTCCGCGAGCCGATTTGGACATCATAACCTATGACATCACTATTCATTTGAAATTGTGCATGCTAAGTCTCGTCGGTATTATTACAGCTGTATGGCTGTACCGAAGACTGTAACTCTCGTTACTGATCAAGAAGGGACGTTTACAACGTGGACAACTCACAACACATTATTTTAGCCTCAGGTTCACCGCGTCGACGAGAGCTTTTGTCTTTACTGGGCTTGCCTTTTGAGGTCATTACCAGCGAAGCTGATGAAAGCACACCACCGGACTTTACGCCGGAGCAAATCGTGCGCAGTTTGGCTCTGCGAAAAGCAGAGGCTGTAGTGGCTGCAGCAGGAGAGCGTAACGCAGTAATTATTGGTAGTGATACGATTGTTGTACTAGATAACACTGTGCTAGGCAAACCGGTGGACGAGCTGGACAGTAAATCGATGCTTACCAGACTTCAGGGCCGGAATCATAAGGTATACACGGGTGTAGCCTGTATTGGACTTCCGCATGGAAAGACTATAGTGGAGCACCGTGTTACTTCCGTAACGATGAGAGCAATGACGGAGAATGAAATTATTGCTTATATAGCTACGGGAGAGCCCGCTGATAAGGCTGGCTCTTATGCGATACAAGGGCTTGGCTCCACCTTGGTGGAACGAATTGAAGGCTGTTATTTCAATGTTGTCGGATTGCCGCTGTCGCTTCTTGGCGAAATGCTGTCCGAGTTCGGTATAACTGTATTGAACCGGTAGGAAGCTTGGGAAAGAGGGATAGGGATGGAGTCGCAATCAGTAATGCTGCGGGACCTCCCCCATGAAGAACGACCAAGAGAGCGCATGATGCATTATGGGGCGGAATCATTAAGTCAAGCGGAGTTGTTAGCCATTCTGCTGCGTACGGGAACACGCCGTGAATCGGCTATTCATATTGCACAGCAGATGCTGGGGAAAATCGGTGGCCTGCGTGGGCTAGTTGACCTTAGCATCGAAGAACTGACCGAAATCAAAGGTATCGGCCCTGCCAAGGCCGTGCAACTAAAAGCAGGCATCGAACTTGGAAGGCGCCTTGCGAACTCCAGGTTTAACATGCCGGTCATTATCCGTTGTCCTGAGGACGCTGCGGAGATACTGACTGAGCAATTGCGTTATCTGCAGAAGGAGCATTTTGTCTGCTTGTTTCTGAATACGAAGAATCATGTGATAGGACAAGAAACGTTGTCTATGGGCAGTCTTAATGCTTCGATTGTTCATCCTCGTGAGGTATTCCGAGCAGCTATAAAATGTAGTAGTGCCTCTATCATATGCGCACATAATCATCCTAGTGGTGATCCAACGCCTAGTCCGGAGGATATCTCCTTGACCTCAAGACTGCTTCAGGCAGGCGAGATTGTCGGGATTGACGTGTTAGATCATCTAATTATCGGTGATAGCAGCTTTGTAAGCTTGAAAGAAAAAGGACACATGTAATATAAATGTGAAGATTTACTTAGGAAAAGGAGAATTAGCATGTTGGGTAGTTTTACGAAAGATTTAGGAATTGACTTGGGGACAGCGAATACGCTTGTCTATGTACGCGGTAAGGGGATCGTTGTAAGAGAGCCTTCCGTTGTAGCCATTAACACTGACACTAAGACGATTGAAGCCGTGGGTGAATCCGCTAAAAAGATGATCGGTCGTACACCGGGAAACATTCGTGCGATCCGTCCGATGAAGGATGGCGTTATCGCTGATTTTGACACAACGGCTACGATGATAAAATATTTTATTCGTCAAGCACAGAAACAACGTTCTATGTTCCAACGTCACCCTAATGTAATGGTCTGCGTACCATCCGGCATTACTGCTGTAGAGCAACGTGCCGTAGAAGATGCTACTAGACAAGCTGGTGCTCGCGAAGCTTACATTATCGAGGAACCTTTTGCTGCAGCGATTGGTGCAGATCTACCGGTATGGGAGCCAACAGGAAGTATGGTTGTTGATATCGGCGGAGGTACTACTGAAGTTGCTGTAATTTCACTCGGCGGTATTGTTACTAGTCGTTCCGTACGTGTTGCGGGTGATGAAGCGGATGAGTCCATCATTCAGTACATCAAACGTCAGTACAATCTGATGATTGGTGAACGTACTTCGGAACAGCTTAAAATGGATGTAGGTTCTGCCTTGCCACTTGAGAAAGCTGAGACTATGGAAATTCGCGGACGCGATCTCGTTACAGGCCTGCCAAAGACGCTTACAATTACTTCTGATGAGATCTGTGAAGCATTGTCCGATACAGTGAGTTCTATTATTGAAGCTGTTAAAGTAACTTTGGAAAAATGTCCACCGGAGCTCGCAGCAGATATTATGGATCGCGGGATTGTCTTGACAGGTGGAGGCGCCTTGCTTCGTAACTTGGATAAACTGCTTGCGCGTGAAACTGGAATGCCAGTTATTGTCGCTGAGAACCCTCTGGATTGTGTAGCGATTGGAACAGGAAAGGCGCTTGATAATATCCATTTGTTCAAGAGTCGCAGCAGTTCCAGTCTTCGCTCTAAGAGATAAGCCTATGTATTGCCACTTGTGTACGTCAACCCCTGTTATGGGAGAAATACTGTTGTTAGAGGGTGTTGAAACTGTTTAAACTCTTAAGCAATAAACGTCTGTTTATTCTGTTGATTACACTGGTGCTGTTCATTGTGGTGATGGGCTTCAGCTTGGCATCAAGGAGTTCCTTGTCCTGGCCGGAGAACTTTCTTAGAGATACTACTGGTTTCGTGCAAAAAATGTTCTACAAGCCCGCTGGATATGTAGCGGGCTTGTTTGAAGATATCGGAAATCTGAAAGATCTTTCTAAGGAAAATGAGCAGCTGAAGATTCTAGCCGCCCAATATGCACGTGATAAAGCGCAATACAATTTCATTCAGGTAGAAAATGAGCAGTTAAAGGAACAGTTGAAGTTCACGAAAGCTCAGGAGGAATTGTATAAATATCAATACCATATTGCGCAGGTGGTTAGTCAGACAACAGAACCAAGCAATAGTACGATTGTAATCGATTTAGGCGCTAAAGATGGCGTTCGACCAAATATGTCTGTGATTTCGGTGGATGGTTTGGTTGGTGTTATTAGTCAAGTCAGCAATTTCACCTCTACGGTGAAGCTGATGACCATGATGGATACGAATGACCCTAATTCTCAGCCGCCAATTGCGGCAACCGCTATTAACAAAGAGGGCAAAACCTTTGGTATGATTGAAAGCTATGATCCGAAGACAAACAAGTTATTGATGAACAAGATCCCGCCAGGTGATCCTATTGCGCCGAAGGATGTTATCGTTTCTTCTGGTATTGGGGGATTGTATCCGCGAGGATTGACCATCGGTACAGTTGAAAGCGTTGAGGTTGGTGAATTTGGATTAACCTCCACAGCAGTGATTAAGCCTTCAGCAGAATTTCAAGACTGGAAGCAGCTGATTGTTGTTTTTACGGAGGAGCGTGCTGAATAGTGAATATGCGCAGATCTGTTCTTGTTCTGTTACTGTTCCTCTTGTTCATTCTGGAGGGAACCATTCTGCCTTGGCTGATTCCAGATGTATGGCAGATGCGAATTATTCCGAATCTTGTGTTCGTTGTGCTATTGTTCGTGGCTGTATATCATCATCGTCATACAGCGCTTATACTGGGCCTAACTTTCGGACTATTACATGATGTCGTTTTTTATGGCAGAATTCTAGGAGCACATTCTTTTGCGATGGGTCTGTCGGCTTATTTAATCGGCCTTCTGTTTCAGATTCCGCGTGCTCCACTGCCTCTTATGATGACTGTGATTCTGCTCGGAAGCTTGCTAGAGGATAGTGTGTTATTTGGTATTTATAGTGTATTCAATCTCAATCAGGAGCCTTATAGCTGGGCTATTTTGAATCATATGCTACCAACGATGCTCTTTCATTTTGCTATTGCTCTGATCCTCTACATACCGTTACGACGCCAGCTTGAGCTGATCAAGAAAGAGAAGAGTACGGAAGAAGCGGCATAAAGAAGCTTCTATTTTCTTTCTTAATAAAGCAGGAATTTAAGGGGCCCGGCACGAATGAATGAGGATAGGGGGCCAGGCATATGACAGTAAAATCCAAGCATGTAAGGATTAAGGGCATCAAGGATGGCCTGATATTCCTGCTAGACGACAAGTGTCCCTTCGAAGATCTTCTGAGCGAGCTTCGCTATAAGCTGGAGCACAGCCATCAAAATATTTTGACTGGACCGATTGTCCATGTAGATATTAAGCTGGGCAATCGTCCCGTAACTGAGGAAGATAAGGAAGCTGTGCTGGAGATTCTGAAGGGACAGGGAAATCTACTGATTCGTTCCATAGAGGCGCTTCCAGTGCCCGGCAGTGAGGATAATGACGCGTTGTTTCTTATGAGCGGGATTCTTCGTTCCGGTCAGGTGCTGCACCATGATGGAAATCTTTTATATCTGGGGGATGTGAACCCAGGAGGAACTATTACCTGTTCAGGCGATATCTATATTCTAGGATCACTTAGAGGTATGGCGCATGCTGGAGTAGATGGAAATGAAGAGGCGATTATCGCTGCTTCATTAATGTCTCCGACACAACTGCGAATTGCTGATATTATCAGTCGTCCTCCCGATGAGTGGGAAACCCGAGAAAGCAGTATGGAGTTTGCATATTTAACGAACGGAGCTATGCAAATCGATAAAATTCATAATTTAGTCAAAGTACGTCAGGATTTAAATGTGTTTAAAGGGGTGTAGCCTCCATGGGAGAAGCGATAGTCGTAACCTCGGGCAAAGGCGGAGTTGGCAAAACAACCACAACAGCCAATATTGGAACCGCACTTGCACTGCAGGGTAAAAAAGTATGTCTCGTCGATACCGACATTGGACTGCGTAATCTGGATGTAGTAATGGGGCTTGAGAATCGTATTATTTATGATCTTGTGGATGTAGCGGAGGGTCGTTGTCGCCTAAATCAAGCACTCGTTAAAGACAAACGCTTTGATGAGTTGTATATGTTGCCCGCAGCTCAAACGAAGGATAAAACGTCCGTCACTCCTGAACAAGTAAAAGATATTATTCTCGAACTGAAGAAGGAATATGAATATATTTTGATTGATTGTCCAGCAGGGATTGAACATGGCTTCCGCAATGCGATTGCCGGTGCGGATAAAGCGATCGTGGTTACCACACCAGAGCATGCTGCTGTGCGGGATGCGGATCGTATTATCGGACTGCTTGAGCAGTCACATGTGGAATCGCCAAAGCTGGTGGTAAATCGTATTCGCCCAGGTCTTGTGAAGTCTGGGGATATGCTTGATATTGAGGATATTTTACAGGTGTTGAATATTGATCTTATCGGAATTGTTCCGGATGATGAACTGGTCATTAAGGCCGCAAATAGTGGAGAGCCTACAGTTATGAATCCCGATTCGTCAGCAGCTATTGCCTACCGCAATATTGCTCGTAGAATTTTAGGTGATGCTGTGCCGCTAATGCAGCTTGATCGGAAACCGGGAGCATTTAAGAAGTTCAAGAAATTTTTCGGTATGGCTTAATTCTGCACCAAGCAATCTTACTATAGAAGCATTAACGGTCCCACCACTAGAGAAATCTATGGGTGGGATTTATTTATTTAGTGGTATTTAAGTGCTCCACCTTGGGTGGGCTTGTTCTAAAGAGACTTCCGTGCTTCATAAAATGGAAGTAAAACAAGCCCGTCCGGAGGGATAAACATGGATCTCAAATCAGATATCAAAAATCGCCGCAAGGAGCGTATTCGTAGTTTGCTGGAGGAAATCCCGAATATAGAAACAGCAGAGGTGCCTCCGTTATTCGTTATGCCCGAAAAGAGTACGAGCTTCAAGGAGTGGGGTACGGGGTTTAAGAAAAATGAGGAGCAATCATCTATAGAGCCTGATCCGGAAGTGATGTGGAAAGAGAGACGGGGTGGCTGGGAGGAACCAGGAGGAGGAGGTTCTAAATTTTCTTCCGGTTTTATTCGACGGGTTATAGCCAGTGTGCTTGTGTTTGGAGCGGTGTGGGGAGTTTTTACAGTTCACCAGCCATGGTCCTATAAAGTCCAAGCCTTTATTAGTGATGCCTTGAGTAATGACATGGATTTCACAGCAGTGCGGGTCTGGTATGAGGAGAATTTTAATGGTGCACCGGCGTTCATACCGATATTTGGTGACAAAGACGAACCTGCTCAAAAGGCAGCAGCTCAACATGAGCTTAGTGCTCCGGTAGCTGGAAGCATTGTGGAGCCCTTTGCTTCCACGCTAAAAGGTGTAGAAATTATGCCTCAAATCGATTCAACCTCAAATGTGACGGTGAAGAGTATAGACATGGGACGTGTTCTTTCCATTTCCAAAGAATTGGACGGTGGCATTCGAATTGCAGTTCAACATTCTGGAGGAATCACAGCAGAATACGGACATTTAAATGGCACTAAGCTGGAGATTGATGACTGGATTCAGAGTGGAGATGAACTCGGGTGGATGCTGGAGAAAGAGGGCTCCTCAGCTCCAACGCTATTCTTTGCAGTGATGAAAGACAAGACTTATATTGATCCTACAGAAGTGGTATCGTTTGATTAGGATCTTAGGGATCGATCTGTCACTACATCCATTGTTCGTAATCATTATGTTGTTCTCTGTACTCACAGGACAATTTCTGGAGTTGCTAACTTTATTTACGATCGTCCTCATTCATGAAATGGGACATGTGGTGGCTGCCCTTTTAGTTGGTGTTACAGTCAAATCGGTTCAGCTTCTTCCGTTTGGCGGAGTTGCGGTTATTGAGGATCATGGGCGGCTCACCGCTAGTCGTGAGATTGGTATTGCACTTGCCGGTCCGCTGCAAAATGGCATCATGATTGTTATGGCTCTTGGGCTTCAGCAAGCAGGTTATGGTAATCAGGAATTTTTAGTCTATTTTATAAATGCTAATGCCATCATTGCGCTCTTTAATCTTTTGCCTGTTCTGCCACTTGACGGAGGCAAAGTACTTCAGGCTACAGTTAGTTTATTTCTTCCTTATTACTATACTTTGCTATGGAGCGGACGAGTGAGCGTTGCTGCAAGCATTTTTGTGATTGTTTATGCGCTATTGCCTCTTGGAGCAGGTGGAGGCTTGAGGCTGAACATGGTTATGATCGGTGCTTTTTTATTGTATTCAAATCTCACGGATCATCGGAATTTACCGTACCGATTTGTTGCATTTTTGATGAATAGGGAGGCGGTTTATGAGTATCATTTGCGGACAGGAAGTGTGGCTCGTCCAATTGTTGCCTTATCTGCGAAACCTTTAGATGCTATATTGCGTCTATTTAAACGTAATCAATATCATTTTATCTATGTATTAAACGGCGAAGGAAATGTTGTTGCTGTTGTGCCGGAACAGCGCTTAATATCTACCTACTTCGGAATGTAGTGTATTTATGCAGAGCGTGAGAAGGGATGAATGAATGAACGAAACCAGAGGTGAAGCCATGAAACAGATGATCGTTCACTGCACGCAGCACATTACCCGAATGGCTCTTCTGGAGAACGGAAGGCTTGTGGAGTACGCGGCTGAACGCGATCAGCAACAAGGGCTGGTCGGAAGTTATTATAAAGGCCGTGTGATTAACGTACTTCCAGGTATGCAGGCTGCTTTTGTTGACATTGGACAGAAGAAGAATGCTTTTTTATATGTTGATGATGTATTGCACCCTCATTTGGATAGACAGCCGGATGTGAAGCCTTCTATCGAGACGCTTTTGCAGCCGGGTCAGGATATTGTTGTACAAGTAAGAAAAGAGCCTAGTGGCGGCAAAGGTGCGCGTGTAACGACCCATTATACATTGCCCGGTCGTTGGATGGTGTACATGCCTTTTGCCGATTATGTTGGGGTATCCAAAAAAATAAGTCGCGATGCAGAACGTAGCCGGCTCAAAGGAATTGGTGAACGTCTGCGAATGAAAGAAGAGGGGGTTATTATGCGGACCGTCTCTCAGGATGAGCCGCATGAAGCAGTGGAGGGTGATCTTTCATTTTTACGTGCGCAATGGGATAACATTACACGTCGGGCACAAACTGCAGAAGCCCCAGCTCTACTTCATCGTGATCTTAGTATTGTTCAGCGCTTTATAAGAGATGCTTTTAATCCACAGCGTGATCAGTTGATTATAGATTCTCCAGTTGCAGTTAAAGAAGCCAAGGCATTTCTGGATGACATGGCACCTGATGGGTACAAGCCTGTGAGTTTATATAATGGACCGGAGTCCATTTTTACAGCTTATGGGGTTCAGGAACAGCTGCACAAGAGCTTCAGTCGCAAGATCACGCTGGAGGGCGGAGCGACAATGATCTGGGATGAGACGGAGGCGCTCACCGTTATTGACGTGAACACCGCGCAATACATTGGAGGAGCATCCCTTGAAGAGACGGTGACGAATACTAATTTGCTTGCAGCAGAGGAGATTGGTCGTCTGATCCGTTTGCGAGATACGGGCGGAATTATTATTGTTGATTTTATTGATATGGAAGAAGAGATACACCGTAAAATGGTTACCGAGCGGCTGGAGAAAGTGATCTGCAAGGATCGAACCAAAACCCATATTCTCGGTTGGACAAGACTTGGACTCCTCGAGATGACCCGGAAGAAGGCAAGACATGATTCAGCCAGCTTCGCACCTATCCTTTGTCAGTGCTGCGGAGGGACTGGGAAAGTTGGAGAATGGATGGAATGAGTTGACGATGGGCGATAAGTATGATAATATCTTCAAGTATGTGTTTGATTGATTCGGTCCTGCACATGCTGTAACCGCTCCGATCGGGTACATAAGTGCAGTTCCCACGGGAATCTGCCACCTAGACTAGGCGAGTCTGAGACATGAGGAGGTGCAAGTAAAATGTATGCAATTATCGAAACTGGCGGTAAACAATACAAAGTCCAAGAGGGCGATGTTTTGTTCATTGAGAAGTTGGAAGCTGAAGACGGCGCAAGTGTAACTTTTGACCGTGTATTGGCTGTTTCTAACGAAGGTGGTCTGACTGCAGGAACTCCGCTCGTAAGCGGCGCGTCTGTAACAGCTAAAGTCGAGAAACATGGTAAAGGCGCTAAGGTTGTAGTTTACAAATACAAACCTAAGAAGAACTACCACAAGAAACAAGGCCATCGTCAACCGTACACGAAAGTAACTATCGAGAAGATTCAAGCGTAAGAAGGTGCGTGAATGATTAACGTACGGATTACACGATCTTCGGATCTAGGAACTATCGTTGGCTTTGAGGTAAAAGGGCACGCGGGTTATGCAAAGCGTGGCGAAGATATCGTATGTGCCGGTGTTTCGGCCGTAACGGTTGGAACCGTCAATTCGATTGAGACTTTGACCGGAATCTCCATGGATACATCCATGAAGAACGGATTCCTAAGTGGAACATTAGGTTCCATTGATGATTTCGATACTTCCGCGAAGGTGCAATTGCTGCTTGAATCCATGGTCGTGATGCTAAATGATATCGCAGAATCATACGGAAAGTATCTTCAAATAGAGCAAGTAAATATTTAAAGAAGGAGGTTGACAACATGTTGAAATTGAATCTTCAATTGTTCGCATCGAAAAAAGGTGTAGGTTCCACAAAAAACGGACGGGATTCCCATTCCAAACGTCTTGGCGTGAAACGTGCTGACGGTCAAGCAGTAACCGGCGGTAACATCTTGGTTCGTCAACGCGGAACAAAAATTCATCCAGGCACTAACGTAGGCATCGGTAAAGATGATACGTTGTTCGCATTGGTGGATGGCGTAGTGAAGTTCGAACGTTGGGGCCGCGATCGCAAAAAAGTGAGCGTATACCCAGTTGATGTCGCTCCGGTAGCAGCGGCACTGGAAGCGTAAGCTTACGGAACCATATTTGCATGTAGAAGCCTCCGGCATGAGTGCCGGAGGCTTTTTTGTAGAATATTCAGAAGCGTTTGTGGATACCTCTTTGAGCACTTTAGAAATGTATACCTTCAGAGTTTTAAGAAAACATAAACATCCTTAGACATATGTGAAATCTCACGGTTATCTCTGGTGAACTACAGGGAACTGCTGTGTTATACTAGGAAATGGTAATTGATGAGGGTAATAATCTAAACGAAGTCATGAATTTTGCGAACTGAGGGACGGGGAGAAAGAATGAAATCCTGGAAAAGTGCAATCTGGGCAGTCATGTTATCCGTAATGCTTCCTTTAGGACTCGTGTATTGGCATACCTCCCTTTTGACGTGTCTGTTGCTTGGAATTTGGGTAGCAGCAACGGTTGCTTTCAATTTGATTTGGAATCAGCGTCATTGGGAACGGGAACTCCGTATACAAGAGAACACTCTGCAACAGGCGGCGATTCGGACACTGAATCATCATCGTCATGATTGGATGAATGATTTGCAGATTCTTTACGGATATATTCAGCTTGGAAAGCCTGATAAATCCGTGGAGTGTGTGGAAAGAATAAAGGAACGCATAGCGCTTGATAGTCGTATCGCTAAGCTGGGCATTCCTTCATTGGTCTTCTATATCCAATCTTTCCGAACTTACCGGACTAGTCTGGAACTGGAAGTTCAAGTGGAGGAAGGATTGCAACTGGAGGAGAAGCTAAACCGGGAAGCAGGAGATGAGCTGACTTCAGTGATCATGCAGACCGTACGAGCTTATCAATATAACGGACTGGCTCCTCAGGGTGAAACGCGCAAGCTGCGTCTTGGCTTTATTCAGGATGGAGGAGACATTCTTATCTCCTTCGAAGGTGAGGGAGAGCATGGCAATCCCGAGCAGCTCAAAGGGCAAATTTATAATATAGTACAAGGGAAAATCATGAAAGCGGAGCAGTTTAAGCCCAGCAAGGCTTATGTAGAGCTGCGTTTGCCGCTTGAAATGTGAGGAAGGTGAACATTAATGTTCGTAGATAAAGCTAAGATTTATGTTAAGGGCGGAGACGGCGGGGATGGTATCGTTGCGTTTCGCCGGGAAAAGTATGTACCGGATGGTGGTCCAGCAGGTGGTGACGGTGGCCGTGGTGGCGACGTTATCTTCCGCGTAGATGAGGGCTTGCGTACGCTGATGGATTTCCGTTATCAACGCCATTTTAAAGCGGACAAAGGGATTAAAGGACGTAACAGAAGTCAGCATGGGGCGAACGCTGATCATATGATCGTGCGGATTCCACCTGGAACCATGTTAATTGACGATGATACTCAAGAGATCATCGCCGATTTGACTCGTCATGGTCAGCAAGTTGTTGTTGCCCGTGGGGGTCGTGGGGGTCGTGGGAATGCTCGTTTTGCAACAGCAGCTAATAAGGCTCCAGAGCTAGCAGAGAACGGCGAAGAAGGTCAAGAGCGGTATATTGTTATGGAACTTAAGGTTATGGCTGATGTGGGACTTGTAGGCTTCCCGAGTGTGGGCAAATCTACGCTACTGTCGGTCGTATCCGCAGCTCAACCAAAGATTGGTGCATACCATTTCACTACGATTACACCGAACTTAGGTGTAGTAGATGTTGGGGATGGACGAAGCTTTGTAATGGCGGATCTGCCAGGATTAATTGAGGGAGCTAGTGAAGGCATAGGGCTTGGTCATGAATTCCTGCGTCACGTTGAACGTACACGGATCATTATTCACGTAGTGGATATGTCTGGTTCAGAGGGGCGTGATCCCTTCGAGGATTGGGTTCTCATTAATGACGAGCTGAAGCAATATAATGCGGCTCTAATTGATCGTCCTCAAATCGTGGCCGCGAATAAAATGGATATGCCAGAGTCAGAGGAGAATCTCATCGCTTTCCGAGAACGCGTAGCTGAGCTGCGTCCGGATCTTGAGGTTATGCCAATCTCCTCGCTTACCCGTCAGGGTGTTCAGGAACTGTTATATCGTGCAACGGATATTCTTGATAGTATTCCGGTGGCACCGGTAGTTGAAGAAGTATCAGGAACAACTGAACGTAAGGTTTATAAGCTAGAAGCGGAAGATAATAACTCGTTCACCATTACACGTGATAATGAAACATATGTGGTCAACAGCCCTCGTATCGAGAAAATGTTGAAACGTATGCAGCTTAGCACACATGATGCGATTCTAAAGCTCGCCCGGACATTGCGGCATATGGGTGTAGATGCAGAGCTTCGTAAACGTGGAGCTGTAGAGGGAACTATTGTCCGTATTGGTGAGTTCGAATTCGAGTTCGTAGAGAATAGCAGCTACTATTAATATTTAGCTGATTACAAAGCGCGACTTGTGTTCTCCTGTAGAGGAAGACACAAGCCGCGCTTTTTTTTAAATATAAGAAAGTATAAGTTTCACACCATACTATGTGTTTTATATTTCTCGCTTAAACGCTTACCGTCCTTATAAGGACGGCAAAGTCGTTTATACTTGTTTCCATATCGAGTATATTTTTTTCGTGAAAAGAACCCAAATCACGATATATATCGTATACAATTAATATCGAAATACACAATTTCCCATCCGGGAACGCATACGTTATTCATATATCATAGATGATGAAAGAGGGAATAGCAGATGGCAATTATAGAAGTGGTGAAGTACGACGGTCCTCCGGGGATTTTCGCATGGAAATATCCTAACCAAGAGCTAGGGACATGGACGCAGCTAATCGTTAATGAATCTCAGGAAGCGATCCTATTCAAGGGCGGACAAGCGCTTGATTCCTTTACGGCAGGGCGGCACACCCTGAGCACCGCCAATATTCCTATTTTATCTAATATCGTCAATCTTCCTTTCGGTGGGAAGTCGCCGTTCACAGCAGAAGTATGGTATGTGAACAAGACCAATTCGATGAATGTTAAATGGGGAACCAGCGCACCTTTACAACTCCAGGATCCTAAATACAAAATTATGATTTCTGTTCGTTCCTTCGGACAGTTTGGTGTAAAGGTTGATAATCCGCGCAAATTTTTGTTGCAGCTTGTTGGAACGCTTCCTCAGTTTGATCACGATACGCTCGTGAATTATTTCCGCGGCTTGCTTATGTCAAATATAAATGAACTGATCTCATCCTACCTTGTACATAAGCAAATCAGTATACTGGAGATTAATGCCTATGTTGCAGAGATCTCAAAGCATATCCAGGGGCGGCTAGCATCAACTTTTCTGGATAATGGACTTGAGCTGAATAATTTCTATATTGATTCCATTAATATTCCTGATGATGATCCGGCAACGATTCGATTAAAGGAAGCTTTAGCTAAAAAAGCAGAAATGGATATTATCGGCTTCAACTATCAGCAGGAGCGTGGCTTTAACACGATGGAAAAAGCAGCAGGTAATCCTGGTAATCTTGGAGTAGGCATGATGAACACCGGGATGGGGCTTGGACTTGGTATGGGATTCGCTGGACCGGCTATGGATATGGTGAATCGTATGACCCGAGGGATGAGTTTTGATTCAGGGACTACAGTTGTGCGCCAAGAGCGCTCCTGTTCGAAGTGTGGGGTTATGAATTCTGTTGAGGGAAGGTTCTGTAGTGGCTGTGGGCATGCTCTGGAGAGCATTCAGCAAAGCGCATCGTCCGGAAACAAGATCAATTGTTTGGAATGTGGACATGAATTGAAAGCAGGAGCCAAGTTCTGTCCTGGTTGTGGCAATCCTTATCGTGCTTGTCCAACCTGTGGAGCAGATAATCCTGAGGGTGCATCTTCCTGTGTCTCTTGTGGAAAAGAAATGCCTAAAGCCTGTGGTAAATGTGGAGAAATGGTATCACCAGGGGTGAAATTCTGTCCTCACTGTGGAGATAGCTTGGTTATTAAATGCGGAGGTTGTGGGCATGAGCTGAAGCCTGGACAGAAATTTTGTGCAGAGTGTGGAACAAAAGCAGGCTGAAGGAGGACGTTATGAACAAGGGCAAAAGCTATATTCGTATCATCACCATTATTTATGTGGCTGCTATAATACTAACGGTGTTCTCCTTTATAGGGTTAGGCTTCTCTGAATCACTATTTCGATTCGTGATTTCGCTAGTCGCTGTTCTGCTGGCGGAGAGTGTGGTGTATGGCTATTGTATTTTTTGGCTCCGTACTGCAGGTAGTGTGCAGCGGACCTCACCGGTTCTTCTCAGCGGTGCATTCATCACGGGGATTTATGCGGTTGGAGTATTCGCATCGGCTATTGTCTTCGATTGGCTAATGGAGTTATCCCCTCTGTGGTATGCTGCCGTTCAATTGCTGATTCTTTTGATTGGTGGAATCACACTGGCTGTGATCGGGATTTATGGATGGAATGCCGGAACAGAAGAACAGCAAATGCAGAGGTCCTTGCAAGCTTTTCGGCAGCATCAGAGTGAAATAAACGAGATCAGTACGCTGGCAAGCAGCTGGAAGAATCCTGAAACTGAACAGCTTGTAAAAGTGCTCAATAAGTTACGAGATCAATTCAAGTTCAGTGATCCTGTATCAGATCCATCTTTATATGCTACTGAGGATATCATGCATCAGCAGATCTCCCTGTTGCATGATCATGTGAAGCTTCTGCTCATGACAAATGAGCCACATGAGAACTGGCAAGCTGAAATCAACGAAATGGCCGACAGTATTAAAGCTACACTAGAGCGGCGAAATCGGGAATTAGCGGCACTTAAATAGGAGGAAATAATTACATGAACAGATTGAACATACAAGAGCCGTCACCGACCCCAGCGGGGAGTGCAGCGGTTCCTCTGATTAAATTAGACCGGACTGGGTTTGATTACGTCATTCTTGCGGCAGCTTATCTATTCACACCCATTGGACTCGTTCTTGCATTGTTACGTTTGATGCTAACTCATTATAAAAATCATCGGAGACCCACCAATCTAAATCTGATCATGCATGTATTTATCGGAGGATTTGTTGAACTCTCTATTGCAATGTTTGTGGATACCATGAGTGGAAACACTGGAACTTCCGAATTATTAACGATCCAGATTTTCCTTGCAGTCATATTTTTGATTCCGGCACTTATTCTTGCGAGTGTGACAGCAAAAGCTAAATATACACTTTCTAAGCTTAACACTTCTTATATAGAGCTGATTCAAAATAAAAATATCCGATATGTCGGCAGTATATCTGAACGGATAGGCCAAAGCGAAAGCGATGTACGGAGAGATGTCCAGTATCTCAAGAATAAAGGATTACTGGATATTGATATCGTACTTTCCGAGGGGCGCCAGACGCCAGATCCATCCATGGCAGCGCCTAATCTTGTTCATTCTGGAAGGACATCAGGCTTCGGAGCTCAAGCTTCGGGTCAGCAGATTCATACTCAACCTCAGTCCTCACCTCAGCTACCTAAGTCCATCCGTTGTCCGGGCTGCGGAGCACAGAACACGGTTCAGCCTAGTCAGTCTAAGAGCTGTGAATACTGTGGCACGATGATATCGTACAGTTAATGCCAAGGTTCTCCCTGAGCATTGTAGATATAACTTAACTAGGGGAGATAAAAGATGAGTAAATTGGATATACGAAGGCAGCCACCAACAACAGGCAAACCGATATATAAGCACGAATATGAGCGGACGGCGTTTGATTATACGACTATTGTGTTTGCGTATGTATTTGCTCCGGTTGGCTTTATATTGGCTGCCATTCGGTTATTATCTACACATTCCAAGAGACAGCGCAAAGCAAGCAATATTAACCTGTTTTATCATGCGTGTATGGGTGCCTTTGTAGAATTGGCGATCTATTACATTATTAGCAAGCTACTCGGTCAAATCGATTATGTCGCACTCTTGATCAGGCTGGTGATTATCTACGCATTGTTTAGGATTCCCGCCATCAAATTGTCGGTTAGGGCCGTAGGATGGAGAGAGGGATTCACCTATCTTTGCAATGACTATATCGCATTGGTTCTTGTGGACGGCATAAGGCATATCGGCAGCCTATCCGATATTCGCGGATTCAGTGAAGAGAACGTCCGCGAGGTTTTGGAATATTTAAAAGATCAGGGAGTACTTTCTCCAGATATTGTTTATTATGAAGGACGTGTAGACAATCCATTTGTAAAATTGCCGCCGAAGCTTATTTATTCCAAACGGGCACAAGCACTGGTGCGTGCGCCTGAGAATAACCTTCGCTACCGTAACAAGCGAGACCGGACAGTGTTTGATCGAATCATCATGGCGATTGCCTATTTGTTTGCTCCGCTTGGGTTTGTACTTGCGATGCTTCGTTTTGTAAGCACTCATTATAAGAATGAGCGGAAATCATTTAACTACAAATTGCTCTATCATGTATGTATGGGAGCTTTTATGGAACTTGCCGTCCTCTTCGCCGTGGGGACCTACAAAGGGGATTTTAAGTGGTTCACTTTATTGATCATTCTGGTGGTCCTCTACTTGATCTTTATAATTCCGGCGGACAGCTTTGCAGGGAGGGCTACCTTCGCAACAGAAAACTTTGATTTTCTGTGCAAGAAGTATCTCATGCTGATCATAGTGGATGATGTTAGACATATTGGTAATTTAGCTGATATCACGAAACAAAGTGAAGATGATGTACGTAGAGACCTACGGTATTTGGTGAGATGGGGGTTACTTGCTTCTGATCTTGTCTATTATGAAGGACGTGTTAAGCTCTTAGATAAACAACCGCCCAATCTTGTGCATCCTGACCGGGCACAGCCCTCCGCGGCATCAGAGAACCAGCCATCATCCGGGCGGCAGTCATTACCGGAGAATAGGCCTAAGCCACCTGTCCAACTGCCGAAATCCATCGTTTGTCCGAGTTGCGGTGCTAAGAGTAGAGTACTTCCTGGGCAGGATAAAATCTGTGACTATTGCGGGACGACGATTCCATACAGTTAGTGTACATACGATTGCCTGCTGCCCCCGGGAATCCGGGGGTTTTGCTGCACCGTACTCCCTGGCCTCAGAGTATACATATAAAGTTATTGCATTTTATAAGTCTTTTCCGATATAATGTCCACTAAGAAAACACAAAAGTCTTTGAGGTGAGGACGTTCGTGAAAGAACGCTATTATTTGGTCCGTGAGGACATATTACCTGATGCCGTACTTAAGACTATGCAGGTCAAACAATTGCTTGAGGCCGGGGATGCGAAGACCGTACATGAGGGTGTAGAACAGGTAGGATTAAGCCGGAGCGCTTTTTATAAATACAAGGATGGCATTCACCTGATCCATCAGCTCGAACGTGAGCGAATTGTTACGATCTCCATGGATTTGGAACATGAATCGGGGATGCTCTCCAAGGTTCTAGGATCTGTGGCGGGGCATGGGGCTAACGTGCTGACGATTCACCAGAGTATTCCGCTACAAGGACGAGCGAATGTGGTGATTTCCGTGGAAATCTCACATTTGAATGAGGAGCTCGGAGAGATGCTTGATAGTCTGAAGAATATTCCGGGAGTGAAGCGCGCCCTAATCGTTGGACAGGGATAGAGAAATTATATACGTAAAACTTTTAGGAGGATACTGATGAAGCCGGTTAAAGTAGGATTGCTGGGTCTGGGAACAGTTGGTACAGGTGTAGTTCGTATCGTGGAAGGAAATCAGGAGGATTTGAGCAGTCAAGTAGGCTCTCCAATACTCATTGAGCGCATAGCGGTGAATAATTCCAATAAGCTCCGTGATATTGAGGTCGACCCTGCCAAAATAACAACAGATCCATGGGATGTTATTCGTGACCCTGAGATCGATGTAATCGTTGAAGTGATGGGTGGTATCGATGGAACAAAGGAATATATTCTTGAAGCTTTGGACCGCGGTAAACATGTCGTAACTGCGAATAAGGACTTGATGGCGCTGCACGGTTCGGAGATTCTGGCTAAGGCGCAAGAGAAGCAATGTGATGTCTTTTATGAGGCTAGCGTTGCAGGTGGTATTCCGATTATTCGGACGCTTATCGAAGGCTTTTCTTCAGATAAGATCATGAAGATTATAGGTATTGTGAATGGAACAACTAATTACATACTAACCAAAATGAGCCAAGAAGGCGCATCCTACAATGATGTGTTAAAAGAAGCGCAGGATTTAGGATATGCAGAGGCTGATCCAACTTCCGATGTTGAAGGTCTGGATGCTGCCCGCAAAATGGCGATTCTCGGGACCCTAGGCTTCCGTACTAACGTGGAGCTACATGACGTCAGTGTGAGCGGGATTTCAGAAGTGAGTAAAGCCGATATTGCCTTTGCAAAGCGTCTCGGATACGAAATCAAGCTGCTAGGTATTGCTGAACGTCAGGATGAGGAATTCAGTATCAGTGTTCAACCGACCTTGATTCGAGCAAGTCACCCACTTGCATCTGTAAATGGTGTCTTCAATGCAGTTTATGTGTATGGTGAGGCAGTAGGAGAGACGATGTTCTATGGTGCGGGCGCGGGTGCAATGCCAACGGCAACTTCGGTAGTAGCTGACTTGGTAGCCATTATTAAGAACCTCAAGCTGGGTGTTAATGGATTGAAGCAAAAAGTACCTTATAAGCAGAAGAAGCTTAAGAGTGATGAGGATATCTTTTATAAAAACTTCCTACTTTTACACGTTGATGATAAAGCAGGCGTATTGGCCAAGATTACTCAGGTGTTTGCCGAGTATGACGTGAGTCTTGATTCGGTAGTTCAGCAAGCCAATCCAAATAATCCTGATGCGGAGATTATTATTGTTACCCATAACGCCAGCAAAGCAAGTATGAATAAAGTGCTGCGCCACTTTAATGAACTGAAAGTCATCCACCGGATCAAGAGTCACTACCGTGTGGAAGGTTAGCACTGTAGATGGACTATACTTTCTATATTTAAACAATGAGTAAGGAGATTGCACCTGTTATGAGTACTTATGGAGTAGCAAGGGTTAAAGTACCTGCTAGTACTGCCAATCTTGGTCCGGGCTTCGATACTCTTGGCATGGCATTGCCGCTGTATGCCTGGATTGAGATGGAGGAAGCAGAGGAGACAGTTTTTCATCTATATGGTGACGAGATGAAGGGAGTGGCTCGGGATAAGAGTAATTTACTCTATCAGGTCGCTCAAATGGTATTTGCAGAGGCTGGCGTTACGGTGCCTGAAATATCTATTTCGATGTACTCTGAGATTCCGCTTACGCGTGGACTCGGCAGCAGTGCCTCGGCCATCATTGGGGGCATGGTCGCAGCTAATACGATGATCGGCTCTCCGCTCGATGATGCCAAGCTGTTTGATATGGCTACCCAGCTTGAGAAGCATCCTGACAATGTAGGAGCTTCCTTGTTTGGTGGCATCATTACCGCAGTGTGGGATGGTGATCATGCGGATTACGTTCGCCTTGATCCACCTCAAGACCTTGAGGTTCTCGTGGTTATTCCAGAATTCGAGCTGGAAACCACAAAAGCACGGGGAGTGCTTCCAACAGAAATCTCAGTTAGTGATGCTGTGTACAACATCAGCAGAACCTCTTTAATGACAGCCTCGTTTGCATCAGGTCGGCTTGACCTGATCAGTAGAGCGATGCAGGATCGTCTGCATCAGCCCTATCGTGCAGCGCTTATTCCAGGCATGGAGAAGCTGCTCGCGGAAGCACCTAACCATGGTGCTTTAGGAATCGCACTTAGCGGTGCCGGTCCTACCCTACTGTGTTTAGTTGATCGCCATGAGACTCGTAAGCGAGAGCTTGAGGCTTTCCTGATGAATACGATGCAAGAACACGGTATCTCTGCTCAGACTTGCTGGCTGATGCCTTGTACTTCAGGTGTTACATCAGAGCTTCTTGAAAGAAACGAGATGCAAAACGTATCATTTTTGGATATGATAAAAGGAGAAGTACGGTTATGAAATCAATAGCGGTATTGCCGCAGGGCTCGGTATCTCACGAAGCGCTGCTGCATTTGTTTAACGGCGAGCCTGTAAAAATTGTGCATCACAAGCTAATTTCCGATGTCTTTCTCTCTACGGCTGGTGGCACCACTGATTACAGCGTTATCCCGATTGAGAATACTATTGAAGGCTCAGTTAGTCTACATATTGATTGGCTCATTAATGAGGTCGATCTGCCTATGCAGGCTGAATGGATCTTTCCATCGATACAGAATCTCATCGGCCACCCGCTGGAATTCAGAGATACGAACGGCAATAAGGATTTCACTAAAATTAAAAAAATCCTTTCGCATCCTGTTGCAATGGCACAATGCATGCAATTTGTTCGGAAGCATGCACCTTGGGCTGAACTGGAGTCGGTCGGAAGCACCTCTGAAGCTGTTGAAATCGTTAAGAACAATCCTGACAAGGGCTGGGCTGCGATTGGTACTGCTCTTGGCGCAGCAACTCATGGGCTGGAGATTGTTGATCGGAAAGTTACAGATCACAACAACAACTACACGCGATTTGTCCTTGTCGGTCCGCAGAAGGTTGATCTTCCACGGAGCAGCAATGGTGTAAAGACGAGTGTCCTAGTTACGCTGCCGGAGGATTTTCCCGGTGCTTTGCATCAGGTCCTCGCTGCCTTTTCTTGGCGGAAGCTGAATTTATCGCGTATTGAATCACGACCAACGAAAAAGAAGTTGGGTACTTATTATTTTTATATTGATGTGCTGGAACCGATAGAATCAGTCCTGCTGCCAGGAGCGATTGAAGAGATTAGCGCTTTAGGCTGTCAGGTTCGGATTCTGGGCTCGTATCCCACATACACCTATGAGGAAGAGAAAGCGGAGGTGCAGTAAATTCATGGCTGAACAATGGATCTATCTGGATGGACAACACGTAACTAAGGAAAATGCAAAGGTATCCGTTTTTGATCACGGTTTTTTGTATGGAGACGGCATATTTGAAGGTATTCGTATCTACAATGGTAATATTTTTAAATGTAAAGAGCATTTGGACAGACTATATGATTCGGCGAAGTCGATCATGCTGGACATTCCGCTCACTTATGACGAGATGCTGGAAGCTATGGCTGAAACGATTCGCCTTAACGACATGCGTAACGGTTATATTCGACTGATCGTATCCCGTGGTCCTGGTAACTTGGGTCTTGATCCACGCCGTTGCCCTAAAGCCAGTGTAATCATTATCGTTGAACAATTAGCTATTTACCCAGAGCAAGCGTACATTAATGGGCTTCGTGCTGTTTCTGTATCCCAACGTCGTAATATTCCGGATGCACTGAATCCGAAGATTAAATCGCTTAACTATCTCAACAATATCCTAGTGAAAATCCAGTCCAATCTGGCAGAAGCCGATGAAGCAATCATGATGAATGCTCAAGGATATGTTACTGAAGGATCTGGAGATAATATTTTCATCATCAAAAATGGTGTGGTCTTTACTCCTCCATGCTATTTGGGAGCGCTTGAAGGAATCACACGTCTGGCGATCATCGAGTTATGTGAGAAATTAGGTATTAAGCTAAAAGAAGAACCATTCACTATGCATGATGTTTACATAGCGGACGAGGTATTCTTCACAGGTACTGCTGCTGAAGTTATTGCTGCGCGTGAAATTGACGGCCGAATCATTGGTGAAGGACAAGCGGGTCCAATCACTTTGAAATTGCTTGAAGAGTTCCGCAATGTTGTTGACAAAGATGGCTACAAGGTTTGGGAATAACAGTTAATCATACAATTTTCTCTTTACATGCTAGTCGTGTAATGAGTATTGAATAGGCATTAGATATCCTTTCATGCATATGAAGAAGATGGCCGGAGGTCTCTGGTAAATCTTTTCATGTCTCATGAAAGGATTTTTTTTATTTCAGGGATGTCATTCGCCCATGGGCTGCATAAGATGTAGTAACGAAGGAGGCGGCTGTACCGCATATAACTCTGTAAGAGAGCAATGTTCCATCCAAAGGGTGTTTGCTTTCAAAGCCAGTTTTGCTGTGTAGCTGTAAGAAAGCAATACTCCACAAAACTTTTAGGAGGTTAATGCTACGTGAAAATACACATTGTCAAACAAGGCGATAGTCTGTATGCATTATCGCAAAAGTACGGAGTGCCGTTACAAAAAATTATTGAAGCTAATCCACAGATCAGTAATCCGAATGTGCTGGCACTTGGTGAAAAAGTAAAAATACCTACGGCTCCTGTATCCGTACCGGATAACAGTGAAGTTTACTACAAGCATACAGTCAAACAAGGAGATACCTTATGGAAATTATCTAAGGCGTGGGGAATCCCTTTAAAAGATATGGTTGAAGCAAACCCCCAACTGAAGAATCCGAATGTACTGATGTTAGGGGAAGTAGTCAACATTCCTAAAAAGACATCAAACGCTTCACCCGTACAGCCAGGCTACATGCCTTCTAATGCTTCTGAGAAAACACAAGTTGGCGGGAAGGAATATACGGGTCCAAAAGAACAGCCAGTAGCTGAGGTAGTTCCTGCACCAAAACCGGAAACTAAACCAGAGGTCAAACCAGAAACTAAACCGGAAGCAAAAGCAGAAAATAAACCAGAGGCAAAAGCAGAAAATAAACCAGAAGCTAAAGCGGAAACTAAACCTGCACCTAAATCATCGCCAAATATCTCGCCTTTGTACAATTCTGCACCACACCCATCGATGAACATGGCCCCTATTAATACTCAAAATGCTGCACCTAATGCTGCGCCGAATATGCAAATGGAAGTTGCTCCTGTGCAAGAAATTGAAATGCAGAGCCTATTTGTTCAGATTACAGTTCCAAATCAAGAGCCTGTAGCTCATCATGAGGCAGCAAAAGCTGAGATAAAGCCAGTGGCTTGCAAAGAGGAAAAGGCAGATGCTTGTGACAACATGGGATATCCAGGCCTAGGAGGAAATCCTTATCTCTATGATTCTTATCAAAATAGCCCAAATATGAACATGAATTGGGCACCAAGTTATGTTCAACCGGCGTCATATGGACCTGAATGCATGTCTCCATACTACTTTTCAGAAAATATGTATTCACCTAACATGAGTCCAGAACAATGGAATCCGAATGCTGCACCTAATGTGAGTCCAGAACAATGGAATCCGAATGCTGCACCTAATGTGAGTCCAGAACAATGGAATCCGAATTCTGCGCCTAATGTGAGCCCAGAACAATACATGAGTCCAGAACAATGGAATCCGAATGCTGCGTCTAACATGAGTCCAGAACAATGGAATCCGAACGCTTGGCCTAATATGAGTCCGGAACAATGGAATCCGAACGCTTGGCCTAATATGAGTCCGGAACAATGGAATCCGAACGCTTGGCCTAATATGAGTCCGGAACAATGGAATCCGAATGCTGCGCCTAACGTGAGTCCAGAACAATGGAATCCAAATGCTGCACCTAACAATATGGAGGCTAATGTTTCAGGGATGAACCCGATGTATGGGATGTCACCGAACCTTCCTTGGCCAACTACTTGTGGGTGTGGGGGAATGCATGTTCAACCCTATTCATATGAAATGCCCGTATATAATACCTATCCTGCATATGGAAACCCAAATGCATTCTCTGCTTATGGAGCGGGAACACCTAATCAGGGAATAGTTCCAGCATCTCCTCTTGGAGCTTTTGGCGGGCCGATAATGTCGAGTATTCCGTCTAATCCGCAGTATCCAGGTATTGGTAATTATTCACAGCATAATCGGGTTCCGGAAATCCAAGATCCTGAAACGTTTGTACAGGACACTCCCGAAGTTGCTAGAACAGTGAGTGAGGAATCTACTTCTGGTGCTTCTCTCAAGAGCAAGGGAACTGCAACGAAGGAAACGGCATCAAAAGCAAAGACCTCGAGTCAAAGCAGCAGTAAGAAAAACAAAACAGCTGTGAAGTCTCAACGTTCAAATGCTGGTGGTCGTACAGAGAGCTCAAAGAAACGCAGAAATCCGTGGATTTCTAATTAATACAGTTCTAAACTAACATCCAATCTCTATTTAACGTGTAGGTTCTGATTATTAGAATCTGCACGTTTTTTATGAGAAGATGGGAACGAGAATTAGGACTGAGGCGAAAGTACTTATTTATGTTTTTTGAATTTAGGGGTTGTTTTTAGAGTGGGTTATATGTTACATTATAAATCCAGTCGCAAAGAGGAGATATAAACTTTCGGTTGGTGAATGTTAATCCGGATGAAATTACAAAAGACTTTGAAAAAAAAGTGTTGCAATTCATCGGAAAACATGATATATTATAAAAGTTGCTGCTGAGACATTAAACGGCACCAACGAGAACTTGATCTTTGAAAACTGAACAACGAGTGAGTAGGAAATCACGAAAGTGAAATTCCAAAATTAGAGAATTAATTTTCTCGTCAGATGTTTCAAAATGAGCATATCGCTCTTTTCAATACTAATTGGAGAGTTTGATCCTGGCTCAGGACGAACGCTGGCGGCGTGCCTAATACATGCAAGTCGAGCGGAGTTACTTTGAAAGCTTGCTTTCAAAGTAACTTAGCGGCGGACGGGTGAGTAACACGTAGGCAACCTGCCCCTTAGACTGGGATAACTACCGGAAACGGTAGCTAATACCGGATAATTTCTTTTTTCTCCTGAAGGAAGAATGAAAGACGGAGCAATCTGTCACTGAGGGATGGGCCTGCGGCGCATTAGCTAGTTGGTGGGGTAACGGCCCACCAAGGCGACGATGCGTAGCCGACCTGAGAGGGTGAACGGCCACACTGGGACTGAGACACGGCCCAGACTCCTACGGGAGGCAGCAGTAGGGAATCTTCCGCAATGGACGAAAGTCTGACGGAGCAACGCCGCGTGAGTGATGAAGGTTTTCGGATCGTAAAGCTCTGTTGCCAGGGAAGAACGTCCGGTAGAGTAACTGCTATCGGAGTGACGGTACCTGAGAAGAAAGCCCCGGCTAACTACGTGCCAGCAGCCGCGGTAATACGTAGGGGGCAAGCGTTGTCCGGAATTATTGGGCGTAAAGCGCGCGCAGGCGGTCATTTAAGTCTGGTGTTTAAACCTTGGGCTCAACCTGAGGTCGCACTGGAAACTGGGTGACTTGAGTACAGAAGAGGAAAGTGGAATTCCACGTGTAGCGGTGAAATGCGTAGATATGTGGAGGAACACCAGTGGCGAAGGCGACTTTCTGGGCTGTAACTGACGCTGAGGCGCGAAAGCGTGGGGAGCAAACAGGATTAGATACCCTGGTAGTCCACGCCGTAAACGATGAGTGCTAGGTGTTAGGGGTTTCGATACCCTTGGTGCCGAAGTTAACACAGTAAGCACTCCGCCTGGGGAGTACGGTCGCAAGACTGAAACTCAAAGGAATTGACGGGGACCCGCACAAGCAGTGGAGTATGTGGTTTAATTCGAAGCAACGCGAAGAACCTTACCAGGTCTTGACATCCCTCTGAATCCACTAGAGATAGTGGCGGCCTTCGGGACAGAGGAGACAGGTGGTGCATGGTTGTCGTCAGCTCGTGTCGTGAGATGTTGGGTTAAGTCCCGCAACGAGCGCAACCCTTAACTTTAGTTGCCAGCAGGTTAAGCTGGGCACTCTAGAGTGACTGCCGGTGACAAACCGGAGGAAGGTGGGGATGACGTCAAATCATCATGCCCCTTATGACCTGGGCTACACACGTACTACAATGGCCGGTACAACGGGAAGCGAAACCGCGAGGTGAAGCCAATCCCATCAAAGCCGGTCTCAGTTCGGATTGCAGGCTGCAACTCGCCTGCATGAAGTCGGAATTGCTAGTAATCGCGGATCAGCATGCCGCGGTGAATACGTTCCCGGGTCTTGTACACACCGCCCGTCACACCACGAGAGTTTACAACACCCGAAGTCGGTGGGGTAACCCGCAAGGGAGCCAGCCGCCGAAGGTGGGGTAGATGATTGGGGTGAAGTCGTAACAAGGTAGCCGTATCGGAAGGTGCGGCTGGATCACCTCCTTTCTATGGAGAATCGTCTTCTGCAATGAAGACATTCAAATCGGAAGTTAAACTTCCACAATCTCAGGTTTAGGCCTGTTACTCACTCGTTGCTCAGTTTTGAGAGTTTAAGCTCTCATCTTTAAACTTGATCCTTGAAAACTGGATACCGAAACGAATTTGCGTTTTAGAACATCTTTTAGCAACTTGTGCAAACAAGTAAATGTTATTAGTGAGATTTTTCTTAGGAAAAATCAAGGTTAAGCTAATAAGAGCACACGGAGGATGCCTAGGCGCCAGGAGCCGACGAAGGACGTGGCGAACAACGAAACTGCCTCGGGGAGCTGTAAGCAAGCTTTGATCCGGGGGTGTCCGAATGGGGAAACCCAGCTGTGGTAATTCGCAGTTACTCATCTCTGAACACATAGGAGATGTAGAGGCAGACCAGGGGAACTGAAACATCTAAGTACCCTGAGGAAGAGAAAACAATAGTGATTCCGTCAGTAGCGGCGAGCGAACGCGGAACAGCCTAAACCTAAGAGCTTGCTCTTAGGGGTTGTGGGACGTCTCACATGGAGTTACAAAGGAATATGGTAGGCGAAGAGGTCTGGAAAGGCCCGCGATAGAGGTAAAAGCCCTGTAACCTAAACTGTGTTCTCTCCGAGACGGATCCCGAGTAGTGCGGGGCACGTGAAACCCCGTATGAATCCAGCAGGACCATCTGCTAAGGCTAAATACTACCTGGCGACCGATAGTGAAACAGTACCGTGAGGGAAAGGTGAAAAGCACCCCGGAAGGGGAGTGAAATAGAACCTGAAACCGTGTGCTTACAAAAAGTCAGAGCCCTATCTATGGGTGATGGCGTGCCTTTTGTAGAATGAACCGGCGAGTTACGTTTAACATGCAAGGTTAAGTCGAGAAGACGGAGCCGCAGCGAAAGCGAGTCTGAATAGGGCGATTTAGTATGTGGACGTAGACCCGAAACCGTGTGATCTACCCCTGTCCAGGGTGAAGGTGCGGTAACACGCACTGGAGGCCCGAACCCACGCATGTTGAAAAATGCGGGGATGAGGTGGGGGTAGCGGAGAAATTCCAATCGAACTCGGAGATAGCTGGTTCTCCCCGAAATAGCTTTAGGGCTAGCCTCGGTATAAGAGTAGTGGAGGTAGAGCACTGATTGGGTGCGGGGTCCGCAAGGATTACCAAGCTCAGTCAAACTCCGAATGCCATATACTTATTGCCGGGAGTCAGACAGTGAGTGCTAAGATCCATTGTCAAAAGGGAAACAGCCCAGACCATCAGCTAAGGTCCCCAAGTGTGTGTTAAGTGGGAAAGGATGTGGAGTTGCACAGACAACCAGGATGTTGGCTTAGAAGCAGCCACCATTGAAAGAGTGCGTAATAGCTCACTGGTCGAGTGACTCTGCGCCGAAAATGTAACGGGGCTAAACACACCACCGAAGCTATGGCTAGATACGTATGTATCTGGGGTAGGGGAGCGTTGTATGTGGGTTGAAGGTGTACCGTAAGGAGCGCTGGACAGCATACAAGTGAGAATGCCGGTATGAGTAACGAAAAGATCAGTGAGAATCTGATCCGCCGAAAGCCCAAGGTTTCCTGAGGAAGGCTCGTCCGCTCAGGGTAAGTCGGGACCTAAGGCGAGGCCGAAAGGCGTAGTCGAAGGACAACAGTTTGAAATTACTGTACCACCGTAATCCGCTATGAGCGATGGGGTGACGCAGGAGGGTAGTGACGCGGACTGATGGATATGTCCGTCTAAGCAGTGAGGCTGATGTGTAGGCAAATCCGCACATCATTAAGGCTGGGCTGTGATGGGGAGCGAAAATTATAGTAGCGAAGGTCATGATCTCACACTGCCAAGAAAAGCCTCTAGCCAGGAGAAGGTGCCCGTACCGCAAACCGACACAGGTAGGCGAGAAGAGAATTCTAAGGCGCGCGGAAGAACTCTCGTTAAGGAACTCGGCAAAATGACCCCGTAACTTCGGGAGAAGGGGTGCCCCGGTAGTGTGAATAGCACGAGGGGGCCGCAGTGAAAAGGCCCAAGCGACTGTTTAGCAAAAACACAGGTCTGTGCGAAGCCGCAAGGCGAAGTATACGGGCTGACGCCTGCCCGGTGCTGGAAGGTTAAGGGGAGTGGTTAGGGGTAACCCGAAGCTATGAACCGAAGCCCCAGTAAACGGCGGCCGTAACTATAACGGTCCTAAGGTAGCGAAATTCCTTGTCAGGTAAATTCTGACCCGCACGAATGGCGTAACGACTTGGGCGCTGTCTCAACGAGAGATCCGGTGAAATTTTAATACCTGTGAAGATGCAGGTTACCCGCGACAAGACGGAAAGACCCCATGGAGCTTTACTGCAGCTTGATATTGAATTTGGGTACGATCTGTACAGGATAGGTGGGAGCCGTAGAAATCGGAGCGCAAGCTTCGGTGGAGGCGCCGTTGGGATACCACCCTGATCGTATCTAGGTTCTAACCTAGTACCCTAATCGGGTACGGGGACCGTGTCAGGCGGGCAGTTTGACTGGGGCGGTCGCCTCCTAAAGAGTAACGGAGGCGTTCCAAGGTTCCCTCAGAATGGTTGGAAATCATTCGAAGAGTGCAAAGGCATAAGGGAGCTTGACTGCGAGACCTACAAGTCGAGCAGGGACGAAAGTCGGACTTAGTGATCCGGTGGTACCGCATGGAAGGGCCATCGCTCAACGGATAAAAGCTACCCTGGGGATAACAGGCTTATCTCCCCCAAGAGTCCACATCGACGGGGAGGTTTGGCACCTCGATGTCGGCTCATCGCATCCTGGGGCTGAAGTAGGTCCCAAGGGTTGGGCTGTTCGCCCATTAAAGCGGTACGCGAGCTGGGTTCAGAACGTCGTGAGACAGTTCGGTCCCTATCTGTCGTGGGCGCAGGAAATTTGAGAGGAGCTGTCCTTAGTACGAGAGGACCGGGATGGACGTACCGCTGGTGCACCAGTTGTTTCGCCAGAAGCATGGCTGGGTAGCTACGTACGGACGGGATAAGCGCTGAAAGCATCTAAGCGTGAAGCCCCCCTCAAGATGAGATTTCCCAATTAGTAAGACCCCTTGAAGACGACGAGGTAGATAGGTTGGAGGTGGAAGTGCAGTAATGCATGGAGCTGACCAATACTAATCGGTCGAGGGCTTATCCTACACTTAAAACGCAAATTCGATTCGGATTCAGTTTTCAGGAATTAAGTTCTAAATCATATGGTCCTAGTGGCTGTATGATGATGAATTTGTTTTCAGCATTTGGCGATGCTGAGACCTGAATAATGCATTTACGCTGTAAATGCCCGTTTGGTGGCGATAGCGGAGGGGTTCCACGCGTACCCATCCCGAACACGACCGTTAAGCCCTCCAGCGCCGATGGTACTTGGACCGAAGGGTCCTGGGAGAGTAGGACGTTGCCAAGCACGCAAGACCACTGTTGAGTAATCGACAGTGGTCTTTTTGTTGTGCCTTGTAGAGTGAATTTGCTTGTAAGGGTTTTTATGATAAAGTGGTTTAATAGAGTCACTAATAGATTATTCATGGGGGATAAAGATCTTGATTATATGGATCAATGGAGCTTTTGGTGCGGGGAAGACAGAAACTGCATATGAATTACATCGCAGACTTCCTGATTCTTTTGTATACGATCCAGAGAATGTAGGGTATTACATAAGAGCAAACATTCCCGATGTGATGACAAAAAGTGACTTTCAGAACTATTATCTTTGGCGTGAAATTAACCATTCCATGTTAAAATACATAGCTAGCGAATATAGGGGAACGATTATCGTACCTATGACCATAGTCAACCCAGAATATTGGATGGACATTGCTGGAAATCTAATAAATGAGGGATTAGAGGTTCATCATTTTACTTTGTGTGCCTCACGAGAGACGCTGCTCAAGAGATTGGGTGGTAGAGGTGAAGGGAATGACTCATGGGCCGTTCAACAGATCGACAGATGCCTCACAGGGCTTAATAAGGACGTATTTAAAGACCATTTAGACACAAATAACCTGACTACTCTAGGAGTCGTAAAGATGATAGCTAGTAAGCTTGATATCACTTTAACGCCTATTATAGAAGAAAAGTGAAAATATATTAATTTAGGTATTGCTATACTTCGAAATACATGATATAATATTTTTTGTTGTCAAAACATTTTGTTTTCAATACGGCCCGTTGGTCAAGGGGTTAAGACACCTCCCTTTCACGGAGGTAACATGGGTTCGAATCCCATACGGGTCACCAATTTCTTTAAAACGTAATTGTTCTTCTGAAATAAAATGTTGCATTACAGGTTGGATTATGTTATGATAATTGAGTTGCTTCTTTACATGGAGGCTTAGCTCAGCTGGGAGAGCATCTGCCTTACAAGCAGAGGGTCGGGGGTTCGATCCCCTCAGCCTCCACCATGAAGCTTTCTTATGGTAATGAATAGCTAAATATTTTTAATGACGCGGGGTGGAGCAGCCCGGTAGCTCGTCGGGCTCATAACCCGAAGGCCGCAGGTTCAAATCCTGCCCCCGCAACCAATTTTCATCAAGCAATTATATCTTTTGGAACCGTGGTGTAGTTGGCCTAACATGCCTGCCTGTCACGCAGGAGATCGCGAGTTCGAATCTCGTCGGTTCCGCCATTTTTCTTGCTTCATGAGCCATTAGCTCAGTTGGTAGAGCACCTGACTTTTAATCAGGGTGTCGAAGGTTCGAGTCCTTCATGGCTCACTTCTTAAGTGAGTCGGACACTAATACATACCGTGTGCGGACGTGGCTCAGCGGTAGAGCATCGCCTTGCCAAGGCGAGGGTCGCGGGTTCGATTCCCGTCGTCCGCTCCATATAAATTTTGCGCCCTTAGCTCAGCTGGATAGAGCGTTTGACTACGAATCAAAAGGCCGGGAGTTCGAATCTCTCAGGGCGCGCCATATTTTAACTTCATACTTTGCCGGCGTGGCGGAATGGCAGACGCGCTCGACTCAAAATCGAGAGGGAAACCGTGGAGGTTCGAGTCCTCTCGCCGGTATCAATTAGCAAGCGAAGCTCTTATGCGTTAAGCTAAGGGCTTTTGCTTTTCAAGTATAGTAAGGTAAATCATTATATTGTGGACTCTTAGCTCAGTTGGTAGAGCAGTAGACTCTTAATCTATTTGTCCAGGGTTCGAGCCCCTGAGAGTCCATCCTTAAAAGAAACGGCAGAGATGCCGTTTCTTTTTTTATAAGAGTTATACGGTTTCAATTATAGTCACAAAAAAAGCCACAAAGTACGATATTAGCGTACTTCGTGGCTTTTGATATTTATGGAAGGATATTACCCGCAGCGCGGTAAATTTCATACCATTCTGGTCTGGTGAGTGTAATATCGGATGCTTTGGCAATATCCCGCAATCGCTGCGTATTGGTTGTACCTACAACAGGCTGCATATTTGCCGGATGTCTTAGAATCCAGGCAATGGCAATAGCGGTATTGGTAACCTCTTTTTCAGCTGCTAAGCGGTTAATGACCTCGTTCAATTCAGGGAACTTGTCGTTGTCCAAGAATACACCTTCAAAGAACCCATATTGGAAAGGTGACCATGGCTGAATGGTCATGTCGTGTAGACGGCTGTACTCTAAGATCCCGCCGTCATGGACAACCGAACCGGAGTTGGTCATATTCACATTAAAGCCTGTATCAATCATCCCCGTAAACATAATGCTCAATTGCAGCTGGTTGAACAGCAGCGGTTGCTTTACATTTTTCTTAAGTAGCTCGATTTGTAACGGGTTCTGGTTGCTGACACCAAAATGCTTGACCAATCCCTTGCTCTCCAGAATGTCAAAAGCCTCAGCCACTTCTTCCGGCTCGAACAGCGTGTCAGGACGGTGAAGCAAGAGCACATCGATATAATCGGTCTTCAAGCGTTTTAGGCTACCCTCTACGGATTGTAGGATATGCTCTTTGGAAAAATCAAAATAGCCCTTGCGGATTCCGCATTTGGTTTGGATCAGCATTTTATCACGCATACCAGGATTGTTCTGAAGTACCCCTGCGAATACTTCTTCAGCTTTGCCGTCCGCATAAATGTCGGCATGATCAAAGAAGTCTATTCCGAGCTCCAACGCACTATGTACATGTGTATCAGCCTCTTTTGCAGACAAATCCGCAATCCGCATACAGCCCAGCGAAATTTGGGATACGTCAAGTACACCATTCGCTACACTAATTTTCTTAACCATGAGTGATTCACTCCTTAGAATGTAAGTTAGAACTTGCAGTATTCTATCAAACCATATCACAAAGTGGGAGGCTAAGCCAATATGCCCTACGACGTATAGGTAGGTTGTAAGCAAAGTACAAAAAAGAGGCCGCCACATCAGTAGACTTCACTACTTTTGCAGACAACCTCTTTGTTTATACATCCAGAATTAGCATATGGATGTATTCAGAATCATTTTAATACATATTCGGAATGTCGACATTAGGATCAATATCTGCTTCGTAGTCTACGCCATCTGTTCTAAAGCCAAACAGATTGAAGAAATCTTGGCGGTAGCCTTCAAGATCAGCCAGCTCACCTGCATTATCAGTTGTCAGCTCGTCCCAACGTTTCATAACCTCTGTCTGGACATCCTCACGCATTTCCCAGTCGTCAATGCGGATCAAGCAGCTTCCGTCAGCAGTAGCCTTGCCTTCACCGTATAGGTGCTCAGAGAACAAGCGATACATTTGTTCAATACAGTTCTCGTGCAGGCCTTTTTCCTTCATCACTTCATAAAGTGCAGAGATATAAAGGGGTACTACAGGAATAGCTGAGCTGGACTGAGTTACGAGCGCCTTATTAACGGATACAAAGGCACGTCCGCCTTTTGATGAAAGAAGGTCATTCATTTGGATCGCAGTCTGTTCCAGATCGTGCTTGGCTTGGCCAATTGTTCCGTCCCGATAGATAGGGTGAGTGATTTCAGGCCCGATGTAGGAGTAAGCAACGGTAGTAGCACCATCTGCAAGGACATCAGCTGCTTGAAGCTGATCGATCCACATTCTCCAGTCTTCGCCTCCCATTACAGCGATGGTCTGACGTACTTCCTCTTCATTAGCAGGCTCAATGGTGGTCATGGTTACTTCGCCTGTATGGAAGTTCAAAGTTTTATTCGAATAAGCTGTTCCCACCGGTTTAATAACGGAGGAGAAGGTTTCTCCTGTTACCGGATGGGTACGACGAGGTGAAGCGACACTATAAATAACTAAATCGATGGTGCCATATTCAGCTTTAATCAGTGCAATGGTCTTCTCTTTAATCGCATCAGAGAAGGCATCGCCAACTATGCTGTGTGATTTAAGTCCAAGCTCTGCTGCTTGTTGTTCAAAGGCAGCGGAGTTGTACCAGCCTGCAGATGCGGTGCGCTGACCTTCCGCAGCCTTATCGAAGAACACACCAATGGTATTGGCGCCAGCACCAAAAGCAGCTGAAATTCTAGAAGCCAGTCCGTATCCGGTAGAGGCACCGATGACAAGTACATTCGCAGGTCCCTCAATTTTCTTTTGTGCTTTTACATATTCAATTTGTTGTTCTATTTGTTTGGCGCATCCCTCTGGATGGGCTGTTGTGCATATAAATCCGCGTGTTTTAGGTTGAATAATCATCAAGGAATTCCCCTTTGTATAAAAATTTAAGTCTACTGATACACAGAGAAAGTATAGCAAACAATATTTACTAATACAAAGAATTTAGGATATTCGATAAGAATCCGCTGCCCTGTATTTTTGTTTGTTGGCTAGCTGCGCTATCGAGTCTTGCTCATTTATTAAGGCTTGCGGACTCCAGTGACGCTATTCCTTAGAAAAGGGGCTGCCCCAGTAGCCATTTCATGACTTCAAGGACAACCCCCTTTACATTATAAGGCGCTATTACGCCTTAAAGATTGAATCAATCGCTTTGATCTCATCTGGTGTCAGCTGAACTTTCAGAGTCTGGAGATTTGATACGATCTGTTCCGGACGTTTAGCTCCGGGAATAAGTGCGTCGATGGAAGGTACGGTCAAATACCAGGCTAGCACCACATGTGCGACTTCAACACCTTTGGCATCGGCAATTTGGCGAACCTTGTCCACCTTCTCCAGGTTTTTGGCAAAGGTCGCTCCTTGAAACATTGGGTTGTTCTTTCTATTGTCGCTGAACGTATCGCCTTGCTTATACTTGCCGCCAAGAAGGCCGGACGCGAGTGGGAAGTAAGGAACGAAAGAAATGCCAAGCTCCTGCGTGTAAGGGAACAGTTCTTTTTCTGCATCACGGTGCAGCAGGTTGTAATGGGATTGGAGAACATCCACATGCCCGTCCTTGTTAGCTTCTCTCAGCTGTTCAATGGAGAAGTTGGAGACCCCAATCGCTTTGATCTTTCCTTCATCCTTCAGCTTCTTAAGCTCGCCAACAGCTTCATCCTTAGGAGTGCTTTCATCAGGGAAATGAATATAGTAAAGATCGATATAATCGGTCCGGAGGCGTTTCAAGCTGTCTTCCACAGACTGTCTTAGAAAAGCTGGAGAGTTGTCGATCGTAACCTTATCGCCAGTAATCTTGTGAGCGCCCTTAGTAGCAATAACCACATTGTCACGGCCGCCTCTTTCTCTCAGCACTTCTCCAATAAGTTCCTCGGATCTACCTGGACCATAGATAAAGGCGGTATCAATGAAATTGATCCCATGGTCAAGAGCGTTGCGAACGATGTCTTTACCAGTCTCATCATTTAAGCCGGGAAATAAATTATGCCCACCAACAGCATTGGCACCCAGTCCGAGAGGGAGTACCTGCAAATTTGTTCTACCTAAAGTTATTTTACTAGACATAATCAATCGTCAGCTCCTTAAAATAGAATATGAACTATATTAAGTATAGCTAATAGCCCGTGGTAAGACAAATTGCTGATTTCCAGCTTTATACATGAATATTTAAAGCGTATAAGTTATGATATAAAGAATAATTTTGCGTTCCCACATTTGTTGCCACAATGAAGTAAAGGAGGTTTGTCTTATGCTAGTTATTAATCAAAATGAAGTGGCTGAGCTATTAGCAATGGAGTCTTGCATCACAGTGATGGAATCCGTTTTGAAGGACTTGTCCGCAGGACAAGCCATACAGAGCTTAAGACAAGTACTCCCGCTGCACCAAGGCAATCTGATTGGCTTAATGCCGGGCTTTTTGCAGAGTGAAGAAGTAGCAGGTGCCAAAATCATCAGTGTGTTTCCAAGCAACCATGGCTCAGGTTTACCTTCCCATCAAGGGCTTGTTACGTTATTCGATTCTTCTACCGGTGTTCTGAAAGCTGTAGTAGATGGACAGAAGATTACCGCAATTCGCACAGCAGCTGTTAGCGCAGTAGCCACTCGTAATCTGGCTAGAGAAGATGCAGAGGTACTTGCCATTCTAGGTACCGGCGAGCAAGCCAAAAGTCATCTGGAAGCGATGCTACTGGTTCGATCGATTCGTGAGGTCAGAGTTTGGAGTAGAACACTTGCAAAGGCAAGAGATTTCCAATCAGAAATGAGCCGTAAATATGGTGTGGAAATCCTTGTGGCTGAGTCTATTCAAGAGGCAGTTAATCCAGCAGATATCATTTGTACCGTAACGGCATCTACAGAGCCTGTGCTCAAAGGAGAATGGCTGAAGCCTGGAGTACATATCAATGCGGTTGGAGCCTGTAGAGCAGCGGATCGTGAGCTGGATTCGGAGACCGTACGGTTAGCTAAGTTATATGTAGACCGATTGGAATCCGCGCATAATGAATCTGGGGATTATTTAATTGCGCTGAACGAAGGCGTGATTACTTCAGGCCATATTATCGGTGAAATCGGTGAACTGATCAGCGGGAATATTGAGGGCAGAGCTACAGCTGATGAGATCACTCTTTTTAAAGGACTAGGACTTGCAATAGAGGATTTAGCAGCAGCCAACTTCATTTATAATGAAGCTGTTAAATTACAAAAAGGCATTGAAATTGCATTCTAAGGAGCGACCACATGATGAGCACATATGAAGGTTTGTATGATTTCAAGTTGACGGAGCAAGACGAAGAGCGGGCCGTACATTTGCATGAGCAGAACATTAATATTGATTTGCTATTTCAAGGTCCCTTATCTCCAAACGCAATTCCAGAGTCTGTGTCTAAAAAAATAAAAGAGCTGTGTGAGCCCTATAAAGATGAGCCGATGATATATAGCAGCATGCCAGCAAAAATGATCACAAAGCTGTCGGCCAGCGGTGAGATCCCCGAGTATAAAAGTGAATGGTATAAATCGGGAATTACCGCGGGTAACCGGGAACTTCATTTAGAGTCCTTAGAAAGCATGATCAATAGCATGGCTGAAGTTCAGCTTCAGTTTGACTCCGCAGATTGGTTAGTTAAAGCTTTAACCGCAGAGGATATACGTGCAGCCAAGCGTAATGGCCATAAGGCGGGTATTATCACAGCTCAAGAAACGGATGGCCTAGGTACTAATCTGGACCTATTAGATGTGTTACATAATTTTGGCTTAAGAATTTTACAATTAACTTATAACAATCAGAATCAGGTCGGTGCAGGTTGTGCAGAACAGTCGAACGCTGGGATTACGAATTATGGAAAAAGATTCATTGAGCGTTTGAACAAGCTCGGGATCATTGTAGATACGGGACATTGTGGAAAACAGACCACGCTCGATGCTTGTCAGTATTCTAAGACTCCGGTCATTGCTTCACACACGGGTGTAGAGGCTATCTATCCACATATGCGCTGTAAAAGTGATGAAGAGATTATCGCGATAGCGAAGACGGGTGGAGTCATCGGTATTTTTGCTATGCCGTGGTTTGTTCATGAAGATCCTAACCATACGACCATTGATCATGTGCTGGATCATATCGAATATGTGATTCGGCTTGTAGGCGTGGATCATGTCGGGATTGGAACGGATTGGCCGATGAGCGATGTGCTCTGGTCATTGGTTTATTTTAAAGAACATATTGCACCTAAGCTAGGATTTGCCAAAGGAGACGGACCTTCTACTGAAACCGTTGCTGGGCTTGAAAAATATAGCTATTTTATCAACTTTACTAGAGGTCTAGTGGCTCGCGGTTATAAGGATGAGGATATTGCAAAGATTATGGGTGGCAACTGGATGCGCGTGTTTGAAGAAATTTGGGGATAGGGGATAAATAGATGACAACATACTTGAACACAACTACATTTAACTTCTACTGTTCTGGCATTTATTCAGGGAAAATACATTTTACGGAACAACAAATTATGCTCGCTAAGGTTGATCCACGCAGACGAACACAAATGCAATACAATGCGCTGGATACCCAGTTCAAGACCGTTCTTCCATTTCAAAAAATCCACGAACACATGGACGCTTACGCTAAAGCAGAATGGGTCAATGATGAGATAGTTCTAAGTAATGGTGATCTTTATCAAAAGCATATTCAGTATCAGGCTGTATTGGATGGCCGTGAGCTTACTTCACAAGTATGGGCGCTACGAAAAGAGACGGCACTGGATATTGTGACCTTGGATGGTGAGATTATTGCCTTTCTTACGCCGAATCGGTATGGCATCGAGCTGATTGTTAAAGCAGGATATGAGAAGCTGACGCCTCTGGTTGTTTATGATGATCCCCTTTTGTCCAAGCCAGAGTATGGTGTAAATGATTTGGGTACGGATCTGATTCCGATGCGTGATGGCGTGAGACTGGCTACGGATGTGTTTCTTCCTGAGGGCATTCAGCCGGGAACCAAGCTGCCGACGATTCTTGTGAGAACCTGCTATGACCGTAACGGGAAAAAAGAGATTTTTATGAGATGGGCTAACAAAGGTTATGCAGTGGTGTCACAGGACGTAAGAGGTCGGGCGGATTCGGAGGGGGAATTGATCCCTTTTTATAATGAACGGGATGATGGCTACGATACGATCGATTGGATTATCGCGCAGGATTGGTCAGATGGCAATGTTGGAATGTGGGGCGCGTCCTATCTCGGCTTTGTGGTTGTCTCGGCGGCGACCAGCGGGCACCCTAATTTGAAGGCTGTTGTGGATGAAGTGAATGTTGGCTCACCGTTTGTAGATACAGCGCGTAAGGGTGGGACGCTTTGCTCTTGGCCACTCTTGTCTTGGACGCTTGCACAATCTGTGGGTACCCGGACGGATTTTGATATTTTTGGGGGCATTACGGTGAACCCAGAAGCGGCCGTCGATGCGAGACCGATTAAGGAGATTCCACAGCAAATGATAGGCAAAGCATCAGGACCATGGGATTTGTGGAGCCAGCATCCGGAGTATGATGATTTCTGGAGAAACTGTACCTTTACGGAACGTGGGGATCAAGTGCAGGTCCCTATGTATGTGATCTCAGGCTGGTATGATGGCGACAGCCCTGGCGTATCGGAGACTTGGAGAATGCTGACTGAACATGATGTGCCAAATCGTAAAATCCGTCTGGGTGCATGGGAGCATGGGCCAAACCGAGCCAGAGATTATGAGGGAGTAAGCTTCGGCAATGATGCAGTCGTCTATGATTATGATGTTTCTGTACTGCGCTGGTTCGACCGCTTCCTCAAAGGCATTCCGAACGGAATAGATCAGGAGCCTAGAGCCTCTTATTATGTCGTTGGTGAGAATCAGTGGAGAACGTCGGAGGATTGGACACCAGTTGAAGCTACAACTACGCCGTTTTATCTTTCCAGTGCTGGCCGTGCTAATTCAGGACAAGGAGACGGGAAGCTGCTCACAGCGCCAGAGGAACACTCTCCAGAAGATACTTATGTCTATAACCCAAATGATCCTATGAATGATAGCGGTGAGCGGGAGCCTGAAAATTTGCGGAAATATGAGCTCCGAAATGATATTCTTGTGTACACTAGTGAGGTGTTGACGGAAGAATTGACTATTGCTGGCGAATTGTCTGCTGTCATCTACGCCGCTAGCACAGGTAAGGATACGGATTGGGTAGTTACGCTTAGTGATGTGAATGAACATGGAGACTCTATCCGGTTATCTAACTATATTGTCAGAGCTAAATATCGTCATGGGTTTGATGCACCAGAACTGCTCACGCCAGGGCAAGTGGAGGAATACGATATTTTCATGCCGAATATTGCTCACAGATTTGCGGTAGGACACCGAATTCGTTTTTCGATTACCTCTTCCAGTAAATTCGTTGCTTTCCCGAATACGAATACTGGTGGTAACCCGTATGAAGATTCAGAGGCGATTACAGTGCTGCAGACGGTTTACCATAATAGTGAATATCCAAGCCATGTGAAGCTACCGGTTATTCCTAACGCTTGAACGATACTGCAAGGTCAACCTTGCAATTAGGATAAAATAGCGATTATTCACAGAAAAGCGCATAAATGATCCCTTCTCAGGTCACAATAGGGAAAAACCAGAATGAAGGGATTAACGTGTCGCGCATAAAAAAACAACTTTGGCAGCGATGGAGACGTTGGAAAAAGGCGCTTTGGGTAGGGGCAGCTTGTTTAGCTCTTACTGTACTGGCATGGCGCAGTATGCAGGTACCTGAGGAAATCAGTGGACTGCTGACGGATTCTAGTTGGACGGATAGTGCTGAAAGCGAGTTGGCCGCAGCTGTATTTAAAGTAGGCGTGGACAGCGGTGAGGAGAAAGAGAAGGGCACCATAAAAAACGAACAACTGTTGCAGACGATCGCTCAAAGCGGACTCAGCAGAACCGTTCATTTAAAAATATCGTATGTATCTGGGGAAGAAGTTCAGACATTGCCAGGTGTAAAGAACCCGCTTCAGCTTAAAAAGATAATTCACGAACACCCTGCATGGAGCGGCTTCATCAGCAGTGATGGAGATTTGTGGCTGGAACAAAAAGTGAATGATCTATCGACCCTAACGAAAAAAGAAGCCTATATCGGGGTCGATGCATTTGGAAATTTGAAATTGTTTAAAGGCCCTCCGGTACAGGAAAAGGTTCTGAAGACCTTTTTTCAAATGGATATGGGTTCCTTGAAATCCTCCCTGCCGGAAAGTATTTGGAAAGAGCTTCATGAGGGCATTCGTGTACAAGATATTGAAGAGTACAACAGCGTATTGTCCACCTTCAGTGACTATGCGCGTGAGGCTGCCGAACATGTCATGCAGAACAAGCAATAGCATCCTTAAGCATATCAGCTGTCCTAAAGTCATTATTAATGGCTATAGGGCAGCTTTTTTTTGCAAATATAAGAAAGTTTGAGGTTCTCATTGTAGGCCTAAAGTTGTCATTTCGCATCAGAGGGTAAACTTTTTTTCTCCCGGAAGGGGTATTTTTGCTATAATGGTTTGAAGGAATACATATGTTCGCTTCGTAGCGGAGTAATGGATGAAAACGGTGGAATAAACTGCCTGTTATAGAGGAGAGATCGTGCTTGCGCATTTTGGGAATTGATCCAGGGCTGGCGATTGTCGGTTTTGGCTTTGTGGATAAGGAAGGTCATAAGTTGACCCCGGTCCAATATGGTTGTATCCAGACTGAGGCTCACACGCCTGAGGAAGAACGTCTGTTGCATGTCTATGAAGGCATGGGTCAGCTCATTGATAAATATAAACCTGATGCTGTAGCGATAGAGAAGTTGTTCTTTGCACGTAATGTTACAACAGCATTGCCAGTAGCACAGGCCCGCGGAGTGACGATATTAGCTGCAGTACAGCGTGGCTTACCCGTCTCGGAATATACACCTATGATGGTGAAGCAGGCTGTAGTTGGTTATGGTAAGGCAGAGAAACGGCAGGTACAGGAAATGGTGAAGCTGCTACTGAAATTATCGGCGATCCCTAAACCGGATGATGTAGCGGATGCACTCGCGGTAGCGGTATGTCATGCCCATTCGAGCAGTCTTAATTCTAAATTAAATGAGGTATTGCGAAAATGATAGATTTCTTAAGAGGACCCGTCGTTCATTTAGAGTCGGAATATGTGGTGCTGGATGTGCAGGGCGTAGGATATCGGGTGTTCTGCCCGAACCCTTATGCATTTGCTAAAGTAGAAGGACCTGTAACGATCTATATTCATTATCAAACACGTGAGGATGCGACGCTTCTGTTCGGGTTCCCGACTCGGGAGGAGCAAAAATTGTTCCGCAAGTTGATTGAGGTATCTGGGATCGGTCCGAAGGTTGCACTCGGAATACTGACAGGTGGAACTCCAGATCAGTTGATCTCGGCAATTTACCAAGAGAATATAACCTTCTTAACGAAACTGCCGGGCATTGGCAAGAAGACGGCGCAGCGGATGATCCTAGATTTGAAGGACAAGCTGGACGGACTCAGTATGGCTTCCATGCAAACGGGATTATTTGCAGTTCCAATGGAAGAAGCATCGGATGGGTTAGCTTGGCAAGAGGCTAGGGATGCCCTTAAGGGATTAGGTTATACCGAAAGTGAATTGGACCGTGTGTGGCTCGCTATGAAAAAAGAGGGCGCAGAGACAGGGACTGTAGATGTGTTGATGAAGAAAGCACTTGGGCTATTATATATTGCTAAGTAAAGCCGAACACATCCTTGAAGAAAGGGAGCGATAGGAATGGATGACCGGATTATATCCGCTAATTTGATGATGGACGAGCAAGCCGTAGAATTAAGTTTACGCCCTCGTTATCTGGGAGAATATATCGGACAGAATCAGGTAAAAGAAAACCTGAAAATATATATCGAAGCGGCCAAAATGAGAAGTGAAGCGCTGGATCATGTGCTGCTCTACGGGCCTCCAGGTCTCGGTAAAACAACACTCGCAAACATTATCGCCAATGAGCTGGGTGTGAATTTACGAACAACTTCCGGTCCTGCTATAGAGCGGCCGGGAGATTTAGCCGCCCTGCTGACGAACCTGCAGGAAGGCGACGTGCTGTTCATCGATGAAATTCACCGCTTACACCGGACGGTGGAGGAGGTTATGTATCCGGCGATGGAGGACTTCGCGCTGGACATCATGATCGGCAAAGGGCCAAGTGCCCGTTCGGTACGCTTGGATTTGCCGCCTTTCACACTTATAGGTGCTACCACCCGTGCTGGCCTGCTGTCAGCGCCACTACGTGATCGTTTCGGAGTGGTCAGCCGCTTGGAGTTCTATACCATAGATGAGCTAAGCTTCATTGTTGCTCGAAATGCAGATCTTTTAGGGATTGAGATTGTCGGAGATGCGGCGGAAGAGATAGCGCTTCGTTCCCGTGGAACGCCGCGGATTGCGAACCGACTATTGAAGCGAGTCCGTGATTTTGCTCAAGTGCGCGGCGATGGGATTATAACCCCTGAGATTTCTGGGGAAGCCCTGAAGATGCTACAAGTGGATCCACGTGGGCTGGACAGCATCGACCACAAGATGTTAAGAGCGATGATCTCAAGCTTTCGTGGCGGTCCTGTAGGACTGGATACGATTGCTGCTACAATTGGTGAGGAGAGTCAGACGATTGAGGATGTTTATGAGCCCTACCTGCTGCAGATAGGATTCTTGCAGAGGAGCCCTCGTGGAAGAATTGTAACCCCGGCCGCTTATCATCACTTAGGCCTTCCGCTCCCTCCGGAGCAGCATTGAGTCAGTAACTACATTTAAAAGGAGGATGCTGGATGAAGCATACGAAGATGAAATGGAGAGGAATAGCTCCACTAAGCAAAGGATTGCTAGCAGCTGCGATTGCTGTGGGAAGTCTCTTGATCCCTGCGGGTGCCAGTCATGCCGATTCTAATAGTACGATAAGAGTTGCCCTTTATGCCGATATTGGTAGTAAATATAAATCTACCGTGCCAGTAGTAACTATGTTATCGACACAAAGCTTCACTTTGATGTCAAACCAACCAGGGAGCACTCCTTTGTTATCGGTGCCTGCCCAGAGCAGAATTCGTGTTAGTGTGGATGGTTATAGAGTAAAGGTAATGGAGACTTCAAGCTGGAAAACAGCTGCCGATGCGGCTAAAAAGCTTCAGTCCACCTCTGATAAGCCTCAAATTTATATGATTTCTAGAAATGGAACCAATGTATATCAATTGTATACAGGTGTCTATGCCAGTGAAGCTGCTGCCAAGGATGGGCTTACCCGTGTAGTAAAGGCAGGACTCGGCATTACTGCTGATCAAACCCCTGCGGTGAAAGGGGACAAGCATTTATCGGCGGGTCGCTATTCTTCGGAACAAGAAGCTGATACTGCTCTGAGTAGTATTACAGCTGCTGGTTTTGATGCCTGGAAGGTGTTTCTCTCAGGAAGTGATGGCAGTGCTCAGTTTGAGGTATGGGTAGGCGAAGCTGCGAACGACAAAGATTTGGGTGCTGTTCAGACCGCAGTGTCTGCAGCATTGCCACAGCTTGCTATGTCTGCTGCAACTTCACCTGGGTTAATCATGCGTCTGGATGCTGGGCTGGACCTTAGCAGCGAGACACAGGCTAATCATTATATGGTTTCCGGAAATGAAGCTAAATTTTTGGCCGTTGGCAGTGAGGCTGGAATTCAGCTCGAAGAAAGATCCAAGCGTACCTACCGTGGAAATATGGAACTAAGTAATTTGAGAGGTTCCCTAGCGGTTATCAATGAAGTGCCACTGGAACAATATTTGTATGCAGTGGTTGGAGGAGAGGTTTCCTCCAGCTGGCCGGATGAAGCTCTAAAGGCTCAGGCTGTCGCGGCCCGAAGCTATGCAATGGCGCAAGGCAACCGTTTCGAAGTAGCGAATGTAGTAGATTCTACATTGAGTCAGGTATATAACGGAATCGGATCAGAGGCTCCAGTTATTATTAAGGCAGTGGATGCTACTGCCGGTGAAGTATTGATGAGCGGTGGTAAAGTTATAGAGGCTGTGTTCTCCTCGAACAGTGGCGGAGTAACCTCTGATCCATCAGAGGTATGGGGCAATGGTGGAGATGCATTTGCCAGCGTTCCCAGCAAAGAGGATGTCGCAGCTACCGCGACCGCTAAGAAGTGGTATTATTTACTGCTCGCTAATGGCACCTCTGGATACGCACGTGAGGATAACATTAAATTGACAGGAAATAAAACTGCAGCGGGACTGGATATAGCGACAGCCACCACTAAAGATGTCAATGTACGCCCGCTTCCTGCTGTTGAAAGTAGTGTAAGTGCGGTAGGTAAGCTGAATCCAGGCGAGAATGCTGTTGTTCTAGACAAAGTCTATGAGTCCGGTAGTTATAGCTGGATCAAAGGGCCATACACCTCTGCCGACCTTCTAAAAAGCTTGCAGGGTAAAACAACTAGCGCGCTTCCTTCTAGCATCCTTAATCTGCAGGTCACTCAGCGCGGCCCTTCTGGAAGAGCGATTCAGGTGAAAGCAAATGGTCAGGCACTGGATGTGAAATATCCTGATATGTTCCGTTCTGCGTTCAATGGATTGCCAAGTACATTGTTTGATATTGTACCAGCCGGAAGTTATACTGTATTAGGCGCTGACGGTGCTACCAGCACGATTGGAAGTTCACAGAGCGCAGGTGTACTCTCTGCATCAGGTAAGGTTAATGTGAACGGTAGTGGAACTGTAGTGATGGGTGGGGATTCCTCAGCCAGAGCGATTACTAACAGTTCGGGCTTTCTGTTCATTGGCCAAGGATACGGTCATGGTCTAGGCATGTCGCAATGGGGCGTGAAAGGCATGGCTGACAGCGGGTATGATTACAAGCAGATATTGCAACACTATTATCAGAACGTTACTATAGTTAAGGAATGAAGACAGACCATGAATGTAGACGCATATGATTTTCATTTACCGGAAGAATTAATTGCCCAGACACCACTCTCTGACCGTAGCTCTTCTAGACTGCTCTTAGTAAATAAGGAGGATGGGGAGCTGGCTCACCGGCATTTTACCGATATTATTAATTATTTTCAACCGGGAGATACGCTTGTTCTGAATGATACGAGAGTCATTCCTGCCAGATTGTTTGGGGCTAAAGAAGATACGGGGGCTAAAGCTGAAGTGCTTCTCCTTAAGAATCTGGGAGACGATCGTTGGGAAGCTCTTGTAAAGCCAGGTAAAAAACTCAAGACAGGAGCGGTTATCATCTTTAGTGATGAGCTTCGTGCTGTTATTGAGGACGAGGCTGATATGGGTGGACGAACGCTTCGGTTCATTTATCAGGGTATTTTTCAGGAGATTCTGGACAGGCTGGGAACAATGCCACTGCCTCCTTATATTAAGGAAACACTCGATGATCGGGAACGATATCAGACCGTTTATGCTAAGCATGAGGGATCAGCTGCTGCTCCTACAGCAGGGCTTCATTTTACCAAAGAACTGTTGGATCAGATTGAAGCCAAGGGTGTGAATATTGCTTATATTACACTTCATGTAGGTCTCGGAACGTTCCGTCCGATGTCTGTTGAGAAGGTTGAAGAGCATGTTATGCATTCAGAGTATTTTGTAATGTCTCAAGAAACAGCAGATACTATAAATGCTACCAAGGAACAAGGTGGTCGCATTATAGCGGTAGGGACAACTTCTTGTCGGACACTTGAAACAGTCGGAAGACAATGCGAAGGCGGTCCGCTAGTGGAATGTAGTGGCTGGACGGATATTTTCATCTATCCGGGCTATAAGTTTAGTGTAGTTAATGCGTTAATTACTAATTTTCATTTGCCGAAGTCTACTTTGGTGATGTTGGTTAGTGCTTTGGCAGGTCGGGAACATATTCTAGCTGCTTATGAAGAAGCGATAGAGCAGAAATACCGGTTTTTTAGCTTTGGAGATGCAATGTTTATTTACTAAGGTAAGAGGATGGGTTAACTTATGGCAGCAATTACTTATGAGCACATCAAAACGTGCAAACAATCCGGAGCAAGACTTGGAAGAGTCCATACTCCACATGGTGTGATTGAGACACCTGCATTTATGCCAGTCGGCACACAAGCTACAGTCAAGACAATGAGTCCTGAAGAACTGAAAGAGATGGATGCTCATATTATTTTGAGCAATACGTACCATTTGTTCCTGAGACCTGGCCATGATATTGTTCGTGAAGCAGGCGGACTGCACAAGTTCATGAACTGGGACCGTCCCATTCTAACGGATAGCGGCGGATTTCAAGTATTCTCGCTTAGTGACATGCGCAAGATTACCGAAGAAGGCGTTCATTTCCGTTCCCATCTAAATGGGGATAAGAAGTTCTTGTCTCCTGAAGTAGCTATGGAAGTTCAGAACGCACTTGGCTCTGATATCATGATGGCATTCGATGAGTGTCCTCCATTCCCAGCGGAATATGACTACGTGAAAAAATCATTGGAGCGTACAACACGCTGGGCAGAACGTTGCCTGAAAAGTCATGCTCGCCCGAATGATCAAGGGCTGTTCGCTATCGTTCAAGGAGGTATGTATGAGGATCTTCGCCGTCAGAGCGCGGCAGATTTGACTTCCATGGATTTCCCGGGGTATGCTATTGGAGGGCTCAGCGTCGGAGAGTCCAAGCAGCTAATGTATGAAGTGCTGGATTATACAGTTCCCCTGCTGCCACAAGGCAAACCTCGCTATTTGATGGGCGTTGGTTCACCGGATGCGCTGTTGGAAGGTTCAATCCGGGGAGTGGACATGTTCGACTGTGTTCTGCCTACCCGTATTGCTCGTAATGGAACAACGATGACCAGTCAGGGAAGACTCGTTGTACGCAACGCAAAGTATGCCCGCGATTTTGGGCCGCTTGATCCGGAGTGCAACTGCTATACATGCCGGAATTATTCCCGCGCTTATTTGCGCCATCTAATCAAAGCCGATGAAACCTTCGGACTTAGATTGACGACATACCATAACTTGCACTTCCTGTTGGATTTGATGCGTAAAGTGCGCGAAGCCATCAAGGAAGATCGGCTGCTTGATTTTCGCGATGAGTTTTTTGCTAAATACGGATTATATGATAATCTTAAAGGCTTCTAAAGCTTCGTTGAGGTCCATGTTTTAATGTGCTTTGAAAGGGGGGAGAAATATGTTTCAATATGCAGCAGCAACAGGCGGAGGTAGTATACTGGGTCTTGTAGGTCCATTCGTACTTATGTTTGTAGTATTCTACTTCTTGCTGATTCGTCCGCAACAGAAGAAGACCAAAACACGTAATGCAATGTTGAAGTCTCTGAAAAAGGGCGATAAAATCGTTACTATTGGTGGTCTTCACGGTACGATCATGGAGATTTCCGATGATATCGTGGTTCTACGGGTCAATGATGTAACTAAACTGACCTTTGATCGCGGTTCCATTAGTCACTCCGTTGCCACGGACGTGGAGGAGAAAGTATAGTTTCGTTATTTAAAAGTACATAAAAAGCGGTGTCTTCTCATTAAGAGAATGACACCGCTTTTTTGATGTTCATCTTTCATCGTGATCTATGGGTTTAACGCATATCCGTTATTCGGCTGCGAACGGTGAGCGATTCTTCACGTCCCCGTAAGGTTAATTTGGCAAGCTGTACACCAACTGTTGAAGCTAGGACTGCTAGCAGAGTGCCGCCTATCATATCTGTAAGCCAATGAATGCCCAGATAGAATATACCAAAGACGATTACGACTGCGGAAATACTCGTAATGACCATCCACCGGCGGTTTCCTGAACGGAATGCCAGTAATGCCATCGTAACGGAAATGGACGTATGTAGACTCGGGAAGCAGTTGTTGAGACCGGATAGAGGGCGGTACTCTTGCTCAAACTTCGGAAATACATCCAGCATAGTAAATCTAACGCCTGCAGGTACATAGGACCATACCTCATTTACAGGGAAGTATAGGTAGAATGGAATTGCTACAGCATAGTTAATGATAATAGCATAGCAGGTAGCGTACAGCATCACACGGTTCTTATCTAACAGATAGACACCTAGAGAAGCTGCTAGTACAGATTGAAGCATGAAAATGTAGAAGAAAACTATGATAGGCGTTAGCCATGGACTATAGAATATATCCTGAACAGCTTGGACAAAATGCCCCTCTAGCCCAAATATAAATGATGTATAGTCTGAGGTAAGATGCATTTTTTCTTCAATTTGTAGTTCGTATTTATTCAAGACCAGTACACCAAACATGCCTACCATCAGTAGCAAAAACTTGTAGGATCGCAGCATCTCTTTTCCGATTTCAACTAATGCCATGATTGGATTTCGACGAGCGCCAATCCATACTAATATCACTACTAATGCAACTGTGTACAAAACAATATGATTCATTGATTGGTAAAACAAAGCATTCGAAGCCTCCTTGATTCTCTTTATGAAGTCAGATGATCACAGTTTAACATATTTCCAAGGAATGTTTCGAATTTTATGGAATAATAATTTTAGCTTTTCTGTAAATTAACCCCAAACATTCCGCCAAGTGCACCAATTGCTGCCGCAGCTAGAACCCAAAGAAGGTCAACACCAGAGGGTGAGCTATCCAGTGCCAGAAATCCAATTAACAGAACGATAATCCCGTAAAAGATTCCTGTAAGACTTCCTTGATACCAGCCTTTGTTCGTGGCTCTGCGACCGGCGGTTAGTCCTCCGAATGCTGCGGCTATGCCGTGCACTATATAAGTGTACATTGAGAGATCCTGCTCCTTCAGACCGCTGCCCCATAATAAAAGAGAGAGGACAAACGCGCCAAGCAGCATCCAAAGGAATGATCGACATAGGCCAGACAATACAGGATTGGCTATTCTCCATGAGAACAGGCGCCGGATTAAATACATGGTACAACCTCCTAAAGTTTTTTTAGAAAAATAATCTACATAAGTTATTATTCATTGTATGGGAAGGCTTGCCCCAATAGTACAAGAATGGGCATTGTAGCCTTTTTACCATTAATTAATATGTGAGCTTCCGAATGTTCCCTGTGCTGAGCGGTCAGAATAGGGTTACATTAATCCGCCCGAGAAAACAAGTCTGCGGGTGAGAGTGGAGGGGAGCGAAGCTATATGTCCCAGCATATCACTACCCATATTTTCTTGACCGTGCTGATGTATTTCTTCATATTCCTGTGCATGCGTATCATGGGGAAGAGGGAAATCGGTAAGCTATCTGTATTTGATCTAACGATCTCAATTATGATTGCTGAGATTGCTGTTTTTGTGATTGAGGATATTAATCGCCCGATTTACGAAGGTCTGGTTCCGATGGCCACACTGGTTATCATTCAAGTTGTGGTTGCTCAGCTCAGTCTTAAGAGTAGAAAGATTCGGCTGTTAATGGACGGTAAACCGAGCATACTTATTTCTGGAGGCAAGCTGCACCGGGGAGAGATGCGTAAACAAAGGTACAATATTGATGATCTATTGCAGCAATTGCGTGGTCAGAACATCGCCAGTCCTGCTGATGTGGAATTTGCGATTCTGGAGCCCAGTGGACAGCTTACCGTTTTCGAGAAAGACAAAGGACTTTCATCTTCCAATCAAACAGGCAATAGCAGTTCAGTTGCTGAGAATAATAAGACCGATGAGGATGCAGATGTAAGCAGTCAGAAAGTTAAACTGCCAAAGAACAAAATCAGATATGAAGGGCTTCCTATTCCATTGATTATGGATGGAAAGGTCCAGGATCATAATTTAGAGATGATAGGAAAAACAAGGTTCTGGTTAAGAACACAGATCCGCCAAAAGGGTGTATCAGATTTTCGGGATGTATTTCTTTGCTCCATAGACCATAAAGGCCGAGTTTATGTTGACCGTTTGGATAATCGATAACCATTCTAAAGCCAACGCTTAATGAAAGGCAGTCGATCCAAATCACGAAGGGAAATTAGGCCAGCTAATAGACTGAGACCGAAGTACAGGGCCATTCCTATCGCAGAGGCAAATAAAAATTGAATCCATTGTGCTTCTGCAATGGGAATGGAGATGTATACATAACGCACGCCTGCTCCCATAATGATCATTGCACATAAGGTCTTAATGGTATCGGTTATTCGTAAGGATAATGAAATTAGACTGACTACGCTGTACCCGTGCAGTAGAGTAACAAGAACGCTGTTCACAATAATGGCGATGATTGCGCCGTAGATTCCGTATTCTGGTTGTGAAGCTAATATAACAATCAGAATGATTTTGACTACTGCCCCAATAAGAGTATTGATGAGTGCCCTTCCCGGTCTGTCCATAGCTTGAAGTGCAGCTTGTAAGGGGGCTTGAACATAGATGAACAAAGCGAAAGGGGCCATTAGTTTTAGCATAGGAGCGGTGTCCGGATTTCCGTATAACAAGTTGCATAGTGGGACTGCCAGTACATACATAAGAACAGCAAAGGGAGCCCCTGTTACAAGAGCGAGTCGAAGAGCTTGGTGCATTCGTTTGTGAATGGTAGGCAAGTCCTTTCTCGCGGCAGCCTCGGATAAGGAGGGAACCAAAGACACTGCGAGAGAGGAAGTTAACGCACCTGGAAGCAACAGTAAGGGGATAACCATTCCCTGTAAAGACCCATATTGAGCAGTCGCGGCGGCTGTTGCGATTCCGGCTAGTGCAAGACTACGTACGGTAATTATAGATTCCAGTAGATAGGAAAAAGAACCGACAAGCCGGCTTGCCGTAACAGGAATTGATACACCTAATAAACGCCGTAGTATGGGGGAAGTTGATTGTACGGCATCTGGATCAGGAGGTATAACTTCCTTCTCAATCGTTTGCTGTTCTTGGATGGGGGGTGTTTTTTTATCCTTTTTCGTGATGACATAATATTGCCACAGAATGGCTAACATTCCGCCAATCTCTCCCACCGTTACGCCTAGCATCGCCCCTGCAGCTGCAAAAGCGATACCTTTAGGTAACAGCAGCCAAGAGAACCACAGCATAAAAAATATTCGCACGATAGACTCAAAAACTGAAGAAAGTGCGGAAGGAATCATGTTCTGCCTACCTTGAAAATAACCGCGGTATATTGCAGATACAGCAACAATTGCGATCATTGGGATCATGGCAATAAAAGTATAATAAACTCTGTGGTCTGTTAAGATCACATTGGAGACCCATGAAGCACTGACCAGCGCAACAATGGTAAAGAAGATTCCTAGTCCGACACTAAGAGTAAGGCCAGTCCGTAAAATTTGCCGCGATTTCTCAGGGCGGTTCTCTCCCTCTGCTTCCGCTACCATCTTTGCAATTGCTAGGGGAAGTCCGCCTGTAATAACAGTAGCCAGCACGATAAAGAAAGGGTACGCGAGCTGATATAGACCCACACCTTCTGCTCCAATGATGCGTGGCAAAGCAATTCGGGGTATAAATCCAAGCATTCGATTAATGATGCCGGCGGCAAGCAAGATTAAAGTTCCTTGTATAAAGCTCTGTTTCCTCAAAGGTCACGCCTTCTTCCCCAAATGAAATGAAACGCTGGCCAACTTGTCTATTCTTATGGATATGCTATACCCCTATCCCGGCATGCCTTGTTTTAGTAGTTGTAACTTTTTGTGACGGAAGGAGGAAAGCAGAGAACTTGGGTCGAATACCTATGGTAAGCATACGAACACGAGCGATCTTTGGAGGTGTCATCACGTGGAATCGGAACAGTGGAATCATGATCAACATAGTGAAGAAATCGAAGCCATGTGCCGCAGCAAAGCTGAAGAATTCCGGCTCCTCGGCTATGAGTATGTAACCAGCAAGGATATTTGGGATTGTATCAGTCGTAATTATGATAAGGACGGAATGCCTCCCTTACATAAGCTGGTAAATGATATTTATTCCTTAAAAGCCAATAGTTACATGACTTATTTGACTCTTGCAGCTTATCGGGGGTTGAACTGAACAATACACATCTCGCTTCTTTTCTTTGCGAAAAGCCTTATAAAGCAGTAAAGTAAGAGAATAATAATAACTTCACATCTCCTATATAAACGGATGTCTTGCTGATATGTGCAGGGGCGGCCGTTTCTTTGTGTGAGTATAGCTATGACTATGCTGTGAATTGACGGTCATTTCACGTGTAGCTATAATAGGAATATTGAGTGAATGAAAGGGGAACTAGCTAGAGCATGAAGAGACTAATGGGCTTTATTATTACCGTGCTCGTTTTGACAGGCGTCATGGCATTTACTACTCCTGGACTGCTGGACAAGGTTAGACTTGGTCTTGACCTGAAAGGCGGATTTGAGATTTTGTACCATGCAGAGCCTATGGAAGCGGGAGCAGCGTTGTCCCGAGCTTCACTGTTGAAAACAGCAGAAAGTTTGGAAAAACGGGCCAATGCGCTCGGAACCAGTGAACCAGAGGTTACAACTGAAGGTACTGACCGTATTCGTCTGAAAATTGCAGGCGTTACTGATGAAGCCGAGGTTCGTAAGAAGATGAAGGAGCCTGCAGTTCTGACTTTCCGTAGTGCTGCTGAAGGTGACGCTGAAGGTACTTACAGCAAGATCGAACTGGTAGGTAGTGATTTTGTTGAAGGTGCGGCAGAGGTTGGACGGGATAACCTGAATCAGCCAATCATCAGTATCAAAATAAAGGACAAGGATAAATTCGCAGAGATTACCAAACGCCTCTTAGGAAAGAATCTCGCAATTTATTTGGATGAGAACAAACTATCTGATCCTACGGTACAAGCAGTACTTACCGATGGTAGTGCGTCTATTTCCGGTCAGTATACAATTAAAGAAGCACGTGAACTGGCTGACACTATTAATCTTGGTGCGTTGCCACTGAAACTTACTGAGAAATACTCCCAAAGTGTGGGTGCAACACTTGGTAAACAATCGCTTGATCAAACGATCAAAGCCGGTCTTTTGGGTTCTTTGATTATTCTTATCTTCATGATCGGTATGTATCGCTTGCCAGGTCTCTTGGCTAGTTTTGCGCTGATCTTGCATACATGGCTGCTAATTGTAGTCTTTGTCTTAGCTGACTTCACATTGACGTTGCCTGGTATAGCCGCATTTATTCTGGGTATAGGGATGGCCGTCGATGCCAATATCATTACAAATGAACGGATAAGAGAAGAAATGCGCAGTGGTAAAAGTGTACTTTCCTCTGTTAAAGCAGGTAATAAATCCTCTTTCCGGACAGTAATGGACTCCAATGTCACAACTGTTATTGTGGCAGGTGTCATGTTCGCCTTCGGTACAGGTGCAGTCAAAGGTTTCGCATTGGTACTGATCGTGGAAATCGTTCTGAGTATCGCTACGAATCTTTATTTCTCCCACTGGTTGCTTAGCCAGCTTGTTAAAGCGGGTAAGCTGAACAAACCGAAGAGTTTCGGTGTTAAGGAGAGTGATATTCGTGCGCTTTAAGAAAGAGCTTGATTTCGTACATTTGAGTAAATTTTTCTATGTTTTTTCTATCGCCCTTACAGTGGCAGGTTTGATTTTCCTAGCAACCTTTGGATTGAATTACAGCGTTGATTTCAAAGCGGGATCTAATGTTGATATCTCTCTGTCTAAGAATTTGACATTGGAAGAGGTTAATTCAGCAGTTGAAAAAACTGGGATTTCAAGTGAGCCAAGCATTACGATAGGAAGTGAACGGGTTAACGTTCGTTATGATCAAGTGCTCGATGAGCAACAAGATGAAGCTCTTAAAGCAGAGATCTTGAAGCTGGACGAAAAAGCATCGTTTGAGATTAACACCGTGGATACTGAAATGTCTAAAGAACTTGCACGCAATGCGATCTATGCGGTTCTCATTTCTTGTCTAGGGATTATCATTTATGTAAGTATTCGTTTTGAATGGCGGTTTGCATTGGCAGCTATTGTTTCATTGATCCATGATGCCTTTATGGTCGTTGCAATCTTCTCCATCTTCCGCTTGGAAGTGGATTTGACGTTTATTATTGCGGTGCTTACGATTATCGGTTATTCCATCAATGATACGATCGTTATCTTTGACCGTATCCGTGAGAATTTGCGTTTTGGTAAACAAAAAACCTATGAGGATTTAAAAGAGCTTGTGAATAAGAGTGTGGCTCAAACGCTTATGCGTTCTCTTTACACAGCATTTACCGTATTTATTGCGGCGTTCTTCCTGTTGATTCTTGGAGGCGAGTCCATCAAGATGTTCTCGCTTGCGATGGTTATCGGATTGCTATTCGGAGCGTACTCCTCTATCTTTATTGCAAGTCCGGTCTGGCTACTGCTTAAGAAGCGTGAAAAGATAAAGGTAAAGAACCCGGCTAAAGGGTAATGTCTCTAGAGAAATAACATGGCTACACTTGAATGAAAAAAACATCAACTTTATAATTTAAGAAAGCCGCGTCAAATGCGACGCGGCTTTCGAAATCTTTGGGGTAGTATGTCATGTGTATTGTATCATCATGAGATTACTTGCTAGTGGTAAGGGGGGCCTCGTATGAATAAAGAACGATCACCGCAAAGCAAGACGGTTGCTTGGACAGGGATCATCAGCGATGTTACTTTGGCAGTAGCTAAGGGGAGTTTTGGCTATATTTCAGGTAGCAAGGCTTTAATGGGCGATGCATTATATTCTGGAGCAGATGCTGCAGCTAAATTGGCGGATATTCTCCCATGGCGCTCTGAACAAAGCAGAAAGAGCAAGCAGCGGATAGAAGAGCGACGAGGGAATAAGGAGCCGCTTTTAGCTATACTTTTTTCGGTATTAATTCTTATGGGGGGGCTGCAAATCGCCTTCTCTGCAATCCGTGACTTAACCGAGGGACAGTCATCCACTCGCGGAGAACTTGCACTTGTAACTGTCTTACTATCTATTGTACTTAAAGAAGCTGTATTTCAATATCAATATCGGTACTTTAAAAAAATAGGTGATGGCAGTCATGCTGCTTATGCCAATAGTCATCGTTTCAGTTTGTATACTTCTATCACAGTATTAGTTGGGATATCGTTATCAATGGGGGGTACCTATTGGCATCCTCTACTCTATATGGACCCTATTGCTGCACTTTTAACAGGATGCTTAATTCTACGTAAAGGTTATTTGCTCATTGTTAATACTGTTAGTGTTAAGAATGCGCAGGAGCTACCTTCTGAGGAGGCAGCTAATTTTATTGAAACCGTACAACGTGTTCATGGTGTTATTCGTGTAGAACATTTGAAGGCACTTGAGCAAGGGAATTATGTGAATCTGCAAGTGAAGATCAGTGTAAATCCGCGTATTACGGTGATGGAAGCACAGGATATTTCGGAATGTGCAAGAAAGTTGCTGCAGCACAGGTTTGTTCATGTTGGTGAGGTACATATGGACGTAGTTCCTTATGATCCTGGCTATCCATACAAAAGTAATTATGAATTGGTGGATAATGATATTCCGACGCTGCTTCAGTAGTTCGCAAGGTGAGAGAAAGGTGAGCGCTATTGCTTTATTCAAAAACAAGATGGCAATCTCCGGCAGCCGATCCCGACGTCGTAAGGGATATGGCCCGGAGCCTTTCTATTTCTCCGCTCTTATCCTCACTATTAGTGACTAGAGGAATTGATACGCCACATGAGGCTCTATCGTTCATGGATGGCGGTGTGGAAGCTCCGCATGATCCGTTCCTTCTAAAAGGAATGGCCGAAGCGGTTCCCAGAATTAGAAAGGCTTTAAAAGAAGAAGAACATATTCTGATTTACGGTGATTACGACGCCGATGGTGTGTCCAGTACAGCATTAATGATTCATTTGCTGCGTTACTTAGGCGCTTCCTTTGATATTTATATCCCGCACCGTTCTAATGAGGGCTATGGGCTGCATAATCATGCTTTGGATTGGGCTTTACAGCAGGGTGTATCCTTGATCATTACTGTAGATACTGGCATTAGCGCCTATCATCAGATTGCTTACGCTAATGAACTCGGGATTGATGTGATTGTTACGGATCACCATGAGCCACCAGAGCTTCTCCCAGAGGCTTATACGTTGATTAATCCGAAGCTGCCCGACTGCCCCTACCCGTTCAAAGGATTGGCAGGTGTAGGTGTAGCTTATAAGCTCGCCCAGGCTATGCTAGGGGAGGAAACTCCCGAAGAATGGGCAGAGATAGCTGCTATCGGTACTGTAGCGGATTTAATGCCGCTGCTGGGTGAGAATCGTGAGATTGTTCGAAACGGCTTGGTGAGTATGCGAAATTCTCGATTCCCAGGTATTCGTGCCTTACTCGATGTTAGCGGCGTAACCATGAGTACTGTGAGCGCGGTTAATATCGCTTTTGGAATGGCGCCTCGTATCAATGCGAGTGGTCGTCTGGATCATGCTGGACGGGCAGTGGCGTTGCTTACAACCGAGCATACTGATGAGGCAGAGCAACTGGCTGGGGAGCTTGATCTGCTTAATAAAGAACGCCAATTGGTCGTAGAAAGAATTGTAGTGGAGGCCACTGCAAAACTGGAGCAGATGACTCAGGGTGGAGAAATACCAGACATCATAGTCCTTGCTGAACAAGGTTGGAATGTGGGTGTGGTAGGCATAGTGGCTTCCAAACTGCTGGAGCGTTACTATCGACCTGTAATTATTCTGGATATTCATCCGGAGACCGGCATGTGCAAAGGTTCTGCCCGCTCTATTCCTGGACTTGATATATATGCGGCCTTATCCTCTTGTTCTAACTTAATGGATCATTTCGGTGGTCATCCAGCAGCTGCGGGAATGAGTCTGCATCGGGACGGCTTAGAAGCCTTCGCTGCGGCATTAAATGAATACGCTGCTACTGTGTTAACACCGGAGCATTTCGTTCCTGTTACTTCTGCTGATGCAGAAGTGTCGATTTCCGATTTGTCCCTACAGACCGCGCTTGAATTGGAAAGGCTTGCACCTTTCGGGATGTCGAATCCATTGCCAAAGTTCATCATTCGCGGGGCTACAGTGAAAGAGACACGCACCATGGGGCAAGACGGAAAACACTTGAAGATCGTCTTGCAACAGGGTAAGAGTACGATCGAAGCCTTGGCTTTTGGTAAAGGGGATTTGGCTAAGCTGCTCCCTGTGGGCACCCCGATCAATGTGCTGGCTGAACTGTCGATCAACGAATGGAATGGCTCGAGGAAACCACAGTTGATGCTACAGGATTTATCAGTTCAGGATGCTCAATTATTTGATCTTCGTGGTGCTGCTGACGCTGTACGGCAGGCTGCACATATTAGAGAGCTGCTGCTTCCCTATAGCGGTGCTGGCCCATATCGTGCTGCAGCAGTGTTTCAGAGTGGACGTATGTCTTCACAGACTGAATTGATAGGAATGTCCTTCTGGGTATATGATAAAGAAGCTGGCATTAGCGCCGCTATTAAGGATGATTCGATTCAGGAATCAGGGCATGTCTCACTGTTATGTTTACTGGATATGCCAGAGACTCCTGAACAACTAGACGCGTTACTGAAGGCTTTTCCTAATGCTGATAATATTGCGTTATTGCATTCTATAAAGGATGGCCGAGAACGACTTATCATTCCGACACGGGATCATTTTAAAATACTCTATAAACTGCTGGCTTCGATCACTGCTGTTGCAACGCCAGAACATGAAGTGCTGCTGCGGCTAAGTCGACAATCCTCATTAAGTATTCGAATGCTTAGTAATATGCTAGATGTGTTCGAGGAGCTGGATTTTATCGAAAGAAGTCACGGAAGTGTGACCTTTATTACGCAGCCTACAGCTAAAAGCCTTACAGCATCAAGACATTTTGTCAGACTGGGGCAGATGGCGGAAATGGAGCAGTACTTCATGGAAGGTAGCTTGTCTGAACTGCAGGATTGGATGTTATCACGCCGTTTAGGCGTATCATAAAGACACTAAACAAAACAAAGCAGACGCTTACGAAGTAAGTTTTGTCGAACCGGACTCAAAGTAGCATATGCTAACAAAACTTTTAGGAGATGAAAAATTTGGATTTTAAAGATAGTATTCGCGTGATTCCTGATTTCCCAAAAGAAGGTATTAGTTTTAAAGATATCACCACCTTGTTAAAAGACGGTGATGCATATCGCCAGGCAATTGATGCCTTGAAAGCTCTTGTATCCCACTTAGAAATCGATGTGATCGCTGGACCGGAAGCACGTGGTTTTGTAGTTGGTGCACCTCTTGCTTATGCATTGGGCGTAGGCTTTGTGCCGATTCGAAAGAGTGGTAAACTGCCGTATGAGACTATCGAGGTTGGATATGATCTTGAATATGGTAAAGACACACTTGCTGTTCACACGGATGCCATTAAGCCTGGACAAAATGTATTGATTGCTGATGATTTGTTAGCAACAGGAGGTACTATAGCTACTTCAGTTAACCTTGTGGAGCAGCTTGGTGGTAAAGTGGTAGGCGCAGCGTTTTTGATTGAATTGGTTGAGCTTGCTGGACGTAATAAGCTTTCTGGAATTGAAGTTATTACATTAGTTGATTACGAAGATTAATACGATAAACTTGTCTTTTCCCGGGAAATAAATCGGGATTTATTTATCGAATAATGTGAAAAAGTGCAAACAACAGCAATTCTCTGTCACTACTAGCGGAGGGTTGCTGTTTTTCGATTTTTTGGTCAAAAGAGATACGAAAAAAGACTGCCCAATCCATAAAATGGATCTGGAGCAGTCTTTTTGAATTATTAATTCATAAATAAATTAGTGAGCAGCTTTATCGCTTTCTCCACCTTCATTAGACAGTCCAAGAACTTCAATGAGTTTGAAGAATAGGGCTAGAACGATACCAACAATCGTAGCTAGAGCCATACCACTGAGTTTTACGCTACCCATAGTAAGGGTTGTACCACTAATTCCGACAACAAGCACCAACGTAGCCATAATCATGTTAGTGGCTTTGGAAAAATCAACTTTTTGCTCTACGAAGATTCGCAGACCGGATGCGGCAATTACACCGAACAACAGTAGTGATACGCCGCCCATTACAGGTGTTGGGATATTAGCGATAACGGAGGAAAAAGTACCTGAGAACGATAGCAGAATTGCAATCACTGCTGCGCCACCGATCACATATACAGAATAAACTTTAGTTAATGCCATAACCCCGATATTCTCACCGTAGGTTGTATTTGGAGTAGAACCGATAAAACCGGAGATAATTGTAGATATCCCGTTCCCCATCAGGGAGCGGTCAAGTCCAGGATCTTTAGCCAAGTCTCTGCCAACAATATTGCTAGTTACAAGTAAGTGTCCGATATGTTCAACGATTACTACTAGCGATACTGGGATGATAGTCAGGATTACATTCCAATCGAAGGATGGAGTAACAATGGTAGGGTGCGCTAAAAAATTTGCATTAGATATTGCAGCGGTATCCACCATTTTCATAATATAAGCTAAACCATAACCAGTTACGATACCGATGAGGATGTGAATGATTTTTGGGAAACCGCGGAAGAGTACAGCTCCAATTACGGTTACGCCCAGTGTCACCATAGAAAGTGTGATTGCTTTGCCATCTGGAGTCCAGTCTGCAACTGCAACACCTTCAGGGGCAATAAGTCCTGCCATTCGCGCGGCAACAGGCACAAGTTCAAGTCCGATCGTTGCTACGATAGCTCCCATTACTGCTGGAGGGAAGACAACATCGATCCATTTTGTTCCTGCATAACGGATGATCAAAGCAACGAGCACAAAGATAACACCTGTGATGATGAAAGCGCCCAAAGCAAGCGAGTACCCTTTCATATGATCATCTTTATGATCAGCAAGCACTGATAATACGGGTGCGATAAATGCAAAGCTGGAGCCAAGGTAGGCAGGTATTTTACCACGGCAAATCCAAATGTATAGCAGTGTGCCGATACCGTTCATCAGCAAAATCATGCCAGGGTCAACCCCGAACAAGTTAGGCACTAGCACTGTACTGCCAAACATGGCGAACAAATGCTGTAGGCTTAACAGAAAACCGGGGCCCCATGGAAGTTTTTCATTAACTTGAATTTCGCGTTGCAATGGAGTTCACTCCTCTTTCTTAATGGATATGATGTTGTCCAGCGAAAATCCGCCTTTACTAGATTAAATAGAACTGGACATTTTTACAACAACATTTTCACAAGTGTTATTAATTTGTCCGATTTTCATAACTTTTACTTCTTGAATACCATGAGATGGCAAGTGTTGACGTAATCCCTCGTAAGCGTCATAATTATAGACAACTTTGAACAAGAGCGTAAGTTGCTTGCGAAATGATTGGAACCTGCAGATTTCAGAATGATTGCGGGTTCATTTTATTATAGAAAGGAAACGGATACGACGAGAATGGGCATAGAGCGATTAATTGATAAGGCTGGCGCCTATATAAAAGATAAAGATCTTCTCCGCATCCGGGAAGCTTATGAATTTGCCGATCAGGCTCATCACGGGCAGATCCGCAAGTCGGGGGAGCCATACATTCTGCATCCGCTGGCGGTGGCAGATATTGTCGTCAATATGCAAATGGATGTTATATCTATTGTTGCGGCGCTTTTGCATGATGTTGTGGAAGATACGACGGTCTCATTGGAACAAATCCGCGCGAAATTTGGCGATACCTGCGCGATGCTTGTCGATGGCTTAACTAAGCTGGAACGCATCCGTTTTCGCTCAAAGGAAGAGCAGCAGAACGAGAATTACCGTAAGATGTTTATTGCGATGGCGCAGGATATCCGGGTCATCGTTATCAAACTAGCGGATCGCCTGCATAATATGCGTACGTTAAAGTATCAATCTGAAGAGAGCCAGCGACGTATTTCTTATGAAACGCTGGAGATTTTCTGTCCTGTAGCTGATCGTTTGGGGATTTCCGCGATTAAGTGGGAGATGGAGGATATTGCGCTTCGTTACTTGAATCCGCAGCAGTATTATCGCATTGCTAATCTAGTGCATAAGAAGCGGGCTGAACGTGAGCAATTTATCGACAGCGTAATTGGCCGTATTCGTGCCAAGCTGGATGAAATGGGCATTGAAGGTGATCTTTCAGGTCGTCCGAAGCATATCTACAGTGTCTATAACAAAATGAGTACGAAAAACAAACAGTTTAATGAGATCTATGACCTGCTGGCCATCCGTATCATTGTGGATAATATCAAGGATTGTTATGCAACCCTCGGAATTATTCATACCCTTTGGAAGCCAATGCCAGGTCGATTTAAAGATTATATAGCTATGCCCAAAGCCAATATGTATCAATCTTTGCATACTACAGTGGTAGGTCCTGGCGGAGAGCCAACCGAAGTGCAAATTCGCACTTGGGAAATGCATCGCACGGCTGAATTCGGGATAGCAGCACACTGGGCATACAAAGAAGGAACCAGCAATAATGTGAATCCTGAGAATCGGATGCCTTTTTTTCGCGAAATATTGGAGCTTCAGCATGAGGCCAAGGATGCCGAAGAGTTCGTAAAATCACTCAAAATGGACTTTTTCTCGGATCTTGTGTTCGTGTTTACGCCTAAAGGCGAGGTTATTGAGCTTCCTGCGGGTTCTGTACCACTTGATTTTGCATTCCGTATTCATACGGAAGTGGGTAATCGTACGATTGGTTCTAAGGTGAATGGGCGGATCGTACCGTTGGATCACAAGTTGAAGACGGGCGATATTGTAGAGATACTGACATCGAAGCATTCGTACGGACCAAGCCGCGACTGGCTCAAGATTGCTCAATCCTCACATGCGCGAAGCAAAATTAAGCAATGGTTCAAAAAAGAAAAACGTGAGGAAAATGTCGAAAAAGGTCGCGAAGCGATTGAACGTGAGCTGAAGCGTCTGAATGTCGAGGTTTCTGAATGGATTTCTGATGATAAGCTTTTAGAAGCAGCGAAGAAATTTGCTTTTAACGATGTTGAGGATATGCTATCTGCTGTTGGATTTGGTGGGATTACCGCTTCGCAGATTGCTTCCCGTCTGACGGAAAAGCTGCGCAAAGAGCAGGAAGAAGCTGCTAATCATTTAGAGCTTACTTCAGAGATGAAGGAGATCAAGTCTTCCGGCGAAAAACGTAATCAACCGACCAATGGTGTTAGTGTAAAGGGAATTGAAAATTTACTTGTCCGTTTTGCACGATGTTGTAATCCGGTACCGGGTGACGACATTGTAGGGTATGTTACACGGGGCCGGGGTGTATCTGTACATCGCCAGGATTGTCCTAACATTCCGAGTGAAGGTGACGGAGAAGAAGCAGCAAGGGTGATTGAAGTGGAATGGGAAGGTACGATGGAAGCAAACTACAGTGTGGATATTGAGATTACAGGTCATGATCGTAATGGACTGCTCAATGAAGTGCTGCAGGCAGTTTCCGAGAGTAAAACGAACATTTCTGCAGTCACTGGGCGCTCTGACAAGAATAAAATGGCAATGATTCATATGACCATTCTCATTCGTAACACGGAACATCTGCAATCCGTTGTAGATAAAGTGAAACGAGTCAAGGATGTATATACAGTGAATCGGATCATGCAATAGGGCAAGGAGCGGAGTAGTACGATGAGAGTTGTAGTACAGCGTTGTAAGGACGCCAAAGTAACCGTGGATAAGGCAGTGACCGGAGAAATTGGCAAAGGCTTAATGCTGCTAGTTGGCGTTACGCATGAGGATACAGAAAAGGATGCCAAATATTTGGCGGATAAAATAGCAGGACTACGAATTTTTGAAGATGATGCTGGTAAAATGAACTACAGTGTCACAGAGACTGAGGGAGCAATTCTTTCAGTATCCCAGTTTACTTTATACGGGGATTGTCGTAAGGGGAGACGGCCGAATTTCATGGGAGCAGCAGCTCCCGCGGAGGCCGAACGACTTTATGATTACTTTAACCAAGAGCTTAGAGCTGGAGGCCTTCAAGTGGAGACGGGTATTTTTGGAGCGATGATGGATGTGTCGCTGACCAATTGGGGCCCGGTTACTCTCATTTTAGATAGCCGCAGTTAATGAAAAAAAAGATGTCGAAAATTGCTTCTAGCGGAGCTAACTTTCGACATCTTTTTTTATTGTGGATGAGCTGTGAGTAAGATACTTGCGCGGATAGAGCCTCTTGGAGCTGGATAAACTAAAGGTAGACAGTTATCTCGCACGATGCAAGGAGCTTAGTAATGAGACATTCACAGAAGGCATGGGTATGGAGAAGTATCCCGGCACTAGCGACAGGGAGTCCTGTAGAAGCCTATGCATTAGCCAAAAAGACGGAAGATGATATTGAATCTCAAGTGATCAAAGGAAGAAGCCGTAATCTCTTACCGCGTACCTGAAATGGGTGGTGGAGGCGGCTTTTTGATGCGGTTAACCGGGGATATTTTCTGATTAGAGGTTAGAAATCATTGTGAGAAGGGTAATAGACGACAAGAAAGATAAATAAGTACCTATTCATTTGCACAAGCAGAGAGGAGAACTTATCACATGAGTAATGTTGCATTTTTACTAGCTAATGATTTTGAAGATTCTGAGATGAAGGTCCCTTACGATGAAGTTATAAAGGCAGGACATCAAGCTGACATTATTGGTTTAAAGAAGGGTGAGACCTTACTAGGCAAAAAGAAGGAAGTCTCCTACGCAACCGATAAAGCTATAGCTGACGTTCAAGCAGGTAGTTATGACGCGATAGTAATTCCTGGAGGTTCTTCCCCAGAAAATTTACGGCAAAATGCAGATATTTTGAAGTTTGTGAAAGAAGCAAACGAAGCTGGTAAGCCTATCGCTTCTATTTGCCACGGACCCCAAATTCTGATCAGTGCAGACTTGCTTAAAGGACGTACCATCACCTGTTATCCTCCGTTGAAAGATGATGTTGTGAACGCTGGTGCGGAGTTTAAAGATGAAGAAGTGGTAGTTGATCGTAATTACATTACTTCGCGTACCCCGAAAGATGAGCCTGCCTTCGTTCGTGAAATATTGAAGGTCCTGCAATAGCAATTTATAACACTGAGTCTTATAATCTAAAGGAGGTAATGGTAATGACCAGAAAAATCCAAGCATATTTTAGAACGGAAAATGAAGCAGAAGGTGCTAAAATAGCATTGATTAGTTACAAGGTAGATGGCTTGGAGGTATGGCCACTCACGGACCCTATTGGGGAAGATCGTAGAATTCTGTTTCCGATAGCTCCGTTTAGTAATACGACGTTAGCCGCAGGTACAGTAGGGACGCTTGGAACGGGTAGCACTCCGGCAGCTGGAGCTATGTTGGCCCCAGGTGTTGCCGCCTCCGAAACGCGTGATGAGCCTGAGACCCATTATAGCGTGGATGAAGACCAGGTTAGTGCGGATGTAGCAGATGGAGAGCTCGAAGATGGGGATTTAAGTGAACTTCGTTATGTGATGGACCTAAGTGTTGCAGAAGAGAATTATAATGAGGTTGTGGAGACCCTTCGGGGCAAAGGAGCATTTGTAGAGCAATTTGATTAACAACAATCTATTAAAATAAACCGCTTTCATGAATGTAATATAATCGTAATATTACATACATGTTTCCTTAATATAGCGTGTTTATAATAAAGGCATGACCCCCTTTTTAATAATATATGATGATGGACCTGCAGCATTTGGCTGCAGGTCATTTTTTTGTAACGGTTGAAGTTAAAGGTCAAAAGTTGAAAGTTGTCGAATTTTTTATTCATCTTCGCATTTCCTGCCTTGACTTTAGCGCAGTAGTTCAGTAGAATTTAAAAATATACGATTTTATCATATGGTTTTGATGACGGGAACAAGTAATTCGAGGACCCACAACTCCAGAGAGGAATCCCCTGTAGATTCAGATGATATCCAGTACAATGGATGATCTATCGTTTCTGCTTGGCTGCAAGGATTCTGTTGATGAGCGAATGAATGACCTCCCCGAGAACGTACGGCGAAAGTGGGCAATGTATATTGCCGCTATCAGTAGCCGTTATGCGTAGGCGGGCGTTAACCGCTTTGAGCGGATTCAGAATGGTTCTGATCCGGAATGTGGGTGGTACCACGGGTGTATTATTGGTTATGATAATCCCTCGTCCCTGTTTTTTATAAACAGGGCGGGGGATTTTTTGTTTTGTTTAGCATGATGAAGTGATGAAGAGAGCAGATTTAGAGGGGTATTTTTTAGGAGGGATAGACTGTGGCTAAAGAAAGATTCGAGAAACCTACAGGAACGCAGGATGTGCTTCCGGGAGCTGTGGAGAAATGGCAGTATATTGAGGGGAAGGCTAGAGATTTATGCCGTCGTTTCAATTACCGTGAAATCCGTACACCGATGTTCGAGTATACGGGGTTATTCGAGCGTGGAGTAGGCGAAACAACGGATATTGTAGAAGGCGAGATGTACACGTTCAAGGATAAAGGCGATCGTGATCTGGCGCTGCGTCCAGAAGGAACGGCTGGTGTCGTTAGAGCTTATGTTCAGAACAAGCTTTACGGTGAACCTGATGTAAGTAAGCTGTATTATATCGGACCTATGTTCCGTTATGAGCGTCCACAGGCAGGTAGATATCGTCAATTCCATCAGTTTGGTATTGAGGCTTTTGGAGCTGTGGATCCGGCTATTGATGCGGAAGTAGTCTCCTTAGGCTATCAATTCTATAAGGATCTTGGCCTTAAGGATGTAAGAGTGGAAATCAATTCTGTCGGTAACGCACCTAGCCGTGCAGCTTATCGGGAGAAATTATTGGGTTTCTTAAGACCAATGAAGGATACCCTTTGCAGTGACTGTCAGCGTCGTATTGAGCGTAATCCGCTTCGCGTGCTGGATTGTAAGGTAGATCAAGATAAATTTACAGATGCGCCTTCCATTTTGGATAGTCTGGACGAAGAGTGCACGACTCATTTTGAAAAGGTGAAGATGCACCTTGATATCATGGGTGTGGAATTCACCATTAACCCTCGACTTGTAAGAGGACTGGATTATTACACGCATACAGCGTTTGAATATAAAGCAGCAGGTATTGGTTCGATTGATACCGTGGGCGGCGGAGGCCGTTACAACGGTTTGGTTGAAGAAATTGGTGGACCGGATCAACCGGGTATTGGTTTTGGGATTGGACTTGAACGAATTCTCCTCATTTTGGAGGATCAGAAGGTAGAGCTGGAGACGGCGAAGCCACTGGATGTGTACTTCGTAGCTCTCGGTGAGGAAGCTGATATCGAAATCTCTAAGCAGCTATATATTCTGCGCAGCCAAGGGTTCTCAGCAGAACGTGACTACCTAGGCCGGAAAATGAAGGCACAGATGAAATCCGCAGACCGTATGTCGGCACGTTATACTGCGATTCTTGGCGAAGATGAGCTGAAGAATGGTGTAATTACCGTGAAGTCGATGAATACAGGGGAGCAACGCACCGTGAAGCTGGATGAGCTGGGTCAGGCACTGGTTTAGACCATCTGACTAACGTCTTATGGTGACTGTATAGAGAAAGATTAAAAATGTATTTTTAACCATGAAGGGGAATGATAAATTATGCAAAGAAGTCATCAGTGTGGACAATTAACACCAGAACATATTGGACAGACGGTAACCTTGAACGGATGGGTGCAGACTCGCCGTGACCTTGGGGGCGTATTATTTATTGATCTGCGTGACAGAAGCGGTATTGTACAAGTTGTATTTAACCCAGACTACTCTGGCGAAGCCTTACAAATTGCTGATAAGGTTCGTAGTGAATACGTCCTGGCTGTTAAAGGTAAAGTTGTTAAACGTGATGAGGAAACCATTAACCGCAACCTGCCAACAGGTGAAATTGAAGTGCAAATTACGGACATTGAAGTGCTGAACGCAGCTAAGACACCTCCGTTCTTCATCGAAGATGGTGTGGAAGTAGACGAGTCACTGCGTCTCAAATATCGCTATTTGGATCTTCGTCGTCCAGAGATGCAAAGAACCTTGCTGCTTCGCTCGAAAGCTTCTAAGATCTTCCGCGATTTCCTTGACAGTGAAGGGTTCATCGACGTAGAAACACCGATCCTAACTAAGAGCTCACCGGAAGGCGCGCGTGATTATCTGGTACCAAGCCGTGTGCATGAAGGCGAATTCTTCGCATTGCCGCAATCTCCACAAATCTACAAGCAATTGTTGATGGTCGGCGGCGTTGAGCGCTATTACCAAATTGCTCGTTGTTTCCGTGATGAAGATTTGCGTGCTGACCGTCAGCCTGAATTCACTCAAGTCGACATTGAGACTTCATTCCTGTCACAAGATGAATTGCTTGGTATGATGGAGAAGCTGATGCAGCGTCTGTTCAAGGAAACTGTAGGAGCAGATATTGAGCTTCCGTTCCAACGGTTGACTTATGCTGATGCTATGGGCAAATACGGTTCTGACAAACCTGATCTGCGTTTTGGATTAGAGCTTGTAGAAATGAACGATATTGTTGCTACTAGCGGTGTTAAGGTATTCGCTTCTGTAATCGAAAAAGGCGGCGAAGTGAAATGTCTAAATGCTAAAGGCTGTGGCACTTGGACTCGTAAAGAAATCGATGACCTTGGACCTTATGCTGCTCGCTATGGCGCGAAAGGCTTGGCATGGATTCAAGTGAAAGACGGCGAATTCAAAGGGCCGATTGTGAAATTCTTCTCCGAAGAAGAAATTGCGGCTGTGAAGGAACGTACAGGCGCTGAAGAAGGCGACCTTCTCCTCTTCTCCGCTGATAATAAAAAGGTTGTAGCAGACGTTCTAGGCGCCCTTCGTGTTAAAATTGGACGTCAGCTCGGTCTGATTGACGATAACGTGTTCAAGTTCGCTTGGGTTACAGACTTCCCACTCCTTGGATATGACGAAGATCAGAAACGTTATGTAGCAGAACACCATCCGTTCACTCGTCCACGTGAAGAGGATCTGCATCTATTTGACACAGATCCAGGTGCGATCCGTGCACAAGCTTATGACATCGTTCTGAACGGTTATGAAGTAGGCGGAGGCTCCATGCGGATTTACAAACGCGAAGTACAGGAGAAAATGTTCGAAGCCCTTGGATTTACGAAAGAGGTTGCTTATGAGAAGTTCGGCTACCTGATGGATGCGTTCGAATATGGTACACCTCCACACGGTGGTATCGCTTTCGGTTTAGATCGTCTAGTTATGCTGCTGTCCGGTCGTACAAATCTGCGTGAAACCATCGCATTCCCGAAAACGGCAAGTGCAACAGATCTACTTATGGATGCACCTTCGCCAGTTGATGGTTCACAATTGGAGCAGTTGCACATTAAGCTGGCACTTAAACCGAAGAAAGAAAAAGAATAATTAACTAATCGAAGCGGGCGAGGCAGATTTCTGCTTCGCCAAAGCTTTTGAAGGAGGCTGAACCTCATGCTACATCAGTTCTCACGCACGGAACTGGCGATCGGACCGGAAGGTCTGGAAATAATGAAGAACAGCACGGTAGCGGTGCTTGGCATCGGCGGTGTTGGCGGTATAGCAGTTGAGGCTTTGGCGCGTACCGGCATCGGCAGACTGATTCTGATAGATAAGGACACTGTAGACATCACCAATGTAAACCGCCAGATTCATGCACTCACAACTACGGTTGGGCAGAAGAAGGCTGAACTGATGGTAGACCGTGTGAAGCTGATCAATCCGGAATGCGAAGCGATTGCGCTCAACATGTTCTATACGGAAGAAACCTATGAGGAATTGTTCAAATTAAAACCTGATTATGTACTTGATGCTTCGGATACGATTATTTATAAGGTTCACATAATCAAAGAATGTCTGTCCCGTGGAATTCCAATGATCTCAAGCATGGGCGCTGCCAACAAAATGGATCCTACAAGATTCCAGGTAGCGGACATTTCCAAGACAACTTATGACCCTATTGCGCGTGTCATTCGTCAGAAGCTGCGTAAGGAAGGAATTAAGAAAGGCGTGAAGGTGGTTTTCTCTACGGAGCCGCCAATGAAGCCACGTCAGGATGTTACGGATAAGATCGTTCCGGAGAATGCGCCGGATCGACGTAAAGCGAAACAACCACCAGCTAGTAACGCCTTCGTTCCGCCGGTAGCAGGCCTGATCATGGTCAGTGTTGCCGTGCGTGATTTGCTTGAGGCTGGAGGCGTCAGCGTGTAAGTGAATCGCTGAGCTGAAGCTGTTTCAATTATAGCGATAGTAGTAGTAAAATGGACCAAAAGGGCGACCAGCTGAAATCCAGTTGCGTACGCCCTTTTGTTGTGGTTAACAGGCGGGTCTGCAAGATGCAGACCACAAATAGGCATAATAGTTAAACCGGGATGAACCGTTGATTATAAGCCTTATTATCCGGGTAAAATCCGCCTGCGGAACTTAATATCAGTGGAGGTTTTTGTACATGAAATCAAATTTTTGGCGAAATAGTGTAGGGCTTGCACCTGAGAATGACTGGAAACGGGAGTGGGCTGCAGGGATCCTCTCGTATTTTGCTTCGGTATACATTGTGATGGTGAATGCGACCATTCTTCATGACGCGGGTATGCCGCTTAGACCAGCAATGGTGGCTACACTATTGACTGCCATTACAGGCTGTCTATTGATGGCCTTCGGTGGGAAGACACCGATCATCGTGGTACCAGGGATGGGGATAAACGCATTTTTCACATACACACTTGTACATTCAATGAATTTAGGTTGGAGAGAGGCACTTACTGTAGTTGTAATAACCGGTGTGTTATTCGCTATCGTGGCCTTCACATCGCTTTATCGTATTTTAAGTGAGGCGATTCCTCAAAACCTACAGCATGCCATTACAGTCGGGATAGGGCTTTTTCTGACCTTTATAGGACTGCAAAAAAGCGGGATTGTGATTGCGCATCAGACCACGTTTGTTGCTATAGGACATTTTAGCGATCCAGCAGTTATCACTTCCTGTGTAACCTTGTTACTCGCTTTAGTACTGTTTATCCGTGGGACCAACGGTGGTTTGCTTATCAGTATGCTGGTTGGTACAGGTCTAGCCTACTTGCTGGGAGCGGCTCACGCGCCTGAGAAGCAGGCATCCGGTCATGTATTTACGGGATATGAAAGCTTATTTCTGGGAATGGACTGGAGCGGCATAGTGAGCCTTGTGTTCTGGATTGCTGTTTTCTTACTGCTCTTAATTGTTGTATTTGAAAATATTGGGCTAGTCGCCTCACAGACTATGATGGCAGGGCGTCCTGAGCGCTTCAAGAGTAGCTTACGAGCACTCTCTATTGCCAATATCGCTGCAGGTCTCTTCGGAAGCAGTCCTGTAGTAGCCGCTGCGGAATCTAATGCAGGTATTGCTGCAGGTGGACGTTCGGGACTGACCTCACTCGTGGCAGGGCTGCTGTTCGGGGCGACATTCCTGTTCCTCCCTCTGCTCTCCTACATTCCAGACAGTGCTATCGCTCCGATCTTGATTGTAATCGGTGGGCTTATGGTACAGAATGTGCGTGAAATGGACTTGGGAGATTTAACAGAGCTCTTTCCTTCTTTCCTAATCATGGTCATGATTCCATTCACCTATAGCATCGTAGATGGTATGGCTTTTGGATTTATTACTTATCCGATCGTGAAGCTTGCGGTGGGCAAGGGCAAGGAAGTACCTCCTGCGCTGTATGGGATTGCGGGCTTATTTGTAGCTAACTTTATTTTGCAAGCTGTGCTGTAGTCATATGTTTGCTTGAAAGATTTGGTATTTTAGTGCTGATTATGCTACAATGGGTATCCTTTTTGCGTGAGAAGAGGGAATGAGGAGAATGAAAATTTAAGCTCGATAAACTTTTAGGAGGTAACTGAAATTGGAAGACAACTTTCAAAGTGCCTATCAAGAGGAAGAAGACAGGCTGAATCAAGCGCTTACTGAGATTGACACCTTACTGGAGAAACTTAACCAGACTCCGGTGTACACGGGACATGATTATACGGAACAGGTGTTAGAAGCGAACCGTGATCAGAAGCGCAAAGATCTTGCCAAGCTTCGGCAGGAGCCTTATTTCGGACGGCTTGATTTTCAGGGCAATGATGAGAAGCAGCGGAAGGCACTCTATATAGGCAAAATCGGCGTAGACCGCGAGCAGGTAAGCGACCGTCCGCTAGTCATCGACTGGCGCGCACCGGTAGCAAGCCTGTTCTATTCGTTTACCGGTGGTACGGAGCCTGCCTCCTATGAAGCTCCTGAGGGGCTGATAGAAGGACTGGTATACCTCAAGCGCAACGTGGTGATCCGGAAGCAGATTCTGGAGCGGGTCGCAGATACGTACAACCGGGAGAGTGACGCACCTGTGGTGTCAGATGAGTTTCTCGTCTATCGCCTGGGTGAGAACAAAGATAATCGTCTCCGCGATATCGTATCGACCATTCAGGAGGAACAGGACAAGATTATCCGGGCCGCCAAAAATACAGCATTGATCATACAGGGCGTAGCGGGAAGTGGTAAAACTACAGTTGCACTACACCGTTTAGCCTTTCTGCTGTATCAATACAAAGATCAGGTCTCTGCAGAAAAAATGATTATTTTTGCACCGAACCGAATGTTTCTGGATTATATTTCGGATGTACTGCCTGAACTTGGTGTAGGAAATATTGCCCAGAGCACCTTCCCGGATTGGGCTGCAAATGTACTAGGTCTGGAGCTTCCAGAGCAAGATGCTACGGAGACGATGAATCGTTGGTTCGAAACTCCGGGCGGCATGCCTGTGATTACAGAAGAGACACCTGGACGCTTCAAGGGTTCTACGGTGTTGATGGGAATAATAGAGTCCAGCATCAAGCTATTGGAAAGCAGCTCGGTACCTGAGGGTGATTTTATCCCATGGGAAGGTGCTGTACTGCGCCGCTCCATGATCTTGCGCTGGCATAATGAGGAGTACGCTCCTTATCCGCCAGCGAAGCGTAAGGAACGTGTAATGGCACGGATACATCGCTGGATTGAGATGGAGCTGAAGAAGAGTCCTTCAGCTGCAGCTATGAAGGATCGCAAGAAAAAAGGTGCTGCACGAGAAAAAGCATACAGTGCAAAATGGCCTAAGTATGATCCGCTGACGATCTACAAGCAAATCTTTCGTGCGGCTAAAGTCCCGGAAGATTGGCCGGTGGATCCACCTGAGAATATTCCAGCAGCTGTGCTGAAGGAAACGGCAAAAGAGCTGAAAAAAGGGATTATACGTGAAGAGGATTTACCACCTCTGTTATATATTTATTATCTTTTGAATGGGAACGAAGGCGGCGCTCGTTTTGATCATGTGGTGATCGATGAAGCCCAGGATTTCTCCCCCTTCCAAATTGCCGTACTGGATTTATACGTGCGTGGACATTCCTTTACCATTCTAGGCGATCTGTCGCAGGGTATACACGCTTATAAAGGCGTACACGCATGGGAAGAGATGCAGACCTTATTTGCCCCTGAGAACACGGCTTACCATGCGTTGACACGCAGCTATCGTTCAACCATGGAAATTATAGACTTCGCTAATGGAATTCTATCCTCGGGAGTAGAAAGTTCGTTGTTGGCTGTTCCTGTCTTTCGTAGTGGTGACCCTGTTCGGATGATCGCCTACGGAGAAATAGTCGGAGAACGGGAAGCTGAAGGAAATGCTCGTTTGAGCACTATACAATCGGCACTGAAGTCCCTGTCTGGAAGGGAATATCGTACGGTGGCTGTGCTGACACGTAGTCTACGTGAAGCCACAGAGCTGTACGCTGAACTAGAGCAGCATTTTGATGATATTCATCTGATCGACGGTAGTATGACGCAATATCAGGGTGGATTATCGGTACTACCTGTGTATTTATCTAAAGGTTTGGAATTTGATGCGGTCATCTTAGCAGATGCCGATCAAGACCATTACGGAGCGACAGCATGGGATGCGAAGCTGATGTATGTAGGTTGTACACGAGCGCTTCACGAGCTGTGGTTACTCCATAATGGGGAAATGCCTTCCTATGTGCAAACGGCGGTTGAAAGCGATTCTGAGGGGAACTAAGACTGGTGGAGAACAGTTATAACTGTTTTTGAACTTGTAACTCCCCTACGGGTATGGCTTAATAATAAGTGTCCGGCCGGGCAAGAACACTTCTGGAAGGAGGCTGAGTGAAATGATTTCAGTATACGAGGTGGTTTCCGTCTAAGACGGAAACCCGCTTAAAGCGAGGAGGCCGTAAGGCCTCCTTATTTCAAAACATGAGATATATGTACCGATTATTCATTAGGATTACGAAATGTGAATTAGAATGTAGACGCTACCAAGAGGTTTTTATATAATGAAATTACGGATTTTTCCAAATATGAGGAGAAGAAAGGAGGCAGGTGACGTGGAAATTACTTTATCAGTAGTTGACGGACGCATAGGAACACACCTGTTGAAGGAGGAAATGCAAGTTGAGTTATGTAAATGGGAAGGATGTGCTCCCCCCTGGCTTGCTCAAAGAGCTTCAGGGATACATCCAAGGTGAACTGCTCTACATCCCGAAGAAAACGGAAGAGCGGGTTAGATGGGGCGAGAACAGCGGTTCGAGGAAAGAGATAGCAAACCGCAATGAGGAAATTTTCAGTTGTCATCGAAAAGGCGATTCCGTAGCAGAGCTTCAGAAGAAGTATCATCTGTCGGAAGAGAGCATTCGAAAAATCATATCAAAAATGCGGCTGGCAATAAATTGCTAGCGTACAGTTCAAGCATAAACGCCTTTGGCGTCCCTATAAGGACGGTAAGCGTTTATGTGAGAAATAATAAGGATAAAGTATAGCGTGGAACCTATACTTTCGTATATTTTGAAAAAAGAGCATGGCTCCCGCCTTTCTAAGACGAGATCATGCTCTTTTTATTTTTTTTGTGAAAAATAAGTCTATGGTATGATAATGGGAGATGTACATTGGCTTTTATAAGAATATAGCAAGGAAGTGGAGTTATGGATTTATTTTCTATGGGAGAGGACAACGGGAGCGGAAGGTTGCTTGCGGACCGAATGAGACCGGAGAATCTGGATGAATATATTGGTCAAGAACATATCATAGGCCGGGGAAAGCTGTTGCGAAGAGCGATCGAGGCAGACCAGGTCTCTTCGATTTTGCTCTATGGACCTCCTGGATGTGGCAAAACAACATTAGCTCATATCATTTCTCATCACACACAAGGTGAATTCGTACGCCTGAATGCGGTGGAGGCTTCTGTGAAGGATGTGCGGGAGGTCATTGAACGAGCTCAAAATAATAAAACACTTTACGGTTCTAAGACGATTCTTTTTCTGGACGAGGTACATCGGTTTAACAGTTCACGTCAGGATGCGCTATTGCCAGCAGTAGAAAAAGGTACCATTACATTTATTGGCGCAACTACGGAGAACCCGTTCCATTACGTTAACGGAGCACTTATGAGCCGTTCTACCTTGTTTCAGCTAGAGGCGCTAACGAGTGAACACAGTCTGGTCGCGATGCGCAGAGCTTTAGCAGACAAGGATAGAGGGCTTGGATTCATGGAGCTTCAGGTCGATGAAGAAGCATTACTGCATATTGCTACCATGGCTAATGGAGATATCAGGCGGGCTTTAAATGCTCTGGAACTTGCAGCGTTAACTACTGCTCCAGAGGTAGACGGGAGTGTGCATATCACGTTGGAGGTGGCGGAAGAGTCGATTCGGCGCCCCATTGTGAAGGCAGATGAATCGACGCAGTATGATGTTCTATCTGCTTTTCACAAAAGCATTCGAGGTTCTAGTGATGCTGCCTTGTTCTGGTTTCTGTATGCGGTAGAGAAATTGGGGATGGACCCGATGACTTTTATTCGTCGACTAATTGCAGCGAGCAGTGAGGATATCGGCTTAGCTAATCCCCAGGCTATGGTCCAAGCGGTGAGTGCGCTTGAAGCCTATAGAAATAACGGTTGGCCAGAAGCGAAGCTGAACATTGCGCAAGCCATTCTTTTCGCGGTGGAGAGTCCGAAGTCTAATGCCGTCTATACTGCTATTTCAAATGCAATGGCGAGTATGGATGAGATTAAATCCGCCGAGGTACCGCTACATTTACGTGATACACACTATAAAGGTGCTACTGCTCTAGGGCATGAAGGGTATCAATATCCGCACAATTTTCCGGGGCATTATGTGAAGCAGGAGTATCTGCCTAAGGAGATTTCTCAGCGTGTCTTTTATCAAGCGACCGAGCAAGGGAATGAAATTAAAATCCGTCATAACCAACGACTCCGACGAGAACATTAATCCACCAGTGACTGTAGTATCTTCCATTTTAATGTTAATAAGCAAATAAATTTAATGTAACACAAAAAATATTTATTCCAAAAAAAGGCGGCCTAGAGCCGTTTTTTTGTTGTCTGCGTTACTTTTAATCACATGAACGAATTTTTTTTATAGGAAAAGATTGATAATTTACCATAAGTTAATTAAAATGAACTACAAAGTTACGGAGAAACAAGTTTTAATTCCGATGGAAGTACTTGTACTATTCTTAATGGTGTTAATAATCATAACAGTCTATGTTTGATATGTTTCATGAAAAGAATGCTGTTATATCAAAATTTACATAATATTTCATTGGGTAAATTTTGAAACTTTTGCCGTTAGGGGGATTAATTTGAGCGAAGAATTACTAGAAATTAAGAATTTGTCCACATCGTTCAGAATCGTAGATGACTATTATGCTGCAGTAGACGATGTTACCCTGTCCGTTCGCAAAAATGAGATTCTTGCCATTGTTGGAGAATCCGGCTCAGGAAAAAGTGCGCTCGCCTTTTCAATTATGGGATTGCACACAAGGGCCAAAATAGACGGACAAATCAAATACAAAGGTCAGGATATCGTTACTATGTCTCCTGCTGCACTCAACAAGCTGCGCGGTCAAGAAATGTCTATGATTTTTCAAGATCCTTTATCCGCATTAAATCCACTCATGATTATCGGTTCACAGATTGAAGAAGTACTCATCCTACATGATTCCAAGCTTTCGAAGAAGCAAAGAAAAGAGAAGGTCATTGATCTTTTGACCAAGGTTGGAATCTCCCGTCCCGAACATACATATCAGCAGTATCCTCACGAATTATCTGGTGGAATGAGGCAGAGGGTTGTGATTGCTATTGCGATTGCCAACGGCCCCAAGCTTTTGATCGCCGATGAGCCGACTACGGCACTAGATGTAACCATCCAATTGCAAATTCTTGAACTTATAAAAAAATTAAAAAACGATATGCAAGCAGGCATTATTTTAATTACCCATGATCTAGGGGTTGTCAGTGAAATGGCTGACCGGGTTGCGGTAATGTACGCCGGGCAAATCGTAGAAATCGCAGATATTTATACGTTAACGTCTAATCCAAAGCATCCGTATACAAGATCCTTGTTGAACTCCATTCCAACCGTTAAAGAAGAGAAGTCTAGACTTCATGTGATTCAGGGAATTGTCCCACCATTACAGAATCTTCCGCGTAAAGGATGCCGTTTCGCGGCCCGAACACCTTGGATTCCGGAATGGGAGCATGAGGAAAATCCGCAGCTGCATGAAGTAGCCCCAGGGCATTTTGTTCGCTGCACCTGCCATAATAACTTTCATTTCCCGGATACTAACGAGGAGGCAATCTACAATGGGACTTCTTGAGGTTAGAAATTTAGCAGTTCATTTTCCAATCCACGGCGGCGTTTTTCGAAGAGAAATTGGCGTAGTCAAGGCAGTTGATAATGTTAGTTTTACTATTGAAGCAGGCAAAACTTACGGTTTGGTTGGTGAATCCGGATCAGGTAAGACGACTACTGGTCGTGGAATCATTGGACTCAATTCTATTACTAGCGGTAGTGTGATTTTTGAAGGACAGGATTTGGCTTCAAAGGGTGTACGTAAGCAAAAAAATATCCGCAAGGACATTCAGATGATCTTTCAGGATCCGTACTCTTCCTTGAATCCTAAGAAACGTGTGCTGGATATTATTGCTGAACCCTTACGTAATTTCGAAAAGATGTCTCCGGGCGAAGAAAAAAGACGTGTGCAGGAATTGCTTTTGCAGGTTGGATTAAGCCCTGAAAATATTCTTAAATATCCGCATGAATTCTCAGGCGGTCAACGGCAGCGGATCGGTATTGCAAGAGCTATTGCGCTCAAACCGAAGTTGATTATTGCGGATGAACCTGTCTCTGCGCTGGATGTTTCCGTACAGGCACAGGTGCTCAATTTTATGCAGGATATTCAAAAAGAACTGAATCTTACGTTTCTGTTCATCAGTCATGATCTCGGAATCATTAGGCATATGTGTGATCACATTGGGATTATGTATAAAGGACGTCATGTGGAGCAAGGGACTGCTAAAGATATTTTTGACAATCCTCGTCATATTTATACCAAACGTCTAATTGCTGCCATTCCTGATATTGATCCTAAGCAAAGAGAGAAGCAGACGGAGTTTAGAAAATCAGTAAGTCTGGAATATGAACAAGCGCACCGGAATTATTTTGATGAACTAGGCATGCCTTATCCATTGAAATCCATTTCCGAGACTCATCTGGTAGCCTTGCCTGAGAAAGGTTGAGAATATGTGGAAGATTATTGTTCGTAGAATTCTTATTATGATTCCTCAAATATTTCTATTAAGTATTCTTGTTTTTCTAATGGCGAAGGCGATGCCGGGAGATGCGTTATCAGGGATGCTTGATCCAAATATTGATCCTGCGGCCATCGATGCGATGAGAGAAAAACTAGGCTTAAATGATCCGTGGTACATCCAGTACTGGGATTGGATCACTAAAGCGATTCAAGGTGATTTTGGTCAATCCTTCCGTTTCAAAATGCCTGTATCAGAGCTTATCGGTCAACGCCTCATGAATACACTTTGGCTGGCGATTGTCACGCTGATCCTTACATACCTTATTGCTATTCCACTTGGTATTACTAGTGGTCGTTATAACGATTCATGGCTGGATCGCCTCATTACTGGATACACCTATATTGGCTTTGCCGCACCATTGTTTATTTTCGCTCTCTTAATGGTATGGCTCTTCGGATTTCATCTTCATTGGTTTCCTACTAGCGGCAGTGTTAGTCCTGGAGAAGTTCCGGGTACGCTAAGCCACTTCTGGAGTAAATTCTATCATCTGCTACTGCCCGCGTTATCAATGGCGCTGATTGCAACGGTGGGGACAGTACAATACCTGCGGAATGAGATTATTGATACGAAACAAAAGGATTTCATCCTCACCGCAAGAGCAAAAGGTGCTTCAGAGTCGCGCGTCTACAATCGACATATATTGAGAAATTCCTTACTGCCAATTGCTGCATTTTTCGGATATGAGATTACTGGACTGATCGGCGGAACGGTGTTCGTTGAAAGCATCTTTAGTTATCCGGGTATGGGTATGTTGTTCCTCAGTTCGATAACAATTCGGGATTTCAGCGTAGTAACGGCTCTCGTTCTTCTATATGGGATTGCTGCCATCGTCGGTGCGTTGTTATCAGATATTATCTTAAGTATCGTAGATCCGCGTATCCGGATTAAATAAGAAGATGAACACTTTGAGGTGAATAAAATGGCAAAGACAAGCGCAGAGTTAGCTCTGCTGCAGGAAACAGATAAAAGTCCATCAGGCTTCAGGATTGTTTGGCGTGAGATCGTGCGGGATAAACTGGCTTTGGTCTCACTGATTTTCCTATTTACGATTATTGCCGCCGTTTATGGGATTTCCTTATTTTTAGATCAAAAAGAGATTGTTACGGTTGACTTGTTCGCACTGTATGAGAAGCCTTCGGCTGTACATTGGCTTGGGACCGATTATGGAGGGCGGGATGTATTCGGTCAATTAATTATAGGCACACGAAATTCCATGTCGATTGCTTTTATGGTTACTTTTTTTACGGGAATCATTGGGATTCTAGTAGGTTTGTTCTCTGGATACTTTGGGGGAACGATAGATAATATTTCGATGCGTGTTGTAGATTTCTTCATGATTCTACCCTTTCTAATGATTGTTATAGCTTTTGTAAGTGCAGTTCCTAAATACAATACGTTAACCTTCTCCTTTATCATGACTGCCTTTCTATGGATGGGGATTGCCAGGTTAATACGTTCCAAAACGCTACAAGAGAAGGAACTCGATTACGTTCAGGCATCAAAGACATTAGGTTCCTCCAATCTTAAAATTATGTTCTCACAAGTGCTGCCAAACTTAAGCTCAATCATTATCGTCACGATGACTTTGAATTTGGCAGCTAATATTGGATTGGAATCAGGCCTATCCTTTCTAGGTTTTGGTTTTCCGGAAAGTACACCCAGTCTGGGCACTCTAGTGAGCTATGCGAGAAATCCGCAGACACTTGAGTTCAGATGGTGGATCTGGTTACCCGCATCACTGCTGATCTTGGTGTTGATGTTGAGTATAAATAATGTGGGTCAAGCGCTCAAACGTGCGACCGACGCAAGACAAAGAAAAGGATAATAAGGGAGGAAATGATTAAATGAGAAAACCCATCCGTTCAAAGGCACTACTAGTTTCATTAATGTTTGTAATGTTGTTCGCCCTTGCAGCCTGTGGCTCCAAGAACAACAACGGAGCGGCTGAGTCAACAGCAGCACCAAGTGCCAGTGCTCCTGCGGAAACCGCAGAAGCGACGGCAGCACCTGAAGCAGAAGACGGACTTTATAACATTAAAGATTTCAGTAACATTAAGACAAATCAAGGTGAAGCTATTGATGGAGGCTCGATTACTTTTGGTCTCGTTTCCGACAGTCCATTTGAAGGTACTTTGAACTGGAACTTCTATTCCGGAGATCCGGATGCACAAGTGTTGAATTGGTTTGATGAAGGTTTGTTAACATGGGATAAAGATTATGTATATACAAATGATGGTGCAGCAACGTATGAAGTCTCGGAGGATGGACGTACCTTTACCTTTACGATTCGCGACAATGTGAACTGGCAGGACGGCAAGCCAGTAACAGCAGAAGATTGGTTGTTCGCGCATGAGGTTATTGGTAATCCGAAATATGATGGACCACGTTATGGTTCTGACTTTACAAATATTGAAGGTATGGATGATTACCACTCCGGTAAGGCCAAGACCATTTCTGGAATTAAGGTGCTGGGTGATAAGAAACTGCAAATTACTTATCTGAAATCTACACCTTCTCTGTTAACAGGTGGGGTTTGGATTTATCCGTTAGCCAAACATATCTTTGGTGGCATGGATGTTGCGAAAATTTCCTCTTCTCCTGAATTACGTCAAAAGCCGATTGGCTTTGGAGCTTTCAAAGTGGAAAGTATTGTTCCTGGTGAATCTGTAGTATTCGTTAAGAATGACGATTACTGGCGTGGAGCTCCTAAACTGGATAAGGTAATTCTGAAGGTTATCAACCCTACAACGATTGTACAAGAATTGAAATCTGGTGGAGTTGATTTAGTGGATTCCTTCCCTGTTGATCAATTCCCGGATAATGCAAAGATGTCAAACGTTGAATTCCTGGGTGCGATAGACCGTGCTTATACGTATATTGGATTTAAGCTGGGGAAATGGGATGCAGAGAAAAAAGTCGTTGCTACCGATCCTAAAGCTAAAATGGCGGATGTGAACCTGCGTAAAGCCATGTGGGCTGCTGTAGACAATGATACAGTGGGTAAGAAATTCTATAATGGTCTTCGCTGGAATGCGACAACTTTAATTCCACCTTCCCATCCGGAATTCCATGATGCTACTAATCCGGGTGTAGCTTACGATCAAGAAGCCGCCAAGAAAATTTTGGATGATGCAGGTTATAAGCTTAATGGTGAATTTAGAACGAATCCAGATGGCAGCGAGCTGAAGATTAATTTCATTTCGATGACTGGTGGAGACATTGCTGAACCGCTGGCTCAATATTATGTACAATCTTGGAAAGCAATTGGCTTGAATGTAACTTTGGAAATGGTAGAGTTTAATACCTTCTATGATCGTATTGGTCAAAATGGTGAGGATGATCCTACCGTTGATGTGTATCAAGGCGCTTGGGGTGTAGGGATTGACGTCGACCCAACAGGTCTATACGGTAAAGATGCAATCTATAACTTCCCTCGTTATGCAAGTGCAGAGAATGATCGTTTGCTCGCCGAAGGGGTTTCCGAGGCTGCATTTGATGTAGACAAACGTAAAGAGATCTATAAAGAGTGGCAACAGCTCATGGTAAACGAAATTCCAGTATTCCCAACACTTTATCGTGCAGTAGTAGTCCCAGTTAACAACCGTGTCCTGAATTATGCGATTGGTGATGGCACAGGGCTCTACTATAACGACATCGCAGTATCTGCAGATAAAGCTGCAGTAGCTCAGTAAATAGAAACAACACAGAACAGCAGTTCAGGGAGAGCTTCCTGAACTGCTGTTTGTTTATTTCTATTTGAAGCGTTCATTTGGTTATTATTCGCTTCAAAGTCGGTTAGTTGTATTTCATGCAACTAAAACCTAAATGTTAGAGCTAAGAATGTAATATAACAGTACATACTACAGCTATTTCTTGTGTTTTCGTATATTAGAGTTAATGTTGTAAGTTATAGAATACACTTAAGCTTGCGCTGAAGGAACAACCTTCTCGGCATATTCTATCGTTCCGCCACCGAGACATTGCTCACCGAGATAGAAGACAACGGCTTGGCCAGGTGTTATCGCTTTTTGTGGAACATCAAAGTCTACGTTTATCGTTCCGTCTTCCCGTGCTGTAAGGGTCACGCCCTGATCAGGCTGGCGATAGCGGAATTTGGCGGTGCATTTTAGAGGCTCAAGACCTAGCTCTTGCCCTTTAATCCAGTTTACACCGGAGGCAATCAGACTAGTGGAGTACAGGCTGTGGTGCTTGTCTCCTTGAACTACATAAAGAATGTTGCGGCTAAGGTCTTTTTCGGCTACAAACCAAGGTTCACCGTTACCGGAGCCACCAATGCCAAGGCCTTGGCGTTGACCCAATGTATAGTACATAAGTCCATCGTGGCGGCCTTTGATTTCTCCAGTTGTTATATCTACCATATCACCCGATTGTGCTGGAAGATACTGGCTGAGAAATTCGCGGAAGTTACGCTCACCGATGAAGCAAACGCCTGTGCTATCTTTTTTCTTGGCAGTATAGAGTCCGGCTTCTTCGGCAATTCTCCGGACTTCCGGTTTCGGAAGATGACCAATCGGGAACATTGCTTTAGACAGTTGATACTGTCCCAGCGCATTCAAGAAATAGGTCTGGTCTTTATTGTTGTCTACACCGCGGAGCAGCTTGTACATTCCATCTTCTTCAATAACACGCGCATAATGTCCAGTCGCTACATAATCGGCGCCAAGCTGAAGGGCTTTGTTCAGGAACTCTCCGAACTTGATCTCTCGGTTGCACATGACGTCTGGATTCGGCGTCCGGCCGGCCTTATATTCATCGAGGAAATACGAAAATACTTTGTCGAAGTATTCCTTCTCGAAATTAACGGTATAGTAAGGAATATCAATCTGCTCGCATACGCGGCGAACATCCTCTGCATCGCTTTCGGCTGTACATACTCCGAATTCGTCGGTATCGTCCCAATTTTTCATAAAGATGCCGATGACGTCATAGCCCTGCTGCTTGAGCAGAAGCGCCGTGACGGAGGAATCGACCCCTCCGGACATGCCGACGACGACACGGGTGTCTTGTTTTGCTTTTGTCATCGTAATCACCATTTCTGTACCCAAAATACCGGTCATTCATGGAACACCCGGCTCAAAATGTATTATAACATACCTGTCTACTGTAAAGCCTAAAATAAGAGGCTGAGAATAGAAAAATGTCCACCAGGGGTGAACATTCTTGCAAAATGTTTCGTTTGCCATTTCATTTGTGACTTCGAATATGATAACATAAACTAAGAGTAATCATCGGAATACCTTGATATGACAAACGCATGACTTACCGAATCAATAGTATACAATAACTAGACACTAAACCGAAAGAGGTGCCCCTTTGAAAATATCAACCAAAGGACGTTACGGACTAACAATTATGATGGAGCTTGCACTGAAATTTGGTGAAGGACCGACCTCACTTAAGAGTATCGCTGAGAAAAATGGACTTTCTGAACACTATCTGGAGCAGCTAATTGCTCCTCTGCGTAACGCAGGACTGGTAAAAAGTATTCGTGGTGCATACGGTGGATACATTTTATCACGTGAGGCTAGTGCTATCACAGCGGGTGACATCATTCGTGTGCTAGAGGGCCCAATTTCTCCAGTAGATTTTACTGAAGAAGATGATGCAGCAAAACGCGATTTATGGCTGCGTATTCGCGATAGCATCGCCGACGTACTAGATTCCACGACTCTTCATGACTTGATTAATTATAAAGAAGAGAGCTTGGCTGACAACTATATGTTCTATATATAGTTAATGTATTTGGAATAAAAAACTTAAAGTTATAGCATTATCGATGTTTAAGCCCCCTTTTTGGGGGCTTTTTTAATGGGAAAATCACATTCAGAGTAGTCAATGAAGCTTGTCATCTCGATTACCGGGAGAAAGGTCCAGGTTACTCTCGTTACGCAAAAAAAGGATGCCCTATATTCGTTCGGCATCCTTTTAATTAATCATCAGAAGTTTATTAATAGCTTATTGATTATCACCAAACCAGATGTTCTCAGTACCGGTCCGCGTGTCCGTCCATACGCTCACTAGACGGCCTGTTTGGGGGACAATGGCATTGCCGATGTAGTCCCCAATTAGGGGAATGCCGGTGACGTCAAAGGAAGTTGTCGTTATACGGGTGTTTGTAAACGTCATCCCCCCATCTCTAGATGTAGCTAGATAAACATCAAGGTTGAGGGGATTGACTCGATTAGTGTAATAGGTAACGAATATTGCGCCATCCGCAGGGGACACGGTGATGGCTGGGAAAAAGTTTTGGGAGCCCGCTGGACTGCCCGTAATGGAGATTGGTGTACCCCAATCCACACCGAAATTGGTGGAAGTAGCAAGAAAAATATCGGAATAACCTTCTCGAAAATCTTGCCATACAGCATAGACATTACCTTGCGTCGTCGGTGCATTAGAAATATCCGCTGCGAGGGAAGGGTATGTCAGACATCTAAATGTATATCCCGGCAATGGATCTGGTGGGACTACAACGCTGGCGACCATGGTTTCAGGGGTGAAAGTGACCCCGCCGTCTGGGGATGTGCGAATTTTAAGATCAGTATTACCGGGAGGCTGATTGATCCATCCCACGACAACAATCCCGTTTAATGTAATTGCTATACCGGGGAATTCTTCAAATTCTTCGACCGAAGACAGCAGGGCAGGACTGAAATAAGTATTACCGCTATCTAGGGAACGATTGAAGAAGATCGTATTTCCTGGTATGAATTGTGTGTTGTAATCATGCGTATAACCAGTATATACATTTCCAAAAAAGGGACTTGATCCAGCCTTGTCGGTGACAACGACCACCTGGTCATCATTTACAAACTGTCCAAACCCTTGATTCACGATGACTGGCGGTCCGAATGAAGAGGCGTTGTCGACAGAGGTATAGGAAACGATCGACCCGCTGAGACCGTCTGAATCGAAGGCGTGAGCCAATACGACGAACGTGGTCGGAAAAATATAATCAATATGTGGTGCTTCGATGCCTGCAAATCCTGTCGGTAACGGTAATAACGTTGTTGTCCAAGTGGCACCTGCGTCAATAGATTTGTACAAACCTATATTGGGAGGGCCTGTTCGAAGATCTACAGCTACGGCGACCATAACCGAAGGATTAAGCCAATTTACCGCGATGGTGGGCTCGAATTGAGTGCTTGTGCTCGGCGAAAGTTGAATATTAACCATGCAAAGCTCCTTTCGTCATAGAGTTTTCGGTACTTACGGGTTCAGCTGAGCTATGAAAGTAAGTTCGGATTGCAGCACTCTTTGATGGGGGATGACGTTTCCTGACGAATCCGTTCCGAACACCGTGATAATCGTGTCTGCCGGTGCGTTTCCAGTTACGAGAAATTGGACTTCATAAGCTGAATTGCCTGCGATATTAAAACTGAGAAACTGGCTGGTGTTCGCATTAACATTTAATGAGTTGGAGTAGACTAAACCTTTACTAACCAAGGTATTCCATACGTAAACGTGATAGACTACGTTAGATGAAAAACTAAGGTTGTCATTATCGATATTAATGACCACGTTGGATGCTGGGGTAGTCCCTGTGTTCGTAATGATGCCTGTTGTTGTTGCCATGAGCTTCACCTCTTTATTAGTTTGCTATATATATATGAATTGAGATTCATTGTGTTTGGACAAGGGAATCAGAAAAATCGCGGAAATTGGAAATATGAGAGGTATGCTATTATTCCATGAATCTCCCCTTCCTCTTGCCTCGCAACTTACAAATTAATCCTGAATAAATTGATAGAAAATGAGGGGAGGAGTGATGGAAATGGCTTTTACAACAGGTCTTATTACTAATACGAGAGCTACTGGTACTGCAGCAAGTAATGTAGTGGTCAGCGTTCGCAACACAAGTAACGCGAGTGCAATGATGATCGTCGAAGTTTTCGGCGTTCCATATTCAACGCTTGCACTAACACCACTGTATGTCACAGGTTATTATGTTCCAGCAATGAGTTCTGATGTCAGAGAGTTCTTCATTGCAGGGAATGTCGCTTACGAGGTTCAGGTAAGTAGTCCTTATCCATTGGCTAATGTGGTGTGCTCCATGTACGGATTGGATGAGTTCGGAAATCTTGTTACAGAACAGAGAGTGCTTCAATCTGAATTAACGGAGATTACCGCACTTTCTTTACCTGTATAACAGTATTTTTGGGAAATCAAGAAGCAACCACCGATGAGATTTGGGTGGTTGCTTCTTTTTTAGGCGCAATAAATCCTCTTAGAGGCATTCACACAGGCACAAAGGTGGAATTTAAATATACTAATTTTATACTCCAATGTAGAGAGAGGTAAAAATCATGGCGGATGTAGGAGTAGTTATGCCTTTGTATACCCAAAAGCCGGAATTCCTCCGGCAAGCTCTGGAGTCTGTTCTGCGCCAAACCTTCACCGAATTTCGACTGATCATTGTAATTGATGGTGCGCCAGATATGGAACCGCTTGTGAGATCAATAATTGCCGAGGATCCAAGGGTAACTATTATCTCTTATGTACAGAACAGGGGTATTGCACATGCGCTGAATACGGGCTTTGATCTTTTATTTAGCGAACCCAGTATTCAGTATTTGAGCTGGGTCTCCAGCGATAATGTTTATGAACCCCGTTTTCTCGAAATCCTTCGAGGTGCACTAGTGAAGGGGCCGCAGGAGCTAGGAATCGTGTACAGTTCTTTTCAAAGTATAGATAACGAGGGAAACCTACTTCATAACGAGCATCAGCTAGCTACTCAGCGAAATTACCAGTCACAGCCCAAAGAGAGATTGCTGGATTACTCGCTTATTGGTGTTTCTTTCATGTACAAATCGCAGGTTGCGAAGCTTGTTGGGGGGTACGGAATGGAGCCGGTGGAGGATTATGATTACTGGCTGAGACTTGCTGAACATTGTGATATTCGCTTTATCCCCGTGGAGCTGGTGAATTATCGTGTGGACTCTACCTTTAGTGTATCTGCACAGTTACATTCCACTGAAAATCATCGGAGATGGAGATATACGTACCACTTGACCCGCCATCAGGCGCGATTCCGTAGAGGGATTCGTCCTATGATTACCGTTTTATATCCTGTAGTAAATGCTGGTGCGGAGGAAATAGCGAGGATAGAGAATTTGTATGAACAGACGTATAGCAATTATGAGTGTCGGGTGCTGGATTTATCACTTACGGGTCAACCATCTGTTCTAATAGGTTCAATCCCTCATCCTGCAACAGAGTTTGTTTACATGCCAGGAGTAGTGGAGTCGCACGCGATTTGTGGAGCGCTAGAGCACTTGTCCACTCCCTACACGATAGTTTTAGGTCCCAAGATTTTCATTGGAGCACTCGATATTGAATACATGCTGGAGGCTTTGATTACTACCGGTGGAGACACGATCTCCAATTATTATACAGATGATCATAGCTTGATTGGATTCCGGCATAGACATGTCCCATCGACTAAAAATCACTACTATAATGAGCTGTTTCGAAGCACAGACTTGTATGATTTGTTGAAGATCTATTTTTCCTAAAATAATATGTGAATGAGTGATCGTAATGAAGATTTTGTTCACCTTCTTCAACCCGAGCGGCGGCATGCAGACCCTGAACCGAGTGCGCTGCCAAGCATTACATGATCGCGGTGTAGAGTGTCATTTGCTGTACACACACCCTGGAAAAGGGCAGCAAAATATCCCTAATATTCAAACCTATATTACCAATAATGATGACGAGATCAGGGGACTGCTCACTCGGGAAGCTTTTGACTTGATTGTAGTGTGTACGGATATTTACTTAGCGGAGAGGTTTAGAGGGTTTGGTTACAAGGGGCCGCTTGTTTTTGAGGTGCAGGGATTGGGGACCTTAGATGAAGCGGAGCAAGTTATTAGTAATTTTAATGAGCGGATTCACAAGCTAACCGATGCACTGCTCTATCCAGAAACCACTCATTTGCAGACGCTTTTTAAAGGTGGATTTCCATCTGTTAGTCAATATTGCTTTGACAATCCGATCGATTGCGATCAGTTTGGATATACCAATTATCCCGCAAAAAGCTTTCCCATCCTCGGCTGGGTGGGACGAATTCAAACGAATAAGAACTGGAGAGAATTTCTACAAATCGGACAACGGCTGCTGGCGATCCATCCCGAGCTTTATTTATGGATTTTTCAGGACGATACTTTGTTTGAGCCGGAGCAAAAAGAGAGCTTCGAACAATTTGTAGCCGAGACAGGGATTTCCTCACGTTTGATTTCGCATTCCAATGTTCCTCACGGGCAAATGGCAGATTATATGAGCATTATTGGTGACTCGGGTGGACTGTTATGTTCAACCTCTATTCTCGAGGGGTTTGGGTACGCAGTAGCCGAGGCGATGTTGTGTCGTTGTCCTGTTCTTACTACGGATTCGGATGGCATTCGGAGACTTGTCATTAATAATCATACTGGAAAAATATACACAAGAGGGCAGCTGGATGAAGCTGTGAATGCTGCTTTATCTTTAATGCATGATCCAGCACTGCGGGACAGAATTAGGATGAATGGCGAATGGCATATCCGAAACAATCTTTCCTCCGGGCTGTATGCGGATAGATTTCTCCAGATGTCTCATCAATTGATGAGACGCCGGTCTAAGATCGAGCGTCGATGGTCTTAACTCTGCGGTTATGCCGCAGGGTTAAGATGTTTTTTAATATAAGAATTTATATGCTTACGTTATAAATTATCCTTCTATTTCTGTGCCTCTTCAATTAATTCCTTTGCATCATTCCGAACATTTCCGACAGCCGTGGAAACTGGATAGGCTCGCATTAGTTGTTGATCATACGGTTTCAGGAGCTTTATTAGAGAAGTGGTGTCCTGATTGCCCCGATCCAGCCATTCTGTCTCATCCTCAGGCTTCAAAATAACCGGCATGCGATTATGGATTTCAGCCATAAGCTCGTTCGGAGTAGTCGTTATAATCGTGCAGGTACTTAGTTTATTACCCTCAGGGTCCATCCAAATATCATATAATCCGGCCATAGAGAAAATACCTCCATCGCGCATCATGATCCGCATGGGTTGTTTGCTGCTGCCCTGCACCTTCCATTCGTAGAAGCCGTCAGATGGGATGATGCAGCGACGTGAGCTTACTAAGCGCTTGAAAGAAGGTTTCTCCAGCAGCGATTCTGCCCGGGCATTGATCATTTTATTGCCGATTTTGTCATCCTTTGCCCATGTAGGAACCAGGCCCCAACGCAGTTCCCCGAGCTTATTGCTGGAACCTGTATTAATGACTGCTGGAATTTGCTGCATGGGCGCGGCGTTATATTTAGGGGCATAGTGGATAATGGTTGAATCATTCGCAAAATATCTGACCATCAGCTCTTCCATAGTGACGGTTATTGTATAGCGTCCGCACATTATTTACACTCCCCAGTCAGTAGATTAGAAGTTCACTCCGTTTACAGCTTAATTTCATCATGTTATGCTCGGAATATTTCTTATTATAAACGAAGCGGAATGAATGAAGAAAGAGGTGCTCATTGGTGATTTTGGTAAGCTCTTGTCTAGCTGGCATGAAGGTGAGATATAATGGTACGGATTGTTTGGATGAGAAAATTCAGATGCTTTTGAATGAGAATCAAGCGATTGCTGTGTGTCCAGAATTGCTGGGAGGATTCTCAACGCCTAGAGAACCAGCCGAAATCATTGGTGGGAATGGCGAGGATGTGCTGGCAGGGACGGCTAAAGTAGTGGATCGATCAGGTACAGATGTTACAGATATGTATTTAGAGGGTGCTTATATTACGCTTGCAAAAGCCCAAGAGGTATCAGCTACGATGGTAGTGCTTAAAGAAAACAGTCCTTCTTGCGGCAGCAGTATGATTTATAATGGGGAATTCAAAGGGAAGAAAATAGCCGGAAACGGCGTTACTACAGCTTTACTTAGAAAAAATGGCATTGAGGTAACCTCTGAAGAGAACTGGCTACTATAATCCTAGCTTTCATAGGGAAATGATTACAATATTGTGTTCTTTCGCTTGTGGAAAACTCACTTCTCGCGCGGTATAATTTAATAGTTCCAAGTATAAACGCCTTCGGCGTCCTTTTTAGGACGGTTAGCGTTTAAGCGAGAAATATAAGGATAATGTATAATGTATAATGTATAATTTATACCTTCTTATATTTTTAGAAGAACTAGTTTCCTATACTCTAGAAGCGGAGAAATGAATATGAAATCCATCTATTTGGACCACGCCGCATCAACCCCGGTTCATCCCGAGGTGGCTAAGGTCATGCTGAATATAATGACAGAACAATACGGAAATGCATCGAGTGTACATCAGTTCGGGCGTTCAGCTAAAAGAATATTGAACGGGGCGCGCGATAATATCGCCGCCTTTTTGGGCTGTTCACCTGACGAGTGGGTGTTCACTGGAGGCGGCACCGAGAGTGACAATTTAGCACTCTATGGAGCAGCAGCTGCAGTTTCCCATAAAGGAAAACATATTATCACCACCCAGATCGAGCATCATGCAGTGTTACATACCTGCGAAGAGCTAGAGAAGGAAGGCTTCAAAGTTACCTATCTCCCTGTGGATTCGACGGGTAGGGTATCTGTTACAGACGTAGAGGCTGCATTGCAGGAAGACACGGTGTTGATCAGCGTAATGTATGCCAATAATGAAGTCGGCACCGTTCAGCCTATCCAGGAGATTGGTCAGCTTGCTAGAGAACGGGGAATTCTGTTCCATGTAGATGCTGTACAAGCTCTAGGTGCACTCCCTATTACACTCCGAGAGCTTCCAGTAGATTACATGAGCTTTACTGCTCATAAGATCAATGGGCCTCAAGGGATCGGTGGTTTATACGTTCGAAGCGGAGCGCCACTGCATCCAAGACTTCATGGCGGCCTTCAGGAGCGCGGCAGACGTGCCGGAACAGAGAATCTAGCCGGAGCAGCTGGGTTTGCCAAAGCCGTTGAAATAGCGGTTAAGGGGCTGTCAGAACGTCAACAGAATATGAAGCTCCTACGCAGTAGATTACTCGAGGAGCTGGATACTCTGATTGGACGGGAGCGTTACTCGCTTAACGGTAATACCGAGGAGTTTTTGCCTAGTATTCTGAATTTGAGCTTCCCAGGGGCTGGGACAGATGTTATGCTGATGAACCTGGATATGGAGGGGATTGCGGCAGCAAGTGGTTCGGCTTGCACCTCAGGATCCCTGGAAATATCTCATGTTCTGAAAGCAATGGGACTTCCCCAAAATATTTTAGAGTCTGCGATTCGATTTAGTATCGGTTTGGGTAATACTACTGAAGAAATCGAGTACGTTGCTCGAAAAGTTGAAACCATTTTGAATCGCCTACGTAAATGAGACTAGTTACTCTAGGTTTCGATCTGTATCGAGGCGATTCGGGCTTTTGGCTTTCTGAGAACTCGTAAGTACACTCAAAGTGAGGGGACCGAGGCAGCCATGAGACTACAAGATCTGATCGGCTTGGCTGTATTTGAAGTTGAAGAGGGGAATGAAATCGGCAAGATTGTCGATATTCTACTCGATTCAAACTGGAATATTACGGGTATTGAACTGGAAAGCAAATCTTTTTTTGGTGGCCATGTGAAATTTGTGGCATGGAAAGATATTGTGGCCTACGGCGAGGATGCTGTCATGATTCGTAGTAAAGAGTCGATTGATAAGACAGATGCTGATCATATACCTTGTACTTTTCTACTAGGAAAGAACAAACTTAAGGATTTGAAAGTACTGACTACAACTGGAACTATACTTGGACGAATATCGGATGTTTATTTTGACCAAAAGTTGGGAAACACAATAGGAGCGCTGGAAATCAGTGACGGGCTTGTGACTGATTTGATCGAAGGCCGCAAATGGCTGCCTTGTTCTGATGAGATGTCCATTGGTGAGAATGCTCTAATGGTTCCTGCAATGAGCGAAGAACGGCTACAAAAAGCCATTAATATTGTTAACGGATAGGTGGAATGTATTATATGAAGTGTCCAAACTGTAACTCCAAAGATATCGGAAAGATTGGTTCCCACCAGTTCTATTGCTGGGGCTGTTTCATTGAATTGACGGTAAACGGCGAGAAAATGTCGGTGTATCAAGTTGAAGAAGATGGCACACTCAGCTCGCTGGACGATCTCTTCTCCGGGGATGATATGACTCAGGATTTCCCGCAAATTCATGCGTCGTCTTAACTATGAATCTTGCTTTGTAAGCAAGAATGATCTATGTACTTAAAGCGTCAATCTCCTTTCAGTTGAAATCAGCTGCAGGGTTATTGGCGCTTTTTTTGGGTTCCCCGCAAAGCATCGAAGCACAGGCCTCACTTTGTGGGGTTATTTTGTGTGCTTGATGGTTATTTTGCTGCGGCCATACATATACTTATTTACGAAGCTAGTCCAGGCTACAGTCGCAGGAGGGTACACTCATGGAGCAATGGTCCCAAAGTAAGTGGTTCCGCTGGATGATCGGAGTGCTGCTCTCCCTGATCATTTTGTATTTTGTTTGGTTGCTTCGTCCGATGCTGCAGGGGATATTTGTATTTTTGAAGGCAATCCTCGCTCCATTTCTGGCAGCTATGATTATTTCCTACGTGCTGAATCCCGTCGTTAGTATGCTGGCTGGACGGAAGATGCCGCGTAGTGTAGCTGTTCTACTTATATATGCAGTATTCCTAACGGCGATTGCAGTGATCGCAATTAACCTTATCCCGATGTTTATCGAGCAGCTTGAAGAGTTGAATGAACATTTGCCAGAGATGACGCTGCAAGCCCAGGGGCTGATGCGACATATGAATTCTAGACTAATCCCGCCCGGGGTCGAGATGGGGATGAACAACTGGTTTTTCCAATTGGAAAGTCGTCTCGCCGAAGGGATTTCTAATTTTCTCGATAATATTGGGACAACGATTAATGTGCTATTCAATGCTTTCATCGTACCGTTTCTAGTGTTCTATATTCTGAAGGATTTTGATGTGTTTGAGCGGACGGTGGTGTCTTGTCTGCCCCGCGCACGCCGTAAGTCTATTGTAACTTTGTTAAAAGATATCGATGATGCACTCGGCAACTACATTCGTGGACAGTTTCTGGTCTGCATTATTATAGGTGTGCTTGCTTATATCGGTTATGCCATCATCGGAATGCCGTATGCTTTACTGTTTGCGAGTGTTGTGGCAGTGTTCAATATTGTTCCGTATATGGGTCCCTTTTTGGGGGCTGCACCAGCCATTGTAATGGCTTCGACTGTTTCTTTTCGTTTAGTGCTGTTGGTTGCAGTGGTTAACACAGTGTGCCAAATCGTGGAAAGTAACATTATTTCACCACAGGTGGTGGGAAAGAAACTGCATTTGCATCCGCTGCTCATTATTTTTGCGCTTCTGGTTGGCGGAGAATTGGCGGGAATGATCGGACTTATCCTTGCTGTACCGTTCTTCGCGGCTGCAAAAGTCGTTATTCAACACTTTATGACGTATTTAATCAAACGAAAGCCCGTGTAAATAGGGTAAAACATTGACTATAGTCAACAGTTTTGTATATAATGTTGGGGAATATTACTGATGAACAGTCGGTATATATAGTTGATCGATGATGAGGAGTATTAATTCTATACCGTTATTGCAGAGAGCCGGCACTAAGGTGCGAGCCGGTTAACGGAACGGAGTGAACTCACCTCGGAGTAACGGCGCAAGTTTCAGGATATCCACTAGACATAATGGATGCCCTAGGTGAACCGCCGTCGCCTCACCCCCGCTAAAGGGTGCAAAGTGAGTGGCAGAATAAAGTATATTCAGCCGCTAACTAGGGTGGTACCACGGGAATTATAACCTCTCGTCCCTAGCGATAATACGCTAGGGATGGGAGGTTTTTTTGTAAATATAAGAGGGTATAGGTTTCACGAAATACTTCATGTCTTATATTTCTCGCATAAACGCTTACCGTCCTTATAAGGATGCCGATGGCAGTTTATGCTTGGTTAAGAAATCTAAGTAGTAACACTCCAAGGAGGAGCAGACAATGAGCGACAATCAAACAAACAGTATACCTGCCGGCGGTTACCGGGCGCAGGCTATTGAGCCCAAGTGGCAAAAGTTCTGGGATGAGAACAAAAGTTTTAAGACAGGTGAAGATCCAACCAAACCGAATTTCTATGCACTGGATATGTTCCCGTACCCTTCAGGTGCAGGACTACACGTAGGTCATCCAGAAGGCTACACAGCAACGGATATCGTATCCCGTTACAAACGGATGCGTGGTTTTAACGTGCTGCACCCAATGGGCTGGGATGCTTTTGGACTTCCTGCAGAGCAGTATGCAATGGATACAGGTCAGCATCCACGTGATTTTACAGATAAGAACATCGATAATTTCCGTCGTCAGATCAAATCGCTGGGTTTCTCCTACGACTGGGATCGCGAGATCAGCACTACAGATCCAGATTATTACAAATGGACGCAGTGGATTTTCATCCAGCTGTACAACAAAGGCTTGGCTTATGTAGCAGAAGTACCTGTTAACTGGTGCGAGGCACTGGGTACAGTACTTGCCAACGAAGAAGTTATTGATGGTAAAAGTGAGCGCGGAGGACATCCGGTTGTCCGCAAACCGATGCGTCAGTGGATTCTGAGAATTACTGAATATGCTGAGCGTCTGCTTGAAGATCTGGAAGAGCTGGATTGGTCTGAGAGCATCAAGGATATGCAGCGCAACTGGATCGGCAAATCTACAGGTGCAGAAGTGAACTTTGAAATTGAAGGTCACGATGCTAGCCTGACCGTGTTTACAACACGTCCAGATACATTGTTCGGAGCTAGCTACTGCGTATTAGCACCAGAGCATGAACTGGTTGATGCCATTACAACAGAAGCACAACGTGCAGCGATTGCAGAATATCGTGTGAAAGCTTCTCATAAGAGCGATCTGGAACGTACAGATTTGGCTAAAGAGAAGAGCGGTGTGTTCACGGGTGCATATGCAATCAATCCTGTGAATGGCGCCAAGGCACCGATCTGGATTGCAGATTATGTGCTTGCCGGATATGGAACGGGTGCGATCATGGCGGTTCCAGGTCACGATACTCGCGACTGGGAATTTGCTAAACAATTCGGCCTGAATATCGTTGAAGTCGTACAAGGTGGCAACGTTGAAGAAGAGGCGTATTCCGGAGACGGACCGCATGTCAATTCTGATTTCTTGAATGGGCTTAAGAATGAAGAAGCGATTGCGAAGATGATTGCTTGGCTGGAAGAGAATGGCGTAGGTAAAGGTAAAGTAACCTATCGTCTGCGTGATTGGCTGTTCAGCCGTCAACGCTACTGGGGAGAGCCGATTCCAATTCTGCATCTGGAAGACGGTACAATGAAGACTGTTCCGGTTGATCAGCTGCCACTGGTACTGCCTGATGTAGATGCGATCAAACCATCGGGTACTGGGGAGTCTCCACTTGCCAATGTAACAGAGTGGGTGGAAACGATCGATCCTGAGACTGGTATGAAGGCTCGCCGTGAGACCAACACCATGCCGCAATGGGCGGGCAGCTGCTGGTACTACCTGCGTTATATTGATCCGAAAAACGATCAAGAGCTGTGCTCCCCTGAGAAGCAAAAAGCATGGCTTCCTGTGGATCTGTACATTGGCGGAGCGGAGCATGCTGTACTTCACTTGCTCTATGCACGTTTCTGGCACAAGGTGCTTTATGATATCGGCGTAGTGGAAACGAAAGAACCGTTCCATAAGCTGGTTAACCAAGGCATGATTCTTGGAAATAATAATGAAAAAATGAGTAAATCACGCGGAAATGTCATCAACCCAGATGAAATTGTTGAAGCTTTCGGTGCAGATACATTGCGTGTCTATGAAATGTTTATGGGCCCTCTGGAAGCAACCAAGCCTTGGAATGAAAAGGGTGTTGAAGGGGTTCACCGGTTCTTGTCCCGTGTATGGCGCCTGTTCGTGAATGAGGAAGGTAAGCTCAATGCCAAAATCACAGCAGATGGCGGTACGGAAGAGTTCAAACGTACTTGGCACAAAACGATTAAGAAAGTCACTGAGGATTTCGAACATCTGCGTTTCAATACGGCGATTAGCCAGTTGATGATTTTCATTAACGATGCCTACAAGCAAGAAACCTTGTCCCATGAAGCTGCCGAACACTTTGTGCAAATGTTGTCACCACTGGCGCCGCATATTGCTGAAGAGCTGTGGCAACTGCTTGGTCATGAAGGAAGCATCAGCTACGTGGCTTGGCCAGCTTATGATGAAGCATGGACAGTCGATGCTGAGGTTGAAATCGTTATTCAAGTTAATGGTAAAATCGTACAACGCGCCCTGATTCCGCTGGATATGGGTCAGGAAGAAATGCAAGCTCATGCGCTGTCACTTCCTAATGTGAGTGCAGCTGTAGAAGGTAAAACCGTACGCAAGATTATTGCGGTTCCTGGCAAGCTTGTAAATATTGTAGTGGGTTAAGCGAAGAACGCAATTCTGCCCGCAGCATCGGAGAAATCCGTGCTGCGGGCTTTGTTGTTCTAACGTTCTTTAGGACCCTGATTAATAGTGTCGTGTCCGAATAGCTCATCAAGCTTAATAACATCCTCATCATATTTATCATGCGTTGTCGTGATGAGGCGTTCAAATACACCATCTAGACTGGTACGTAAGTGGCTTAACGCTTCTGCAGTAATGCCACCGCGAACAGCGACCCGTTCTTGAAGCTCTTGCGGGGTAAACTCCCCTTCTGTCAGTAATTTGCCTGTTCCAAGCAGCATTTCACCAGCGAGTCGGCTGATTAATGTCTCTTCAATTCCAGTGGCCTCAACGGCTGCTTCTATCCAGCGCTCAATGAAATAGCTTAAGAACGCAGGTCCACAGCTGGAGAAATCAGAAGCGATTCGGGTATGTGCTTCTTGGATTTCTAAGGGAACACCTATGAAAGACAATAGCTGTAGCAGTACAAGCCTGTCTTCTTTATTAAGCCTGCTGCCAAATATGCACAGTGAAGTCCCACTCTTGACGCAGTGCGTAATGCTTGGGATGATCTTGGCAATTTTGGACGGCAAAGCGGATTCCAGATGATGCAATTGAACTGGACTTGTAATGGATACGACAATTTGCTCACTCCGGAGACATGAGCCGATCTCATCTGTTAATGTTTTAAATTCAAGTGGCTTTACGCATAAAAAAACGATATCACTTCCTAACGCTGTCTCCCTATTGCTTCCGCAAATGGAAATGCCGGGGTGACGCTTCTCAAGCTCCAGCAGCTTATTCAGGCTGCGGTTGCTGGCAAGCACATCACACGGTTCTAGCGCTCCGGAAGAAAGAAAGGCGTCGATCAGCAGGCTGCCCATGCTGCCTGTTCCGATAAATCCTACTTTCACCTGTGGTTCCTCCTTTCTAGCATTGCTTTTTACTAACTGACATGAATTCTCTTCGTTATATGTATGCAGGATAGCCTTGGACAAATGACAGGTTTTGTATGAATTATTAAAGGGAATTCCAATTAAAGGAATGTATGAAGATTCACAAAAAAGTATAGGACGAATTTTCGTGAGGGGGAGCGCATTTTGAATAAAGGGAATATAGTGCTCGGAGTGGTTGTAGCTCTACTGGGTGGTGGGTTGCTATGGTCTGCAGGGAGCAAGGGGGATTCCGGCATTGCCGGATGGGAAACCTTGAATGCAAGCATGGAACAGGCGATTGGAGTCGCTGAGCCAGGTGAAGCTTCGGCTACAGAGGGCAAAGTGGGAGGCCAGCAGACGAAGGTAGATAAGCAAAGTGCTGGGAAAGTTACAGTGGGAGCCGAAGCTACTGGGAAGACTGATGCTTCTGGGAAAAATGATAGTGCTGGAAAGGCTGAAGTTAGTGATAAGTCTGATCCTGCTCAGAAGGTGAAGGATACTGCACAAGTAGAACATACTGTCCCGACTCCAGTAGATGAAAAAGCGACAACAGTTACTGGAGAGAATGCTTTGGAGGCGCTTGAGGTTACCACGTCAGTCGCTTCACAGGAAGGTAAAATAAATGTGAACACTGCGGGTGCTAAGGAGCTGATGGATCTCCCGGGCATCGGAGAGAAGAAGGCCCAGACTATAATCGAGTATCGCAACCGTGAAGGGGCTTTTCGTAGTCTGTCAGATTTGGGGAAGGTGAAGGGGATCGGGCCCAAAATGCTGGAAAAGCTAAAGCCTTTAGTAATATTTTGAAGATAAAAGGGTATTGAAGGTACTGTTGAATGTGCTACAACCGTTGTCCTAGTGAATACTTGCGGGGATGTGCTACAATAGTTAACAACTATTTAGAAGGATATGGAGATTAATTATGACTGCTGCTTATCGTAAAGACTGGGATACTTACTTCATGGACATTGCCTGCATGGTCTCAACTCGTTCACGCTGTAATCGCCGACATGTGGGTGCTGTGCTGGTACAAGGCAAGAAGTTGCTAGGAACAGCGTACAACGGGGCGCCAATGGGCGTACCTGATTGTTCAGAGGCAGGCTGTATGCTCTCGGAGCAATATGAAATGGAAATCGTGGATGGCGTAGAGACAATGGTGAAGAAACAGCGCTGTATTCGCACGATTCATGCGGAACAGAATCTTTTGCTATTTACAGACCGAATCGATCGGGAAGGCAGTACCGTCTATGTGACAGATGAGCCTTGCTGGACCTGCGCCAATATGCTGGCGAACAGTGGTATCGTGGAAATCGTGTATTACCGACCTTACCGTAAGGATATGGAAAAGGTTGAAGCGATGATGGCTGCCAAGGGTATCATATTTCGTCAATTGGAGAACTATGAGCCGCCAAGTGAAACGATGATCAAAGTGTCAGAGTAGCTGATCTGTACAACACTAATTTAATAAGATGACTTGAGGAAGAACCTCTCGTGCGCTTTTATGGCGTATGTAGAGGTTCTTTTTTTTGTATCCAGTATTGTGAAAGGGGGATGGGCGCGTGAAGGAAAGACCCTTGTTAAGCTTTACAGTATGTTGGGTGGCTGGAAGCGCAGCGGCTTGCTTAAGCTCAGGGAACGGACTGCTGTTAGCATGGGCTGGATTAATACTTTTACTGGTGAGTCTGAGGGTGTGGGGAACAGTAAGTTGGAAATACATAGCCGTGTTGTGTTTATCCATTTCTTTAGCGGCTGGATATTGGGAGTGGAACGAAGCTCGCAATATTAGCGGAATTCCTGAAGCGCTGGGTAGCACGATTGCAGAGCTGAATGGGAGTCCCGTGGAAGCTAGAGGCACGATCGTTTCCGTCGTGGAACGGGATGGGGATCGGGTTGATTTTATAATGAAGCTCTCACATATGAACCTGCTTGTAGACGGAGATGATTATTCATCTGATCCATTGGATGGACAGGATAGCAAGATGCAAGGGGAGTTAATCGCAGTTCAGATCAAACTTCTGGCTGAGCAAGAAATTGCTGTCGCTGCGGAGTGGCGAAGAGGGGATGAGGTGCTGCTTAATGGCGTGCTGGAAGAGCCGGCAGTAGCGCGTAATTTTGGAGGCTTCGATTATCGTACCTATTTACATACGAAGAAGATTCATTGGCTATTAAAGGGGCAGGGAGCGGAAAATATAAGGGTAACCGTGCCAGATTCATGGAGTCCGTTAACGATTCTTCGCTTAAATGACAGCGCGCGAACGGCCCTTGGTGCTGAGTTGGACCATCTTTTTCAAGGACGCCACTCTGGGTACATGAAGGGCTTAATCATTGGGATGCAGGATGATCTCGATCCGGATACCTTTAAGCAGTTCTCCCAGCTCGGTTTGACGCATATTCTCGCTATTTCAGGTATGCATGTAGCGGTGTATGTAGGCGTTCTTTTATTTCTGTTCAGACGCTTTCGCCTGACAAAAGAGACCGCACTAACGCTCACTTTCTTACTCGTTCCGGTATACGTCCTCTTGTCTGGTGCGGGTCCGTCCATTGTGCGTGCGGGGCTGATGAGTATGATTGCCTTGCTCGCTGCAAGAGTTGGAATGTTGAAGGATGGACTTAATATTTTGGCGGCATCGGCACTGGTTATGTTGATCTGGAATCCTTATATGCTGCTCAGTGTCAGCTTCCAGTTGTCTTTTCTGGTGACCCTGGGTTTGATGGTCTACGTTCCGCTTATGAATCCTCTTTTGAGCATACTGCCACGCTGGCTTAAAGGTGCGGTCTCTGTGACGTTAGTGGCCCAATTAGTTTCTTTCCCGCTCACGATTTATTATTTTAATCAGTTTTCGCTACTGTCCTTTGTCGCCAATTTGGTCTTTGTACCTTTTATTACCTTTGTAGTATTGCCGCTAGGGACGTTTGCGCTACTGCTTGGACGACTGTGGGAAGATGCTGCAAACGTACTGGCGCATGTTACGGAGCTGCTGAATAACTTTACTTTCTACGCAGTGGAATGGATCAACAAATTTACCGGTGGAGTACTGATTTGGGGCTCGCCTTCACTGCTGTGGATCGGTGTGTACTATGTTTTGTTGTATGGTCTGCTGTATGTTGCCAAGCTAGGAAAGGAAGCTCGTTCTGCACCTCAATATATGGAGGATGAGACGAGACCTTTAGCGGAGGCTGGTTTATCTGTGAACAGTCACGGTGGGTTTGGGAGAGTGGGGAATGCACAGCTTGCTGTTGGTGCTTCTAAGGTTGGACGCTGGAGCGGAGCGATTGTTCTACTATTGGCGGTTGGACTGGGGATGTTGCTGTATAGGGGTTATCAGTCGGATGGTCAAGCTGGTAGAGGTACAATTAGTTATCTGGATATTGGACAAGGCGACAGCATCCTCATCACTACACCGAGCGGAGCACATATTCTAGTGGACGGTGGTGGAACCTTAAACTTTGGTCAAAAAGAAGAGTGGCGCGTTCGCCGAAGTCCGTTCGAGGTTGGCGCTAAAGTGCTGGTGCCTCTGCTGAAAAAACGTGGTATCCACCGTTTAGATGCGATTATTTTGACACATGGAGATCAGGATCATGCCGGAGGACTCCAAGCCGTGTTGGAAGAGATTCCGGTTTCGGCGTTGCTTTTTAATGGAACGTTAGTTGATCGCGAGTTTTATTTGGGGATGATGAGGACTGCACTAGAGAGGGATGTTCAGTTGTATGCTGTGCATCAAGGAATGACCCTTTCCCCGGATGATCAGACGGAGCTGTCCTTTTTATGGCCGGAGGGAAGGGGTGGAGAAGCGTCGGGTACTCCTTATCAGAATGGCATTCCTCTACTGGAAGACCAGAACCATGATTCGGTAGCTTTTCGCTTAGAGATGAATGGTAGAAACTTTCTATTCACCGGAGATATGGATCTGGAAGCCGAGGAGGAGATTGTAGAGCAGGCCAAGCAAAAGGGGATCAGCGCTGGACCTTTCATTGATGTGCTGAAGGTGGCTCATCATGGGAGCAAGACATCCTCTGGCGAAGCTTGGCTTGACTTCTGGCAGCCTGCAGCAGCGGTGATTTCTGCGGGTGTCAATAATCTGTATGGTCACCCGAAAGCTGAGGTGTTGGAGCGATTGCGAGATAACCAAGCATCTATATTCCGGACGGATCAGCAGGGGGAGGTACAGATGCGGGTGCGGGCGGAGGGGGTTGAAGTGCGATATAAGTTGGTGGAGGCATTGCATTTTGTGCAATAGAACGCAATCCAAGATAGCTGGATCTTCATTTTGTTGCACTTTGTACACTCAAAATGAGGGGAAACGCCTATATCTCTAGATATATTCAGCTCTCCCCAATCCGACATGCGAGCACCACTGATGACGTTTAAGCGTTCATCGGTGGTGCTTTTTAAAAGACAGATATAGAGATTATGCTGTTATGTAATATATGACCTAATTATTTATTTTAAAGGGAACTTTTTCAAGTTTGGAAAGTCTTATTAGGCAAGGGGTGAGACGAAACATGCTAAGCGAAGATATGCCATATGCAGAAGCGTATGCGTCCGAAATGACCTTGCGGGAAATGATGGAGGAGTATGGATCGGATGTGTGGAATTATGCTTTTTTCTTAACTAGAAGCCGTGAGCAAGCGAATGATATTAGCCAAGAAGTGTTTTTGAAGGCATATAAAAATGTGGGGAAGTACCGGGGACAATCGTCGATGAAAACTTGGCTACTCACGATTACTAGAAATACAGCCTTTAGTTGGAGTAAAAATAGCTTTTGGCGCAGATTCATACCATTTGGAGATCAACCTGTTACTGTAAATGCTCCGTCTGCGGAAAGAGAAGCGCTCGGAAATCAGTATGCGAACCGAATCTGGGAAATGATTATGAACCTACCAGATAAGAACAGAGAGGTGCTTGTACTGGATATTCAGCATGGACTATCGATTGCCGAAATGTCTGATTTGCTGAATATAGCTCAGGGGACTGTGAAATCTCGACTCGCGCGAGCGAGGGAGAAGGTTAAGCAAGCCATCCAGAAGGAGGAGAGAGAATGAGAGGCAAAGCTGATGACAGTAACCCGGTGATGATCGGACAGAATGATTGGTATGCGCAAGCAGGCAAAAAACCTTTTATTGAAGATGGCTTTACACCTGAGCTGATGATTCAGATCGAACAGGCTGCTACGCTTAAAAATAAAAATCACAGACGTTATCGAATAAACAAAAGTTTGCTACTGATCAGTGTGGCTATGATTTTGTTGATAGGTGCACTTAACTTGCCTATAGGCGCATGGAAGAGTCAGGGTCCAGTCCAATCTTCATCGGTGCAGTCACAAGCCGCAGCGATACTACCTTCTTCTACTCCTGTTACTAATGACAAAGCGTCAGAGCCTCCGACAAGTCCAGCAGAGTTTGAGATTAGTGGTAAGAAATATTACATGCCTTTACCAATGAGCAGAGATAAGAGCAAAGCATATGCCGTTGAGACAACAGCGGGAATCCTCTGGTCGCCGCCGCCCCCGATGGTTGACTACAAGAAGCCAAAGTACACACATCCTACAGAGCCGTTCACCCTTTACTTGAGCTCGAAGGACCAGACGGAGCTATCGGCTTCTTCGGCTACTAGGATATATACTTTTCCTCTTTATGCGGGAGGGGCAAGTACTTATCAATATTTGAGTGGGGTTTTTGGGGCGGGAGATTATGTCCTGTTAACTTCTTACAAAAAGACTCTTGGTGTAGGTATGTATGAGGATGGTGAATTTTCAATGCTTAATGTTAAAAAAGCAGCGGCAGGGGAAACTGTGGCACCGATCACGCTTAAATCCTTTGATGATACACTATTAGATTACAAGTCAATCATTGCTGTTGATAAGGAGCATGAGCAGCTCGTACTTAGTTACTTAGAATATGCAGGGGATAAAAAATACAAAGAGAAAACCGTACTTTATGATATGGAGACCATGAGCATTCCAACATCTGCTATAGCAATTGGGTTTAAAGAGATTAAGGGAGAAACACTAATCATGGATTATAAAGTGGGCGGGGAACAACGTAAAGCGGATATTCTTATGAAAGCTGGATTGGGGTGGCTGGATGAGAATTGGGCTTTTTTATCGGAAGAGCAACAAAATAAGCTTTATATGGATTTTATGAACAATACTCCTTAGTAGATAATTCACCCAATAAAAGCTATACTTTTTGATAAAGTAATTTTCTTTTGAGAAGAGTGGAGCCGAAGTGATGAAGAAGTTAACAATTGATGATGTGGCTCAAAAAGCGGGAGTGTCGAAGAGTACGGTCTCCCAATTTTTGAACAAACGTTTTAAATATATGAGTGAAGCGACGAAAAACCGGATCGAGGCTGTGATTGAGGAGCTCAATTATCAACCGAATGGACTTGCGCGCAGTCTGAAACAGAATCGGACGCATATGGTCGGAATCATCGTTGCTAATATCGATTATTCGCTGTCTATTCAATGTATCCGGGCGATCGAGAACGAGCTGCAGCAACACGGAATCCAAGTAATCATATGCAATGCCGATGAGAATGCGGATAAAGAAAGCAAGTACGTCGAAACCTTAGTTGCCCGCCAGGTGGACGGTTTGATTATTTTTCCGACGGGGAACAATCCATCTGCATACAGCCGACTAATAGAGGCGGATTTTCCGTTAGTGTTTATGGATCGTCTGGTAGATGGAATCACTACGCAGAGTTTGCTGCTCGACAATGAAATGGCGGCCAAGATAGGTGTGGGACAGCTTACACAGCAAGGCCATGAGCGAATTGCTCTGGTCACCCTGCCGCTAGGGGAGCATGCGATTACCCCTCGTAAAGAGCGGATCAGTGGTTATAAAAAAGCAATGGAAGAAGCGGACCTAACGCTGCGTGAGGAGTATATTTGTAGTGTGCCAAAAGAAGAATTAGCTGCAGGACTGAAGCGCCTTTTAGCGTTGCCGGAACCTCCGACAGCGTTATTGGCTACGAACGATATCACGCTAGCGGAGATTTTGAAATATGCGAATCGAAATGCCATCGCTATTCCGGAACAATTGTCTGTCATCGGTATAGATGATGCGGAGTTCGCGCAAATTTATAATCCGGTCATTACAACAATTCGTCAGCCTGCTTACGAAATGGGCATGCAAGCTGCTAAGATTATACTCTCTTGTATCGAGGATAAGGGCGCTTCTGTTCCTATCACTTATCGTTTTCCGCCGACCTTGCAACAAGGGCAGTCTGTGAGGTCTTATAAATAAGTACAGGCTATAAAAATACAAAGAAATGCCGTTCCACAGTTCAACTGTGAGACGGCATTTTTTAATAATAAAACTCCAGAGCTGCTAGACTATAAGGCTGTAACGTTGTTGTTTCATCTTGTGGTTAATTGTACTTTCTGCAACTATTTTAGTTTGTGCTTCCTGGATTGAGAGTTTAATTGTATTTTGTGCAGTTATTTCTGCGGGAAATTGCTGACAGCGATGTTCACCTGGTTTTTAAATGTATAAAGTGCAATTAAAGCCGAGAAAAAACGATTTTGACTCGATATAGTTGTATAGAGTACAGCTATGTTGTGTAGATTTGGTTGTATTCAGCTATTTATGAGAATTACAGAAGTTTACTGAGATTATGTTGCGAAAGCTGACTCAAATCTATGTGCTTAAACCTCCTGCTGCATAAACTTCGCAAGCTCCTCACGGGTCGGAAGTCCATCCATATCGCCAGGCGACATAACGGCTAACGCACCGATCGCATTGCCACGTTTGACGGCCTCAGCAATCGGAAGCTTTTCCAGCATCGCACTGATTACACCAACGGCAAAACCATCACCTGCACCTACGGTATCAACGACCTGCTCTACCTTAAACCCGTCTACATAACCTTCTCCTTCAGCGGATTTATAGTAAGCGCCTTCAGGTCCGAGCTTGATGACGATTAAGCTCGGACCTGAAGGCGCCAGATAATAGTCCGCAATCTCTTCTGGCGTACTAAGACCTGTAAGAATCTTGCCTTCACCGAGTCCTGGAAGGAACCAATCACAGCGTGTAGCCAGATCATTGATCGTCTTCACCATCGTTTCTGTATCCGGCCATAAGCTAGGGCGCAGATTTGGATCGAGGGAGACCGTCTTTCCTTGTCGCTTCATAAACTCCATAGCATGAACAGAGAATTCATGACAGCTCTTGGATAAGGCGGCGGAGATACTTGTTACGTGTAAATGTCCTGCAGCATTAAAGTATGCCTCGTCAAAATCAATCAGGCTAAGCTTGGAGGCCGCGGAATTTTTGCGGAAGTATTCGACTTTAGGATCGCCTGTAACAACCTTTGATTTGATTAACATACCCGTTGAATTTTCTTTAGTAAAAGTAATGTTGGTAGTATCAATGTTCTCTTTCTTCATTGCTTGAGCAATGAAATGACCAAAGTTATCTTCACCAAGCTTCGTAACATAACCTGTAGGATGATTTAAGCGCGATAAGCCTGTAGCTACATTGCTCTCGGCACCTGCCAACGCTTTGGAGAACGAAAATACTTCATGCAGGGGACCCGTTTCATTCGCATAAAACATCGCCATCGGCTCCCCGAAAGTGACGGCATCCAACTGTTTACTCATTTGAGTTCCTCCTAGGGTAATGAATTTATCCCAGTATAATGATGTATAATTTGAAATTATCACATAAATCGGTTTTGTACAATAAAAGAATGATTTTTAATCCGAAAGGTATTTTGGATAAAAGAAAACAAATGACAGGGAAATCCTTATAAAACAATGGTTTTTTGGTCATTTTGATAAATTAAAATCTCTATAACCATAAAAATGTATTGACTGTTAAACGTATTGTTATTACTATCTGATTATAGATTATATCGTTTTAATTAGTAAATTTAATAAAAAAGTTTATCTAAATTAGTATTTCATATTCATCTATGATCGTACCAAGAGAAAGGGAGTCTACTGATGAAGAAAATGAAAGTATTGCAGAATGTGGCGTCCGTTGGAGTTGTAGCCGTTATTCGTGCTGATAGTGCTGAGGAAGCTTTTAAAATGTCCGTTGCTTGTATCGAAGGCGGTTTGAATAATATTGAGGTAACTTTTACTACTCCGGATGCGGATGTGGCGATTAAACGATTGGTAGCGGAGTACGGAGATCGCGCAGTGATTGGAGCAGGAACTGTACTTGATCCATTAACGGCGAGAATAGCCATTCTTGCAGGCTCGGAATTTGTGGTCAGTCCCTCTTTTGAAGCAGAGACAGCTAAAATGTGTAATCTTTATGGTATTCCGTACATGCCTGGCTGCATGACATTAAATGAAATGAAGGAAGCATTGAAGTTTGGTGTGGATGTGCTGAAGTTGTTCCCTGGCAGTGCGTTTGGTCCGGATTATGTGAAAGCGGTTAAAGGCCCTATGCCGCATGTGAACATTATGCCAACAGGTGGCGTGGATCTGAATAATATGGAAAAATGGATTGCCAACGGCTGTATAGCAGTAGGAATCGGGGGTAATTTGACTGCACCTGCGAAGGATGGTCGATACGATCAGATTACCGATCTTGCGGCTCAGTATGTGGCAAAATTTAAAGAGGTAAAAGGTATTTAATTCTGTTTTTCTTAATTCGAATAGATAGATTTATTGAAGGTTGTATAGCTGACGCATGTCAGCCGTACAACCTTTTTTATATACATATTTTCCGACATTCAGATTTTCTTACATTATATGTTTTCATAAAGTATAGAATGAGGACAAAGGCAATAAACTATAAAGTAGAAGAGTTATGATGTTTGACTGACGTCTACGAATTGGAATGGTTTATTATCGGACCGGGAGTGAGTATATGCCTGCTTATCATGATAAAAAGCTGTATCTTGCAGCTGATGAAGAGGATGCGGAATACGTAGAAATTGCGTCGGCATTCCATGGTTGTAAGGTGACGGAAGGCCAGATCTATAGATTAGAGAGGAATTACAATAACCCTCATATTTTTGAGAATGGAGAGGCGTATGTTGTGGATGATGAAACTAGGGACAACTACGCAGTGTTCATGCTCTGCAAGATTGTGTTATATAAATAGAGTTATGTGCTCGATTCTAAGGTTATTTCTTGTTTACTGACGGCTTCTTTTCCGACAGGAGGATAAGCCGTTTCTTTTGGAAATGGGAGATATTTCTTACCTAAACGCTTGCCGGCCTTATTGGGATGCCGAAGGCGTTTATACTTGTGTCATTTTTGTTATAAAGTTATTCAAAAGAGTATTTGAATGATTGAAGTTTCCCCTGTATGCTTAGTAGGAATTATTGGCTGCGAAATGCTATGAAATGTGCGATAGCACTTTATAAAAGATGGCTTAACATGACGTTCTAAGAAAAGTTTGGTATTCTAAAAATATTAATTACAGGGTTGCAACAAATTCGCAGTCTTGCGCGTCAGTAAGATTGCATAGAGAGGGGGAACCTTCGTGGTGGAGCAGGGACTCATCAGAGCCGCTCAAGCGGGCGATCGCGACGCTCTAATCACCCTATTGCGAGAAATTGAAGGGCATGTATATAAAACCGCCTTCTACATTTTGCATAATGAACAAGATGCGCTGGATGCATCTCAGGAGGCCTTGATCCGGGTTTATACCAAAATCGGTTCATATGAGGAAAAGGCCCAGTTCAAAACGTGGGTTCAGCGAATCGTTACCAATATTTGCATTGATAAATTCAGAAGAACTAAACCTACAGTTTCTATTGATGAGCATGAAATGGTGTTTCAGGATAAACACAATGTGGAACGTGAGGTTCTATCCTCTTATTTAGCTGAGGATATACGTGAAGCGATTGATCAATTGCCCGAGCATCATCGGACGGTCATCGTCCTGCGCTATTTACAAGATTTTTCTTACAACGAGATTGCAGACTGCCTGGATTTGCCTTTGAATACAGTGAAATCATATCTGTTTAGGGCCAGACAGCAGCTGCAGAATAGACTTCAGGAGTACCAGAAAGGTGGTGTATCGGGATGAAATGCGCGGAGGTGATGGAATGGATGCACCGCTATATAGACCAAGACTTGAGCCAAGATGAGATTGTTGAGATGTTCCGTCATATCGATAATTGTCCTTCCTGCGCGGAAGTCTTTGAGCGGCTGACACTTCTCTCCAAAGAATTGGAGCAGTTGCCAGACGTGAAACCCCCGTTTAGTCTGGTTGACTCTATTTTACCTCAGCTTGCAGAATTGGATCGAAGCAGCCGTGAACAAAGCGCTGTGAGAACCGAGGAACCAGTTGTAGTTCCATTTTCACGTGAAAGCTCCCGTGGTAAACCTTCCAAGGGAACCTCTATAGCAGCACGGACAGGCATTGGAGCTATCGCAGCTGCCGTAATATTAGGGATCGCTATTTTTAATATGCCGGATAAAATGCCTGGGGCAGAGGTAGAACAAATGATGCAGGATAGTAGTAAAGCGACCAGCGATAGTGCTAATAATATGGCTATTGAATCGCAAACCTCTACTTCTGCTGAATCATATGAGGCTGCGCCTGCTAATAGCGGAACGGATTCGGGGGCTCTACCAGCTGCTCCTGATGTGAATGAAGATAACGCTGCATTAGATAGAGCGATGGGGCCGGTAGACCCTGCGTCGATGCCGACTTCTCCAACAGAAACTAATGCTGGATCTGGAGGACGGTCGATACCAGAACCAACAAATAATGTGAAGCCCAATCCTACGGAGAAGATTATGACGCCGAAGCCGGATACTGTAACGAAAGTTCAAACTCCGGATACTAGTGCTGGCGGTAATAATCAGCCCAAAGCGGATAAGAAGGATCAACCTGCTTCTATAGATAAAAGGATCGCAGCTGATTCAGCGCCACCTACGGAGGAATCATTAAAGACTTCTGATGACTTCGGAATGGGCGTTATGGGTTTTAACATTTCTAATGATTCTAATGATTCTAATGTACAGACTTGGACTTCCCCTGATGGGCATTATGCCGTTGAGTTTGCTGGATTACAGCTTGTTATTTATAAGAATTCACCCGAAGGTTCAGTGGACGATAGGATAGCAGTGACTTCTTATCCATTAGTAGGGAATTGGATTTCTGGAGAATGGTCGGCGGATAGCTCGCAGTTCACGTATGTGACGGAGAAAGATGGTGTGAATACCACTAAGGTGTACACTGTACAGGAAGCAGCAGCTTCTTCAACGCCGGTTACATCACCTGGGGCGACACCATCGAAGACTCCATCTTCAACGTCAACAAATTAAATTGAGGCTGGAACATTTTTCGAAGTTTCAGAATATACTATAGCAACCGGACAGGAACTAGAAAGTATAGGATTTGAAGAACATCGGTATGACCGTCGGATGGGAAGTTTCTAGGGCTTCTCACTCCGGCGTTTATATAGATGCGCCGCTTAAACGGAGGGGCTTTGGCCATGGCTGCCAGAGTTTCTCCGTTTTTGCATGTGCATTTATGTCGTTTTTTTTGCTACAATAGGAATCTGGGCAAATTGGGCTAGATGAATGGAAAAGGAAGTGGCGGAATGGATGCCAAAACGGCGATAAAAGAAATCAAACAAGGGAAAATCTCACCGCTGTACCTTTTGTACGGCAGTGAAAAATTTCGAATGAATGAATTCGCGGCATTGCTGGAAGACCAGCTGATTGCCAAAGAGGATCGCGATTTTGCGGTTATTCCCTTTGATCTCTCTGAGACGCCGGTGCAGGCTGTGGTAGAAGAAGCTGAGACTGTACCTTTTATGGTAGAACGTAAATTATTGCTGGTGCGGGACGCATCGTTATTTACAGCGGGAAAAGAAAATGCCAAACTTGAGCATCGTATAGATATTTTAAGTGATTATTTGCAGCATCCTGTAGATTTCAGTGTGATCGTCTTTATGGTGAATAGTGACAAGCTGGACGAGCGTAAGAAAATTGTGAAGACTGTTAAAACGGCGGGTACGGTATTAGCTTTCAACCCGCTAGGGGCAGAAGAACTGCTGCGCTGGGTAGAGAAAGGGATTCGTGAGCGGGGGTGTACGATGGCACCTGGCACCGCAGAGATTCTTATCACTAATGCCGGGACAGGTTTGCAGGGCTTATCCGCGGAAATGGACAAGCTATGTTTGTTCGCTGGTAAGGGCGGAACCGTAGACGCAGAAGCAGTAGAGAGTCTGGTGCATCGCGGAACGGAACAAAATGTGTTTACACTTGTAGAGGATATCGCTAATCTGCGTCTAGATAAGGCGCTTGATACGCTGTATGAGCTGTTGAAGCAGCGAGAAGAACCCATTAAGATTGCTGCGCTGGTTGCGCGGCAGTTCCGAATTATTTTACAGGTGAAGGATTTATCAGCACATAGTTATTCGCAAGGTCAGATTGCCTCTCAGATTGGACTTCATCCTTATGCAGTAAAGCTTGCAGGGGAGCAGGCCCACAAGTTCTCAAGTGAACGTCTGCGGCAAATTTTAAGTGCACTAGCTGATCTGGATTATAAGATGAAGACAGGAGCTATAGATAAAGTGCTTGGTCTGGAGTTGTTTATGTTGCGGCTAGGTACTTGAACTAAGCAGTGGAAAAAGTATATGGAGATGATCCATCTATGAAAAATGCCTAATCGGAATGAAAGTAACTTATTCAAAAGAGAAAAGTTGATCGTTTAAGAAAACTACCTTTCTAAGGTGGTTTTTTTTTCATTCAACTAACGTCTAAAGGAAACTATTACTTATATTTATAGAATAGTAGGCACAAAAAAACCCAACCGTATGAAACATAGCGGTCAGGTTCTTCAATTGCTCATTATGAATGTCGTCTTAGGCTTGAGCCTTAAGAGCGTTCAATTTCTTCGCCAAGCGGGATTTTTTGCGGGCAGCCGCATTTTTATGAACCAGACCTTTAGTTACGGCCTTGTCCAGCTTTTTGGAAGCAGCTTGGAAAGCAGCTTGAGCAGTTTCAACTTCCGTACCTGTCAGTGCTACATCAGCAGTTTTCACAGCTGTACGAAGCGCGGATTTTTGGGAAGCGTTCAGTGCACGGCGTTTTTCGTTCGTGTTTACGCGTTTAACCGCGGATTTAATATTTGGCATTGCATTCACCTCCTGTAAGACATTCGAAATCATTATCAAATGATTCACAACTTAAAATAGTTTAGCATGACCGGTAGTAAAAAGCAATACTTAAAGCTTTCAAATTAAACCATTTTAACCTGCATAAACAAGGGCTTTCTCTCGCACACTATCGACAAAAGAGCATAGGCAGAAGCTTGCAATTTGAGTTTTTGTTAGAAGTAACTCAAAGAAGTGTCTACTCACAAAACTAAGTATCGCTTCCGATGTGAGTTTTGTCCGAAGTAATTCAATGGAGCGATACTAACAAAACTTTTAGGAGGCTGGAACAATGGAACCGGATCTGCAGCTATATTCGGTACGCACGGACTTGGCGTTAGAGGCAAAGGAAATGGCTCAAGGGCCACAAAGGACGCCAATCCCTGGTGTAAACGAAGAAGTGGAAGAGTCTGATGGGATAAAAGTTACCCGGCTTGGTGTGGCTAACGCTGCCGGATCACAGGCGATAGGTCGCGCGATTGGAAATTATGTCACGCTTGAGGTACCAGCATTGCGCAATGGAGATACTGGCTTGCAGCAAAAAGTAGCTGAAGTCTTTGCTCGCGAATTCGAGGACTTCCTGACTAGGATTGGGATTGGTAAGGATGCATCTGTACTAATTGTTGGATTGGGGAACTGGAATGTGACTCCAGATTCATTGGGGCCGCTGGTGGTGGAGAATGCGCTCATTACTCGGCAATTTTATGAGCTCGTGCCGGATCAGGTCTCTCCAGGCTACCGTAAGGTAAGTGCTATTGCTCCCGGGGTGTTAGGGTTGACCGGTATCGAGTCGAGTGAGGTTGTACAGGGGATCGTGGATCGTACAAAGCCGGATCTTATTATTGCCATTGATGCGCTGGCATCTCGTTCGCTTGAACGGATCAATACGACGATTCAAATTGCCGACATCGGTATCCACCCCGGTTCGGGGATTGGCAATAAACGGCGCGGATTGACGCAGGAAATTCTGGGTGTTCCTTGTATTGCTATCGGTGTTCCTACAGTTTGCTATGCTTCGACCATTGTAAATAATGTACTGGAGATGATGAAGAATCATTTCGGGCAAGGAGCTGGTCACACCAAGGAAATTATGGGGATGCTAGACGATATTTCTGAGCAGGAACGATTGTCATTAGTGAAGGAAGTACTTGAGCCACTAGGACATGATTTGATCGTTACACCTAAGGAAATCGATGAATTTATTGAAGGCATCGCCAATATTGTAGCCAGTGGTCTGAACGCGGCCCTGCATGATGCGGTCGATCCTGAGAATGTCGGCGCTTATACCCACTAATTGAATCATAGCTAGCACAAGTCCGGCGGGATGCTGATGTACAGTATCTCGCCGGACTCTATGTCTATTCTCTCATTTAGGGTTCTACTATTTCTCTTTCGCTCATAGATTTGGAGTATAAGAGATTACAGAGGGCTGGAGGAGGACATAAATATAATGAATAAAAAATGGTTTCAGCTTTGGAACATCGGCCGTTTACGTGGAAGAGTGCTGGATGCTTTATCGCTGGGAAGAACGATGCTGCTGTTGGCCGGAGGTTCGCTAGTATTTTTCATGCTGCTTGGCGCTGGTGGATTGGCCGGACAGAAGTTGAACTCTTCACCCATTCCATCTATGAAGGGGCTTGCGGCCTCCCTATCGAGTGGATTTTTCATGGAGCTGTTGGGGATGGAGGTCCCCCATTTACCGCAAGGGAAAGAGCCTTCCGCTTTTTCAGGTGAAAAAGTAACTTCCTTTGTATTTCAATTACTGACCAGTGTGAATCCAAGTGATCCGAAGAGTCTAGTTTCTCGTGAAGTGCCAGGCTTGGCAGCGGATGATCCATTTCTTTTGCGAAAAGGCTCGGGTGGCTCTACAGGAGCTCCTGTTGATTATCATCCGGGAACGGATGAACTGGCTGAAGGTGGAGGGGAAGAGGTTGATCCATCGGTTCCAAACGAAGTGGACAAGCCCGAAGATACTCCAGCACAGCAGCCTGAAGCGACAATAGCTCCGTCTCCTGAGCCATCAGGAGCTGCGGGAGGTACGGATAAGAGTGATCCGCAAAGCGAGACAGATAATACCAAGGACACCTCAGTTAAACGGATCCTTATCTATCATTCACATCCTCGGGAGGCCTATAACCCTCTACTAGGAGTAGCGAACGAAAATCCAAGCTCTGCGGTTTCAACTAAAAATGTAATGCTGGTAGGATCATATATTACGAAAAGATTGGAACAACGCGGGATTGGTACAGTTCATGCCAAAGAAGATTTTCTAACAAAAATTGCCGACTATAACTGGAATTTTTCCTACAAATACTCTCGAATGCTGGTTAAATCTGCGATGAGCTCAAATCAAGAAATGAGTGAACTTATCGACATTCACCGCGACTCGCAGCGTCATGGCAAAACAACTGCAGTGATTGATGGGAAAAGTTACGCTCAGGTGTATTTTATTATTGGACATGCGAATAAAGATTGGAAGAAGAACGAAGAGTTTGCGAACAAGATTCATCAAACGATTGAAAAGAGTTACCCAGGAATATCTCGCGGAATATGGGGAAAAGCTGCGGGTAAAGGAAACAACGGGGAGTACAACCAAACCCTCTCACCTAACAGTGTCTTGATTGAGGTGGGCGGTATTGATAATACAGCAGAGGAATTAAAGCGTACGGCTGATATTTTGGCAGACGCTATTGCGGATGTGTACTGGAGCAGTCATGACTCGGAGAAGGTAAACGCTGCTGGCAAGGCGACGAATCCCACAACCCAAGAGAGCAAGGGACAAACCAATGCTACAGCACCTCAAAAGTCGAACGGAGCTTCTTGAGCTACAGACATTTAATTTAGAATAAACAGCTTTATTACCAAGTATTTAAAAAGGAGTGGCTTACATGTCTCGTTTCGGTAAAAAACTGGTTATGGTCGGTATTTGGGCAGGGGTCGGCATACTCTTAGGTATGCAGTTTAGTGGCAGCGGAGGGGCAACCGTCTCTAAGCTACTGCCAGGCTGGATCGACCTATCGACTACGCCAACCAGTCAAGTGACGGGCATGCAATCACAGCCGATTAAGAATGGGGTTACACAAGGTGGGCAGACTTATGTGTATGTTCCGATGGTGATCGACCCTCTCACAGGTGCATATACGCCTGTTTCTCCATTGCCTCAGAATAGCAATCCTGCGCCAACTACAGATCTTCCTCAGAAGGTGGTAGATGGGTATAATACGAAAACTCCAGAGCAGATTTTGATTCCTGAGGAACAAAAGCCGACAGTCGATGTGATAGCGGATAAAACGGCAGGCCTTCTGCAGCAGGCTTCTCAAAAGGGCATACGCTGGGTAGTCTCATTGTTCGATTCGGCGGAAGAATCACAATGATTTCAGGAGAAACAGTTATTTCACGGGTACGTGAATAGCTGTTTCTTCTGTTTTACGTAAGGGCGGGATTGATGGAGTAAGCTTGTACTGTTATAATAAGTGGATTAATATCAGGCTGTCTGTGGGGGTAAGGAATGACTGACGTTCAGAAAAGACAACAACAAATTCGCAATTTCTCGATTATTGCACATATAGACCATGGTAAATCGACACTAGCTGACCGCATTTTGGAATACACGGGGGCACTAACCACGCGTGAAATGCAGGAACAGGTACTCGATCAGATGGATCTGGAGCGCGAACGTGGTATCACAATAAAGCTGCAAGCCGTGCGTTTAACCTATCGTGCAGACGATGGTGTAGAGTATTATCTCAATTTGATTGATACACCGGGACACGTCGATTTCACCTATGAAGTTTCCCGCAGTCTTGCAGCATGTGAAGGCGCACTGCTGGTTGTGGATGCGGCTCAAGGAATTGAAGCGCAGACACTGGCCAATGTGTATTTAGCACTGGATAATAACCTTGAAATCCTACCTGTGCTTAACAAAATTGATTTGCCAAACGCTGACCCTGACCGGGTAAAGCAGGAGATTGAGGATGTTATCGGGCTGGATACCAGTGAAGCGGTTATGGCATCTGCCAAAGCCGGTATTGGGATCAAGGAAATTCTGGAGCAGGTGGTGAAGCAGGTTCCTGCGCCATCCGGTAATTCAGAAGAGCCGCTTAAAGCGTTGATTTTTGACTCTCATTACGATCCTTACAAAGGCGTTATCGTCTATGTGCGCGTAATGGACGGTAAAATCCGTGCGGGATCGAAGATTAAGATGATGGCAACTGAGAAGACTTTCGAGGTCATTGAAGTTGGCGCATTTATGCCGCGTATGACCATTGTCGATGAATTGAACATCGGGGATGTTGGATTTATCGTAGCTGGGATCAAGCATGTTGGAGATACCCGTGTCGGTGATACTGTCACTGACGCAAAGAATCCTACTGCTGAGCCGCTTCCAGGTTACCGTAAGATCAACCCGATGGTATATTGCGGTTTGTATCCGATTGAGACCTCCGATTATAACGATCTTCGTGAGGCATTGGAGAAGCTCCAGCTTAATGATGCTTCACTAAGCTTTGAACCGGAAAGCTCGAGCGCGCTTGGATTTGGTTTCCGTTGCGGATTCCTTGGACTCTTGCATATGGAGATCATTCAAGAGCGGATTGAGCGCGAGTTCAATTTGCCGCTAATTACAACAGCACCGAGTGTTATTTATCGAATTATGCTGACCAATGGCGAAATGATTCAAATCGACAACCCGTCACATTATCCGGAAATCGGAACGATTGACTACATTGAAGAGCCATATGTTAAAGCAGCGATCATTGTGCCTAACGACTTCGTAGGTACTGTAATGGAGCTGTGCCAGAACAAACGCGGCGAGTTCGTAAATATGGAATATCTAGATACTAATCGTGTAACGATTACGTACGAGATTCCGCTGTCAGAGATCGTTTATGATTTCTTTGATCAGTTGAAATCAGGTACAAAAGGTTACGCATCCTACGACTATGAAATTTGCGGATACCGTCGTTCGAATCTGGTCAAGATGGATATCTTGCTTAACAATGAGCAGGTCGATGCCTTGTCCTTTATCGTTCACCGTGATCGTGCATACAACCGCGGTCGTATCATTTGTGAGAAACTACGTGGGATTATCCCTCGTCAAATGTTTGAAGTGCCGATTCAAGCCTCTGTGGGTACGAAGGTGGTTGCGCGTGAAACCGTTAAGGCGATGCGCAAAAACGTACTTGCAAAATGTTACGGCGGTGATATTTCGCGTAAGCGGAAGCTGCTAGAGAAACAAAAAGAAGGTAAGAAACGCATGAAGCAAGTAGGTAGCGTAGAGGTACCACAAGAAGCATTCATGGCAGTACTGAAGATCGACGAGTAGAAATTAGGTAGAGCCGGGAGAATATCCCGGCTCTATTTTTTTGCGCAGGAGAAGTTTACAATAGGGTGGAAGGATTGTAAGCACATACACTGTAAGGGGAGTCCTCTTTTGAAACGATTATATTTGAAACTTACGCCAAGTACCTTTAAGAATCGGATTTTGTTAGCTTTCTTACTGTTGGTACTAACACCCATTGCCATGCTCGTTCTGTATAACTTCAAAGAGACAGAACAAATGCTTCAGGATAATGCGGAAACGAAGAACATAGAGCAGCTTATTGGGATTAAGAATGGTTTTGTTGATCTCATGAGTCTCGTTATGAAAACAGGGTCATTACTTGAACAAGATACAACGATTTTATCGATAATGAAGAATCCCGAGCAATCGGATGAAATCACGAGAAAAAAGCTCGTTGAAAACAAGTTTGGAGCGATTGAAAATACATTCTTCATGAGTGGAGCGACGGTGTATTATACTTTAATCGACCTTCATGGAAACGCATACACTTCCTTTATGCCGAGGGAAACTTTGAGCTACGACGAAATCCAATCGGAGGATTGGGTTCAAGCATTGAAGCGAGAAGGAGCGAATCGATATATATGGAATCCGAATGACAAGAATAATGTGGTCCGGGAAAGTACAACAAGTAAGAAAATGCTTAGCCTCTATGAGGTTATGCGTGATAATGGTTTTAACATTTATGCCTATGCAAGGCTAAGTATCGATTATGAGGAGTGGTTTACTAGATCAACGTTAGGGAGTAAACAGGAAGGTTCTTTTTTTCTGCTCGATGCCTCAGGGAGAATGATGCTTAATCCGGATAAGGATGAGACCTTTTCTCCAGATATTGCGCAGAGTATTGTGAAGAGTGACCACCAGCGGCAGACAGAGCGTGCTGCATCTATCATCGATCCGAAGGAGAAGAGCTTATACACATACAGCTACATCGAAGAGTTGAATGGTTATGTCGTTAAAAAGGTACAGCTAGCACAGCTATTTCTTGAGGTGTATAAGCAGAAGCAACGATTTTTTGCTGTATTTGGAGTCATACTACTGCTATTTGTTCTATTAACTTATTTTATATCATCGACGATTACAGTGCCGCTAAAGAAGCTGCAGAAGAAGATGGAGATGACCGCTAAAACGAATCTCAAAATGAAATTACCCGAGCAAGGGCGGGGAGAGATTCTTGCACTGACTCAGAGTTTCAATATAATGATCCATGATTTAAATGAGCTGTTGCAGCGTCTTCAGCTTGAAGAAAAACAGAAGCAATTCGTTCGATTTCAGGTGTTACTTTCGCAGATGAATCCACATTTCCTACTAAATACATTGAATACGATAAAGAGCATCGCCTTAGATAAAGATGATGATGAAATTTATGAAATTTGTGTTGCGCTAGGCAAAATATTGGAAACAACATTAAATACTGAAGTGGATTTGATTCTGTTAAAGGATGAGATTGTACTCATAGAATCTTACATGGAGATTCAGCGGCAACGCTTCGGACATGGGATTGAAATTCAATATGATATCAACGAGGAACTACAGTACGCATTAATCCCTAAATTCTGTCTTCAGCCCTTAATTGAAAATAGCTTGATTCACGGCTTCGGTCAGTCTGTGAAACAAGGGAGAATTGATATTTCCGCTAAGGTGACTGGACAGCAACTATATCTGCAGGTTAAAGATAACGGCATGGGGATAGATAGAGCACAGCTGAATAAGGCTGCACGGAAACGAAAAGGAATCGGTGTTCAGAATATTAGGGAGAGCTTAGAGCTGTTGTTCAAGAATCAACGGACAGGCATGGACATTGTATCATCAGACACAGGAACTGAAGTGATTATCCATTTTCCACTTCTTATTTCAAAACCTTACGATGGAGGTAAGCTCACATGTGGAGAACGTTAATTGTGGATGATGAACAACCCGCGGTTAAAAGTATACGGAAGTTATTCTTAAAGGCTGGAATCCCGTTTGAAATTATAGGTGAGGCCGAGAATGGAGAAGTAGGCTTGCAAATGATTCGTGAGCTTCGACCTGATGTGGTAGTGACGGATATCAATATGCCAGTGATGGATGGGGTGAAGCTCCTTCAAGTTGCGCGAGAGGAAGGCTTCGACTGCCGATTTGTAATGTTGACCGCATTGAGTGAATTTGAATACGCTCGGCAAGCGCTCGTATTTGGAGCTTCGGACTACATTCTGAAGCTATCTTTAGATCTCCAAGGTTTGAAGCAGACCATGGGTAAGGTTCATGCCGAGCTGGAGCGAATGGTGAAGATGAAAAAGGCCGATAAATGGTTTCCTGAGAAGCAACAAACGGGACCGACAGATCATGTGGAGATGAACAAAATAATTGCTTATATTGAAGAGCATTATTCTGAGGACATCTCGCTCAAATCCATGTCAGAGTTGATACGAATGGATGCCAGCTATATAAGTGACTTATTCAAGAAAAAGACAGGGCAAACCTTGACGAATTATATTCAAGAGCGGCGTATTCAGGCTGGAAAAATGCTGCTTGCAGAGACGAAGCTAACAATTAGTGAGATTGGGCAGCAGGTGGGCTTTGAGAACGATAATTATTTTATTAAAATTTTCAAAAAGTGGTGTGGCGTCACGCCAAATGAATTTCGCAAAGAACCAAAAAACGTTCTATAGTTTCCCAAATGTAGTTCATCCCCCAGAATCCGCTCTGATGATAAAGTTATAGACGTAGAGCACAACACATAATCCTTCCAAGGGGGAAGATATCGATGAAGAAAAAGTGGTATCCTGCAGTGCTTTCTGTCTTATTAGCAGGTACGATGCTGGCTGGTTGTGGTACTAGTGGAAGTAATGATGCGCAGGGCAGTGCAAATGGACAAACAGCAAAGGAGAAAATAAAGCTTACGATGTGGGGGGCAGTTCCTGCAGAAGCCGGGCCTCAAGCTGTAATTGATAACTGGAATAAAGATAATCCGGACATTCAAGTCGAGTATATCCGTAATGTAAATGACGATGCTGGAAACTTAAAGCTGGATACTGCCTTGATGACCAATCAAAACATAGACCTTTTCATGAACTACGATCTTGCTCATTTACAGAAACGTATGGATGCAGGCGTTGCCTTGGATCTAAGCACGAAGACAGATTATGATATCGACAGCCAGATCGGCGAGGACGCAGCAATGTGGAAAATCAATGATAAGTACTATGGGATTCCTACAAAGAAAAACATGGCGTTTGTGTGGTTGAACAAAGATATGCTGGATGCAGCAGGATTACCGATTCCTGCGGTGGACTGGACCTGGTCAGATCTTGAGGAGTATGCGAAGAAGCTAACGAAGCCTGGTGTGTACGGATTATTGCAGGCAGATTCCTCCTTCTCAACAACGATGGACGGTACGCTTGCTGGAATGGGTGTGAAACAGGCGGATGGTACTTCAAACTTTGGGAATGATCTATGGAAAGAACACCTGGAAATATTGCATAACATGATGTTCGTGGACAAATCCACACCGGAATATGGCGAGCAACTGACCAGTAAAATGCCGGTTGACACCATGTTCTTGCAAGGCAAAGCGGCAATGCTGGCAGCAGGTGAGTTTATTTTCCGAAATGCGAACAACTTGAAAGACTATCCGCATGATTTCAAAACCGCGTTCGCCGCTATTCCAAAAGTGAATAAAGATCAAAAGGATTATAAATATTCGGGCGGTGTGGGTGACATGCTTGCTCTTAATGCGAAATCCAAGAACCTGGATGCAGCTTGGGAGTTCGCAAAATGGTATGCGGATGGCGGTATGCTGCCAATGGCAAGCGGGGGTCGTATTCCAGCCTCTAAGAGTGTAGATAGTAAGGAAGCAATGAGCCTTCTCATGAAGGGTGTGGAAGACAAATATGATACAGATTCAATGAATAAAATTGTATTCGGCAAATTCCCGTCCTTCCAGCTAAATGTAACTCAACAAGCCATTGATGCACGTAAAGAAGAGTATGAAAAATACTTCTTAAATAAGCAAGATATTGAAACCACGATGAAGAATATGCAAACCCGTTCGCAAGAGTTATTGAAATAATGAAATAGTTAGCACAAAAGAGAAGGAGGAAGATTTCTTCGTTCTTCTCTTTCGTGTACCCATTTTTCAGCATACGAAAGGCGGCGATACCGTGAAGCGGAGAAGCTGGATGGACAGACAAGGCTGGATCGGCATGACCTTTATTCTTCCGAATATGATTGGTATTCTCTTATTCTTTATTATTCCTGCAATCTATTCCTTTGTCCTCATGTTTACGAATTATCAATTTTCAAATCCGAATTGGCAATTTACTGGGCTGGATAATCTCAAACGATTGTTCCATGACGATAATTTCTATGCCTCGATCAAATATACGGTGATATTCCTGATATCGGTTCCAGTATCGATGGTGCTCGCATTTATTGTAGCGTTATTTCTAAACCGCAGTGTGTATCTTAAAGGCGTATTACGTGGAATGTTCTTCCTACCGTATATCTCCAGTGGAGTAGCCGTTGCATTTGTCTGGATGCTGCTATTTCAGCCTTCACAGGGACCCATCAATGAAATGCTTCGCTGGATTGGCATAACATCGCCGCCAGGATGGTTTGCGGATACGGAAACCGCAATGTATGCCATTGATATCGTACAAATCTGGCTGATGCTTGGCTACAATATGATCATATATTTAGCTGCATTACAGGAAATTTCGACAGAACAGCTGGAGGCTGCCCGGATCGATGGTGCAAGCACATTCAAAACAACATGGAAAATTGTATGGCCTCTTGTTAGTCCCACAACTTTCTTATTAATGATTACCGGATTAATTATGACGATGAAATCGTTCTCGATTATTCAAGCCATTACGGCTGGAGGTCCTAGCGGAAGTACGACGGTCTTATCACTATTCGTTTATAAAACAGCGTTCAGTTATTACGATATGGGATACGCTTCAGCCATTTCATGGTTCTTGTTCGCCGTCATTCTCGTCATTACAGTCATTCAGTGGATCGGCCAAAAGCGCTGGGTTCATTACTAAATGATCCCACAAAGTGAAGCTTTGCGGGGGGCCCCGAAACCATAATTTAAAGGAGCAGGCGGTATGAATGAAAACGCAGGAAACATGAAGGTGAAACTGCCAGTAACGGTCATCATGTTTGTTCTAGGACTATTTATGATTGTGCCTTTCCTATGGATGCTCAGCACATCCTTTCAGACACCTGCCGAGGTGTTTAACAAATGGCTGCCTTCATCTCTCAACTGGAGCAATCATATTCGGGTATGGACAGGAAGTCATGATTTTGTTCCGTATTATTTAAATTCACTTAAGATTTCAATTATTGGAACTGTGGGGGCTGTGTTTCTATCTGCCCTTGCCGCTTACGGATTTTCACGTACTTCGTTCAAAGGTCGAGATGGACTATTTGTCATATATTTATCCATGATGATGGTTCCACCTCAGGTGCTTTTTGTTCCAAAGTTTATCATGTTTAACTGGGTTGGGATTTACAATACGCATTGGGCGCTGATCTTACCAGCCATGTTCTCAATCTTCGGTGTATTTATGCTTCGGCAGTTCTTTATGAGTATTCCTAAGGAAATTACGGAATCCGCTTTTTTGGATGGGGCGGGGCATTATAAGATATTTTTCCGCTTAATTCTGCCATTAGCGAAGCCAGCAATAGCAACGTTTGCTATTCTCGATTTCTCCTGGCAATGGAATGATTATGAGAATGCGCTTGTATTCTTGCAAAGCCCTAAACTATATACCATTCCGCTTGGATTGCAGAATTTTATTCTTGAGAACAATGTGGACTACAACGGGATGATGGCTGCTTCATCGGCTGCGATTATTCCAATGATTATTATCTTCTTTGTGGGTCAGAAATACATTATTCAAGGGATTTCCAGCTCGGCTGTGAAAGGCTAACTATAGGAGGAGTACTAACATGAGAACAGAAACGGTGAAATCCGATGTAACAGTGGTCGGTGGTGGACTTGCAGGAATGAACGCGGCGATCGCTGCAGCGCGCCTAGGGTTAAAGGTAGCACTAGTGCAGAACCGTCCTGTACTTGGTGGTAACTCGAGTTCAGAGGTTCGGGTATGGGTATGTGGTGCAACAGGACATGGTGTAAATCGATATGCACGTGAGACAGGCATTATGGGTGAGTTATTCATCGAGAATCAATACCGGAACCCGGAGGGAAATCCATACTTATGGGATCTAACCTTACTCGAAGCCGTGAAGGCAGAGTCGAATATCAGCCTATTCCTAAATACCGATGTACGCGAAGTGGAAGCGGAAGGTGAGGCAGAGGATCGGACGATTCGCAGTGTGATTGGTTGGATGATGGGATCTGAGCGGTTGATTACGTTCAAGAGTGAGGCGTTCATCGATTGCACGGGCGATGGTTTGGTTGGCTTCCTAGCAGGAGCTGACTTCCGATTAGGACGTGAAGCCCGCCATGAATTTAATGAGGAATGGGCACCTGAAGTGCCAGATAACATTACATTAGGCAGTACATTATTGTTTTATACACAGGATACAGGAAAACCGGTACGTTATGTTGCTCCATCGTTCGCGAAGGATATTACAACAACGTCGATTCCGATCCGTCGGGTCATTCGGAGTGGAGATTCAGGCTGTCACTACTGGTGGATTGAGTGGGGCGGTGAGCTTGATACGGTGGATGAGAATGAACGTATACGTGATGAGCTATCCTCTGTTATTTATGGGATTTGGGATTACATTAAAAACTCAGGTCATTTTGATGCCGAAAATATGACGCTGGAGTGGGTTGGCTCAATTCCGGGTAAACGTGAATACAGACGGTTTGTTGGCGATACGATATTAACGCAAAATGATATTCTTGCGCAGCGTGAATTTGAAGACCGGATTGGATTCGGAGGATGGTCGATTGATCTGCATCCACCGCAAGGGATGTACGCAGAAGAGAGCGGCTCGAAGCATCTGCATGCGGATGGGATTTATCATATTCCATTTAGTTCGCTCTATTCGAAGAATGTGCGAAATCTACTCTTCGCGGGTCGGAATATCAGCGCATCTCATGTGGCTTTTGGAACAACACGCGTCATGGCGACCTGTGCGATCATGGGTGAAGCGGCTGGAGCAGGTGCAGCATTATCCGTCATCAAAGGTGTAACCCCTCGTGAAATTCGCAATCAGCATATGCATGAATTGCAACAGGTGATGTTAAAGCAAGATGCTTCGATTATTGGATTGCGCAACGAAGATCCGCTAGATCTCGCGAGAAATAGTGAGATTCATGCGTCCAGTACGATGAAAGGCATAGTACTGGATCGACCAGCTGAAGCTTATGAGCTTTCTCATGACGTAGGAATTTTGTTTCCGGTTGAAGGAAATATCCTTGGGTTGAAGCTGCTTGTGTCAGCAAGTACTCAGTCAGAGTTGACCGTTGAGCTATGGACGACTGGGCGTGCGGAAAATTACGTTCCAGCAGAGTGTAGACAGGTTGATGTTGTAATAGTACAAGCTGGAGAGCAGCAATGGATTGATGTTCCGGTACAAGAGGAGCAGTGGAGTTCAATCGGCGAATGTAATATCTTCGCTATTATTCGAGCTAATGAGCATATTCAATTGCATATTTCAGAAACCCCAATCACAGGTGTTATTACATTTGAGCGAGGCGTGAAACCTGTAGTCGATTCAGCGCTGGAGGATCATCAGCCAGATCAGCCGGTGATGGAGTGGAGCATGAAACAGCTTGTACGCAGGCATTTCTGCTTTGCGGTAGAAACATCCGCATATGCTGCATCCAAAGTCACTGACGGGTATGTTCGACCTTTTGCAGGGCCACATAGCTGGGTTTCTGAGCCGATGACTGCTGGTAGAACGGAGTGGGTAGAGGCGCGTCTCCCGGATGCTGCTTCAGTCTCTGAAATTCATTTTACCTTTAACGATGATGTTAATGAGGATCTTATCAACTTACATCACCATGAAACGCCATTTCTAGTGATTCCTGAACTAGTAAAGGCTTACGATGTAGAGTTACTCATTGATGGCGTGTGGCAAGTCATGTTCCGCGTCAAAGACAATCATCGCCGGAAGAACGTACATCGTTTAGAGAAGCCTGTCCTTACGGATGCTGTTCGGATCGTTGTTCATGAAACCAACGGAGGAGAACGTGCAGAACTCGTGGAAATGCGGATATATTAAGAAGAAACGGCTTAGCCGTCCTTATAGGGACGGTATCCGTTTCTGCGAGAAATACAAAATATATAGGATAACGTAAAACTTATATTTTTTTGTATTTTAAAATAGAGATCATTTATAAATGATCGCCCTTGGAGGGAAGCCGTCAGGCTTCCCTTTTCTTGTTTTTTAGATTACACTAGTCAAACGATATTTTTATATAAAGGAGACAGCTAATGACCACGAATACTAATGGCCGTCCCCCTGAGGCCGTATACATTCATATTCCTTTTTGTACCAATAAGTGCTTTTATTGTGATTTTAATTCCTACGTTCTCAAGGATCAGCCGGTTATGGATTATCTCCAAGCCTTGGATCGAGAAATGGAGCTGACCGTCAAGAACACTCCACCGGGTGTTATCAAAACGATCTTTGTCGGCGGTGGTACCCCAACAGTACTGAAGCCGGATGAGATGGCTTATTTTCTAAAATCAGTTCGGACACATTTCCCAAACTGGGATAAAGATATCGAGTTCTCTATGGAAGCAAATCCGGGAACTACGGATATAGATAAGTTGGCGGTTATGAAAGAAGGCGGCGTGAATCGGGTGAGCTTTGGTGTTCAGGCGTTTCAGAACGAACTCCTTACGGGTATTGGCCGGATTCATAATGTTGACGATGTATACCGCAGCTTGGAGAATGCTCGTGCAGTTGGTCTTAACAACCTGTCGGTTGACCTTATGTTTGGTTTGCCGAACCAAACTGTAGAGATGCTGGGCGAAAGTATTCGTAAGGCCTTGGAGCTTGATTTACCCCACTATTCTATTTACAGCTTGAAGGTGGAGGAGAACACTCTTTTTCACACCCTATTTAATAAGAACAAACTTCCTCTTCCTAATGAAGAAGATGAACTGCAAATGTACCTCTTGTTGATGTCATCTATGAAGGAAGCGGGCTATAACCAATACGAAATCAGTAACTTCGCAAAACCAGGTATGGAGAGTCGTCACAATATCACTTACTGGCGTAATGAAGATTATTATGGTCTTGGAGCAGGTGCACATGGATATGTGGGTCGCCAGCGTCATATTAATGTTAAGGGTGTAAATCCTTATGTTGAAGCTACACGTAAAGGGTTGCCTCGATTAGACGCATACCCAATTACTGAAGCAGAAGCGATGGAGGACTTTATGATGGTTGGCTTACGTATGCATGAAGGCGTCTCTAATGAGGCTTTTCAAGCGCAATTTGGGCGTTCGATAGAGGATGTATTTGCGAAATCCTTGCATAAGATGCTGCATGCGGGTCTACTTGAGCACGAAGAGGGGACTTACCGACTCAGCAAGCAAGGGATCCTTTTCGGGAACGATGTTTTCGCAGAATTTGTAGGCGCACTGACAGAAGTTTAATTTTAAAATACCCCTTGAATTGTAATTCACTCTGTTGTATATTTATTCATATTATCAACAGAGGGGTGAATTAAAGTGCTTGCCAAGACGGAAATGATCCGCCATTCGTCTCCAGCAGGAGACGCACAGGTGATTTGCAGAAATGCTGTGATAGAAGATGTTGAACCGTTGTATCTGATGATAGAAGAATACGCACAGCGCGGGATCATGTTGCCCCGTTCCAGGCAGGCGCTGACACGCCAGATCGATCAATTCGTTGTTGCAGAAATTGGCGGCAGATTCGTTGGCTGTGGGTCACTCTTCAGACTCGGGAATGATCTTGTAGAGATTCGCTCGATCGGTCTGAATGACGAAGGTAAGGGCAAAGGTGTAGGCTCAATGATTTTAGAGAAGTTGGTTGAGGAAGCCAGAAACCAGAAAATCCCTAAGGTCATGGCACTAACCTACGCCGTAGATTTCTTTCTTAGAAACGGATTCGAAGTTGTTGAGAAAGAGATTTTTCCCGAAAAGGTATGGACAGATTGCGTGAATTGTAAAAAGCAGCATGCCTGCGATGAAATAGCAGTACTTAAGATGCTGAACTGACTTGACAATGTCAATGTCAGTTTGGTATTTTTGTATTAGTGGTTAGCACTCATCTGAGTCGAGTGCTAACGAATCGGAGCCAACAGCCGATAGGAGGGGATAACATGTTAACTGATCGCCAGAGAATGATACTAAATGCAATTGTAGATGATTATATTTCATCGGCAGAACCAGTAGGATCTCGCAGCATTTCTAAACGGGGTGATGTAGGGTACAGTCCTGCAACTATTCGAAATGAAATGGCTGACCTAGAGGATTTGGGTTATCTCGAGCAGCCTCATACATCGGCGGGGAGAATACCTTCCCATAAAGGATACCGATATTATGTGGATCATTTGGTACCGTGGAATTCCGCCGAAACGGCAGAGATGGGCACGATCCGCGCTTTTTTTGCCGAGAAGCTGAATGCGATGGAGCAGGTAATCCAACATGCGGCGATGATTCTTTCCAATATGACGAATTACACTTCCATCCTTCTGGGACCGGAGGTTTTTCATACATCATTGCGTCATTTTCAGTTGTTACCACTAGATGATAAAACCGCTGTAGCGATTATTGTTACAAGTACGGGTCAAGTTGAGAACCGTACGGTGAACATTCCACCGGAGATATCCGTTTCCGAGATGGAGAAAGTGGTTAACCTACTGAATAGTAAGCTGGTCAATGTACCACTCTATAAGCTGAAGACTCGGCTGTATTCCGAGCTTGGCGAGGAAATGCAGCGTCACATCTCACATTATGAAGAATTAATGCAAGTGCTAGACATTGCGCTGGAAAGTGATCAAGAGCAGCGTATCTATCTTAGTGGAGCGACGAATATGCTTACACAGCCTGAGTTCAAGGATGTTGACAAGGTGAAAAGCATTCTTGATCTGCTGGAAGAGACGCCTACATTGCTCAAAATGCTGGCCCCTACAACAGGCGGCACAGGTATCCAGGTCCGAATAGGGACGGAGAACAATCATGAAGCGTTCGCTAACTGCAGTCTGATCACCGCCACTTATTCTCTTGATGGGCAGGCACTGGGGAGCATTGGTATCCTTGGTCCGACACGAATGGAATATGCAAGAGTGATGGGGATCTTGGGCATTTTATCCCGAGATTTGACAGCGATGCTGGCACACTGGTATAAGTGAACAGAGTCAACATTGATTACGTGAATGATTTTAATGAATGATTTTAAGGAGGTGAAGACAACTTGAAAAAGGAACAAGTTCAAGATGCTAATGAATTCAAAGAAGATTTGATAAATGAGGAACCTGAGGCTGATGTAGCTTCGGAAACCGACTCATTTACGGCAGAAGAAATTAGTGAAGGTGCTTCAGACACAGGTTCGGAGGTAAAACGTCTGCAGGATCTCGCTGATGAATATCAAGGACGTGCGCTGCGTGCGCAGGCTGATTTCGATAACTTCCGTCGTCGTACTCAGAAGGAGAAAGAAGAGTTGGCTCAATATGCCACCTCCAAGCTCGTGACTGAATTGCTTTCAGTACTGGACAATTTTGAGCGTGCTTTAGTGACTACTCCTAGCAGCCCAGAATCCGAAGCTTTCGTGAAGGGTGTTAATATGATTTTCCGTCAGCTAGATGGGGTATTGAAGTCCGAGGGACTTACGGCTATGGAAACAGTAGGACAGCCTTTTAATCCTGAATACCATCAGGCTATTATGCAGGTGGAGAGCGAGGAGTACGAAGAGGGTATCGTAACGGAAGAGGTCCAAAAGGGATACCTCCTGAAAGATAAAGTCCTTCGTCCTGCTATGGTCAAAGTCAGCATGTAATCTGTATATATAGGACGGGCAGTATCTGTCCACCATCGGTACCAATCGAATTTTTTAAATATTTTATTATTTTAATGAGCGAATGCTCCATATACCTTTAGAGGAGGCAAATTATTGTGAGTAAAGTTATCGGTATTGACTTAGGAACCACGAACTCTTGCGTTGCCGTAATGGAAGGCGGCGAAGCCGTTGTAATTCCAAACCCAGAGGGCGCACGTACAACCCCTTCGGTGGTAGGTTTTAAGAAAGACGGCGAGCGTATCGTCGGTGAAACAGCTAAACGCCAAGCAATTACTAACCCTGATCGTACGATCAGCTCTGTTAAACGTCACATGGGTACTAACCATAAAGAAAGCATCGATGGTAAAGACTATTCCCCACAAGAAATTTCAGCAATGATTCTTCAAAAGCTGAAATCCGATGCAGAAGCATATCTTGGCCAAACTGTTACTCAAGCAGTTATCACAGTTCCTGCTTATTTCAATGACAGCCAACGTCAAGCTACTAAAGATGCAGGTAAAATTGCAGGCTTGGAAGTTTTGCGTATTGTGAATGAGCCAACAGCTGCAGCTTTGGCATATGGTCTGGAGAAATCCGAAGATCAAACTATCCTTGTCTATGACCTTGGTGGCGGTACGTTCGACGTATCTATCCTTGAACTGGGCGATGGATTCTTTGAAGTAAAAGCTACAAGCGGCGACAACAAACTTGGTGGCGATGACTTTGACCAAGTGGTTATGGATCATCTGGTATCCGAATTTAAGAAAGAGCAAGGTATTGATCTGAGCAAAGATAAATCTGCTGTACAACGTTTGAAAGATGCAGCTGAAAAAGCGAAGAAAGAATTGTCGGGCGTACTGACAACCACTATTTCTCTTCCGTTCATCACTGTAGTTGACGGAGTGCCTCAGCATTTGGAGATCAACTTGACTCGTGCGAAGTTTGATGAGCTTACTGCTGGTCTAGTAGAACGTACTTTGGGACCAACTCGTCAAGCATTGTCTGATGCTGGTATGACGCCTGCAGACCTTACCAGAATCGTTCTGGTTGGTGGTTCTACACGTATTCCTGCTGTACAAGATGCAATTAAGAAGCTTACAGGTAAAGATCCACACAAAGGTGTGAATCCGGATGAAGTTGTAGCTCTTGGTGCTGCTGTTCAAGCGGGTGTATTGACTGGTGATGTTAAGGACGTTGTATTGCTCGACGTAACTCCGCTTTCCCTCGGTATCGAAACTGCAGGCGGCGTGTTCACGAAGATGATCGAGCGTAACACTACAATTCCTACAAGTAAATCCCAAGTATTCTCGACCTTTGCTGACAACCAACCTAGCGTTGAGATTCACGTGCTACAAGGTGAGCGCCAAATGGCGAATGGCAACAAAACATTGGGACGCTTCATGCTGAACGAGATTCCACCAGCACCACGTGGCGTACCACAAATCGAAGTTTCTTTCGATATTGATGCCAACGGTATCGTGAATGTGTCTGCAACTGATAAAGGCACTAACAAGAGCCAAAAGATCACTATCACTTCTTCAAGCGGTCTGAGCGACGCAGAAGTAGAACAAATGATGAAGGATGCCGAGCTTCACGCTGAGGAAGACCGTAAGCGTAAAGAATTGGTAGAAGCGAAGAACAGCGCTGACCAACTCGTGTATTCCACTGAGAAAGTGATCAAAGATCTTGGTGATAAAGCTGATGCTTCCGAAGTTGAAAAAGCAAACGAAGCTAAAGATAAAGTGAAAGCAGCACTTGAAACTGACAATCTTGAAGAAATCAATGCAGCTACAGAAGCATTGACTGAGATTGTACAACAGTTGTCCATGAAGCTGTACGAACAAGCTGCTCAAGCAGAGCAAGGTGCTGAAGGTGGCGCTGGAGCTGCTGAAGGCGCTCCTAAGAAAGACAATGTAGTTGACGCTGATTATGAGGTTGTTGACGAAGATAAGAATCAAGGGTAACCTTAAACGATAAGTGTATAGGGCGTAACTGATAAATTCTTATATAGTTAAGAAGGGAAGGTCAAAACCGGGTCATCCCGTGTTTTGACTTTCCTTTTGTAATATCAGTTTGCACACTCTTCGCGAATGCGCCTTCTGATATTGTAAGAATAAACATCTGCTGGAACTGGATGGTCAGATCCTGGGGTTTTATCGTATAATGGTTTCTTTGACAGGTAATTAGGAATTTGAGTATGTAATGTACGGAGGTGAAAGCAGTGGCAGATAAACGCGATTATTATGAAGTGCTTGGCCTCAGTAGAGATGCTTCAGACGACGAGGTGAAGAAAGCGTACCGGAAATTGGCGCGCCAATATCACCCAGATGTGAATAAAGCAGATGATGCTGAAGCTAAGTTTAAAGAAGTAAAAGAAGCTTACGATGTTCTTAGCGACGGACAACAACGAGCTAGATATGACCAGTATGGCCATATTGATCCTAACCAAGGTATGGGCGGCTTCGGAGGCGGCGGTGGCGACTTCGGAGGATTAGGCGATATCTTTGATATGTTCTTTGGCGGCGGCGGACGTCGTGATCCTAACGCACCACAGCGTGGTGGGGATTTGCAGTATACGATGACCATTGAATTCAAGGAAGCGGTATTCGGTAAAGAAACTGATATCACTATTCCACGTACGGAAACTTGCGATACCTGCTACGGCTCCGGGGCTAAACCGGGTACTAAACCAGAGACTTGTTCCACTTGTCATGGTAGTGGGCAACAGGAATTCGTACAGAATACACCACTTGGACAGATGCGTAATCGTCGTCCATGTTCGCATTGCAGTGGTACAGGTAAGATTATTAAGGAAAAATGTACGACTTGTAGCGGACAGGGTAAAGTTAAGAAGCAGCGCAAGATTCATGTACGCATCCCTGCCGGTGTCGATGACGGTGCGCAGCTGCGCATGACTGGCGAAGGCGAGGGCGGCTTACGCGGTGGTCCTGCTGGAGACTTGTATATTGTCATCCGTGTCAAATCGCATGATTTCTTCGTACGTGAGAACGATGATATTATGTGCGAGGTTCCACTTACGTTTGCACAAGCCGCACTTGGCGATGAGATTGAGATTCCTACCTTAACGGAAAAAGTGAAGCTGAAGATTCCTGCGGGAACGCAGACCGGTACTTTCTTCCGCCTTAAAGGTAAAGGTGTCCCACGTCTACGTGGATCTGGCCAAGGTGACCAGCATGTTAGAGTCATTGTTGTGACACCTAGCAAGCTGAATGATGAGCAAAAAGATTTGTTGCGACAGTTCGCCTCTCTAAATGGAGAAAACACACATGAGCATGAGCAATCTTTCTTTGATCGTGTGAAGCGTGCGTTCCGCGGGGACTGATATTTCTAACTTCATTAATTGAGTAAATAAATAATACAGCAGAGCAGCGATCCTCCCGTTATTTGGGGATCGCTGCTCTGTTTTTTTGAATAAGGCAGTTTGCTCATGTCGACTGTTAGTAGGGACAAGCTAGCCAATCTCATACGGTGCTTTTCAAGCCAATAGCGACTATGGGGTCCGTTAGCATGCCAAATATCGCATAATCCAGCGTTTAAGGTCATCTGAGTCCGATGACTGACTCGGAAACGCAAATGTGGCCTATAGACGAAAAAGCCCCAGCAGTCATTGGCTGCTGGGGCTTTCTTTTAAAGTGCAACTAGATGTTGTTCGAAGAACGTAGGTCCTCTAGCACACGGCTCAGAATTGTTGCTGCTTGTGCACGAGTCAATGTACCTTGTGGATTGAAGCTGTCCGCAGTAACACCTTTGAGATAACCTTTGGTTACAGCATAGGCTACAGCGTTGCGTGCCTCCGCAGCGATGTTATCGGCATCCTTAAAGCTTAAAGGTGTCTTGGCTACTGTAAGATCAGCACCAAGAGCCTTAGCGATGATAAGAGCTGCTTCCTCGCGAGTCAGCACATCACGAGATCCACTTTCTTTGATGCGAGTACTCCAAGTGTCACCTTTTCCAAGTAGACGGTCGAAGAGCGTTAGAAGCTCTGCCTGATTTAAAGTGTCAGCAGGCTTAAAGCTGCCATCGGCTCCTTTGCCGGCAATGATACCATGTGAAGCAAGGATTTCGATATCGGTTTGAGCCCAGTGTGTGCCAATATCTTTAAAGCTTATTTTTCGGGATGCTGCACTGTAAGAACCGTCACCAGTAACGTTAAACTGTAGAATCCCTTCTTTAGAGATAGAACCAGGTAGTAGATAGGACCATTTATGATCCTTTGATTCTACATAAGCGGCAGTCTTTCGTGCATCATGAAGACTGCTGGCTTTTAGATTAAGCTGAAGGATGATCGGCTTTCCGGTTGTCCAACCATTTTTGATAGTGAGAATGGAAGAACCGATATTTAATGCTGCTGAGCTACCTGCTAAAACTGCTGTGTTGCCCGCATCGGTCAGACTAATCGTAAGGGTTAAGCCGTTGCTGTTGATGAAATCCGGAAGTGTCGCCGCTGGAATAAGTACATTGAACCCATTACCATTTAGGCGGAGCGCATTCTCCGATTTCTTTAACTGCTCGGCTTGGGCCGGGGTAAGAGTAACAACAACTTGGCTATATTTATTGAAGCTTACATCGCTAAGATCAAGTACAGAAGTTTTATCTTTTGCATTCTGGATCGAATTTGCTAATGCAGTGTCTAAGATGTTGAACACCGCTGAAGACTTGCCACCTGCTGGATCTGCAGTCTCTACTAGCTTCCCAGATTTCAATGCGATTCCAGAAGCGGGAGCACTGGTTGCCGTAGGTACATATGAATCAGTTGATGGAGTTGGTGTTGGCTTCGGTGTTTCAGGTGTCTTAACACTTACGCTTACCGTTCTCACACCAGATGGGATTGTTGATGTTGTAGCAGCATTCCAGATCTGCACATCATACAGCTCGAGGGAATAGGCTCCTTCTACTGTAGGTTTGAAGGTTATTTTGCCTAGTGAGCCAGAGCCGTGATAAGCACCACCTGACAGATTGACGCTATACTGTGTCAGTTTGCGGCCGTCTTCTAGATCATAGGTTTGTGAGAATTCTGTAAGTGGAATACCTGAGAAATTCTCCTCTTGATACGTAGCCAGTTGTACGCTTGGCTGGATTACCGGTGTTTCAAGGGAATCGTCGTAAATGACAGCGAATGAAGCTCCATAGACGCCATAAACCTCATCTGTCACGGAATACCCAAGATCAACGGTTACCGGTTGTCCCACATCAATGGTGGCTGCAGATAGAGACGGAGTTACATTGAAAATACCATCTCCTGTGCTATAAAGCAGTCGCTGAGCATAATCATCGTCGTCCGCGCCATTACCTACTTTATCAACCACATAGATTTTGTACTCATTAAGCCCCTCGTTAACAGGAACGTCAATGGAAAAAGCACCATTACTTGCAATTACTCCACCGAATTTATAAGTATTCCCATCATAATGTTTACCTTCGGCGTACACGGTAAACCAATTTCCAATAGGTTGTGTATTAGAAATATAATAGGCCATTAGGTCATCATCAATAAAACCGCTGATTTGAGCCGCACCAGGATCGGTTGGCGCTTCACGTTCATACTCCTCAAGTGTGATGCCGGAAACTAATGGCTTCTCGGTATCAATTGTGAACTCGGTCTTTTGATTCTCGAGCAGTTGCCCATTAGGAAGCACAGGAGTGATGTAGTAATGACCATCTGCTAAAGTGGACTTGGCGGAGGTCTCCAGGTCTGTTAACGTTCCATCCCAATTTGTAATCTCGTAAACGCCACGATAGACCTTTTCATCGATAGAATAAACTTCACCTAAAACTGTCGCAGGAGCATCTATTGGAGAGGCTACGAAACTTATGCCATCCAGTTCTTCATTGACAGAGAAGGTAAAGGTGGTGTCGTCTGAGCGTCCATCCCCATTAGGAGAGATCTGTGGACTTTCAAATGAAAGCTGATTAACAGGCTCTAAGTTGAATTTATCGCCGACAAGTGCATTAAAGGGAAGACGAAGAGTTTCAGTATCAGAGGTTAGGAACAGGATCCCTTCATATGCACCCTCTTTTGCGGTGTCAGATACCTTTAGTGTAAATTGTGCATATTGATCTACACCTGAGGTAACGCTGTTTGGTGCAATATTAATACTAATGTCATCAGGCACTTCTGTAAGCCATTTGCTGGATAGAGTATAGGTTGATCCATTCTTATTAAAATCTTCCACATAGACTGATTTCGTTACACTAGCTCCCTTTGAGAGCAAGCCAAAGGATAAGGAACCTGTGTAATAAGGGATTTCTACAGTCCCAGGAAGGCCGCTAATTAAGCTCTCTCCGACTTTAGCGATGGATTTAGCGTTTACCGATTTCTCCAGATTAATTAAACCTGCACCTTGTTGATACAGTGAGTAAGGATTCCCATCACGGTTAAAGATAGGATCAGCATTGTTCATTAGCAGTGCTTTAATTTCATTTGGCTTAAGATCAGAGTTTTCACTCAGTAGCAAAGCTACAGCTCCTACAACATGTGGGGTTGCCATGCTGGTGCCGCTTTTTAAGCCATAAGCGTGTTCGTAATCACCATTCCAGCTAGGAATTGTGGAGTTGATACTGACCCCTGGCGCAACAACATCAGGTTTGATTAGATAATCCGGCATCCCCGGACCCATTGAGCTGAAGTTTGCTAACTGATTGACTTCAAGCCCTATATAGTAACTGATGATATCTTTAGCAGCATCCAATTGAGCTTTTATCTTTTTGCCATCTGCTTGAGTAATTCCGTAGGTAGGAACGTAATTCCCAGGCGCACCAAGGGTGGGAGAGATTTCACCAGTAGTATTATTAGCAATTAGGACAAGTTTGGCTCCAGCTGCTTTGGCATTTAGAGATTTATCTCCGAAACTCAGCACACCTCGATCGACAAGGACTACCTTATCTTTGACGTCCAAATTTGTGTAATCGGAAGTACCTCCAAGACCAGCGTAAACGATCTTACTGCCAGCTATATTATCAACTAAGTCTGGGGAGTAAGTTGCTAAGGTCCCTGGAATTTTTTTAACATCGCCAATATCAAAGAATGGGGTATTCACTGGGGTAGTAGAAGCACCTACACTAAGTGCGAGTTGAGATCCAGCAGGTTCGCCCAATGTTCCTACATCCGGTCCAGCGTTACCGGCGGCAACTACAACATTCACGCCCGACTTTATGGCGTTGTCTATCGCGATTGAACTTGCGGAATAGCTTTGGTTAACATCAGAGCCCAGGGAGAGGTTAATTATATCGGCTCCATCAGCGACCGCTTTCTCAATACCCGCGATTACAACCGCTGTTGGACCGGAACCGTAAGGGCCAAGTACGCGATACGCGTACAAATCCACCTCAGGTGCAACATCCAAAATTGTACCTGCTACATGAGTGCCATGCGAGGTTTCATATGGGCTACCATTTTTTGGAGGGAAGTTGGCATCAGGAGGTGTTTCTGACGGATCATTATCCTGATCATAGGCATCGTAACCGCCCTTATAATTATCCTTTAATAAAGGGTGGTTTTTATCGATGCCGGTATCTACAACCGCTACCTGTACCCCTTCTCCTGTGTAACCTAATGCATGTAGTGTATCCGCACCTATAAGATTGCCACTGTCCGAATAAGAACGTGTAACAGGCAAAGTCGCTACCTCTAGACTGTCTGCTAACGCATGTACTTCATCATTTGGATAAACAGCTGCAACGCCCGGAAGCTCTAACAGCTTGTTTACTTGATTGGCTGGCAGAGTAATGGAATATCCGTTAAAAATCTCACTGTATTCAAAACCGATGTCGGCATCGATTTTCTGCGCTGAGGAAATAAAGCTTTTATGCTCTGAGATAATTTTACTGCGTTGTAAGGAGACTGAGGATCGTAAAGAAGAAGTTTTAGCCTCATTTTCATACACACTGACTGGTTTATTAGTTAATTCCACGATCACGGATACTGGTGCTGAACCTTTGAGCACACCCGCGTAGTTATGAGGGGTCACACTTTGAGACTGTACATTATTAGCTAGGTTAGTTGATGTTTCAAGGGATGAGTTCGCAAATGCAGCGGATGGAAAAAGGACAGAAACAGCCAGTCCGAAGCTCGCCGCCCCAATACCAAATTTTTGAATAGAGTGTTTAAAGGTACGTTTCAAATAAGTTCATCCTCCCAAATGAATTTTTATATTGACGGGTGTATCTGTAGTTCTCCTCCTCAGCGTAAAATGTAAAAAATTATGAAAATTAAATTTATTCTACAGCTATAACTTCAAATCGAATATACAACTTTAGCACTATATTGCAGGGAAGCGTCGAGGAAAATGTCGAATTCCCAGTAAATAAGTGGAGTATGAGAAAAAAAGGGCATAAAAGAAGTGAAATGAAGACAATATAAAGGAATGCAACAGATATCTGAATTTCAAGCGAGAGCGGGGATAAGATGTCGGAAAGATCTATTTTGGCTTATTTTAAAAGCCCTGAGGAAGCGGAGGGTGTTGCTCGTAAGCTCCGTGCACTTCGGGCCATTGAAATTTCCGTTGATCGCTTCAGTAGATATGGAGGCACGAGCTTTAGCTCAGGGGTAAACCCAGTGACAGGCAATGTTGCCAGAATGGACTCCATGACTGCTGAGCGTGCACACACAGGTATACTAGCTGCTGCTGATACCAGCGCCAGTGGGATGAGTCATGGCGGAGATGGAGGACCGACGGGTAGAGATATTTTACTTACGGTGATCTTGAATTCGGAGTCCCATGATCAAGCATTACGCTTAATTGAAGAAGCAGGCGGGATGATTTGAATAATAATTTTCTTAATAAGAAGGGAGACGATCGATACTATGGATAGAGAGAACTCGCAAATATTCTCAAAGACCGAGAAGATGAAAATGCTGTACGAGGCGAAGGCAGAGGACGTAGAGTTTTCAGCAGCGGAGGCAGATCTGGAGGATATCGAAGCCCAGGCCCGGGCGTTAGAAGCAGACAAACGTCAGCTGCATGAAATTATGAAAAAAGAATAGATGCTAAAAGCTAAGGCAGATACCTCACATTGTGGGGTATTTTTGCGTTCTGGTGTGTATAATTAGGAGAATAGCCCAAGCAGGAGGGAGAATATGGACAACGTTATTTTATGGATAGGTTTAGCACTACTTATCGCATTCTTAACTTTTATGAATCAGAAGCAACTGTACTCTTCAAAAGTAAAACAGGCCTACCGTGAGCTGCGGGAGCTGACTGAAAAAGTTCGGCTGGAACGATCAGAGGCAAGCGATTTATATCGTTGGGAAGTAGAATTAGCCGAGATGGAGAAACACCCGAACGAACTTAATAAACTGGATGCTGAGATTGGGCTTCGCCAGGCGTTTGTGATGTATTTGGAAAGACACAGTCCTCTGGATGTAAGACTTCCAAGTTTAAAGGAGGCTGCATCCTATCAGAAGGATTCGGTATGGGGAATTAAGATCGGAGATTACGGATCCAAGAAATAAGGAAATGTACATATAAGAGGCTATGTTTGCTGGACCGTTTGGTATGTGCATTTTGCAAGAGACAAATTAGTATTAATAGGAACTTGCTTCGAACCCTGGCTGGAATTACGGCTGGGGTTTTTGTGGTTAAAAATAATTACGGAAAAACTCCCTGTATTTTTCTCCAGGCACCTAAAAATGTGAGCTTTTAGGGAGAATCTCCCACAAATAACTCTTAAAAATAGAAAAAGGCTTGATTTTAAAAGATTAAAGGGAGCATTTCCCTAAAAAAGAGATAAATCTTCGATATTCGTGTATTTATAGGGAGGTTTTCCTTAATTATCATCACTTAAAAGTATTTCAGGGATCAATCTATTAGAAATGAGCAATACTCGCTCGCCATCGGCCTTTTTTAACAACGAATTTTAATAAATTTAATAAGAATCATGTATTTCTCTCTGCGCAATAAGAGCGTATAATTGTTCAGATATACTTCATGATGACGCGACGAGTAACTTATAGATATCCAGGAGGAATTATTATATGGGAATGGTACACTCTCAGGGAGTTACCGATGAGCTTGTTGTCCGATCTTTAGAAAAAAATTTAGCGATTATAAGGTTTGATCTTGAGCGACGAGTGGCTTATGTGAATGACGTTTTTGCTAGTTCGATGGGGTATAACAAAGAAGAGATGTATGGTATGCATCATAAAGAGTTTTGCTTTCCTCACTTTGTAAATAGCCCGGGCTATGAGCTGTTCTGGCAGGATCTTTTTTCAGGAAAAAGTGTTCAGGATAAGATCGAACGAATGGATGCAAAAGGAAATGCGGTATGGCTGGAAGCTACATATATGCCTGTCTTTGATGAAAATAATGAACAGGTCATTGGCGTATCTAAGATAGCGACTAATATCACGGATCGACAAAATAACATGAGTGTTGTGGTACAGCGGATGAAAGAGATGTCGGACAGCTTAAATCATAGAGCCGAGAAAGGCATTGAACGTAGTCAAGAACTATTGCTGAGTATCGATAAAATAGCCGAAGTATCCATTGAAAATACACAGACTCTAGCTAATCTGGAGACACAAGCGGTATCGATTCAGGGAATTGTACAAACTATTCGTAACATTGCTTCGCAAACGCAACTGTTAGCGCTTAACGCAGCAATTGAAGCGGCACATGCCGGGGAGTTTGGGCGTGGTTTTGACGTGGTTGCAAAAGAAGTTAGGAAGCTATCTTCCATGGTGCAGGATTCGATCATTCAAGTGAAAGATAGTGTGGATGCCATTACGCTGGAAATCAATAAGATCTCCAAAGGAACAAACCAGGTGCAAGAAAATATAGAAGCTAGTCAACAGCAGATTCAAATAGCCGTAGATGATTTCAATAATATTTCTTCCTCAGCCCAGGATTTAGATACACAAGCACGAGAGGTTATGAATATCATTTAATTTCTGTATGCTGTTAGCGTGAATATAAAGGAAAGCCAGTTCTCAGATTTATGGGGAGTGGCTTTTTGTGTTGCGAGTTTAATTGTTATCTTTCATCTGTTATTACTAGCATCTATAGTTTATGCTCAGAAAAACGAACCTTTTCCAGAGATTGGTTGTCATATAGATATCACGGATAAGAAAGGAGGGAGAAAGATTTGCAGACTAATCGGGAATTATTCGAAGCCTACAACAAGGATGTATATCGGACCTGCTACTATATGGTGCATGACGCGGCGGATGCGGAGGACTTGACGCAGGATGTGTTCATTACCGTATTTCACACGAATCGTGAGAACGTAGAGCATTTGAAGGCTTGGATTATGAAAATAACGGTCAACCATTGCCTGAATCATTTGAAACGGAAGCGTACCTTACAGCAAAAAATCTCAGACAATCTTTATTTATTTAAGAAATCTCCTGAAACCCCTGTAGAGCGATTGATTGAACAGAGGGAGACATCAATGGAATGGGCGAAATATTTGAGCCAGTTGCCAGTCAAACTTCGGATGGTGATTACGCTTAGGTACATGCATGATTTCAGCTTGGCTGAAGTATCAGACCTGCTATCCATCCCGCTCGGGACGACCAAATCAAGGCTGCATAAAGGGCTAAAGGTATTGCGGAGAATTTTGCTGGAGGCTGGGGTTCAAATTGAACGGAAAGAGGGCGAATCTTATGAAAAAGTTGGAGAATATGCTGGAGCATCAGTTAAATGAGGGTCAAAGTGTAACATATCCTGATTTTGAAAGCATGTGGGAGAGAATTGAACATAAAAATACAACATCTTTTCACGCTCGGATGAGCAGTGGTAGCCAGAAACAGGGGAGAAACTGGAGCAAAATAGCACTTGTTTCATCGTTTTCATTACTTCTAGCGGCGGCGCCAGTATATGCGGCAGTTCATTATAATTGGGATACAATGCTCCGTGAAAAAGGTGGTATTCAGGCGGCACTGGCACAAAACCTCGGTCAAAAGCTGGATCAATCGGTGACAAAGGACGGAGTGACGCTAAAGCTACATACCGCCATTGTGGATGAGAATCGAACGGTCATCTTATTCACATTGGATGTTGGACAACGACAGGACAGTGAAACTTGGCGTGTGACTGAGATGACCCTGAAAGGTACTGAGGGGGGAAATAGTTCTGGAGAGTACAATTATCTGAACTGGGACGAAAAGAACCAAATTTATAACGGTTATTTCGAAAGTGAATGGACACCAGAGAAGGACACCGTGAATGTTCAGCTAGTTACAAATGAAATTCAGGCTTTTAGTGAACAATCGTTAGATTTGCCGCTGGATATTCACTCGACGGAGACACAGAGCTTCCCTATTGGACAGGAGGGGATGCGCAGCATAGAGGTGAAGCCGTTTACCCAAGGTCAAGAGAAAATGTTATTCTCTTCAGCGATCATTTTTGATCAGCCAGAAGCAAAAGAATGGGCCTATCCAAATATTGTCGGTTACAAAAATGGAACGCTCATAAATTCGCTGCCTGGAGGTACTTTCGGTACACCAGGAGAAAAAGGGGAGTATACAGCGCAGCAATACTTTAAGGCGGAGGATGTTTCCGGTGGTCAAACGACTTATAAGCTGCAATATATGAAGAAAGAAAAAGATGTTAATGGACCACTTTCATTCGATCTTCAATTAAGTAAAAAGCAGATGGAGAGCGGGACGATAAAAACCAGTCTAAATCTGCCGCTCGAGGCAGGTGAGACTGATTACACGCTGGAGAATATGGTTGTGTCGCCTACTCAAATTCGAGTCACAGTTAGAAGTAAGGATATAGACAATGGCTTCCCTTATAAAAAGTATGCTCTTGAAGTAGCAGGCAAGACGCTTGAGGGGAATTTATGGAGATCTCCAGAGGGTGAGCCGGAGCTGACAGTGCTTCGTTTCGAACGGCCAGTCGATCTTGAAATTACGAAAGAGACTCCGATTACCTTTGTAGCTAAATATAAGGTGACTCAGCATGGCAGCTATAAAATTACCAAAAATAATGATGACAAAATACCGCTTCTTTTAACGAACATTTCTCAAAAGAAACAGACGATTATCCAGCAACTCAACGGGTATCCGGTGAAGTGGACATACTATATGCAAGGATCCGATCTTTATGTAGAAACTGGAAGTGAAGATGCTCGCTTCGGTGGAATTAACCAGACACATATTGGGTTGGGTAAGGAGCGCATCCTAGGTAAACCGCTAACCGTCAATTTCGCGGGGGATGGAAACAACAAGGCCATTGATGTGTATAAGGATTTTAAAGGTACAGAAGCTACTATCTATATGTTCTACTATACAACTGATGATCCGGATAAAGAAACGAGAGTGCAGATCCGGTTATAAGAGTTAGAAGAAGCATAATTAAAGGAAATAGAATAACTTTTTTAGGGGATGAACCTTGTGTTCTTCCCTTTTTTTCGTTTACAGTGAGTAGACGTTGTAAAGGTTTAGCTATGAATAATTAAAGGGGGAGGAAATGATGGAAGTCACTCGCTGTGCTTGGGTCAATGATGATCCTCTATATATTGCCTATCATGATGAAGAGTGGGGAAAGCCTCTGTATGGTGACCAAAAGCTGTTTGAATTGCTTATGCTGGAAGGGATGCAGGCAGGGCTGAGCTGGTACACGGTACTAAAAAAACGGGCGCGTTTCAGAGAGGTATTTGACGGATTTGATCCGAATAAGATTGTCCATTATGATGAAGCCAAAATGGCAGAGCTAATGAGTGATCCAGGGATTATTAGAAATCGATTGAAAATTGATGCTATCATTCGTAATGCGGGTGTGTATTTGCAAATTTGCGAGGAATATGGCAGCTTTGCAGAGTATCTCTGGAGCTTTGTCGGAGGTGTGCCAACTATTAATCATTGGAAGACTCGTGCAGATGTACCTGCTTCGACGGCTCAGTCTGATGAGATGAGTAAGGCATTAAAGAAGAAAGGCATGAAGTTTGTGGGTACTACAATATGCTATGCTTTTATGCAGGCATCGGGGATGGTGGATGATCATTCGCTCAACTGCTTTTGTAGGCGTAAAGAGGACGTCGCAGGTCGTTGAGCTGTAGTTTGGCGTTACACCAATAAGAAATGTTATACTATGAAGCGAATGCTTTCGAAGCGAGTTTTGCACGAAGTAAACCAATGAAGCAAATGCTCACAAAACTAAGCCTATGCTTTCGAAGCGAGTTTTGCACGAAGTAAACCAATGAAGCAAATGCTCACAAAACTTTTAGGAGGATTACATAAAGATGTTATGGCATGAAGTGACGATACATACAACAGAAGAAGCACAGGAAATGATTTCGAATTTTTTATATGAAGCTGGTGCGGGTGGGGTTTCTATCGAGGAATCCGGCACACTGAATAAAGAACGGGATACACGTTACGGTGAATTGTACGACCAACCTTTGAATGATATTCCTGAAGGGGAAGCGGTCATAAAAGGGTATTATGCCGATTCCACAGATATGGATGCTGTTATAGAAGAATTGACTCCACGGGTAGCCGAATTGCATGAGTACGGGATTGATCCAGGCAAAGCGTTGATTTCTTGGAAGACTGTGGATGAAGACGAATGGGCGCATGCTTGGAAGCAATATTTCAAACCGCTACGCGTATCCAAACGTCTTACCATTAAACCAACCTGGGAGGAATATACGCCTGAGAGTCCAGATGAAGCCATCATTGAGATCGACCCTGGCATGGCATTTGGTACTGGGACTCACCCTACAACAGCTTTGTGCCTCCGTGCACTTGAAAAGAATATTAGCGGCGGTGAAGAAGTTATCGATGTCGGCACCGGTTCAGGAATTCTGGCTGTAGGTGCGATGCTGCTAGGTGCAAAATCCGTGTTGGCCTTAGATTTAGATCCGGTGGCTGTGGAAAGTGCACGGGAGAATGTAGCCCTTAACAAGCTTGAATCATCCATAACGGTAAAAGAGAGCGATCTTCTATCGCTGCTGGGCGGGGAAGGCGTAGCGGATACAGCGGCTGGAGAGATGTGGCCATCCGCTAGACCTGGTCACTCACTAGAAGGAGCCGTTCCTGCTAAGCAAGAGCAAGAAGGCAACCTTGGCTTGACATTGCCTGTACAAATTGTAGTTGCGAATATTTTGGCGGAAATCATCGTATTGTTTACGGATGATGTGTACCGCGCGCTTCAGCCTGGAGGCCTCTACATTACCTCAGGTATATATAAAGATAAAGAAGGACTTGTAGCGAACGCGCTAAAAGCGTCTGGTTTTGAGATTATTGAAATATCCCGTGAGGAAGATTGGGTGGCGTTTACAGCCGGAAAGAGGTAAAGATGGATATATTACAAAATATAATTCGAGTAGATTTAGATCAGCTTCCTTTCCTGCTCATTACAATTTTAATTGCTTTTACAGTACATGAATTCAGTCATGCATATTTCGCGAATAAGTTCGGTGACCCAACAGCAAGATTACTTGGCCGCATGACGCTTAATCCTGCTGTTCATTTCGATTTCTTTGGTATTTTGCTGCTGCTAGTTGCTGGCTTCGGTTGGGCACGTCCGGTTCCGGTAAACCGCGATAACTTTAGTCGTCCTCGTCTCATGGGAGTCATCGTGTCGGCTGCGGGACCAATCAGTAACCTGCTCTTAGGAATTATTGGTGCTATAATATACGGTGCACTTGCGGCAACTGGAGTTCTAGATAATATCTCGAATGATCGCATGCTCGAGGCTGTATACTTATTCTTTGGCACCTTCATTCAATGGAACTTCTTTCTGTTTCTGTTCAATCTTATTCCGCTGCCGCCACTGGATGGCTATCGGATTGTGGAAGATATCGCCCCACGTTCGATCCGCGGCAAATTACAGCAATTTGAACAATGGGCTGTATTTCTGTTTTTATTGATTCTGTTTATTCCTGGGCTACGGACGTATACGATTGATCCGCTCGCAGGCTGGGCTAGTGAAATGTCGAGAACATTTGTACAGCTGTCTCTAAGAATTTTTGGCAGCTAAGGCAAGAGATGAAGTCTGTTCAACCTTTGTCAAACATTGTATTATGTAATTTGATCAAAATTTGATCGTTAATTTTCGTCTGACCAAACCTTATATTTCTTGAAGAAACGGGTGACGTTCTTATAAGGGCGACTAAGCCGTTTCTTCAAATATATGAAAGTATAAGTATCACTTTATACTTTATAACTTATATTTTTCGATTAAACGCTTACCGTCCTTATAAGGACGCCGAAGGCGTTTATATTTGTTACTGAATTTATGAACAGGATGATGATGAGATGCAGCGATATTTCGTTACACCGGAGCAGTTTGGTGCGGATACCGTGAGAATTGATGGGGAAGACGCCCGTCATATCGCTAAAGTGATGCGTGGTAAGGCAGGGGACAAGCTTATTGTTAGCGATGGTGTTTCCCGTGAGGCATTAGTAGAGATTGCGCAGATTGAAATTGGGGAAGTCACTGTGAACATTTTGGAGTCCCTGGAGATGACGCATGAACCTCGAATTAAAATTACAGTCGCTCAGAGCTTGCCTAAAGCCGATAAGATGGAAACTGTCATTCAGAAGTGTACAGAGATTGGTGCTGTAGGCTTTGTTCCTTTTCTGTCAGAACGCACAATAGTGCAATACGACGAGCGTAAAGAAAGCAAACGACTGGATCGCTGGCGTAAAATTTGTAAGGAAGCTGCCGAACAGGCTCATCGGAACATCGTTCCGTCTGTAGGGTCACCGTTGTCCTGGAAACAGCTTTTGCAGACTTTTAGTGAATATGATGCTGTTTATTTCTGTTATGAAAAAGAGGAAGGCTTACAGCTTCGAAGCAGCGTCGCTCCATGGTTAGCATCGCTTTCGCCGCAGTCTGGCGGGAAAGTTATGGTTGTGGTAGGTCCTGAAGGAGGTTTTACTCCGGAGGAATGCCTCAAGGCAGAAGAAGCCGGGGCAGTATCCGTAGGACTAGGACGGCGAATTCTGCGCTGTGAGACAGCGGGCATGGTTGCCGCTGCTTGTATATTATATGAATCTGGAGAAATGGGAGGAGCTTAAGAGATGCCAACCGTAGCGTTTTATACTTTAGGTTGTAAAGTGAATTTCTATGATACCGAAGCCATTTGGCAGCTATTTAAAAATGAAGGTTACGAGCAGGTTGATTTCGAGGGTCCCGCCGATGTATATCTGATTAATACTTGTACAGTAACTAACACAGGTGACAAAAAAAGCCGTCAAATGATCCGACGTGCCGTGCGCCGTAATCCAGAGGCCATCGTAGCCGTAACAGGCTGCTACGCACAGACCTCTCCTGGGGAGATTCTAGATATTCCTGGAGTTGACCTTGTCATCGGTAACCAGGACCGCGATCAGATCATGACACATGTGAAGAATATTGAAGCCTCACGTCAGCCGGTCAATGCTGTGCGTAATATTATGAAGACACGTGAGTTCGAAGAGATGGATGTGCCAGGCTTTGCGGATCGGACGCGTGCTTTTATGAAGATTCAGGATGGTTGTAACAACTTCTGCACCTTCTGCATCATTCCATGGTCGCGTGGACTTTCTCGCAGTCGTGATCCAAAAAGCATCGTAGCTCAAGCGCATCAATTGGTAGAAGCAGGGTATAAGGAGTTTGTACTAACGGGTATTCATACCGGAGGTTACGGTGATGATCTTGATAATTACCGTCTTTCCGATTTACTGTGGGATCTAGATAAGGTAGATGGTCTGGAACGGGTGCGTATCAGTTCTATTGAAGCTAGTCAGATTGATGAGAAGCTGCTTGAGGTACTGAACCGCTCCTCCAAAATGTGCCGTCATCTGCATATTCCGTTACAAGCCGGTCATAATGATGTGCTGAAAGCGATGCGCCGTAAATATACGACAGAAGAGTATTACGCCAAAATGCAATTGATCCGCCAGGCGATGCCAGATGTCGGGATTACCACTGACGTTATCGTTGGATTCCCGGGTGAGACCGATGAGATGTTCCGTGCCGGATACGATTTCATGAAGGCTGTAAATTACTCGGAGATGCATGTATTCCCATATTCCAAGCGGACAGGTACTCCTGCAGCGCGGATGGAGAATCAGATCGATGAGGAGATCAAAAATGCACGCGTGCAGGAGCTGATTGATCTATCCGAAGAAATGCAATTAGCATATGCCCGTAAGTTTGTAGGACAGACGCTTAGTGTGATTCCGGAAAGATCCGCTAAAGGGTCTCCAGGCCGCAATATCCAGCATGGGTTCAGCGACAACTATTTGCAGGTCTTCTTTGATGGAGAGGATTCACTTCAAGGAGAACTTTGTGAGGTGAAGATCACCGAAGCTGGTGTGAACGAATGCCGAGGCGAATTGGTCGGGGTTAGTCAGAGCGGTCTTAAGCTGGCTGTTCGTTAAGGAATAGACGTTAGTTAAAAGACAGTAAAGGAGCAATTCTCCCGTTAATGGAGTATTGCTCCTTTGTGTGTTTGGCGTTAGCTGAGAAATGCAACCGCATAGCAGAGGAATAGCTGCTACATGGGAGAGGTATAGCTCTCTCCTAATCTTGCGGTTTTCTATGGAGATACCAGCATACTTTTTAGTCATTTGAGCATACTTTCGGACTCCAGGGACAATATTCTTGGAAAAGTGGTACATATATTAGCAGTGATTTTGTAAAGAAGCCCAAAACTGCGCCCGTATCGCCCGGAAGGCGCGAAAGGTGAAAAAGAGGGGTATAAATCCCCCAGATATCGCCCGAAAGGCGCGAAAGATGAAAAAGAGGGGTATAAATCCCCCAGATATCGCCCGAAAGGCGCGAAAGATGAAAAAGAGGGGTATAAATCCCCCAGATATCGCTCGAAAGGTGTGAAACGTGAGAAAGAGGGGTATAAATCCCCCAGATATCGTCTGGAAGGTGTGAAACGTGAGAAAGAGGGGTATAAATCCCCCAGATATCGCTGAGAAGGTGGTGCGGAGCGCCTGAAAGAGAAGCTCTCGCTTACAATCACTATAAATGACTTGTACTATGTCATCTTTTTAACTCTTTTATGGACGAAACTGGCCTGATGAATCCTGATCGTTACGTAGAAATAATGCAGCTATTCCTGATAATGAATTCTTACGAGTAGCGCCAAGAAGTGGTCAGATAAGAGACGGGGGGGGGAGCAGCAGCCACGGTAACTCATTGCTTTTGGGGTCCCCTGCATGATCAAAAAAACATCCGCAGGATCATAATCGAAACAATCCCAACCAGTACAGTTCCTAACAAACTCCGGGTCTTTATAGCGATCCAAAAAGTAGGGATTGCCGCAAAAAGCTCAACGTTATTAGCTATAGGTGAGAATTTTCCATCATTTAAGAGGATCTCCTGACCTATTAGTGCCGCCATAACAGAGATAGGAACATAATTTAACCAGCGCATTCCCCATTCAGGCAATTCGAATCGGCTTAGAATCATTAATGGAGCCACCCTTGGAATGAAGGTTACCAAAGCCGCCCCTAGAATAATCAAAAATACATCCCATCTCACTTCCATTTTTCAAACACCATCCCTACTGTTGACGCAATGACCGTTGCAATAATGACACCCACACTACCGGAGAATACGAAGGAGCTAGCTACAGCGATGATTACTGCTAGGATTGCGACAACTAAATCAAGTTTTATTTTATTACGATCAATCATGGAAATAACAAGGATGCCAATGAACATGGCAGGTAAAGCAAACTGTAGACCGAATTGATCTGGATCAGAAATCCACTGTGCCAAAAAAGCTCCTGCTATATTCGCAATAAACCAATTTAAATAGGCAGTGAGATTAAGGCCATGCATCCATTTTTCACTGATTTGTTGCTTATTCACTGTTTGATTAATAGCAACTCCAAAGGTCTCATCTGTCAGCAGGGTTCCAACCAGCATGTTTCTCAGTGGGGTAAGATGCCGGAAATAAGGTGACAGAGCTGCACTAAGCAAAATATGACGAAGATTCACGATAAAAATCGTAACGACGATAGCAACAGGTGAGCTGCTTACAGCTATCATTCCAGCAGCTATAAACTGTGCTGAACCGGCATAAAGCATCAGACTGATCAAGGCAATCTCAGCAATGCTTAGTCCGGCTGTCTTTTGAACAACACCTGCTGCAAGTCCAATGCTCAAATAACCTAGTAGTGTTGGAATGCAATCTTTTACCCCTTTAAGGAAGCTATCCTCCTCTTTTGGAGTAGGGATTGTCTCTAGTTGAAAGTTCTCTATACTCATCATAGCCCCCTTGGTTCAAAAAAAGAATGTAGTAGCTAGCATATTACTTCCTAATATATTGATCAACCTATCACCTGATTATCTAGTCTGAAAGTCCTGAATTTGGCTTTATGGAGTTATAGGGTAAACACTTGGTGTACAATTGTCGATATAAGTAAAAGAGTGTGGGGATAAACCACCAAACGACATTATAACCTAAGGGAGAGAACAAATGACTGTGTACAGGAAAATGACGAAAATGCTCCTCATCATGATATTGTTAGCTACTGCGGTTTTTCCGGTAAGTGTCTTTGCAGCTGCCGGCGATATCAACTCGATTGAGTTTGAAAGCTCTGCCAAAGTGCAGCTTACGGTTGGACAAACGCCAAAGCAACTGAAGGTATATGCGAATGTGGAAGGGTCCTCCTCCAAAAGAGATGTGACTGGTGCAGTGGTATGGAATTCTTCTAACACTAACGCTGTAAAAGTAGTAAATGGCTTATTGACTCCAATAGATAGCGGAAAGGCTATTATTACAGCTACTTATAATCATGCACTCGCTACTATAGAAGTAGAGGTTTCACATCCGATCAAAGAATTGAAGCTCGAATATAGCTCCGAAGGGAACTACAAATTGGGTGACGAAGAGGATAAACTGTTGGTCAAAGCCAATGCGATTGGTGGCGAAACAGCAACTTCTGCCAAGGATGTAACGGCTGATACCACTTGGAGCAGCTCCAATACAAGCGTATTGACGATTGCAGAAGGTAAAATCACACTGGCGGGTGAAGGTACCTCAACCATTACTGCCAAATACAAGGATCTAACAGCAACCTTTAAAGCTGTAGTCAAATTGCCTTATTCTGAAATTGAGCTTAAAAATGATAAGGGCATCGTAATTAAGGAAATTGAAATGCTCGTTGGCGATAATCCGGTGAAAGTAGCTGCGTTTACCAAAGAGACTACAAAGACGACCGCAAATGATATTTCAGAGAAAGCGGAATGGTCTTCTTCTAATACAAGTGTCGCTACTGTAGACAAGGGAGAAATCAAAGTACTGTCCGCAGGAAAAGCTGTAATTACAGTATCTTATCTGGGGATTACACAAACTGTGGATGTATATGTACGTGCTCCTTACGAGGCATTATTGCTTACTCCATCAGGCGATCAATTCTTGTTTATGGGTGAGAGCTTGAACGTTAAAGCAGAAGTTAGAGATGCTGCGAATTCCACTCCGAATGTATCCAGTAGTGCAGTATGGAGTTCGGACAACCAACTCGCGGCGACGGTTACTGCGGGTACTGATGCTGCAGCGATCACCGCAAAAGCAGTGGGAACATCGGTTATTAAAGCAGAATACAGAGGGATTAGTAAAAGCTTTAAGTTGACGGTATACCCTACGATTACTGAGTTGGAAGCTGATAAAAAGGAACTGGACATGTACACAGAGGATTCCGTTAGTTTGCCAAAGGTCAACGGAACCAAGCTAGATGGAACGAAGCTGGATCTCAGTCAAGAAATCGAGTGGACTTCTGCCAACGATGAGATCGCCACCATCAAAGATGGCAAGCTCGTTGCTGAAAAGGCTGGTACTGTTAATATTGTCGGCAAAATAAAATCAGAGAATCCTACCTCCTCCAAAGCGGCTATCCGGGAAAAAAGTGTTGTAGTGAGTGTTACAGTTAAAGATAAGGTTCATATCCTGCTCGGACCAGAGGAAAACGTTGTGATTGTTACTGGTGAAGAGAAGGCTGTTCCTGAAGTCAAAGCTGTGATGGAAAATGGGAATGAACTCGATGCTACAGGTACTATGGAATGGGAGATTACCGGTACGAATGCAATTATCAAGACAACCTCTTCCGGCAAGGTAATCAAAGGACTGGTGAAGGGTTCTGCTACTTTAAAGGGAACCTACGCTAATAAGACTATTAGTATCCCGGTTACTATTGAACAAAAGGTTACTAAGATTGTTGTAGAACCGAATGCGATTGAATTGAATATTAAAGGTTCTAAATCCATAAAGGTAACGGCTTACTACTCTAATGGTAAGACGGGGAATATCTCCAGCAGCATGAATTGGGAGTCTTCGAATGAAGCAGTTGCCACGGTTAAAAGTACATCTGTTAAAGCCATAACAGAAGGAACTGCGACGTTATCAGGTTCTTACCAAGGGCTCGCTGCTAGTGTCAAAATTAATGTAGTTCCTAAGCTAATGAAGTTGACTGTCAACGAGAATAGACTGAAGATGGCTCCGGGAGCTGTTCAGAATGCAGTTGTGATTGCGCAGTATGATACGGGGAAGACCGCTATTGTTACTGGAAGTGCGGCGTGGACTAGCTCTAAGCCTTCTGTAGCTAGAGTATCTGCTAGCGGCCAGATTGTAGCTGTGAGCAAAGGAACGGCATCCATTAAAGGAAAGATTGGCACCAAGACAGTGACGGTAACCGTTACTGTGAAATAGATAAAGCAAATCATATAATAACTCTATAAGTGGTCTGGGTCTGCAAAGCCAACATTAATGTTGCTTTGCAGATTTTTTTATTTTAATCTATATTAATTCCGACTATTCCGATGTATAATTACATAAAATAAAAGAGAAGCGTTGGGGGAGATGAAAATATGGCAAAACAAAAGGTGTTATCGATTAAGACGATTGTTGCGATTGGTATCGGTTCTGCTTTATTCGTTATTTTGGGCAGGTTCGGTTCGATTCCATCCGGAATTCCAAACACTAACATTGAGACTACATACGCTTTACTGGCATTGTTCGCACTGTTGTACGGTCCGTTTGCCGGATTACTCATTGGCCTGATCGGACATACACTGAAGGATGCGATTTTTTATGGTTCCCCTTGGTTCAGTTGGGTGATCGCTTCTGGAATTGTTGGGCTCGTTGTTGGTCTGCTTGTGGCTAGAATTGGGATTCATGACGGGGAATTCGGACGAAAGGAACTGATTCGTTTTAATCTGGCCCAGATTGTAGCAAACGCAATCGCCTGGTTCTTAGTAGCACCTGTACTGGATATTCTAATCTATGCAGAACCAGCGAATAAAGTATTCACACAAGGACTTATCGCCGGAGCATCCAATATCGTCACTGTAGCAGTGATTGGCTCACTACTCGCAATTGCATATGCAAAGACAAGAACGAAGCAAGGCAGCTTGACCAGAGAAGCCTGAGTAGCATATAATCCAAACCAAAAGCCGGTGGAGATCACCGGCTTTTTTATGGCTGTAAAACATATAATGGAAGTGAAATTCTTCAAACGAAGCTAAGAGGAAGGTCAAGGATGAAAAAAGCAGTGATTGAATTTAAGGATTTTAGTTTTCAATATCGAGCACAGCAGGAGCCTACACTCACAGATATCAACTTAACGATTGCCGAAGGGGAGAAGGTACTTATTGTGGGACCCTCTGGTTCTGGAAAAAGTACACTGGCTCATTGTATAAACGGACTCATCCCTTTTGCCTATAAAGGTGAAATGTCTGGGTCATTGCAAATTAAGGGTCTGGAGCAGAAAGAACTTAGTATTGCAGCATTGTCGGATCAGGTAGGGACTGTATTGCAGGACCCGGACGGACAATTTGTTGGATTAACGGTTGGAGAGGACATCGCCTTCAGTCTGGAGAATCACGCGGTTCAACAGGCCGAAATGATAGAAAAGGTAGTGGCTGCGGCAACAGCCGTGGATATCCACGAATATTTGGGAGCGTCACCTCAGGAATTGTCAGGCGGTCAGAAGCAAAAAACGACCTTAGCTGGTGTTCTGGTTGGTGATGTGGACATCCTGTTGTTTGATGAGCCTTTGGCAAACTTAGATCCATATACTGGCACAAAAGCGATTGAGCTTATTGACCGAGTGCAAAAAGAGACCGGTAAAACGGTTATTATTATCGAGCACAGGCTCGAGGAAGTACTTCACCGTGCGGTGGACCGCATTATTGTGATCCATGACGGACGCATTGCGGCGGATATGCCAGCCGCTGAGCTATTAAGCACTCGCTTACTTTCAGAAGTAGGTATTCGGGAACCTCTCTATTTAACGGCTTTAAAGTATGCAGGATGTACGATTGCATCAGATATGAATCCACAGCATATAGATGAAATTCGGCTGGACTCTTGCTCCAGCAAGCTTGAGTACTGGTATGATAATAATAATTCGCAGCAGGATAAACGTGAGAGTCTACCTATCCTTGAGTTACATGATGTTTCATTCGGTTATGAGAAGAGCAGACCAGTACTTCATAAACTTAACCTTCTTATTCATAAAGGAGAAATGGTCTGTATAGCTGGGAGAAATGGTGCTGGGAAATCCACGGTATCTAAGCTTATCTGTGGCTTTTATATGCCCACTTCCGGTTCGATATTGATGAACGGAAGGGATATTGCCAAGGATACGATTAAGGAGCGGGCAGAGCGGATCGGTTTCGTGATGCAGAATCCTAATCATATGATTTCTAAGACGCTTTTATATGATGAGGTTGCGCTAGGCCTTAAATTACGAGGGGTGTCCGAGGAGATTATTCGTGAGCGAGTGCATCATGTTTTGAAAATATGCGGTCTATACGCTTTTCGTAGCTGGCCCATCTCTGCGCTCAGCTACGGTCAGAAGAAACGTGTGACTATTGCTTCTATTATGATCCTGGAGCCGGAAGTGATCATATTAGATGAGCCGACTGCAGCACAGGATTATAGGCACTACAACGAAATGATGGAATTTCTTTTGACGCTTCGGGAACAGGGAATGACGGTCATTATGATTACCCATGATATGCATCTTATGCTGGAGTATGCCGATAGAGCTGTAGTGTTGTCTGATGGTGTTAAGCTTGCTGATGATAGCCCTGAGCGAGTATTAACCAATATAGAAGTAGTGAGGAATGCTAATTTGAAAGAGACCTCACTATTTACATTGGCTATGAGGGTCCAATTGGATCAGCCAGAAGAGTTCGTAAGAAGATTTATTGCATACGACAGGAGGAGCCGGGGCGGATGAAGGCCACAATGTTAACTTTTACGAAGCAAGATTCACCTATTCACCGTCTTACAGGCGCTACTAAGCTGATTTTATTTATAGTGTGGTCTGTGACAGGGATGATTACATATGATACAAGATGTCTAATAGTGATGTTATTATTTAGTTTGATTGCCTTTAGAGTCTCTAAAGTTCAATTTCAGGATTATGCTTTCGTATTATATTTTATCCTGATCTTCTTTGTGCTTAATCATATAGCTATCTTTATTTTTTCTCCTTTGGAAGGTGTAAAGGTTTACGGTTCACGTCATGATATTGTTCATCTTGTAGGTCGGTATACCGTTACATATGAGCAGCTATTCTACCAATTAAATATTGCCCTTAAGTATGCAGTAGTCATTCCCATGGCACTGTTGTTCCTTCTAACGACAAATCCTAGTGAATTCGCAGCGTCTTTAAACCGGATTGGTGTGAATTATAAAATTGCATATTCTGTATCGCTTGCGCTGCGGTACATTCCGGATATCCAAAGAGATTATGAGAATATATCATTCTCTGCTCAGGCACGGGGAATAGACATCTCTCGAAAAGAAAAGCTGCCTAAGCGGCTTAAAAATATCATTTCGATTCTAATGCCCTTGATTCTGACTAGCATTGAGCGAATTGAGAATATTAGTACGGCTATGGAGTTACGTGGCTTCGGAACTAATAGAAAACGGACTTGGTACAGCAGTCGTCCGTTCTCAAGAAATGACTATATTGCTTTAATCTTATTCGCTCTGATCGCAATATCTTCGACGGTAATCACTTTTTACGATGGATCGCGGTTTTATAATATTTTCGATTGAAGTATAATAGTACAGTTGTGGAAAGTTTGGGATCAGGCGTTACAGTATATTGTTACGATTGAAGACGTTTCTCCAGTCTTGACCATACAGGCAGGTAACATAATGGCAGTGCGATTAGCGAGCATACTACATTAAAAATAGTCTGTGCATGAGCGATTTGTGAGGCGGCTCCTCCGCCAATCCATGCAGCAGTTGCTTGTAGGGGCCCAATAAGAGGTAGGAACAGGAGCGCACCGCTTACATTGAGGACAACATGCGACCAAGCGACAAAGACGCCAGAAGTCGAGCCGCCGATGGAAGCGATGACTGCCGTGACGCAGGTACCGACGTTGGCACCGAGCACGATGGCTATGCCGAGCTCTGGTGGCATGGCACCAGAGGCAGCAATGCCCATGGCCATGGCGATAACTGCTGCGCTGCTATGTAACAGGGCAGTTAAGCAGGCACCAGCGGCGAGTCCCCATAGGGCACTTGTGGTAGCATGATTCAGGAACCAAAGGAATAGGCCACTCTCCTGAAGCGTCCCGCCAATGGACTGCATGACTGCGATTCCCCATAGGACTAGGGCGAATCCTGATACAGCCAGGCTGATGAATTGCAGCGGCTCTGATATTTTCCGGCATAGTGCTGCTGCCCGTGATGTATGCGGTAACTCGCCAGCTATAACTGCTGCGGCCCACAGACTCAGTGAGGCAGCCAGCAGTGGCGATGCCATGGAATTGATCTGAAGTCCGATTAACTCTGTGGTCAAAGTGGTGCCGATGTTGCTGCCTAGGATAATGCCAAGTGTACGAGCATAGGTGAGCAGGCCGGCATTCACCATACCGATCGTTAGCACAGTTACAGCCGTGCTGCTCTGAAGCAGGGCTGACAGTACACTGCTTGCGATCAAGCCTTTGATAGGTGTAGAGGTTGCCTTATTCAGGCTTGTAGTTAACAGTGGCCCTGCAAGCTTGGACAACGCTGTTTCCATTAGCTTCATGCCAGCCAGAAAAATGACAAGACCATATATAATAGGGAAAAGCAGATCACGGAACATTGGGCATACTCCTTTGGACGAGGGTTGTACACCAATATATGAAAGTAACGTGTAGGACATGTATAAAATCATTTTTAGAGAAACAGGGAGTTGAAGTCATTGGCATCGGTTATTTTAGAACGCAATCGTAAAAAAAGATTAGAACAGGGCCATCCATGGGTCTACGCAGGTGAAGTTGCATCAGTTGAAGGAAACCCAGAAGCAGGGGGATTAGTAGATGTCCTAAATCATCAAGGCCGGTTTTTGGCCGTGGGCTATTACAATCCAGCATCGCAAATCCGGGTGAGAATTGTATCGCAGGGACCACTGGCGATCATGGATACAGCTTTTTTCGTAGAACGGTTTACGAATTGTCTGCAACATAGAGAACGTTTCCTCCCTGGGGCAGATGCATATCGTTTGGTTTATGGTGAGGCGGACTTTTTGCCAGGGCTTATTGTGGATCGGTTCGGGGATATTCTAGTTGTACAACTCCTTACACTCGGAATGGACAAGCGCCGTACAGAGATTGTTGAAGCACTTGTACAGGTTATGACACCGCGTGGTATTTATGAACGCAGTGATGTTAGCGTGCGCGAACTGGAAGGGATGGAGCAGACTACAGGTGTGCTGTACGGGGAATGCCCACGTCATGTTACCGTAAGTGAGAATGGCCTTAAGCTGGTAGTAGATATCGAAGAGGGCCAAAAGACAGGCTACTTCTTTGATCAGCGTGAGAATAGAGCATCCATTGCCCCACTCATGAAGGGCTGGGGTGGACGAAGTGGCATTACGCTGCAAGAAATCGAAGCAGAAGATGGCTCATTACAAACTTTGCCGGTAAACAAGAGTGGTAAACACGTAACCTTCCCTTATTGGGATGGTGCTACAGTGCTGGAATGTTTCTCGCACACAGGTAGCTTCACTCTGCATGCTTGCAAGTATGGCGCGAAAAAAGTAACCTGCCTTGACGTTTCCGCTCATGCCATAGAGAGTGCCAAGGTCAATGTGGAGCTGAATGGCTTTAGTGATCGAGTGGAATTTGTAGTGGATGATGCTTTTGCCTACCTGCGCAATCAGGTAAAAGGTCTGGAGGAACGTTCGGAGCGGGCGACGATTGCAAGCGGAATGGAATCAACAGTAGCGTCTACAAATGCTAAATCCGGAGGCAAAACAACCAAAACAGATACCTCCAAGCCGATGACAGCAGGTGGAGGTAAAACTTGGGATGTAGTTATCCTAGACCCTCCAGCGTTTGCGAAAACTAAAAGTGCAGTAGCAGGTGCTTGCCGTGGTTACAAGGATATCAATCTACACGGCATGAAGCTGGTGAACGAAGGCGGATATTTGGTTACTGCAAGTTGTTCTTACCACATGCAGCCGGATCTATTCCTTGAGACGATTGCCGACGCAGCTAAAGATGCAGGTAAAGTATTGAGACTTGTGGAATGGCGTGCCGCAGGCAAAGACCATCCGCAGATTCTAGGCGTTAACGAAGGACACTATCTGAAGTTTGCGATTTTTGAAGTGCGGAGTAAGAAATAAGCTGGCTGTTCATATATAGGCAATGGATTTTAATCCGTAAAAGGAGTCTTCGATCGAGGCCTCTTTTTACGGATTTTTTGCTGTGTTCTAAGAAGAGTAGGATTCGGGATTAACAAGGTATGTCCGCTTAGTCCGATAAGTTGCCAAAACAGCACGAAATTCATGAATAGCGACTCCTGAGTCCGAATGTAATCCAGAAAGTATAAGCCGCTGTTTTCCATTACAAGACGGATATTTTATCGGTTATAGGCCGGTAGAATAGTCGAAGAGGTAGGACCAGAAGTTTCAAAAGTGAACACAGGGGTTATCCCTTTCAATATTGTATCTGACTTCATACGATCCAATATTTAACTACTGGCTACTCAGAAAATTGTAAGGTAATATCGCCGTTATTTGTATAAGCAGATAATTTTTTCGAACCATTCTCTTTATTGGCAGGCAAATTGCTTTCTCCTTTTTTTACCTTGCTTAAGATCGCGAAATCATCAGATGACCCTAGAATTGAACCGCTAATATTTCCGTTTTTTGTTTCAAGGGTTATAGCCGTCCCTACATTCAATTTGTCCAGTTGGATATTTCCGTTATTTATATTTACTTCCACTGTCCCTAAAAACACGATTGTTGGTAATACAATACTTTCATTTGATGTTTTTAAAGTCAAATTTTTTAAAGTTGCATCAGGTATCGATACCTGAATAGTTCTGGTTACTTGCGAGCCTTTTCCTCCGATATAGTCGTTCCATTCCTTATTACTGTCACTTACCATTGACAGTTCTTTATCGTCAGATAGATCAATCTTGTAAAAATCTTTCTCACTTTCATAGTAAACAATATGAATTTGTTCATCTTTAGATTGGAGGATATTTATTTTTTTGTCCTTTACATCAATTGTTAAGGTATCAATATTTTGGGCAGGTATGGTGTAATTTTTTTCCTCCATGGAAGTGGAGTCGGAGGAACATCCTGCTAATGATATCAATAGTGTCACCAATATGCCTATAGTAGTTAGTAATTTTTTTGCAGTACTTTTCATTATAAAACGCTCCTTCGTTAAATCATTTTTCTTTTAAATATAGCCAGTCCTACGAATGCCAATATTAAGCTGCTATGCAGACAAATTCAGATATACAACAAAGGATAATCCTTTGATACATGATTTAGTTCTTCATATTTGCCTTCCTCTCTGGTAATAAATTCATTTTGTATTTCGTTGCGTTTATAAGTCGCATATGTTTTAATCATCATAAACTTTTGTGTTACAAAAAGGTCAAGAGGGTAGATATGAACAACTATTTTACAATTAAGCAAGCAGCAGAGATCGTTGAGATGACCACTGAGACCTTGCGGCACTATGATCGTATTGGATTAGTCAAGCCATGCCATAAAGATGAACTGTCGGGATATCGATACTATTCCGAGCAGGAGCTCGTAAAGCTGCAAACCATTGAACTGCTCAAAGCAATGGATCTTACTTTAATGGATATTAAAGATATTTTGCAGCAGAATGATCTCTCTAAAGTAATTGCATTTCTAAAACAAGCAGAAAAAAGAGCAGACGATAAAATTGCTCGTCTGCAGTATGCAAAATCGAAAATTAAACGTGCCTATCTACATTATGAAAATAAGTTCCACGACGGTTATAGTCAAAGTGAAAATTACTTTGTCAGACACATAGAGGAAAGGGTAATTATGCTTTCGAATAAAATGGAAAGCCCCACACTTAAGAATTTATGGGACTATCACAGACATTTCTATCAACAAATTGAAACGTCTCTGCATTCACAATTTCTGTTTGAAGATATGGCAGGAATGTTCACGACTGAAGGAATAACACGATTATTTGCTGTTTGCTTGAAATATCCGTCTTTAGAGGGGCTGACTGTGCTACCAGAAGGGGACTATCTGTGTGCAATTTGTACCGAAGAGAATAAGAATGCTGTATTACAAAGTTTACTTGAAAGGGCAAAGACGGAATACAATGTGTGTCCAGATTTTGTTCTTCATAACATTATTGTGACTGGAATATTGCAGTGGGATTATCAGATACAACTGTTCATTAAGAAACACTCATGTTAGATTAAATACAAAGGAAAAGGTTTAGGAAAAGAAAAATGTTTGATTGAAAGCCGCTAATTTAGCGGCTTTTTTTGATTAAGGAATCATGTTTCTTGCCCCTGACTGAGGACAAGAACGTTATACTTCGCCGATTAGATAAATATTTAACTATAGTTCAATGTTATCTATTAAGCTAACTGGTAGATTAACGCTATAAGCGAACCCGAATCTCGAACCCTAACTCTACGCTCCAAACAGAAAGCATCGAACGTTGCACACCGGGTATTAACAAACTAGAAATACTAAACAGCAAGTCACCACAATACGTTAGTTGCTGTTTACTTCGTAGCTTTTTTATTGTAAATCATTAGAAAATACTAGCAAACGCATGTTCTGATTTGTGCAGCTATGTTATACTGAGGGGACGAGGAACGACTGAACTTTTTCATTTGAACATTATCAAACGGTGAGTATTTCACCTTGTTTCATATACATTTTCTCCGCTACGGAAGGAGTCTATCATTTATGTCGGTAACCTTTTTACTAGGCCGCTCTGGTAGTGGCAAGACAACAAAAATATGGGAGTCTATTTCTTCTTCATTAGAGAAGGAGCCTCTTGGCGCGCCGATCATTATTCTTGTACCGGAACAAGGTTCCTTTGGAGCAGAACGGGGGCTTTTGACCGTAGGGAATGTGAAGGGAAGCATTCGGGCGCAGACACTGAGCTTTTCTCGGCTTGCCTATCGAGTGAAACAGGAAACTGGAGGCAGCGCTAGTCTGCCGATCAGTGAAGAAGGTAAAAAGATGTTGATTTACAAAATCATAAGTCGCCGTAAAGAGGAACTGAAATTGTTCGGTGCCTCTGCCGACAGACCGGGTTTTGTGGAACGGTTGAATCAACTGCATACGGAGATGAAGCGTTGCTGCTTGGCTTCCTCTGATTTAGAGGAGCAGTTATCCGCAATGCGAGGCGCTATTGCAAGAAGTCCTATTCTTGAAGGCAAGCTGGATGATTTACAGCTGGTATTCAGCGATTTAGAGAAGGAAATGTCACGCCTCTATATCGACGAAGAGGATCGTTTAGCGGAACTAGCTGAGCATATTCCTGATTCCTCTTACATTCGCGGGGCGGAGATTTGGGTAGATGGGTTCCACGGCTTTACCCCGCAGGAATTCGTAGTGCTTCGAGAATTGATGCAGCAAGCATCGAAGCTGACCGTGTCCCTTACACTTGATCGTTCGTATCCCTATGGAGATCAGTTGAATGAGCTTGAATTGTTTCACCCAACTGCGGTTACTTACATTAAACTGCGTGGAATAGCTGAAGAGCTAGGCATTGATGTGTGGGACGAGCTTCTGGAGCCACCGGTTCTTCCGCGTTTTGAAGAAAGTCCTGTTCTTGCTCATCTCGAAAGGGGATATGACCGCCGAAAGGTCTGGATGGGTGCAGATGAACTGGCAAATGAAGCGATATCTATAGGCGCAGCAGTTTCTCATAGAGCAGAGGTTGAGGGAGCACTGCGTGAAATGATCAGACTGGCGCGAGATGAAGGTGCAAAATATGGTGAAATGGCCGTATTGATGCGTAATATTGGAGATTACGAGCAACTGATTAAACCGTTGTTCCAAGATTACGGAGTACCTTTTTTTCTGGACCAGAAGGTAAATGAGCTGCACCATCCATTGGTAGAGTTTGTACGCTCCGCATTGGATGTGGTGCGTCGACGCTGGCGCTTCGAGGATGTATTCCGCTGTGTAAAGACAGAGCTTTTGCTACCGCTGGACGGTAGTATTACGCGTGAGGATATGGACGCCTTAGAGAATTATGTGCTGGCTTGTGGGATTCAAGGGTATCGCTGGACGGATGGCCGTTCATGGAAAGGGATTCCTAGCTTGTCGCTGGAAGGCGGCAGACAGATGGATGAAGAACTGCTTGCTACAATGGAGCGATGCCGTGCTAGTATAACGGGTCCTCTATTTGCTTTTGAGAAACGGATACAGAAGAGTAGAAGCGGCCTTGAACTATGTACCGCAGTGTACAAGCTGCTTGATGAGACGGATGTTGCTCGAAAGCTGGAGAAACTTAGTGTCGGTGCTATGGAGAAGGGGCAACCCGAGAAGGCTAGAGAACATAGTCAGCTGTGGGGTGCAGTGCTTGATCTGCTAGATCAGATCGTCGAGATGATGGGCAACGAGAGACTTGAATTTGATGTGTTCACCGGAGTCCTAGAGACAGGACTTGCTGAGCTTAAGATGGGACTTGTTCCTCCCGCGCTCGATCAAGTACTGGTTGGTAACATGGATCGGACTCGACCAACGGGAGTTAAATACGCTTTTTTGCTTGGATTTAATGAAGGTGTTGTGCCTGCGCAGTTTAAGGAGGATGGAATTCTCTCGGAAGGCGAACGCTCTGTACTTGAGAACGCCGGTATGGAGCTTGCTCCTGGTGCTTCTCGTAAACTGCTGGACGAGCGGTTTTTGATCTATAATGCGCTAACGACAGGAAGTCGAAAGCTCTGGATTAGCTACGCCACTGCTGATGATGAGGGCAAGGCGCTCCTTCCCTCTGAGGTAATCCGTCATTTGCATAGAATGTTCCCAAGGGTTCATGAGCACAGCTTGGCAGCACTTCCCCCTGCAGGACTACCAGAAGAAGTCAGAGATTCCATTCACCTCGGTTACATTGGTCATCCAGAACAAAGTCTTCGTGCATTGATTATGCAGCTACGCCAGTGGCGCCAGGGGACGGAGATACCTGAATTATGGTGGGATGTGTATAACTGGTTCGCTGCTGATGATATTCGTAGTCTCGAATTGAAACGTCTGCTCAGTTCATTGTTCTACCGTAACGTGGGAACGAAGCTAAAACGTGGAACAAGCCTTAGATTGTACGGTGGATCGACACTGCGAGGCAGTGTGTCCCGGATGGAGAAGTTTGTTGCTTGCTCCTTCTCCCATTTTGCATCTTACGGACTTAGACTGAAGGAACGCCAGCTATATAAGCTGCAAGCACCTGATATTGGACAACTGTTTCATGCTGCGTTAAGTGACATGGCGGTAAGACTGAAAGAAGAGGGCCGCGGCTGGGGAAGCTTGTCTCCAGAGGAATGTCGGCGTGAGGCAAGTGAGACGGTAGAACGTTTATCGCCGATGCTGCAGGGTGAAATTCTGATGAGCTCTAAACGTTACGGATACATCTCACGCAAGCTAAAAAATATTGTTGGACGTGCTTCTGTAATTCTGGGCGAGCATGCCCGCCGAGGCAGCTTTGAGCCGGTAGGGCTGGAGCTGGATTTTGGACCGGATAAGGAGTTGCCTCCTTTAAGAATTACGCTGCCGAATGGCTGTGTGATGGAGGTTGTTGGACGGATTGACCGTGTAGACATGGCCCGTGGAGAGAATGGAATTCTTCTGCGGGTGATTGATTATAAATCGAGTCAAAAAGACCTCAAGCTGCACGAGGTGTATTATGGATTATCGCTACAGATGCTGACCTATCTGGATGTGCTGCTTACGTACTCGGAGCAATGGCTCGGGCAACCGGCGCTTCCAGCAGGGACACTGTATTTCCACGTACATGACCCACTGTTAACCTCATCTAACGGGATGAACAAGGAACAGGCAGAACAAGAATTGCTGAAACGCTTCAAGATGAAAGGACTGCTTACAGCAGACCGCGAGGTAGTATCCCTGATGGATACGACTTTAGACAAAGGGTATTCTTCTATCGTGCCTGTAGCAGTAAAAGCTGATGGCAGTTTTTATAGTAGTGCCTCTGTAGCTACACCAGAGCAGTGGGGACACTTATTATCATCCGTTCGGGGAACGATCTCGGATATCGGGACACGCATTACGGAAGGTGATGTGGCGATTGAGCCATACCGGATTGGGCAAGAGACAGCCTGCACATTCTGTTCCTTTAGACCCGTCTGCCAGTTCGATGAAGCCGTGGAAGGCAATGGCTACAACAATCTGGGTAAGCCAGGGAAGGACGTTATTTGGGATCTGCTGTCCCGCAAAGGAGGAACTACACCGTGAGTATGAAGTCTGAAATAGAAGCGAAACCGGAAGGAAGCATATGGAGTGATGACCAGTGGCGCGCCATCGCTGAGAGCGGTGATGATATCCTCGTTGCCGCGGCGGCAGGTTCCGGTAAGACAGCGGTACTTGTAGAACGGATTATTCGCAAAATCAGCAAGGAAGAGAATGGCTTTAGCGTAGATAGATTGCTAGTAGCTACGTTTACCAAAGCTGCTGCTGCCGAGATGCGCCAGCGGATTAGGGAAGCACTAGATCGGGAGCTTGAGGAGAATGGAGAGAATGACCATTTACGCCGTCAGCTGTCGTTGCTCGGGAAAGCCTCGATTACAACACTACACTCCTTCTGTCTGGAAGTGATCCGGCGTTATTATCAGATTATTCCTATAGATCCTGGTTTCCGTATCCTGAACGAACATGAAGCAGAGATGATGCGGCAGGAGCTGCTTCAAGAGCTGCTGGAGGAAAAATACGGTGAAGTAGGTGAAGATGGCGCGGATAGTGTATTTGTACAGCTTGCTGACTGGTTCAGTGGTGAACGCAGCGATGATGCGGTACATGCGCTAATACAGCGACTGCATGATTATGCCCGCAGCCATCCTTGGCCAGAGCAGTGGCTTCGTGATACCGCAGCTGATTTCTCATTACCAGACACAGATAGCTTAGGTCGAACTCCTTGGGTGCTAAGTATTCTTGAAGAAGCGAAGCTGACCCTTGCGGGTGCAGCCAGTCAGCTTATCCAAGGCCGGGAGATCGCGCTACAGCCGGGTGGCCCGGCGCCTTATGCCGAGAATTTGACGACTGACCTTGAGATGGTAAATGCATTGCAGGAGGCTGTGAATGAACGGCCATGGGCAGAATTATATGATATTTTCATGGAAGTATACTTTGGAAAATTGAAAGCTTGTAAGAAGGATTCGACAGATCCTGGACTGCAGGAAATGGTTAAAGAACTGCGCGATAGTGTGAAGAAGAGTATTTTAGATCTTCAGAAGGCATTGTTTGGCCGTCCTGCAGATGTTTTTTTGAGAGAACTGAACGAAGCGGCTCCTCTTATGGCAGAGCTTGCTGAGACGGTGATAGCGTTCGGTGAACGTTATCGAATCGAAAAAGCAGGACGGGGTCTCGTCGACTTTAGTGATTTGGAGCATTATTGTCTGCAAATTTTGCGCCATCATGATTCTCTACCAGGCCATTCCCTGCCTTCTGATGCAGCGATGGAGTACCGTGCCCAATTCGATGAGGTTCTGTTAGATGAATATCAGGATACGAATAGTGTGCAAGAAGAGATTGTGCGGCTTATCTCCCGCGAAACACCTGGTAACCGATTTATGGTCGGAGATATGAAGCAAAGTATTTATCGGTTCCGTCTGGCAGAGCCGGGGCTGTTCCTGGATAAATACCGTAGCTTTGGCTCTAAGAATGCCGGAGGTGGCAGTAATACAGTTGGCGAATCCGAGTTAAGCGAGTTATCTGAGAAGCCTAATGAATCGTCCGGCGGTTCGGTTATCGATCTAGCCCGTAATTTCCGTAGTCGTATGGAGGTTGTAAATGCCGTAAATATGATTTTTCGGCAGATTATGAACGAGACAGTGGCGGAGATTAATTATGACGAACGTGCTGAGCTTGTGTATGGAGCGAATTTCCCGGGTGCAGCAGAGAAGGGGCCAGATACTTTTTTTGCACCAGAGCTATTATTGATCGATCGCGGAGCGGCAGCAGGTAAAGTAGAAGAGACTGAGGACGGTGAGACTCCACTTCAGGAAAGCGAAGCTATTGAAAGTGAGACTGCGCAACTGGAAGCACGGGCGATTGCTCGCCGCATTTCACAGATGACTGGCCTGAATGGCGGATCTCCGCTGCTGATTTATGATAAAGGGCTTAAGATTATGCGCCCAGTGATTTATGGTGATATCGTGATTTTGCTTCGTTCGGCGAGAATATGGACCCCTTTAATTATTGAAGAGCTTCGGATGGAGGGAATCCCTGCTTACGGAGATCTGAATAAAGGCTATTTTGAAGCTACAGAAGTAGAAATTGCACTCTCACTCTTAAAAATAGTCGATAATCCTCAGCAGGATATTCCACTCGCTGGTGTGCTTCGTTCACCTGTTGTTGGTTTAACTGAAGAGGAACTGGCTAAAGTTCGGATGTACAGCCATGGTTCTTTCTATCGTGCTGTACAAATGGCAGCGAACATGCAAGATGCAAACGAAGCTGAGGAAGAATACGATCTTTTCTCGGCTCATGTGATAGAAACAGCAAGTGCAGCGGAAGAGAAAGTTACCTCAGATAATAATGATGAAATCATTAATGAGGTGGAATCTGGAAGTGGAGCTTTACCGCAAATCAGCCTAAAGCTGAAGCAAAAGCTTAAGAATTTTCTAGAACGGCTTGAAAGCTGGAGAGATGCAGCTAGACAAGGCAGTCTCAGTGAGCTGATCTGGCGTATTTATGGTGAGAGCGGCTATCTGGAATGGGTTGGAGGCTTGCCTGGAGGCTCACAGCGACAGAACAATCTTAAAGCTCTGTATGATCGGGCTGTTCAATTTGAGAATGATACTGCGGCGCGTGGGTTGTTCCGTTTTCTGGTGTTCATTTCACGGCTTCGTGAGAATGGCGGAGATCTTGGTGTAGCTGGTGGTGGCGGCGAAGAGGGCAATGGGGTCAGAATTATGACTATCCATAAATCCAAAGGCTTAGAGTTTCCTGTTGTTTTTATAGCGGGTATGGCCAAGCAGTTTAATCGGCAGGATTTGCATTCTCCTTTCCTGATGCACAAGGAGCTTGGCTTTGGGCCACGTTTTGTGGAGCGGGAAACACGGGTCAGCTACCCTACGCTTCCTTATTTGGCTATTAATCGTCGTACACGACTTGAATTATTGGCTGAGGAAATGCGGGTATTATATGTAGCTTTAACTCGTCCGAGAGATAAGATGATTCTAGTCGGTACCGTAAGAGATTTACCACGGAAAATTGCTAGCTGGAGCAGTGTGCAGAATCGGGATGAGCTACTGCTTGCTGATCATTTACTAGCCCGGGGTCGCAGCTATCTGGACTGGGTTGGACCGGCATTGATCCGGCATCCGGCGGCGGCTATTCTTCGGAAGCTAGGCGGCTCTGAAGGCACAGTCTCGACAGTGCTGCACTGCGATGTCTCGAACTGGAGCATCAGTGTGCAGAATGCTTCCGAACTGAATTCCGGGGCGTTCCTTCCTTCGGATGACTCAGAGGACAAAGCAGAAGAACGTCAATCTGTACTCAAGGCGCTGCAAAAAGGTGAATCTGTAAGTGTCAATGGATCAGTGAATAGCGATGAAATTGCTAGAAGACTAGAATGGCCCTATCCGTTTGCGGCTGCCTCTGGTATTCCGGCCAAAACCTCTGTTACAGAGTTAAAATCTTTGTTGTCGATGCAGGACCAGCCTTCTTATGATCTTCTAGAGGAAGGTGGATATCCTGTCACCTCAACAGAAAACAATAAACGTACAGATGTGGCAGGAGCAGACAGTCTGCACTTGCGGCGTCCGAAATTTATGGAAAAGCGCAGTCTAACCCCAGCGGAGCGCGGGACAGCCTACCATACGGTTATGCAGCATATTCCGCTGGAGGGTTCTGTTGATCCTAAAGTTGTGGAAGAAACATTAGCCCGTTTGCAGAGATTAGCTATTCTAACTGCTGAGCAGGTGGAGGCGGTATCCTCCGATCAGATAGAGACTTTTTATACGAATGAGCTTGGTCGTAGATTAATAGATTCTTCTTGGAAGCTTAGAGAAATGCCGTTCAGTTATATGCTTCCCGCAGGCGAGGCTTATGGAGGGCTCGATTATATGAATAAAGCCGTCACAGAGCTAAGCCATGGAAATAATAATGAAGGCTTTAGTGAAGGAGTGCTGATCCAAGGGGTCATTGACTGTCTGTTCCGCGAAGAGGACCGGATTATTCTGTTAGACTATAAGACGGACTCTGTTTTAGAACATCAGGGTGGGTTAGAAGCGCTTAAGGAAAAATATCGTTTTCAGCTAGAGTTATACAGCAAGGCATTACATGATATTTTGGGAGAACCGATCAGCGAGATTTGGCTGTACTTTTTTGACGGCGGACATGCTGTGAAATTATAAATCTATTCATTACCGCGTAGGAGCGGGGAAAGAGGACGAAGATGCGGATATTGCATACGGGAGATTGGCACCTCGGCCGAACGCTGGAAGGAAGAAGCCGGCAGAAGGAGCAAGAGCAGTTCATAGATGAATTGGTGGAGATCGCCGATTTTCATAAAGTGGATTTGATAATGATGGCGGGAGATGTGTACGATTCCGTTAATCCACCAGCGGCTTCAGAACAACTATTCTATGAGGCTGCCGCAAGGCTGACTGCAGGGGGCAGGCCCCTTGTTGTGATTGCCGGAAACCATGATCAACCGGAGCGCGTATCTTCAGTTTCACCGCTTGTATTAAGGCAGGGGATTACATTAGTGGGGCTTCCTACCTCAGAGCCAGTGACTGTTCATGCTGCACGCACGGGTGAGATCGCCAAAATCGCAGCTCTTCCTTATCCCTCCGAGGCGCGTCTCGGTGAACTGCTTGCAGGAGATAGCGGAGAAGAGGAGCTTCGACTGGCTTATAGCGCACGGGTAGGCAAGCTCATGCAGCTGTTGGGACGGGAATTCACGCCGCAGACTGTAAATTTGGCGATGAGCCATATTTATGTGCTTGGTGGTGTGGAAAGTGATTCGGAACGTCCAATTCAAGTGGGCGGAGCGTATACCGTTGATCCTTCTGCTTTGGCTTGTGGAGCGCAATATACTGCACTAGGTCATCTTCATCGCGCACAACGTGTCAAAGGGGAAGGAATGATCCGTTACAGCGGATCTCCGCTGGCATACAGTTTTTCTGAAGCAGGACAGGCTAAATCGGTGACGCTGATTGATGTTGCGCCGGGTGGTGAGCCAACCTTTGAAGAAATCTATCTTCGCTGTGGGCGTCCGCTTGTAAGATGGAGCTCCACAGGTGGATTGCAGGAGGTATATAACTGGCTGGATGAAGGTAGAGATGCTTCTGCTTTTATAGATTTGGAGATTCGGCTTAGTGAAGCCATGTCGATGAATGATATTCAGCGCCTGCGCAAATCACGCGAGGGGATCATTCATATTCGTCCCATCTACCCGCAAATGGAGATGGAGCTCGAACAAACTGCCCGTTCACGAATGCCGGTGCAAGAATTGTTCCGTAAATTCTATCAGCGTCAGACAGGTGGAGCGGAACCGGAAGATAAGCTAATAGAGCTGTTCTTACAGCTAACCGAAGAAGAACGGCGTCAGCCAGAGGAAGGAGAGGAGAACTAAGGTGAAACCTATTCTATTAAAAGTAGCAGGATTACAGAGTTATAGAGAAATGCAAGAAATAGATTTTGAAAGTCTGTGTGAGACGGGACTGTTTGGGATTTTTGGACCTACGGGCAGCGGCAAGTCTAGCTTGCTGGATGCTATTACTTTGGCGATGTACGGGAAAGTGGAACGTGCTGTTAATGGAACACAGGGGATTATGAACCACTCTGAAGATTCACTCAGCGTGGCGTTTACCTTTGAGCTCACTTCTTCCGCGGGGGCACATCGTTATCGTGTTGAAAGGAAGTTCAAGCGGACTGGTGAACAAACTGTCAGCAACACGATTAGCCGTTTCATTGAAATCACACCTGACGGTGATAATGTTATGGCGGATAAGCTCGCAGATGTTACGCGCTGTGTGGAGGAGCATATCGGTCTAAAAATGGATGACTTCACGCGAGCGGTTGTATTGCCGCAGGGGAAATTTGCCGAATTCTTATCGCTTCGTGGCGTAGATCGCCGGCAAATGCTGCAGCGCCTGTTCCACCTGGAACAGTATGGCGATCAGCTTGCGATCAAGCTTAGCCGCCGGGTGAAGGAGAATGAGGCTGCGCTTCGCGCGCTTATCGCTGAGCAGCAGGGTCTTGGCAGTGCAGGCAAAGGAGATGTAGAGGCAGCGGCGGAGCGCCTCGAGCAGGCCACCCTTTATGCTGCGGAATGCCGCCGAAAGCTGGAGGCGGCGCTGCAGGTCTCGGAGCGTTTCGCGCGTATACGCGAGCTCCAAGAGGAACGGACCCGCCGCGAGTTACAGCGGCAGGGGCTGCTCGCCAAGGAGGAGGAGATCCTCCTCCTTGAACAGAAGCTCGGCCAAGCTGACGAGGCCGAGGCAAGGCTTCCCGCGCTGAAAGCATGGCGCAGCGCGGAAGAAGCCTTTAAGAGCCGATTGGCCCGCGCGGAGGGCCAAGAGGTGCTGGCCGCCGCCGCCGAGCAGGAGGCGGCGCGTGCCGCTGCCGTCGCGGCTGCTGCGCAGGCCGCGCTTGCGGCGGAAGAGCCGGCCCTCCGGGAGGGGGCCGGCACCTACCGCCGCGCGCTCGAGCTCGAGTCCGAGCTCGGCGGCCTGCGGCGCGAACTCGCGGCTCTGCGCGAGCGCCGCGAAGAGGCCTCCCGCAAGCTAGCGGAGCTGCGGGAGGGCATGGCCCGGGAGCGTGAGCTTTTGGCCAAGGGCCAAAAGCGCCAGCAAGAGCTGCAGCAGAGCTTGCAGCCGCTCGGTGTCCGCTCCCAGGAGCGGCAGTCTCTGCAAGAAGCGATGCAGAGACTGCAAGGGCTGCATTCCGCCGAATCCCAGTGGGATAAGGCGGAGAAGGAGCGCCGCGAGCGTGCCGCTGCACTCGCGGCTGCGCAGGCGAGACTCGCGGAGGCCGAGGGCCGTCGCGAGCTGCAGGAAGCTGCTCGCGGGCAACTGATCCGCGAGGCGGCGCTGCATCAAGAGAAGCTGCTGGCGACAGAAGAAGCTGCGCGTACCACAGCGGAGCGTCTGGAGCAACATGTCAGCTCTTTGGAAGCGGCTATGAAGGATCAAGAGCTTCACAGATTGTCGTTAGCACTAGCTAAGGAGCTGGAAGAAGGACAACCCTGCCCTGTATGCGGCAGCGAGCATCATCCTGCACCTGCATTATTGCAGGATAGCTTAGAGCAGCAAGAACTGGAAATGAAGCTTCAGCAAGTTCGAACATTGTCTAGACGGGCTTTGGAAGCTCGTCATCTGTTCCGTGGTCTTCGCGAACAGGATCAAGTATGGCTGGAGCAGGTATTTGGAAATGAAGTCATCGAAGCGGCAAATCACCCTGCAGCTGCAGGTTCAGAAGTAAGTAGTGCAGTTACTTCCACCGATTTAATCATTCCAGATGAAAAAGCCTTGGCAGAACTTGAAGCTGCACATTTGGGATTAAAAGGACAGTCAGGTGAAGTACGCCGAACTGCGGTACAGTGGCAGCAATCGATGCAGGAGGTCCAGCAGCTCTGCCTCAAAGAAGCGGCAGCTGTCGCAGGTGAACGGAGCTGGGTAGAAGGAATTGCTGCCAAAGCTGAGGAACTCAGCGCCCAGCTAACGGCTCTACGGCAGAACTGGACACAGCAGTTCCCGGATATGGCACCTGGAGAAGTGGAACAAGCTTACCGTGATCTGTTAGCTAAGGATGCACAAGCTGAAGAAATTAGATCTCGACTTGATATCAGTGTCAAGTTTCTGGAGGAGAAAAGTGCTTCAGTGCAGAACCTTCAAGAAACCATAACGGGGCTGGATAAAGAGCTGGCTCAGTGGATCACACAGATCGAAGGCAAGGAAGAATTGCAGCGTGAAAAAGAACAGCGTCTACTGGAGTGGACGAATGGTCGTGCTGCTGCTCCTCTTCTAGCGGAATGTGAAGGACGTCTGCAGGAATTGTTAACTGCTCTGGAGACAAGCAAGCAGTCACATCTCGCAGCGGCGGAGAAGGCTCAGCATGAGGTTAAGGAAGCAGCGATTACTCGCCAGGCTGCGGAATCTGCGCGTGAACATTACGTAGCAGCTACCAGTCATTGGGAACAAAGCTTGGCTTCTTCACCGTTTAGTTCAGCCACCGAGGTTGAAGGAGCAGCGCTCACATCCGAAGCAAGGGAAATGGCTTATTCCCGCGTACGTGCTCATCGTGCCGAAGAAGCTGAGGTCTCGTTGCAACTGCGTAATATTGAAGAGAAGCTTGACGGAGCCAGCTTAAGTGAAGAAGAATGGCAAGAAAGTCAGGGGATCTTAAGAGAAAGCAAGGCTGAGGATGAAGTATCTCTTCAGGCAAGAGCACGTGCAGAGCGTGATCTGGAGGACCTGCGGCATCGACATATTCGCTGGATGGAGCTCGAAGCTAAGCGGATTGAGCACGCTTCTATGCAAGATCAACTCTCCAAACTACAGACGGTCTTACGTGGGAACGCCTTTGTTGAGTACATTGCTGAGGAACAATTGATGCAGGTGTGTCAGTCCGCTTCCCAGCGGCTTCGATTCCTGAGTAAGCAGCGTTATGCATTGGAGGTTGATTCGGGTGGCGGCTTTGTGATCCGTGATGACGGGAACGGCGGGGTGAGAAGACCTGTCTCAACCCTGTCTGGTGGAGAGACCTTCCTAACATCCCTTTCGCTGGCACTTGCTCTTTCAGCTCAGATCCAGCTGCGTGGGCAATATCCGTTGCAATTTTTCTTCCTAGATGAAGGGTTTGGTACTCTCGACCCAGAGCTGCTGGATACAGTGATTACTTCACTTGAAAGGTTGCATAATGACCAGCTGTCTGTCGGTATTATCAGCCACGTTCCAGAGCTTCGTGCAAGGTTGCCGCGCAAGCTGGTGGTAGTTCCTGCTGAACAAGGTGGAGGGGGATCGCGTATCCTTTTGGAAAAAATGTGAAGCATTTTAAACTGTGTGATCGATATCACAGATACAGCATCAACGCGCTGTTATAATACAGCTAAGCCGACATTACTTTCGAAACACCTCGGCGGACGTATGACCGGGAATGTACTCCTTTTCATACGTCCGCCGCCGAATCAGCTTTATAAGCTGTGAAGGGTGTTTCTCTTTTTTTTGCCTTTTTAGGCCCTACGGGTATATATATAGCTCAACTTCATTTGTAAACGGATTTCATTCTGTAATAGATACAGTTTTAGAGTGTGGATGTTGAATCTTCTAGCGTCTTTCGTAATTGGTGATTATCCTGTATGATTATCTTATGATGAAGTGAAATTTCACCAATTTTTAGGAGGCAAGCACTCTATGGAGACCGTGTTTAGCAAAATTATTGAGGGTACTATTCCTTCCAAAAAAGTATTTGAGAACGAACGTATTCTTGCATTCTACGACATCGAGCCGGCTGCACCGGTGCATGTGTTGATCATTCCAAAGAAGTTCATTGCTTCTATGAATGATGTCACACCTGAGGATCTTCCGCTAATTGCAGAAATTCACAGTGTAGCGCAACAGATCGCTATCGACCTTGGGATTGCCGAATCTGGTTATCGTTTGATCAATAATTGTGGTCCAGATAGTGGACAAGCTGTGCCTCATCTTCATTATCACTTGCTTGGTGGGGCCAAGCTGGGAGCTCTTACAGGAAACTCAGCTTCTCACGCATAGTACAATCATTAAATGTTGAAGAACTTGCCAGAAAAAAAGAATAACACGAAGGTTGACACCCTATTTCCGTTTGACCTATAATGGAATTTGATAAACCGTGTTATGCTCTTGGACGGTATGGTCGGAGGGAGGGGAAACTGTGTCTGAAACGAAAGTTCGCAAAAACGAGACAATTGATGCTGCACTTCGTCGCTTTAAACGTTCCATCGCAAAAGATGGTGTCTTGGCTGAGGTGAAGAAACGCAAACATTACGAAAAGCCAAGCGTTAAGAAAAAGCTGAAGTCTGAGGCTGCTCGTAAGAGAAAGTTTTAGGAGGATTACCCACGCATGAATCTTAGCGAGAGATTGAACGAAGATATGAAGCAAGCGATGAAGAGTAAGGACAAGTTCACGCTCTCCACGATTCGAATGGTTCGTTCTACAATAAAGTATCTTGAAATAGATTTGAAGAGAACATTGGACGACAACGAAGTGCTTGATATCCTTAGTCGTGAAATCAAACAGCGCAAAGATGCCCTCCAAGAATTTGAATCAGCGGGTCGCGACGAGCTTGCCGCGAGTACGAAGGCAGAAATCGAGATTATTATTAAGTATCTTCCCGAGCAACTTTCCGAAGAAGAAATTAAAGCAATTGTACAGCAGACCATCCAGGAAACCGGTGCTTCTTCGAAAAGCGAAATGGGTAAGGTCATGAGCGCACTGATGCCTAAGGTCAAAGGTCGCGCCGATGGTAAACTCGTGAACCAAGCGGTTCAGCAATTTCTGCAATAATATAGCGCCAGCACCCCTTGTAAAAGGGGTGCTTTTCTTTGTTTTGAAACGTAATTACGCTTACAACGTAATAAAGTTTATGTGTCCCGGGTCAAGTTGAAGAAGGGAGGTAAAAACATTGAAAAGATTACGGAAAATTATGTTAGCCAGCATTCCAGTTGTTTTACTGCTATTGCTCTTAACGCCGTTTATCCCGAACGTCAGCGCTGATGTAACGGTACCAAAAGCACCAAAGGCTGCGAATGGTGAGATGAAGAAAGGCCCTGTGTTTATTATTCCGGTTGATCAGAAAATTGAAAGAGGTCTGCAAAGCTTTTTGGAAAGAGGGTTTGCAGAAGCTGCTAATTATGGAGCGGTTCTAATTGTACTGGAGGTGGATACACCGGGTGGACTGGTGAGTTCAGCAGAACAGATTGGGACGATGGTAAGAGATAGTGACATACCTACGGCTGCTTTTATTAAAGGTGATGCCGCTTCCGCAGGCAGTTACATAGCACTTAACGCAGGTGCAATCATCATGAAGCCGGGCAGCATGATCGGTTCTGCATCTCTAGTAGATAGTAGCGGCCAGAAAGTAGATGACGCGAAGATGGTCTCCTACTGGAAATCAAAAATGATTGGAGCCGCTGCTCTGAATGAGCGTGATCCTGATATTGCTGCGGGAATGGTCGATAGTAATTTGGTTGTGGATAAGCCAGATCTTGGCGTATCTAAAGCGCAGGGCGAAATTATTGCTTTGTCTAGTGACGAAGCTTTAAAAGCTGGTTATGCTGATCAAATTACAACCACTCCAGAAGAGGCGATTACTTGGTTAGGTTATACTACAGATGACATTTTTCGTGTGGAGCATACGGGTGCCGAGAAAATGTCACAATTTCTGACGAATCCGATTATTATGACGATTTTGCTATTCATCGGGATCACAGGCATTGTGATTGAGTTGATCGTTCCGGGCTTCGGTGCACCTGGGATTATTGGGACATTAGCCTTTGTTTTATATTTTTTCGGAAATTCTGTAGCAGGGTTTGCCGGATCAGAGACTTGGCTTTTGTTCATAATCGGACTTGTCATGCTTGTGCTGGAGCTATTCGTGCCGAGCTTTGGGATATTGGGGATACTTGGTTCCGTGAGCCTTGTGGCAGGTGTCGTACGCGCAGCATACAGCTTCACACATGCATTGTTTAGTCTCGGTATCGCATTCGCGGCTGCAACAGTAGTCATTGTGATTGTGGCTGTCGCCTTTAAAGAACGTGGAATTTGGAATAGGTTTATTTTAAAGGATACGCTCTCTAAAGATCAGGGATTTGTACCTGTTGAAGAGAAGTTAAGCTTAGTTGGAGCTATAGGAAACAGTGTTACTCCACTTCGTCCATCCGGAACGGCTATGATTGGCGGCGAGCGAGTAGATGTCGTTACTGAAGGCAGCTTTATTAGCGTTAATGCACCGATCTCTGTTGTAAAAGTTGAGGGCGGACGGATTGTAGTGAAGGAAATTAAGGAATAAGGTAAAAGATAAAAGGTATGGCGAATAGTAGCTCCACAATAATTTACTGGAGGTTGTAAAGTTATGGAAGCATCTTTAATTACTTTTTTGTTGATTGCGGTAGTCGTAGTCATTTTGTTGAGTGTCTTTTTAAGCTTCTTCCCTGTCATGCTCTGGATTTCTGCATTGGCGTCAGGGGTTAGGATTAGTATTATTACCCTAGTAGCGATGAGACTGCGTCGTGTAACGCCAAGTCGAATCGTTAATCCAATGATTAAAGCGACTAAGGCAGGTCTTGGACTGAATATTAATCAACTGGAGAGCCACTATCTCGCAGGTGGTAACGTAGACCGGGTGGTTAATGCGCTTATTGCAGCACAACGTGCAGATATTCCTTTGGAATTTACACGCGCAGCGGCTATTGATCTTGCAGGACGCGATGTGCTTCAGGCGGTACAAATGAGCGTTAACCCTCGTGTAATTGAAACACCAGTTGTTGCGGCTGTCGCTAAAAACGGGATTGAAGTCAAGGTAAAAGCACGTGTAACTGTACGTGCCAATATCGACCGTCTCGTGGGTGGTGCGGGTGAAGAAACAATCATTGCCCGTGTTGGTGAAGGGATTGTAACGACAGTAGGTTCAAGTGATTCACATAAAGATGTCTTGGAAAACCCGGATTTGATTTCTCGGACGGTATTGTCGAAAGGTCTGGATTCAGGTACTGCTTTTGAGATCCTCTCTATTGATATTGCGGATATCGATGTAGGCAAGAACATCGGTGCGTATCTTCAAACCGAACAAGCAGAAGCGGATAAACGTATTGCACAAGCTAAGGCAGAAGAACGCAGAGCAATGGCTGTCGCTCATGAGCAAGAGATGAAAGCGCGTGTAGTTGAGATGAAGGCGCTTGTTGTGGAAGCTGAATCTCAGGTGCCTATGGCGATGGCTGAGGCACTCAGAAATGGTCAAATCGGTGTGATGGACTACATGAACATCAAAAATATCGAGGCGGATACCCAAATGCGCGGTTCCCTCGGCAAAATGAATGATCAGGACGACAATAACCGTCCTAACAATAATAAATAAAAGGGGATGTGAATCTCCATGAGCTGGATCTATATTGTTGCGGTTATTATCTTCGCGATTGTATCCAATGTGAACAAAGCTACGAAGAACAAACCCAAAGGTACTACACGCGGAGGGATGCCGACCTTCGGTGGAGGAGACGGGAATCCTCTCCACCGTAATAAGGATGTAGACGGGAACAGAGATCAGCCAGAACAGTCTGGTAGCGGGTTTCCTGCTCCTGTTACTACATCCTCCCGTGAGTATGACGCATCACCAGCCTTTCCAGAGCCTGCGTACATCCCGACACCAGATTATTCTACTGGAGAAGGTATGTCTTTGGAGCATGCTGATGACGGAGTTGAGTTACGCACACAAAGAATGCAGGAAGAGGTGCGGCGTCTTCAATCTGCTTTTGATGGAATAGCGGGAGCAGATCCCAGGTCGAAGAAGACGAAGAGTTCATCCCCTGAGACAGATGTTCGGTCAAATAGAACAGGGAATAGGGATGAGCTGCGTAATGGTGTGGTTTGGGCGGAGATTCTAGGACCTCCGCGTGCTCGCCAGCCGCATTCCTCCCGAAGATCGTAACTTTCGGCAAGTAACAATTAAGCCTTAGCTTTCTTATCTTAACGATAGGAAAGCTGAGGCTTTTTTTATGTTTTTTATACCTGAAAGGTGCTCCTTTATGAGTTCTTCTCATAAACAAAAGCGTTGCCGCATAAGGTGTACAGAAGGCAGGAAGGGGGAGCGTCTACTTATGACCCGTATTGGCCGCAGGCTGCGGGGATGGACAAACGGGGTGTTGGATTTACCACAGGACTTACTACAGGAAATGCCCCGGATCACCCTGATCGGCAATAAGGAACTGTATATCGAGAATCATCGCGGCGTGCTGCATTTTTCCTCGGGCCATCTTAAGCTCGCGTTAGCTAAAGGATCGCTTGAAATCACAGGCGAGGATCTTGTCATTCGCAATATTCTTGGTCAGGAGCTGGCAGTAGAAGGCATTATCGGAGAGATCAGATATAAAGAAAGCGAGGGGAAATCATGAAGGAACCACCTCTTTCATCACTGCGGGGATTCGTTACACTGCATGTGACGGGGCCTCAGGTGGAGAGATTCATTAATGTCATTTCTGAAGCAGGTATAGTGATTTGGGATGTGAGGCCCGCTGAGGGCGGCGCTTCCCTTAAGCTGCTTCTGAATGATTTTTATGTCCTCCGTCCGATTTTAAAGAAGACAGGCTGTCGGATGCATGTTACAGGAAGAAGCGGACTGCCTTTTTTGATGGCGCGGCTTTGGAAACGTAAATTTTTTGGCATGGGAATATTGATATTCGGGATTATGCTCTTTATGTTATCTACGATGGTATGGAGCATTAGAGTCGAGGGGAATGAAAAAATTGCCTCCGAGGATATATTGGCAGCTGCTCGCCAGGAGGGGGTGTATCCTTTTCAATGGATATGGCGTCTGGATGAGCCGGACAAGCTCTCTAAGGGGCTCCTGGCCCAATTACCCGGCGTTTCATGGATAGGGGTGCAGCGGACGGGGACGAGCATTAAAATTCAGGTGGTAGAATCTAAACAGCCGGATATCAAACCTCTGCTTAGTCAGCGGCATTTGATTAGCAGAACAGATGCGGTGGTAACTGAAATATATGCGGAGCAGGGCAGACCGGTTGTAGCGCGTAACTCACGGGTTAAAAAAGGGGATATCCTGATCTCGGGTGCTTTAGGCGACGAAGAGAATGTACAGTACGTGGTGGCTAAAGGTGAAGTTAAGGGTCTAGTGTGGCATGAATACAATATAGAGGTGCCTCTTACAACAACAAATAGCTCATATACAGGGGAGCGTAAGGACCGAACCTATCTGGTGCTTGGTAAATGGGCTATCCAGCTATGGGGTTATGGCGATTCTCCTTTTGAGAAATCACGAACACTTACTGAGCATGATCCGCTGTCCTGGCGGTCCATTAAGCTGCCGCTGGGCCTAATGACTGAGAAAGAAATGGAGATTAGTGAAACAAGTGAGACATTAACTCCAGAGGCTGGATTTGAAAAGGGAATAGAGCGAGCGAAGAATGATATTTTGGCACGTTATGGCGTTGATAGCGTCATCAAAAGTCAAAAAGTTTTGCATGAGAAGAAAGAGAATGGTAAAGTTTATATGAAAGTGATCTTTGAAGTAGAAGAAAAAATTTCCGAAGAACTGCCAATAGTAAACAATTGAGGAGAATGAGGCTACTTGTCAGAACAGACTGCAAGCATTCGTATTACTTTGCAAAATGCGGGAGAAGCGCAATCGCTGTTCGGCCCGCAAGATGGATTCCTAAAAATCATCGAGAGTGAAATTCCTGCTATTATTGATTCCCGTGAAGCAGAGTTAACGATACGTGGTGCGGAGCGGGAAGTAGACATGCTGGGACAATTGTTTAATGTGTTGCTGTCCCTCATTCGGAGCGGTTACATACTTACTGAACGTGATGTGCAGTACGCTGTGGAGCTGGCGAAAGACTTTCGAGTCGATCAATTGCTCGATTTGTTCAAGGGAGAAATTACAACAACTTTTCGTGGAAAGCCTATCCGTGTCAAAACGATTGGCCAGAAGCATTATGTGACAACGATCAAGAAGCGTGATATTGTATTCGGAATCGGTCCTGCAGGAACGGGTAAGACCTACTTGGCGGTAGTGCTTGCAGTTACGGCACTTAAAGAAGGTTCTGTTAAGCGTATCATTCTTACGCGCCCAGCAGTAGAAGCAGGAGAGAGTCTAGGGTTCCTCCCAGGGGATTTGCAAGAAAAGGTAGATCCATACCTTCGTCCGTTATATGATGCCTTATACGACGTTATGGGGCCCGATCAGGTGGCTAAGGCACTTGAACGGGGATTGATTGAAATTGCTCCGCTCGCTTATATGCGTGGTCGTACGCTGGATGATTCATTTATTATTTTGGATGAAGCCCAGAATACAACGCCTGAGCAAATGAAAATGTTTTTGACTCGACTCGGCTTCGGGTCCAAAATGGTGATTACGGGTGACGTTACCCAGATTGACCTGCCTCGCGGCAAAAAATCCGGTTTGATTGAGGCTAAAGCGATTTTATCCGGCATAGAAGAACTCGGTTTTGTTTATTTTGCGGAGCAGGATGTAGTACGGCATTCCCTGGTGCAGAAAATTATCGTTGCCTATGACCGCTCTGCCGAAAACCTCCAATAAAGGGGATTGTCTTCATGGCTTCAAAGCAACCATCTAAATTAAGCGGATTTGTATATACGAACAACGGATGGAAGTATAGCGCGGCGACACGCTATGCTCTTTTCCTGTTACTCGGACTTGTGTTCTACTTCAGTCTGTCGCCCGATCTACTGCCTAAGCGGTACGATATTAAAGAGAATACGCTCAGCGCGAAGGAGATAACAGCGCCCAAGCAAATTTTGGACAAGAAGGCAACACTAAAGGCAGCGGAAGAAGCAGCCGAAGGTGTATCTCCTAAGTATAAAATTATCCCGATGCGGGCCGATAATCTTGTGACATCACTGCTGGACCGGATTGATCGCCTGAATCAGGATGACCTGATTTCGCAAAGTGATAAAACTGAAATTTATCGTGATGAAATCCCGCAGAGAGCCAGTGATTTTATTTTGAATTTCATAGCCTCAAATCGGGGCGGAGGCACTTATTCCGATCATCTTTTGGAAGAAATGCAATCTGTCATAAAAGAGCAGACCTATGTCATTCCAGATGAAACTTACATTAAGATTCCGCGACTGACCTCTCAGGACATTATCGAAATGAAGCCTGTCGCTCGTGATATTGTGACTAGGCTGATGAACGATCAAATCACGGACGCCCAGACTGCGCGCGCCAAAGTGGCGGAGCAGGTCAGTATCAGCTCTCTGAGTCAGCGTACGGCGCGTGAGGTTGTGCAAGAGTTAGTCCGGCTCGTTATTACAAGCAATAAGTTCTATGACGAAGATGCAACGAAGGAAGCGAAGGTACAGGCTCGTGAGAACACACCTGATGTGTTTATTGAGCAAGGGGAGGTTCTTGTCGCTAAAGGGCAAAAAATCACCCCTGAGCTGTACGCCCTATTGGATGAGAATGGCCTGCTAAGCAATGAGGTCAACTATTGGCCTCAGGTTGGATTGCTATTACTTGCTACCATGCTATCTGCGGGTCTGATGGTGTTTATCCGTTACTCTGGCGGAACTGCGGGCTTCAAGTATAATAATTCCCAGTTATTAATGCTGGTGCTTGTGTTTGTTATTACGATCATCTCCATGCGGTTGACCGCAATTTTGCAGACGGATGTCCATTCCTATCTCGGGTATCTGGCTCCAGTAGCCATTGGTGCTATGCTGATTACCATGCTTCTGGATATGACATTAGCGTATTTCTGTTCTATTCTGATCAGTATACTCGCCAGTATCATTTTGAATGTTCAGCAGAATTCGGTGTTTGATTTTACCTTTGGCTTCTTTTCAATTGTTGTTTGTTATGTAGCTATTTTTGCCACTCATCGTGCAGGCCAGCGTTCCACATTATTAAAAGGCGGGATTATGGTATCCCTTTTTGGCTGTGTGACCGTCTTTATGCTGACCCTCTTAGCTGGTGGTGAATGGAAAGATGTAAGCACGCTGTATGCCGTTGGTTTTGCTTTTGCGAGTGGACTTTTGACTGCAGTGCTTGTGATTGGTCTGATGCCTTTCTTTGAAGCTACCTTTGGTATTCTATCTGCCCTGAAGCTGGTAGAGTTGTCTAATCCGAACCATCCCTTATTGCGCAAGCTTCTTACGGAAACACCAGGAACCTACCACCATAGCGTAATGGTAGGTAACCTGTCAGAAGCGGCCGCAGAAGCGATTGGAGCAGATGGCTTATTGTGCCGGGTAGGATCGTATTATCATGATATTGGTAAAACAAAACGTCCGTTTTATTTTATTGAAAATCAGAATAATATGGAAAACCCACATGACTCTATTGAACCGAAGCTTAGTAAATCTATCATTGTAGCTCACGCCCGCGATGGGGTGGAAATGCAACGAGAATATAAGCTGCCCAAACCGATTCGTGATATTGCTGAGCAGCATCATGGGACGACGTTCCTGCATTATTTTTACCATAAAGCCCTGAAGCTGGCGGAAGAAAAAGGTGTCGAGCCTGATTTTACCGAGGAAGATTTCCGTTATCCTGGCCCGAAAGCCCAGTCGAAGGAATCGGCTGTTGTAGGAATTGCCGACAGTGTTGAAGCTGCGGTGCGATCCTTGCGTAAGCCAACTGTTCTGCAGGTGGAAACGATGATTGAGAAGATTATTAAAAGTCGACTGGATGATCATCAGTTTGACGAATGTGATTTAACGATTAAAGAATTGGACATTATTGCACGGACGCTGAAAGAAACGGTCATGGGGATTTTCCATTCACGGATCGAATATCCAGAAGATGTGCGTAAGCCGAAAAAAGAGGAAGGGGCACCTAACCCATGAGTTTGGAGATCGTTTGGGATAACGAGCAGGAAGAATACGAGATAAAGGACGATCTCATTACGCTGCTGGAGAATATTTTGCAAAAAGCAGGTGAAGCGGAAGGGATCGATCGGGGCGAGGTAGCTCTTACTTTTGTCGATAATGTTCGTATACATGAGTTGAATTTGGAATATCGGGGAATTGACCGTCCGACGGACGTACTTTCTTTTGCGATGAATGAAAGCGGAGAGGACGAGCTGGACATTATATACGAAGTAGAAGAAGGCGAAGCGCTGGAAGATGTTCCGGATGTACTGGGAGATATCATCATTTCCGTAACTCGTGCTCAGGAGCAAGCGCAGGAATATGGTCATTCGCTGGAGCGTGAGCTTGGTTTCCTCTTTGTGCACGGATTTCTGCATTTGTTAGGATATGATCATCAGGATGAAGCTTCAGAGGCTGAAATGATGTCTAAGCAAGAGACAGTACTAGCTCAGGTTGGGTTGACTCGCTAATGGTGAAGAACACGGCGGTAGGACATAAGAAGTTCTGGCACTCTTTTCGGTTTGCATCGCAAGGCATCGTGTCGGCATTCAAATCCGAGCTTAACATGAAGGTGCATTGCTGTTTGGCTGTGGTTGTACTTGTTGCCGCTGCCGTGTTCAGACTTCCGCTGGCCAGTTGGATGTTGCTGCTCTTCTCCATCACGCTTGTCTTAACCGCCGAGTTGCTCAATACAGCAATTGAAGCGACGGTAGACCTGATCTCGCCGGAGATTCACCCACTGGCTAAGAGGGCAAAAGATACCGCCGCAGGAGCTGTGCTTCTTACGGCGGTGTTTGCTGTCTTAGTCGGGGTCTATGTTTTTTACCACCCGGTGATGGACTGGATTACCGGACTTATGTCATAATCAGGTTACAATTCAATTCAGGGGAGAGGCGGACCCGCGTTTTGCGATTCCGCCTCTTTGGCTACTAGATGTTTAGGGTGCGAGTTTTGTACGAAGAAAATTCAATGAAGTAATGCTAATAAAACTAAGTGGATGCTTTCGAAGCAAGTTTTGTACGAAGCAAATCAGTGAAGTAATACTAACAAAACTTTAGGAGGACCCAAATATGGATTCCGCTCTTCTTATGCAAGAAGCGATTAAAGCACGTGCTAAGGCATATATTCCTTACTCCCGATTCGGAGTTGGAGCCGCCCTCCTTGATCAGGATGGTCATATTCATCACGGATGTAATGTAGAAAATGCTGCTTTTGGCCCAACCAATTGTGCAGAGCGGACTGCGTTATTCCGTGCCGTTGCCGACGGTCATGCTATCGGTTCTTTCAAGGCAATTGCCGTTGTTGCCGATTCCGATGGCCCCGTATCTCCTTGTGGTGTATGCCGCCAAGTTCTGATTGAGTTGTGTTCACCCGACATGAAGGTTATCCTTGGAAACATGAAGGGCGATATTGTTGAGACCACGGTGGGAGAATTACTTCCCGGAGCTTTTGGTCCCGTAGATCTGAAGCAAGGACAAGCTCCAGAATAAAATGAGGGTTTGATTTAATGCCTGTTTAAAGGCGAATCAGGTATAGTTAGACGAAGGTTGCTACTTTAATTGCACAATGTACAGTTAAATGCTACTCTTTCGCACAAAAATGAATTTAGTTGCAGATAGTGCAATTAAATTTATGATATAGTCTATATTTGGCTCTTAAGACAGGATTTAATTGCGCAGAATACAACTAAAACACCAAAACATAAATTCAAACTCAAATTAGTTGTACAAAGTACAATTAAAATTGTGCAGTCATCATCAATTAAGCTAGAATGATGCAAATTATGTGTTGTTAGAGTAACATTACGAGGTGAGCGCCGCGGCGAAGCCGCTAGCGATTCTTTGCACATCGTAACTTGAAACCCTGCCTGTAAGCTGCATCTCAGTAATCTTTATCCATGGTGAGCTTATTGCGAACCGTGTGAATAAGCGACAGTGAAGCGTGTCCCCGATAGGGGACGAAAGCGCTCATGCACGACCGTTTCTAATTCCGCCGAACGTTGCAGGTACGCCTATTTCCGGGTGTCCAGAGGGCCGGGGCCCTTGGGGTCCCCCTTGGCTAAGGGGGATTTAGGGGGATCGAAAAAGCTTTAAAAAAGATTGAATGATTGAAAAAGATTGAACTAGAAGGAAAGTATGGAAGGAAGATAATATGAAATTCAAATCAGGCTTTGTCGCAATTATCGGCAGACCGAACGTAGGCAAATCGACACTCATGAACCAGGTTATTGGACAGAAGATTGCAATCATGTCGGATAAGCCACAGACCACTAGAAACAAAATCCATGGGGTCTATACAACGAATAATTCGCAAATCGTGTTCCTGGACACACCAGGTATTCATAAAAGACAGTCCAAGCTAGGCGACTACATGAACCAAACTGCAATGAGCACGCTGGGTGAAGTTGAGGCTGTGCTGTTCCTTGTGGATGCTGCAGATGGTTTGGGTGGTGGAGACCGATACATTGCTGAGCAATTAAACGGACTTAAGACGCCAGTTATTCTTGTACTGAACAAGATCGATAAAATAGAGCCGGAAGCATTGCTCCCACTTATGGCTCAATATAACAAGCTGCATAACTTTGCTGAAATCATTCCAATTTCTGCCAAGATGGGTAGCAATGTTAACACGCTATTAGAGCAAGTCGCTAAGTATTTACCAGAAGGTCCGCAATACTACCCAGAAGATCAAATTACGGATCACCCTGAGCAATTTGTGTGCGCAGAACTAATTCGTGAGAAGATTCTGCATTTGACGCGCGAAGAAGTACCGCATTCCATTGCTGTGGCTATCGAAGATATGAGGGTTGAGCCGAATGGTGTTGTGCATGTGTCTGCCGTTATTTTTGTTGAACGTGATTCTCAGAAGGGGATCATTATCGGTAAGCAAGGTGCGCTGCTGAAAGAGGTTGGCAGACGTGCTCGAACTGACATTGAGAACCTTTTGGGTTCGAAGATTTTTCTGGAGCTATGGGTAAAAGTGAAAAAAGACTGGCGTAATCAGGACCGCGTTCTGCGGGATTTGGGCTTCCATAAAGACCTTTAAGATCTTTATCCGTCATTCCTCGTTTGGCAGGAATTGCAAGGATAGAACCTGGCTCATCGCACATCCTAATTCTTGAAGAGACATCGTCTTTCCCAAGAAAGGATGAATACGAATGCGAAACTTTTCGTGGAAGTATTTTGCAATGACAGGAGACGTCGATGCTTACCTGCTATACAAGGAAGCTGGCTATCCACTTGAAGACAGTGGATTACAGCTAGTGGAAGAAGAGAAGGTCTGTGATGAAGAAGCGCAATAAGGACTGGTTGCTTGCCGAATGGTTGGGGGAAGAGGCATGCTACACAGGGTGGAAGGGATCGTCATCCGCAGCATGGACTACGGCGAGGGGAACGCAATTATTACGCTTTGCACCGAGAACGCCGGGAAAGTAGGAGTTCTGGTACGAGGTGCTAAGAAGGTTAAGAGCCGCCATGCTGCCCTGATCCAGCTGTTCACCGTCGGGGAATTTGTTTTTTTTAGAAATAACGGAGGTCTTGGAACGCTGAATTCCGGCGAGATCACGAAGTCTCACCACCCTCTGCGTGAGGATTTGATTAAAGCAGCATATGCATCATACGCTTGTGAACTGCTTGATAAAGTCCTGCATGATGAGGAGACGGGGAGCTTCTGGTTTCGCCAGCTTACGGCCTGCTTGAACGCACTTGAAGAAGATAAGGAACCTGGAGTTATCATAAATGTTTATGAAATGAAGATTTTGCAAGCAGCCGGTTATGGTCCAGAGTTCGACACCTGTGTGATATGTGGAGCAGAAAAGCCTGATGAACAACTGCTGATAAGCCCTCGCCTTGGTGGAGCACTCTGCCGCAGCTGTAAACATAATGATCCGCCAGCAATGGAGGTCTCTGCTCGTGCGTTGAAATTACTACGCTTATTCGCCAGACTTGATCTAACTAGATTAGGGAATGTGGATGTCAAAGAAAGCAGCCGTGATGAGCTAAAAAAAATTATGCGTGCCTTTATGGATGTGCAGCTTGGATTAAAGCTAAAATCACAGAATTTCCTGGATCAGCTCGACAAGTACAAGATTTGACGAAATCCGATTTTTCCGTTACTATAGGAACAGTTTAATTATAAGATTATCGCCGTTTTGCTCCACTTCGGGAGAACGTGCATTGATCGGGAAAGTAATGAGCGATATTGTTGCGATTCAGCGAGCTGGGGGTAGTGAGAGCCTGGCGGGACAATGTTCATGAACATGGCACCCGGGAGTACGGATATGGCGAATGAAAGTGGATTTCGTTCTTGTCTTTAGCAAGTGATATTGCTGAATCAAGGAATGGAATCAAGTAGGGTGGAACCGCGGGAGAATAAGTTAAGCTCTCGTCCCTATGTCTGTTAATCAGGCATGGGGGCGGGGGTTTTTTGTTGCTGTCAGGAGCGAAAAATGCCGCCTCCATGGTAAGAAGTTTTAAGCAAGATGAACTAAAAAACTTGTAAAGCGAAGGAGACGGTATTATGAACTTTCAGCAGATGATTTTGACGCTGCAGCAGTTCTGGGCTGAACAGAACTGTATTATCGTACAGCCTTATGACACTGAAAAAGGCGCCGGTACGATGAACCCTATGACATTTTTACGCTCACTAGGTCCTGAACCATGGAGAGTTGCGTACGTAGAGCCTTCACGTCGCCCATCCGATGGACGTTATGGGGAGAATCCGAACCGTTTGTATCAGCATCATCAATTTCAAGTCATTATCAAACCATCGCCTGATAACATTCAAGAGATTTACTTGGATAGTTTGAAAGCACTCGGCATTGATCCGCTCTTGCATGATATCCGTTTTGTTGAGGATAACTGGGAGAACCCTTCACTGGGTTGTGCAGGTCTAGGATGGGAAGTATGGCTAGATGGTATGGAAATCACTCAGTTTACGTACTTCCAACAGGTCGGTGGAATTGAGGCCAATCCAGTTGCCGTAGAAATTACTTACGGAATGGAGCGGCTAGCATCCTACATTCAAGATAAAGAAAATGTATTTGATCTTGAATGGGTTAGCGGCATGACTTATGGTGATGTTTTTCATCAACCGGAGTTTGAACATTCTACTTACACCTTTGAAGTATCTGATGTAAAAATGCTATTTTCACTGTTCAACATGTACGAAGAAGAAGCGCGTAGAGCGATGGAGCAGCATCTTGTGTTCCCTGCCTATGATTACGTGTTGAAATGCTCACATAGCTTTAATCTGCTGGATGCACGTGGAGCCATCAGCGTTACTGAACGGACTGGATTTATTACCCGAGTGCGTAATCTTGCCCGCTCTGTAGCGGCAACATATCTTGAGGAACGCGAGAAGCTTGGCTTCCCGCTGCTGAAGAAAGAAGGTGCTGACCGTGTCTAAAGATATCCTGTTTGAGATCGGTCTGGAGGAAATTCCTGCACGTTTTATCCGCGCTGCGATGGAACAGCTGCAAGATAGAACATCCAAGTGGTTGGATTCTGCACGGATTACCCATGCTGGAGTTACTGCTTATGCAACGCCACGTCGTCTCGCTGTTTTTGTTAAGGATGCGGCTGAGAAGCAAGAGGATATCAGCGAAGAAGTCAAAGGACCATCACGCAAAATCGCACTGGATGCAAACGGAGACTGGAGCAAAGCTGCTTTAGGATTTGCCCGTAGTCAGGGTGTATCTCCGGAGCAATTTACGTTCAAAGAGTTAGCTGGAGTAGAGTATATATATGCTACTAGAAATAGTGCTGGGGTAGAGACAGCTTCGCTTCTTTCAGAAGGGCTTTTAGGGATTGTAAATGCGATGACTTTTCCGAAAAACATGCGTTGGGGAGCTTACGATTTTAAATTCGTGCGTCCGATCCGCTGGTTAGTTGCTCTTTTCGGGAAAGATATTATTGATTTGGAAATTACGGATGTAAAAGCGGATAATGTGAGCCGTGGACATCGTTTTCTGGGCACAGAGACTGTAATTTCGGAGCCTGCACAATATGTTGAGAGCATGCGTGCGCAGCATGTCCTTGTAGACGTGAAGGAACGGGAAGAATTGATCCTGAAACAAATCAATCAATTGGCTGAAGAAAAAAGCTGGACGATTGCGATCAAAGAGGATCTTTTGGAGGAAGTACTGTTCCTAGTTGAAACACCAACCGTGTTGTTCGGAACCTTCGACCCATCTTTCTTGAACATTCCACAGGATGTGCTGATTACTTCGATGCGTGAGCATCAGCGGTATTTCCCGGTATTTGATGCAGCGGGCAAACTGCTACCTTTCTTCGTAACGGTGCGTAACGGGAATGCAGTATCTTTGGATGTTATTGCTAAAGGTAATGAGAAGGTACTCCGTGCTCGTCTATCAGATGCCAAATTCTTCTATCAAGAAGATCAAAAGATGAAGATTGATGATGCACTAGCCAAATTGGAGAATATCGTCTACCATGAAGAGCTTGGCAGTGTTGGAGATAAAGTGCGTCGTATTCGCCAAATCTCCGATCGTCTTGCTGTAAAGTTGGGATTGTCTGATATAACCCTTTCTGAAGTAAGTCGGACTGCTGATATTTGCAAATTCGACCTTGTGACTCAAATGGTTTATGAATTCCCAGAACTTCAAGGCACCATGGGTGAAGATTATGCACGCAAAGCAGGAGAACCTGAAACTGTGGCAAAAGCAATCTTTGAGCATTATCAGCCAAGGTTCGCGGGTGATGCAGTACCATCGACGGATGCCGGTTCAGTTGTCAGCATTGCGGACAAGATCGATACGATTGTAGGTTGCTTCTCTATCGGTATTATCCCAACAGGCTCTCAGGATCCTTACGCACTGCGTCGCCAGGCTGCAGGGATTGTTCAAATCGTGCTGGAGCATAAATTGCCGATTACGCTGCGCGAGATTTTTGAAGCAGCGATTGAAATTCATAAAAATTCAGGGAATTCGAAACATTCTGACGATGAACTACGTATAAACCTGTACGAGTTCTTCGGTCTGCGTGTTAAACGACTTTTATCCGACAATGTACGCTATGATGTTGTGGACGCTGTTACAGCAGCTGGCTTTGACAACGTGGTAGATGTTGTGGGCAGAAGCCGTGCGCTTATGGGTGCTGTGTTAGACCAAGCAGACTTTAAAATTACTGTAGATTCACTCACTCGTGTCAGTAATTTGGCAGCTAAAGCAACCAGCGAAGTGATTGATCCTTCTTTACTTAAAGAAGATGCTGAGCTGAAGCTGTACAAGACATGGCAGGAATTACACACACCGTATCTTGAAGCGATGTCCGCGAATAATGCCGAAGAAGCACTCCGTATTCTCTCGGGTCTAAAAGATGCTGTTACAGCATTTTTCGATTCCGTTATGGTTATGGCAGAGGATGAGCAGGTACGTGCTAACCGTTTAGCTTTGCTAGCTGGTATTGATGCTGACTCCAAGGCGTTTGCTGATTTTGGCAAGCTCGTTTGGTAAACGACTGAGCACCGGAGTTCCCGGCTGAATTCAAGATTCGACATTTGATCAAAGGACAGCTTTTTGAACAACATCTATAAGAAAAGTTTGTGTCTTATGGTATAGAATGTTGGTTTGGGGTATAAATATACGGAACGGTGCCAATGCGTCATTTGACATCCGTTCCGTATTTATGCATAGAAAGAAGGATTTCTTGCGGTAAGGGCGTATATATATTACACGGGAAATTGGTGATGATCATGGAGAAGAAGTCCCGGTCTAGAACTATAGTCGTGGATGGGGATGCTTGTCCGGTCAAAAAAGAGATTGCTGAAGTTGGCCGCGCCTTTGGTGTGCCGGTACTGATGGTATCTTCTTATGACCATGCACTGAAAGCTGAAGAGGGTGTAACGGTTGTGCAGGTGGACCGGGGAGATCAGAGCGCCGATCTATATATTGCCAATCATATTTCTGCTGGAGATGTGGTATTGACTGGGGACTATGGTCTCGCAGCACTTGCACTAGGGAAACGTTGCAGTGTTCTTTCTTTTCGTGGCCAGGAATATGACGATTCCAAAATGGATTTTATGTTGGAAGGCAGGCATGCCAGGGCCGTGGAACGAAGACGGGGACATTATTCTAAGGGTCCAAAACCTATAACGGCAGAAGAAAAAATATATTTTCAACATAAAATGACAAAACTTTTAATACTTTTGCAGGAGAATGTGGAGCAATAGCGAATTATATTTATTTGTTAAGAATTGAAGGTGGTTGAAGTGGCTAGCGGACACGGGAATATTCCGGAAGAAGTTATCGAAAGCGTGCTTGCACGTCATGATATTGTCGATACAGTCGGTAAGGTAGTCCATTTGTCCAAGCAGGGGAAATATTTATGGGGCCTCTGCCCGTTCCATTCGGAGAAAACCCCTTCCTTTACAGTTACCCCCGACCGGGGAGTATTTCATTGCTTTGGCTGCGGCATGGGTGGAAATGCCATCAAATTTAGGATGGAAATCGAAGGATTAACCTTCCCCGAAGCCGTCAAAATAATGGCTGAAGAAAGTGATATTCCCGTTCCTGAAGGTAAGGGAGGCCTAATGTCTCCTCCTGATCCGGAACGCGATCGGTTGATTCAAGCTTATGAATGGTCTGCAAAGTTTTATCATTACTTGCTGAAGAATACGGAACACGGCAAAGCCGCAATGGAGTATTTAAGAGCCCGGAACTTCAGCGATAAAATGATTGACCAGTTTCAGATCGGATATGCTCCGGACCGCTGGGATACTTTGCTACAATTTTTGGAGAAACGGAATTTTGACCTTGCTGAGATGGAGAAAGGTGGACTCTTGTCTGCCCGAGGTGAGGGTAAAGGCTATATAGACCGTTTCCGTGGTCGGATTATTTTTCCGATTGCGAACCGCACAGGCAAGGTGATTGCGTTTGCCGGAAGAATTTTTGGTGAAGGACAACCCAAGTATCTTAATTCTCCAGAGAGTAGATTGTTTAACAAAAGCCGGATTTTATACAATTTGCACCAGTCCAAAGCATCCATCCGCAAAACGCGGCAAATCGTCCTCTTTGAAGGATACGGAGATGTCATTTCGGCCTGGGAAGCAGGTGTGCATAACGGTGTAGCAACAATGGGAACATCTTTAACTGAAAGTCATGTAGCACTGATGAAGAGTCTGGCCGATGAAATTGTACTGTCTTATGACGGTGACCGGGCAGGACAAGCAGCTGCTATGAAGTCCATTCCAATGCTTGAAGGCAGTGGCTTGCGTGTAAAGATCGCCTTACTGCCAAGCGGACTCGATCCAGATGAATTCATCTCAATGCATGGTGGAGAAAGGTTTATGGATCAGGTTATTGATTCAGCGGTTTCATCCATAAAATTTAAGCTTATATATCTGAAAAAAAACCATATACTCCTAGAGGAAGATGGCAAAATTGCCTACGTCAAAGAAGCTTTGGAGGTCATTGCTTCGTTACATTCCTCGACTGAGAGAGAGGTTTACCTAAGGGAAATCGCTTCTGAGCTGGAACTTTCATATGATAGTTTGAAGCAGGATTGTAATTTACTTAGGGCATCGATGCAAAAAAACATCCCTGAAGGGGATAATAACGACAAAAGGTGGAATAATGGTAGGCATAAAAAAGGGCAAGTGCAGACACCAACTTTGCTGCCCGCTTATCATGTTGCGGAACGGCGTCTACTGTCCTTTATGATTCAGGACCCGGAAGCCGCCACGTATGTGGGCGAACGCCTCGGAGAAGATTTCAACATCGATGATCATGCGGCAATTGCCGCTTATCTATATGCCTATTACGCGCAAGGCAAACCACCCGGCATTAGTCGGTTTCTATCATCGCTTCAGGATGATCGTCTAGAGAAAACTGCTACATCAATTTCCATGATGGATACACCTCCAGACTGGAATATGCAGGTGCTGGATGATTGTATCCGTGAAGTACGGAAATACCCACTGCAGCGCAAGATGGATCAGAAGCGTGAAGAGATGATTCAGGCGGAAAAGTCAGGTGACTTTTTGCGTGCGGCACAAATAGCAAGTGAGATTATAGCCCTAGAGAGACAATGAAATGTTGACAGGATGTACCTAGGGAGGAGGGAGTCGAATTATGGCGAACGATCAGCATACTGAATTGGAAGCAGAATTTACTTTGGATCAGGTTAAGGATCAGCTTATTGAGCAAGGCAAGAAAAGATCATCATTGCTATACAAAGATATTATGGAGAAATTATCGCCGTTTGATCAAGACCCCGAGCAAATGGAGGAGTTCTATGAACAACTCAGTGATTTGGGGATTGAAGTTGTAAACGAGAACGATGAGGAGGTTAACAGCCTCCGGCCAAATGAGGACAATGAAGACAAAGAGGGCGATGAGTTCAGCTTTGATGATGATTTGTCACTGCCGCCAGGGATTAAGATTAATGACCCTGTCCGTATGTATCTAAAAGAAATTGGACGTGTTCCGCTGTTGTCGGCTGACGATGAAGTAGAGCTTGCTATGCGGATTAAGAATGGTGACGAGGAAGCCAAACGTCGTCTCGCTGAAGCGAACCTACGTCTTGTAGTAAGTATTGCTAAACGTTATGTTGGACGCGGTATGCTGTTCCTTGATCTGATTCAGGAAGGTAACATGGGTCTGATCAAAGCGGTAGAGAAATTTGACCATAACAAAGGGTTCAAATTTAGTACGTATGCAACTTGGTGGATTCGTCAGGCTATTACCCGCGCGATTGCGGATCAGGCACGTACGATTCGTATTCCTGTACACATGGTCGAGACGATCAACAAGCTGATTCGTGTCTCTCGTCAATTACTGCAAGAACTGGGACGTGAACCTTCGCCAGAGGAAATTGCGGCTGAGATGGAGCTGACGGTTGAGAAAGTTAGAGAAATCATGAAGATTGCCCAAGAGCCAGTATCGCTCGAAACACCGATCGGTGAAGAAGACGATTCTCATCTGGGAGATTTCATTGAGGATCAGGAAGCCTTGGCTCCTGCGGATGCAGCAGCTTATGAACTGCTGAAGGAACAGCTGGAGGATGTACTGGACACGCTCACGGAGCGTGAAGAGAATGTACTTCGTCTGCGTTTTGGCCTAGATGATGGCCGGACGAGAACACTTGAAGAAGTGGGCAAAGTGTTCGGTGTTACCCGCGAACGGATTCGCCAGATTGAAGCTAAAGCATTGCGTAAGCTTCGTCACCCTAGCCGCAGTAAACGGCTTAAGGATTTCCTTGAATAGTATTTCATGAACTGGACCTTCTGCTGCTCAGTAGCAGGAGGTTCTTTTATTTGAATTACGACCCTAAAAGTGCTGACCCTGTGTATCTGGAAAGAAGGATGAGCCAGTGAATTTGGAAAAACGCGAAATTATTATAAAAGAGATTCAATATTGGAGAAACAACAGATTGCTACCAGAGCAATATTGCGACTTCTTAACCAACCTGTATGATGATGAAGCTGCGGCGAAGGATAGAAATCCGATTTCGCTGAAGAATCTACAGCAGGGAAACATCAAAATTTGGCTGTTTGGTTTTGGAATTATTTCCTTGATTTTCTTGATTAGTCTTTATTTTAGCGTTTTTCCCTGGCCTTTGCAACTTGCAACAGCACTATCCGTATTAATTATTTGTTATGGATACTCAGCGGTTTACAGGACCCGAAATCATGTTATTAGTCTTATCCTGGCGGGGCTGGGCAGTGTGTTATCGCTTGGTTTTGGGCTATGGCTGATTGCTTTGCATGATCTTGATCCTCAGCTCTGGAGACCGATTCTGATTGGGGCTTGCGGCTTGTTATGGTGTATTCTGGGATTTGTGCTCCGTATAGGCTTGCTGCAGTATTGCGGTTATGCTTTTTGGGCCTTATTATATGCGGGATTCTTCGGTGGAAAACGCCCTGAGGCTTCGATGCTAGAGCTTGAGCTCTTATGGCTTCCACTCTGTGTAATGATGGTGTGGCTGAGCTGGCTATTACATCACAAAGTTAAAGGCGTTGCCAGTGTTTTTTTTGCAGTGGGAGTATCACTATGGATGATGCCGGAACTCGATGCTCTTTTATTGAGGCAGGATTATCCACAGTGGATTTCGTTTATGCTAATTTTAAAAATTGCGGTAGGCTTGGCCCTGCTGTTCTTGTTTCGAAAAAAATGGATAACGTGGGTGGCAACATGAACAATGTGAAATTATCAGATCGACTTCAGCAATTGCTGGAACAAATTCCGCAAGGAAGCAGGTTGGCAGACATCGGCTCTGATCATGCTCTGCTTCCTGTGGCTGCTGTAGAAAGCGGTAAGGCTGTATTCGCAGTAGCAGGTGAGGTAAACCCGGGTCCCTTTGATGCTGCTTGTAAGGGCGTTGCAGAGGCCGGACTAGGGAAGGTAATCTCGGTGCGTCGAGGAGATGGCCTTGAGGTACTGGAACCTGGTGAAGTTAATTGTATCACGATCGCTGGCATGGGAGGGGCTTTAATTGCTTCGATTTTAGACCGTGGTCAGAGTCAAGGCAAGCTAAAGGATGTTACAACACTGGTACTTCAACCGAATGTGGGCGAGGATATTTTGCGCCGCTGGCTGTTAAATAATGAATGGGTTCTTACCGCTGAAAGTATTCTGGAAGAAGACGGCAAGTTATATGAAGTATTAACAGCTGTTCCAGAGGATACTAATGCTGGAATTACGAATGCCAATGTATATCGTGAGGTAACGCTAGGTAATTCTGCTATGGTTCGTGGTCAGGATACCTTGCTGCAGATGGGGCCTTTTCTGATCCAAGCACCGAATGAAGTGTTTTTTGCCAAGTGGCAGGGAGAGATTCAGAAATTGGAAGGCATCCTGACATCATTGTCACGTTCAGAACTCGAATCTGCGGAGAATAAACGGAAATTAATTCGAGAACAGATCAAGGAGATAACGGAGGTGCTGCAATGCTTGCCAAAGGACAAACAGTAATTCAATATATGGAGCAGCTGGCTCCAAAGCATTTAGCTGAAGATTGGGACAAAGTCGGTCTGCAACTAGGTTCCTTACAGAAAGAAATAACCAATGTGCTGGTTGCACTGGATGTTAATGATGAAGTCGTCGAAGAGGCAATTCGTCTCGGCTGTAATCTAATCATTGCCCACCATGCGATTATTTTTCGTCCGCTGCAAGGGATTCAAACAGACACTCCAATGGGCCGGATGTATGAAAAATTGATTAAAAATGACATCGCGGTTTACATCAGTCACACTAATTTGGATGTTACCGAAGGTGGAATGAACGATTGGATGGCGGAAGCACTTGGCATAGAAAACGGAGTGCCTATCAAAGACATTCATTCAGAGCAATTGTCAAAGCTGGTTGTGTTTGTGCCGAAGGATCATCATCAGAAGGTACTAGATGCCATTTTGAATGCAGGAGCAGGGGCAATCGGCAACTATAGTCATTGTAGCTTCAATATCGAGGGATACGGGACTTTTATTCCGGGAGAAGGCACAGATCCTTATATCGGGGAAAAAGGGAAGCTGGAGCGTGCTGAGGAGATCCGTATTGAGACAATCGTGCCACACAGTATCCGCAATAAAGTGGTACAGGCTATGCTCAAGGCTCATCCTTATGAAGAGGTTGCCTATGATTTGTACACGATGGATCTTAAAGGCCGCAGTTTAGGGCTTGGGCGGGTTGGAAAGCTCAAAGAGCCTACCACACTTGGGCAATTCGTTGAGACGGTAAAAAAAGGTCTGAAAGTTGACCATGTACGTGTTGTGGGTGATTTGGATCGTCCAATTCGTAAAGCGGCTGTTCTCGGCGGTTCGGGTGGAAAGTATTATAACAGTGCTATTTTCCGCGGTGCGGATGTGTTGGTTACGGGAGATCTTGATTACCATACAGCACAGGATGCCGTGCTCGCTGGGATCACTCTGATTGATCCAGGACATAATGCAGAGAAGATCATGAAAGAGAAAGTAGCAGAATGGATGACTGGGAAACTGGTGGAGCATAAGTACGATACAGCTGTACATGCTTCGCAGGTGAATACGGAGCCATTTAAGTTCCTATAAAATTGCCATTTAATAATGCTTGTGCCAGACATGTGATGTCTGTATAATATATAATGTTGTTCGGAAAGTTTGACAGACAATCGCCGGTGACGTGAAGACGTCACGGGAGGAAAGTCCGGGCTCCATAAGGCAGGATGCTGGATAACGTCCAGTCGGCGCGAGTCGAAGGATAGTGCCACAGAAATGGACCGCCGATGGCCGCCTTAGGGCGGCACAGGCAAGGATGGAACCGAGGTGTAAGAGACCCCGAGGAACGCTGGTGACTTCGTTCCTGGTAAACCCCATCTGGAGCAAGACCTAATGAGACGCAGCAGATTCCTTTATTGGAATAGGCAGCCTTAGCCTGAGGCGCGTCTAGGTTGGTCGCTGGAGCTGTGCAGTAATGTACGGCCTAGATAGATGATTGTCGCTTATGGTGGGAGGGTAGTTCCCGATTGAACCACGACGAGCACAGAACCCGGCTTACGGCAAACTTTCCTAACTGCAACGTTATGATAACAACAACAACTATACAAGCGGCGGCGTATCTCGGGAAACCGGATCACGTCGCTTTTTTAAAATATAAGAAAGTATAAGTTTCACTTTATACATTATCCTTATATTTCTCGCAACGCTTACCATCCTTATAAAGACGCCGAAGGTGTTTATGCTCGTGGCAAGAAGATATGTAGAAAGTGGGAAACGTGTAGCATGGGTAATTATCAGATTTGCGGGTTCTGCGGACATTTATATGAACGAAACAATAAGAGGATGTGCAATAGTTGTGATGAGATGTATCAGAGAATCAGGCGTATCGTAGAGACTTCACCCGACACGATGGTATTAAATATATCCCTTCAAACAGGGGTAAGTGTCAGTCGAATCATGTCTTTCGTTGAAAATGGATATTTTAGGCTCAATAAAGATAGCATAGAAGTATCTAAGAAATAAATTACTCTAAGCATGGCTGAGAAATAAAAAAAACCCGGCTTACTCATCCCATAAAGGATGAAGAAGCCGGGTTTTTTAGCATGATTACGATTGAACGGAGGGTTGACTCTCCCGCCATTGTACCAATGCCTTCTCCAGACGCTGAACAGCAACGGGTACAAGCTCAGGTGGCGTATGTGTAAAATTCAGACGCATCTTATTCTTAAGGGGCTGTGATGAATAGAACACTTCACCTGGAACAAAAGCAACACCGTTCTCTACTGCTAGAGGAAGTAATTCCTTCGTGTTGATCTCTTGGGAAAGCGTTAGCCATAGGAACATACCGCCTCGTGGCTCCAGAAAATGAGCTCTTTCCCAGTTCTGTGATCGGAGTTCCGCCGATAAGAGCTTCATTCGAGAATAATATTCTCGTGAGATGACACGGATATGCTGCTCAATATCGAAATGCAGCAGCAGTTCATCTAAAGCGCGCTGGTCAATGGTGCTAGAATGCAGATCAGCTGCTTGCTTTGCTTTGGCGATGGTCTTGATTAGATTGGAATTGCCGATAATCCAGCCGGTACGCAGGGCAGGGGCTACGATTTTGGAAAAAGTTCCAGTGTAAGCGACACAATAATCGCCACCATAACTTCTGTCGATGGACGCTAGTGAGGGTGGATAAAGATCTTTATTCTCCTCAAAGGTTATTTCACCGTAGGGATTATCCTCCAAGATAAGAACATTGTAGCGGCGGCAAATTTCCACCACTTTTTCACGGCGTTCCTTACTCCAGGTTGCTCCTGAAGGATTGTTGAAGGTCGGAACTGCATATAGGAGTTTGGGCCGTAATTTTTGTATTTGATCTTCCAGGTGATCTGGCAGAATGCCTTGCTCGTCATTATTTATCGTATGAATATCAGCTCGGTAAGAGCCGAGTACCTGTAAAGCTGCTAGATAAGTGGGGGCTTCAACAAGTACAGCATCACCGGGATCAAGTAGTATTTTACATAGTAGATCTATGGCTTGCTGGGAACCTGTGGTCAGAATCATCTCAGACGCTGTTACAGGGATTCCTTGCCGAGTAAGTCTTTCAGCGATTTTGTCACGTAGTGGAGTAAAGCCCTCGGTTAGTCCGTATTGAAGCGCTGAGGTATCGCTGGAGAGTACACGGTTATAAGCGTCTCGTACTGCCTCCAAGGGAAACAAATCCTCCCCAGGCAGCCCGCCTGCAAGTGAAATAATGTCATTGCCCTGTGTAACCTTTAGAATCTCACGAACGGCTGACGATCCTAGATGATTGGCTGCGGCCGAGTATTTGATATCCATAAATGAGTTCTCCACCTTTCGATTTGGTGCTATCATAATAGGAGTACTGTATAACAGTAAAGCGTTGAATATAACAGTGGAGGTGAGGGGTTCATGCATATCGATTTGATTCGAACCAGCAGTAAATCTCTGCCTCATCAAATCAGTGAAACCCTAAGTCAGCGGATCTCATCAGGATTGCTCCAGCAAGGTGTCCGGCTGCCCTCCGTAAGAAGTTTGGCTACAGCTTTGAGAGTAAGCCAGGTTACAGTAAGCAAGGCATACGATGTGCTTGAGAAGCGGGGACTTATTTATTGCAGACAAGGAAAAGGCTGCTTTGTAGCCGACCCTGAACACACCAGATGTCAGGAAGATGGTCGCTGGCAGGATGTATATGATGATTATTTGCCGCGAGCTCAGCTTTGGCGCAATTTTGATTACTCTGAAGTTAAGTATCCCTTTCATATAGCTGCAATTCATAGTGAGTTACTTCCTCTAAAAAATATTGGGGACTCCTTCGCATCATTAGTTACGCAGCAGCCGGAGCTTATGGCAACCTATGGGAACTTCCAAGGTGATCTGGAGCTGCGAGGAATTATGAGAGATCATTTAAAAACACGTGGAATTGCACTTACTTCCTCTGATGTAATGATCACAAGCGGAACTCAGCAAGGCATTGATCTGGTTGCTCGTACGTTTGTCGGACCTGGGGACACAGTGTATCTTGAGGCTCCTAGTTATACAGGAGCTATAGATGTTTTTGCAGGACGAGGTGCAGAGATGATTTTTGTACCTACGGACGGTGAAGGGATGCGGGTGGATATTCTCACAAGAATGTGTGATCAAAGACCGCCTAAGCTAATTTATACAATCCCTACTTTTCAGAATCCAAGTGGAGTAACCATGAGCATAGCAAGAAGACAACGTCTGCTGGAATTAGCCCGCAGTTACCGTTGCCTTATTGTTGAGGATGATCCATTTAGTGATTTATATTTCCATGCGCCTCCGCCGCCTACGATCAAATCGATGGATTCCGAAGGGCATGTAGTATATATGAAGAGTTTCAGTAAAGTTATTGCACCCGGCTGCAGAATTGCCTGTGTAGCCGCTAGTGGGAATATTCTGTCACGACTTATCGCTGCCAAGTCCGCAAGTGATTTAGGGAGTCCGCTGCTTACACAAAGGGCGGTACTGCCATTCATAGCGGGCAAGTATGAAACCTATGCTGCTCAGTTACGAGTTACACTCCGTGGTCGCATGGAAAAGGCGGCGAAGCTTCTGAAGCTTTACGCGCCGCCTGGAGTAAAATATATTCTCCCAGAGGGTGGTCTTAATCTCTGGCTGGAGTTGCCGGCTTCACCTGATATCGGAAGGCTACATGAGCTGGCCGAACAGGAGAGCATTTCTTTTTTACCGGGTGATGTTTGTTACTCTGCGGAGACCCCTTCCCGGCATATCCGTTTGTGTTATTCACAAATGAATGAAACGGATATGGAGGAAGGCTTACGATTATTTCTCCGTTTACTTGGTAGATTTTTGCAGATGGGTGGTTAAGGTTGTTACTTAGAGTTACTTAATCTTTGTTTCAATTGATTCATTTGTTTTTGTACATGCTGTGGCCATAGCTGTAGTGGAACCTGATTGCCGCTAGCGGCTTGCAATGTTTTATAGATATCGACCTGACCCCAGCCAAAATATTTGTCATGCCCGGGAGTGCCTAAATCAACAGCATTTTTGGTCATAAGATCCATAACTTCCGTATTCGTTAGATTCGGATTTAGTGAACGCACCAGACCCGCCAGCGCAGCGACATGAGGACTGGCCATCGATGTACCGGATAACGCGGCATACTGGCTGTCTGGGTAAGTGCTTGCTATGCTTTCTCCGGGTGCTGCGACATCAATATAATCGCCGTAGTTGGAGAAGGAAGCTTTTTCCCCTGAAGCATTTGTTGCAGCTACTGCAATCACTTCGGGATACGCAGCAGGAAAACCTGGTCGTTCTGTATTATCGTTGCCTGCAGCAGATACGAGGACGATATCTCGGTCGTAGGCATATTTGATCGCGTCATGAAGAAACTGGGAATCCGCATAGTTACCTAAACTCAAGTTTATGACTTTCGCACCGTTGTCCGCTGCCCAAATGATTCCTTCTGCAACAGAATAAGTGGTACCTGCTCCTGAATTATCGAGTGCTTTTACCGGAAGGATCTTGTTGTACCAGCTGATACCAGCTACTCCCTCTCCATTATTGACCAGGGCGCCTATAATTCCAGATACATGTGTGCCATGTCCTACATCATCTTCTGGAGTGGAGCCATTGGTGATCGCGTTATACCCTGTCAAAAGCTTACCCTTCAAATCCGGATGATTGATCTGGACTCCCGTATCCACTACGGCTACGATCACTTCTTTACTTCCCTTAGAAAGATTCCAGCCCAGCTCCGTTTCGATCGCTGGCAGATTCCATTGATAGGTGGAGAATAACATGTCATTTGGAGTAACTGTTCCCTCTGCGTTTTTAGATATCGTATCATTGGTTAAATACATATAGTGAGGCTCCGTATATTCGGGGTGCCATTTATTGGTGAAATAGTCTTTGAGCTCATAATAAGTCATCTTCTCCGAACGGAAAATATAGGCATACCCAAGCTTACGTGGCTTCTTGCCGTTGATATCAGCGGTTATCGTTTGAAGCTGCCCCGGAGTAGGTGAGTTGTTGCGGAAACGTACGACAATTTCATTCTCATAAAAATGGCTGGCGTTTTCGTTATCATGACCGGTCTTAACGGTGATATCTTTTAAATTATCGGTATGAACGGATTCTACACGGTACTTACCTTCCTTCGGATAAGGAATGAGACGCAGGTTCTTCAGCTGATGGTCTGCCACACGACCAAGCACCTTTTGGTTAATAAGTGCAATGATGCCTACATTTTTTTCTTTGTTCCGCTGAGCGATAAAGTAATATTTCTCCTTACCGATTGTAAACGTTGGAGATTCATAGGATTGATGACCATGGATCGCTGATTTCGCCGTCTTAAGATATTTTTGCAGCTGCTGATTCTCCTGTTCGGTTCCTTGAGGAAATGAAGAGGACTTAAAGGTTTCCGTTTTTTGCTTGCGAAAATCAATCCACATAAGCATAGTGATAAATCCGTGGTTCTGCTGCAAACGTTTTGCATACACTGATTTATCATGAAGCGAAGTCATTCCATCCGTTTCAGAGAGGAGCTTAGTCAAATGTCTGCTGACATCCACTCTATTCAGATGATCCGTCGCATCAACATCTTGAGATAAGGAGCTTTTCTTCAATGATTTTTCCTGTGAAGGGTTTGGTGCTGAATGTAGGGCTGAAGTTGGAGCAGGATTTGGTACAGCAACATTAGCGACTTCTCTGGTCGTCGTCCCATTAGTGGCAGGACGTAGCGCAAAGGTAAGTAATACAACTGTGAACGCAGCTGTTACCAAACCTGCAACCGTTAGATTTTTACGTGACATGATTTCCGCTCCTCTACGCATTGTAATGCCTATAGGTTTAGAAGAGAGCGTATGTTTTATGCATCTTAGAAAAGGATACCTTCCTAACGTTTTTTATGATAATATCAGAGAGAATAAGCATCTTGAGTTCGCATCCTGATATTGCAGGAGATACGTCGATAGATGTTCTTTTAATTTTCAGAAGGTTAGACTTCTCTGTGTTTGCATCCTGATATTGCAAGAATAAAGAGATATGTCTAAAGACTATTTCTTCATAAGATTAACTTTATTGACTACAAGAGCAGGGAATAATAAGGGGGAGCAACCGCCATGTCAGCAGCCAATGTGCAGAAATTATGTGAATCGACGAGAGACAAACTTAAAGATGTGATTGATAAGATGGAAATTTTTCTGAACGAGCATGCATTGCCTCAGCTTGTAACAGAAGATGATGAAGAAACTGTACAATTTTATCAAGGATTTCTGTCCGATGTCCGTCATCTGTTAGTGTTCTCGGAAATGTCTTATGAGAAGCTGGGAGTTGCGCTGCGTCGTGCTACATTCGATGAATCTTTTGCGCAGAAAGCGCTTTATAATGTATATCACTATGGCGTGAATAACTTCTTCTATCCAAAGAATGAAAGCTATTCTGAAGATGGACGTTATGCTTATACTGGACAGGATGCTATCCGTTTCCGTAAAAAGCCAGTTCGTCCGGCGCGTGATATCATTCTAGAAATTACCAAGACCTATGAAGAGCTACGCGATGACCTTACTTATTATGAGAACGACTATTTGACTGAGAAACGTATGCAAAATCAGGTTTAACAGTTCACTAGTTCGTGTAAAGGATCAGCACTTCGTCATAATGACGAGGGCTGATCCTTTTTTGACGTATTAGAATTTATATATTTGGAGCCCGCACAAAGTACCTGAGTACGTATCGAAGCACCCCCCCACTTTGTGGGGATATTTTGCGTGGGCATCGTTACATCAACTGGAAACCATCCTGTCGAATAGGGGGTAAATCGTGCGGACATAATGAAGCCGAGGTGATAAATATGTCGAGTGTAAAGCCATTAGTCAAATGCAGTGTAAGCAATTGTCATTATTGGGGCGAGCATAATTTATGCCGGGCAGAAGAAATTATTATTGAGATCGACAAGCACGCTGGCAGTGGATTTAAAGAAGAATATGCTGAAGAAATGACGAATGAAGGTCACCACGATCAAGTCGCAACATCGTCTGCAACATGCTGTTTAACATTTAAGCCGAACTCCTAGGAGGCCGCCCTAATGGACAGAGAAAAGGAACATGAATCAGGTTCATCAAATGAACAATCCGGTCCGAGAAAAGTTATTTTGCGTCCGCGCAGAGTAGACTATCCACGCCGGGACAGAGAACATCAAGAGGAATATGCCGCAGAGGTGAATCCGGTTTCGATGCCGATCCGGGATACAACACCACGCGTGGCGAGTGAAGCTAAGGAGCATGAAGAGGAATATAGTGGAAGCAAAGCGATAGGTTATACTGGGCTAGCTATGGGTATTGCCTCCTTGTTTCTCTGGTCCATCATACTTGGGCCCATTTCAGTTGTGATTGGTTATTATGCATATGCCAAGGAGCAAAAAACGCTTGGGGCATGGGCGATGGGGTTAGGGATTGTATCCACACTTAGTTACTTTGTGATGATACCCTTTGCTCGCTAAAAATGAACTGGTAAGTTTGAATTATAACAGGCTTTAGACCTAAATATCAGGGTCTGAAGTCTGTTTTTCATTCCAGCATATAGCAATAATCTCGGATAAAATGTAATATTAAGCCGTAATTCATCGAAATCTAAGGTTAGACCAATAGATATGATTCAACAGGATCAAAGGAGTGCGCCGGTATGGAGATTAATCCCGCTGTAACCAATGGGTTAGGGCAGCTTAAATGGGTAAGCTTAAAGAGTGCAACCGACAAGAGTAGCTCAGCAAATGAAACTAAAAGATCGGGCGCGTCAGCCTCTCAATTTGCAGCAATGCTTCAAGCTTTATCTTCTAACTCGTCTAATGGCGGGGATACAAGCTTCTTGACGTCACTTCCGGATGCTTCATCAGTTAGTAGCTTGTTATGGCAACAGATCGGAACAGCTGAAAGCATCGATAGTGTAATTTCCGGGGAAATAACGGATACTAAACCAACAAGCTATGATGATCTGATTCAAACGGCGAGTGCTAAGTACGGGGTGCCAGTCGATTTGATAAAAGCTGTGATTGATACAGAATCTTCCTTTAATCCAAACGTTGTCTCTTCGGCTGGTGCTAAAGGATTAATGCAATTAATGGATGGAACAGCGCGTGGTTTAGGGGTTTCTGATTCATTCAATCCTGCTCAAAATATTGATGGTGGTGTACGCTATCTGTCTTATCAATTGAAACGCTTTGACGGACAGGAAAAGATGGCATTAGCGGCTTACAATGCAGGGCCTGCAAGGGTAATTAACCTTGGAGTAAGCAATGATCAAGAATTATTGGAGAAACTTAAACTGCTCCCTAAAGAGACGCAGTCTTATCTCACTAAAATAGAACGCGCTCGCGCGGAATACGCTGTATAATAAAAAGGATCAAACAGGTATTTCCCTTAAACCACATGTTGGTATTTGGGATCACCGTTTGATCCTTTTTCGAAATTTAAAAAAGAATGATTCTGTACTTTAAAGAAGTAAAGGAGATAATCGATATATGCTTTACTGGGATTATGCCGCCGCCACACCACCCTATGAAGACGTGGTGAAGACGATGGAACAAATTATGAAGCTGCATTATGCTAACCCGTCCTCCTTACACCGTGCCGGTAGTGAAGCGGCAAAGCTGATCAGGCGTTCACGAGAAGTATGTGCAGCTGCGTTATCTGTACAACCAAAGGAGATCCTATTTACATCTGGGGCTACGGAGAGTAACAATTTAGCCATTAAAGGTGCTGCTTTGCAATATCAATCAAGAGGACGTCATCTGATAACTACAGAAATAGAGCATCCCTCTGTGTATGAAAGTTGTCTGCAGCTGCAGCAAAATGGCTGGGAGATTACTTTTGTAGCGCCTGACAGCACTGGAATGATTGATCCAGAGCGAGTGGCTGCTGCAGTACGGCGTGATACCGTACTCGTAAGTGTGATGCATGTAAATAATGAAATTGGAACAGTACAGCCGCTGATGGAGATTGGCAGGCTGATTAAATCCGTAAATCCACGAACCTTATTTCATGTGGATGGCGTTCAGGGATATGGTAAGCTTGCTGTTGACCTCAAAGGATGGAAAGCGGATCTTTACAGCTTGTCTCCTCACAAAATTCGAGGTCCTCGCGGAGCGGGGCTTCTCTATATTAAAGAAGGAATTCAACTGTTCCCTTTACTTTCAGGTGGTTCTCATGAAGAGGGACTACGTGCTGGAACTGAGAATGTACCTGCAATTGTTGCTTCTTCCAAAGCCGTGCGGATGGGTGTTGAGCAGCGCGAAACCTTCTATGCCCGATTGCTCCCACTTCGGGATCGGCTGTTACGCTTCTTGCACAGCGTTCCTGAATTTGTTATAAACAGCAGAGAGGATGGAGCCCCTCATATTGTGCATTTCTCATACCCTGGCATGAAAGGGGAAGTGTTCGCCCGTAAGCTGGAGGAACTAGGGATGGCTGTTTCTACTCGATCAGCTTGCTCCTCCCGGCTGGCAGAACCTAGTCGTGTTCTATTGTCTATGGGGAAAGATATCTCTGTAGCTTCAGGTGGCATTCGCATCAGTTTCGGTGATAGTCACACTGAAGATGATGTCGCGGCGCTTGAGAATGCACTAATTACTGCGGTACGAGCTTTAAAGATTGCTGAAGGAGGTATGAAGTAACTAATGAGTGTGATGAATCAAGAATCTGCTAAAGGCAGTGCCAATAGTATTGATTATGCCGATATGCTGCTTTTGCGTTTCGGGGAGTTTACATTAAAGGGCAAAAACCGTGCCAGATTTGAGAAAACGGTACTACGTCATGTGAAAGAAATGATTAAGCCATATCCAAAGGTGGTTCTAACCAAAGAATTTGGAAGAATTTACGTGGAACTGAATGGAGAAACTGCTGCCCCATTGGTAGAAGCATTGAAGAATGTATTCGGAATCGCTTCTGTCAGTCCGGTAAAGGTGGCCAAGTCAGATCTCGAGGATATTGTGGCTGTCAGTCGTCATTTTTTGGAGATCATCGCTCCTGCACCGGGAACTACATTTAAAGTTAATGCACGCCGGGTGTGGAAAGAGTTCCCATATGGCTCCATGGAGATGAATAAGCTAGTCTCGACACCACTGCTGCAAGGCTATTCCGGACTTACTGTGGATGTAAAGTCACCTCAATTGGAGCTGAAAGTCGAAATTCGTCAAGGTCATACTTTTATATTTTGTGAAAATATTGCTGGTGTTGGTGGATTTCCGCTTGGTACGAATGGAAAAGCGATGTTATTGCTGTCCGGAGGCATTGATAGTCCTGTAGCCGGTTGGTCATCCATGCGTCGTGGACTCGAAGTGGAGTGCGTACATTTCTATAGTTATCCTTATACGAGTGAGCTTGCCCGGCAAAAGGTGGTTGATCTTACGCGGGTATTGTCACGATATGCGGGAGTCATCAAGCTACACTTAGTACCTTTTACAGAGGTGCAGACATCTTTTACCGGAATAGGTCAGGATAATCTGATTATTACGTTGATGCGACGAGCTATGCTGAGAATTACTACACAGCTTGCTGAACGTGAGGGTGCCCTCGCGATTGTAACCGGTGAAAGTCTTGGACAGGTTGCTAGCCAGACGTTACCAAGTATGAATGTGATCGGTCGTGCGACAGAACTTCCTCTTTTACGTCCGCTGGTAATGATGGACAAAAGTGATATTGTAGAGCTGTCTAAGAATATCGGCACCTATGACCTGTCAATTCTTCCTTATGAGGATTGCTGTACATTATTTGTACCTAAATCACCTACAACGAATCCGAATTTACGGATTGTAGATAAGATTGAAGCTACGCTACCTGGATATTCTGCATTGCTGGACGCAGCGATTGAAGCCACGGAGACTGTGCTGATCACTCCGTATGGAGATGAGAAGCCTAAAGATGTAGTAAGTGCTCAAGCTGGATTACAGGAAGAATGGTTCTAATATTATGAACAAAAGGCTGTCTCATTCGTAGCAACATCTACGGTTGAGGCAGCTTTTTTGAATTATTATGGCTTGATTGGCGTCTCCAGTGTCCTCCAATTAAGATGCCAACAATGATCACAAATATAAATAGAGCTCTCAATAGTGGATGCTGCTCAAAAAATGGGGATAGCTGCTGCTCATCTGTAATCATGCTTGAGGCTGTAAACCCTAGGACTGCTGAGCCAATATAAATAATCCATGGATATTTGTTGATTAATTTAATAAAGAGAGTGCTTCCCCAGACCACAATTGGAACGCTGATTAACAGTCCTATAACAACTAGAGAGATATTGTGCTTAGCGACTCCCGCAATGGCGATGACATTATCCAGTCCCATCGCAGCATCGGCTAGAATGATTGTACCCACAGCGGCCCCTAAGCTTTGACCAGCCTTGATATTCGTTGAATTGTTCTCATCTGTTAACAGCTTATAGGCAATTAGAATAAGTAAAATCCCGCCTGCCAGCAGTAACCAAGGGATTTTTAATAACCATACGACCAGAACCGTTGCGAAAATCCGTAATACGACGGCACCTGCTGTTCCAAGCACAATTGCTTTTTTTTGAGTGCTGTTCGGCAAATTACGCGCAGCAAGTCCGATGACTATGGCATTGTCTCCCGCCAGAATGAGATCTAGAAAAATAATATTGAGCAGTGATAATACAAACTCCCATATGGATGTATTCAAGGCATAGTCACCCCTAAAGTTAGTTAAGATGAGCACGAAGATATGCTTAGTTTTGTATACGCAAAAAAAGGGGCATACATGCTTTCATCCTCAAAAAAAAGTTGGACAGGAAGCATAGCTTGTCACTTCCGAACATACATGTAGTTACATGTGATTCGGGGAGGTAAAAGCGAATGGAATCATTATTGCTCCTTGGTGAAATATTGATGATCAATCTTGTGCTGAGTGGAGATAATGCTATGGTCATCGCGATGGCCAGTAAGGACCTTCCGGAGAAGCACCGGAAGATTGCGGTATGGTGGGGAGCTGCGGGAGCTGTTATTCTGCGCTGCTTGCTTACTTTTGTCGCAGTATTACTGTTGAAAATCCCTTATATCCAGGCTGGAGGAGGAATTCTGCTGCTATGGATTGCGTTCAAGCTGCTGCTGGAAGAAGAGGAGGACCTTAGAGTCGCGGAAACATCCTCCGTATGGAAATCCATCCGAACGATTCTCGTGGCTGATTTTATTATGAGTCTTGATAATGTCCTGGCAATTGCCGGTCTAGCCAAAGGGGATTTGGCTTTAATTGTCATCGGGATTGCGCTCAGCATTCCGATTGTAGTATGGGGAAGTGGCCTCATTGTGGGGTGGCTGCATAGATTTCCGATACTCGTATTTATAGGCGCTTATATTTTAGCCTTTACAGCAGGTGATATGATGCTTCAGGATGCAAAATTAGGGACAATGCTCTCCTTTTTGCTCCCATCCACGCATTCCATACTGCCGATCGCTTTAGGAATATTAGTAGTTGTTACTGGAGCAATTAAACGAAGAACAACATCAGTAGGTTAATAAATTGCAATAAAAGGCAATACTACAAGGACATCTCCATAAATTGGAATCGTCCTTTTTTTGCGTATCAGAAAGTATATATTTGGGGCCCCGCAAAGTACCTGAGTACGCATCGAAGCAAAGCGCCACTTTGTGGGGATATTTTGCATGGTCAGTGATGGCATTTTGTGTATGTTTCAGATAATATATGAATAAGAATCCTGTCGTTTTCTGGGTATGAGACGGCAAGGTAATGAGGTAGACGTGAATTTGAAGGGATGGGTGAAGGATGTCTTCCAAGAATGACATGAGACTAGGTATATTCATTGTAGCTGCGGGCGTCTTGATTTTATTCGGTAAGCTGGGGGTCTTCGGATTTTTGGGACGAGCCCTTTGGCCGCTAGTGATTTTACTTCCAGGATTGGTTCTACATATGTTATTTTTTAGCCGCCGCGCTTCGGCAACAGTATTGATTCCCGCGGGAATATTAACGGTATATGGTTTATTGTTTGGTCTTTGCAATATATGGGGATGGGGGCTTATGAAATATTTATGGCCTGTGCTTCTGCTCGGCATTGCCGTAGGTCTGTATGAATATTCCATAAATTCTCCAAGACGGTCAGGGGGACTATCTGCAATTGCTGTAATATTAGGCGTTCTAAGCATAGCGCTTTGTATTTTCAGTCTTATGGGTACGGGTGTGATCTATCTAATTGGTATTGTATTCATCGTGGCAGGAATTTGGCTGATTACAGGTCGGGGTAGAACTCGTGGCCGAAATAGATGGTATCGAAGTTAATTAATGTTGGATCTTGTGAAAAAAAACGGAATTTGCCAACTGTTTTTTTCATAAAAAGACTTGCTTTTCATAGTGCTTTCACTATAATATTAATGTTATGTTGAAGCGTCGGCTTTCTGCCTGGCGCTTCTTTTGTGAGACTGCCGTGACATGCTAAGAATTTTAACAGTTTTAATTTGATAAATGAGAGGATTTGGATACAAATCATGCATTCAAGAAAAGATATTCGCAACATTGCGATCATTGCCCACGTTGACCATGGCAAAACAACACTCGTCGATCAGCTTCTTCAGCAATCGGGGATCTTCAGCGCACACGAACACGTACAAGAACGCGCTATGGACTCTAACGATATCGAGCGGGAACGCGGAATTACAATCCTAGCTAAAAATACAGCAATTACTTATAAAGAGTTTTTGATCAATATTGTGGATACACCTGGACACGCTGACTTCGGTGGCGAAGTAGAACGGATTATGAAAATGGTTGACGGTGTATTGCTGGTTGTTGATGCTTATGAAGGCTGCATGCCGCAAACGAAATTCGTTCTGCGTAAAGCATTGGAACAAAAACTTACACCGATCGTTGTCGTGAACAAGATTGACCGTCCAGCTGCTCGTCCTAAGGAAGTTATTGATGAAGTGCTCGATTTGTTCATCGAACTTGAAGCAAATGACGAACAATTGGAATTCCCGGTTGTCTATGCATCTGCTCTTAATGGTACATCAAGCATGGTTCCTGAGAAGCAAGATGAGACAATGCTTTCACTTTACGAAACAATCGTTGAGCATATCCCAGCTCCAACTGAAAGTGTAGAAGACCCGCTTCAATTCCTCGTAACGTTGATGGATTATAACGAATACTTGGGTCGTATTGCTATTGGCCGTGTAAACCGCGGTGTGATCAAACAAGGTCAATCTGTAACTGTAATTATGCGTGACGGTAAGAGTAAAACCGCACGTATTGAGAAATTGTTCGGGTTCCAAGGTTTAAAACGTATTGAAACAGAAGAAGCGGGCGCAGGGGATATCGTTGCTATCGCAGGGATCAAGGACATTAACATTGGTGAGACCATTGCTGATCCAGCGAATCCAGAAGCACTGCCTGTTCTTAAGATCGACGAGCCTACGATGCAAATGACTTTCCTTGTGAATAACAGTCCTTTTGCTGGTAAAGAAGGTAAATGGGTAACTTCTCGTAAACTGCGTGAGCGTCTCTTTAAAGAACTTGAGACAGATGTGAGTTTGCGTGTGGATGAAACGGATAGTCCTGATGCATTTATCGTTTCTGGACGCGGTGAGCTTCACCTTGGTATTCTGATCGAGAATATGCGTCGTGAAGGTTATGAAATGCAAGTTTCTAAACCACAAGTAATCATTAAAGAAATCGATGGTGTTAAATCGGAGCCACTTGAGCGTCTTATGATTGACATTCCTGAAGAAAGCATGGGCTCTGTTATGGAAAGTCTGGGCACTCGCAAAGCCGAAATGGTCAACATGATTAACAACGGTACGGGTCAAGTACGTTTGGAGTTCCTGATTCCTGCACGTGGTTTGATTGGTTACAACACTTACTTCTTGACTTTGACACGTGGTTACGGCGTTATGAACCATGCTTTTGACAGCTACGCTCCACTGGTTGCTGGTCAAGTTGGCGGACGTCATCAAGGTGTGCTTGTAGCCAGTGAGACTGGATCAACAACACAATATGGAATAGTGGGCGTTGAGGATCGTGGTATTCTCTTCTTGGATGCAGGTACAGAAATTTATGAAGGTATGATCGTAGGCGAGCATACCCGTGATAACGATATTATCGTTAACATCTGTAGAGAAAAAGCACTTACCAACATGCGTACCTCAGGTAAGGACGATACTGTAAAAATGAAGACACCACGTACCTTCTCTTTGGAAGGCGCACTTGAATATTTGAATGATGATGAATATTGTGAAATCACACCTAAATCCATTCGCTTGCGCAAAAAGATTCTGAACAAAGGCGAACGCGAACGTGTAGAGAAGCAACGTAAAATGGCACAAGCAAACGCGTAAGATCAGCTTATTATAGTAAAGAGCCGTCGGAGGTTTAACTTTCGGCGGTTTTTTTATAACAAAAACTTCCCTTACTGATGATATAATGTAAACGTATCTTAAATTTGGGAGGAGTGCGGTATCTATGCAAGTCTGGTTTGCTGAGCATCCAATCGTCGCTTATATTGTTATTTTTATATTGCTTACATTTGTGTATAATCAGGTATTTCGTGTGAATCAAAAGTTATCGATTGGCAAAGAGATTATGCTGTACATAATGATGGCAATCGGCTCCGGCATGCTCCTCATTTTTCAACATGATAAGCTACCGATCATTCAGTGTCTGCTGGTCGCCGTCGGATTAATGCTGATGGTACGGATACGTTATATCGTAGAAGCTCGACAGAAGAGAAAGGCTGCAGCTGCAGCAAAAAGACAGTAATCGAAACTTTTACTGCTTATGCAACGTCTATTTAAGTGTAGCAATTTTAATTCCAAATGAAATGAAGAGGACTTTATTCTACTATGAGTACACGAAACAGCAGTTTACCTCCACGAGCAAGTGGTCAACAACCGAATAATAGAAAACAGCCTGTGAAGGGTGCTCCTAAGAAAAAAAAGAAGAAACCGCAAAAGAGAGGCTTTTTTGGCAGATTAGTTAGAATCCTGTTAACCTTACTCATTATTGCGATTCTTGGCGTATTGGGCTACGGGGGCTATCTGTATTGGAAGCTTGAAAATGGGGTCTTTAATGCAGGTAGTAAAGGAACGGTTGCACCAGGACATTCGGCTACAGAAAAACCACTGACGATGCTTATCCTGGGTACGGATAATAGACCAAAACATCAATCTAGATTGACAGATGTTATTATGGTTGCAGCGCTTAATCCTAAGACAAAATCAGCAACCATTGTCTCTCTTCCGCGCGATACCTTAGTTGAGCTCAATGGATACAAGCAAACGAAGATTAACGAATTCTATGCTCGCTTTAAGGGGAAAGAAGATTCTTCTGGTATTTTGGCAGAAGATGAGATGAAGACAATGATGGGGAAATATCTAGATATTGACGTAGATTATACAACGATTCTGGATTTTCAAGGCTTCCGCGATGTGGTGGACGAGCTTGGTGGAGTCAAAGTCAACATTAGCGATAATATGTGTTATACAGACAGCGTCGACGGTACGAATATCAATTTGAAAAAAGGTCCGGCGGAGCTTGATGGAGATAAAGCGCTAGATTATGTGCGATACCGTAAATCTAATTGCAAGCCTAAGACTAAGGGTTCAGACGATTTTGATCGGAACAAACGTCAGAATGAGGTCCTTCATTCACTGGTGGATCAGATGCAATCGCTTGGTGGAGTATTAAAAATAGGCAAGGTACTTGACGCAGTGGATAGTAATATGAAGACTGATATCGAAAATTCGCAGATTAAAGATATGATTGCGACTTATTGGAAGATTTCCAAAGATGATATCGAATTCAAGCCCGTGACTGGAACGTGGCGAAGTCCGTATGTATATATTAATGATGAGGAGCTTGAGGCTGCCAAGAAAAGCTTGCAGGATCGATTAGCAGGAGTTTCTGCTAATTCCACTTCAGAATCCACTGAGGCGCCTTAAAATCCTTAATAACACTTCGCCCTAAAATTGAATGCAAGTTTCAGCCTGTGCTATAATATAATAAATTGAATGAATTTACGCCGCATAGGGGGCCAGTACTTATGTCCGAAGCCGTTGCTCAGCTGAACGAAACCTTGTTATCGATGCTGCAATCGGAAACTTTTGTTCTTCTCAACACAGTTGATGCGGAATCAGGAGGTCCAACGTCCACGGCCATTTCGTGGATTTATGCAGTTAGTCCTAGTACTGTGCGTCTGGCTGTAGATCATCGTTCCAGACTCGTGAACAACATGAAGGTCAACCCGTTAGTAACCGTCACTGTGTTCGGTGAGGGCACTGTCTATGCTATTAACGGCAATGCCGTTGTAAAGCAGGATCCACTTCAGGATGTACCTTTCAAGATGTGCTGCTTTGATGTTGAAATTATGGCGGTGCGTAACGCGCTTTTTTATGGAGCGCAGCTTGAATCCGCCCCAAGATATGCAAAGGTTTATGATGGACGTGCCGCTGAGAAGCTGGACGGACAAGTATTTGCTGCCATGAAAAAAGCCTAGTGAGAATATCACTGGGCTTTTTTTGTCCTCTACTGTGCATTTTTAATCGGCTTAGTATCCTCTGGCAGCTGCGGCATGATTCGACCGATGATATCAGCCAGTTCGGATGAGAATCCGGAAATTGGATGTCCTTGAGAGATGTGACGGCTCATGTCCGCTAAGCGGCTGGAGAGATCCATATCGGCAGTGACAAGTGCACGTACGCTTCTAGGGTCTTTGCGGATAGCTTCCGCTACAGAATATTTAATGCTTCCAACACGTGATCGGTCTAGAGAACCTTCTACGTCAAGACCTACAATGGCTACCTTGTTCATGACTACACAGTGTGCACCATTCACACCAGGAACTCTTTTGGCCAACTGTTCAAAATGGTCCTTAAGTGCAATTTCACTTTCGCCCTTAACACTGACGGTGTGACCAGCTTTTGAGGTGGCCTTAGGATTAGTTGCACCATCGTTGGCCAATTGCCGAACCTCATGGTTTCCCGTACCCTTTACAGCATTCGCAGATTGTTTATTCTGAGGAGAGGGTGATGTCTTTTTATTAGCGATACCGCAGCTTGTCAATAGCAGCAGTACCAGCAACAGACACATTGATTTTCTCATATGTGATTACTCCTTTCAGCCAAGATCGTTTCTGTACCTTATCTTTTCCCTTGGCGGAAAGAGTTATGTATGATCAATCAAACCAGGCGCTGTGGAGGGGATAATATGAACAAGATATTTGTGCTAGATACCAACGTGCTTTTGCACGACCCCAATTCGATTTTCTCTTTCAAGGAGCATGAGGTGGTTATTCCGGCGGTTGTGCTGGAAGAAATCGACTCCAAAAAGCGCAACGCTGACGAAATCGGTCGAAATGCCCGCACGGTTTCCCGATTGCTCGATGGACTTCGTGAGCTAGGTCATTTGCATAGTGGTGTGGAGCTGGAGCATGGAGGCAAGCTGAAGGTAGAACTTAACCATCGCAGTTTTGTGAAGGTACAGGAAATGTTTGGTGAGGTATCTAACGACAATCGGATTTTGGCTGTAGCTCTCAACTATTTAATCGAAGAGAAAGAGAAGCCTGATCCGCGTCCCGTAGTGCTTGTGAGTAAGGATGTGCTGGTTCGTATTAAAGCGGATGTGCTAGGAATTACGCCAGAGGATTACTTGTCAGATCGCACTGGAGATTTAAATGAACTTTACACTGGTTACCAATCTCTGCAGGTACATCCGGCATTGATTGATGAATATTACAGTCACCGCTCTTTAACGGTTAAACAGCTCGGGTTGTCATATCCCTTGTACCCACATGAATTTGTGATCCTCAAGGATGAGATAGGCACGGGCAAATCAGCTCTTCTCAAAGTGAATAGTGATGCGACCCGTCTGGAGCCGCTTTATCTGGGCAATGATTCAGTTTGGGGGATCAGCGCCCGAAATGCTCAGCAACGAATGGCATTGGAGCTGCTTCTCAATGATGAAATCCCGCTTGTAACCATTACGGGTAAGGCTGGTACAGGGAAGACATTATTGGCGCTTGCTGCCGGACTATTCAAAGTTGAGGATGAGCATAAATACAAAAAACTGCTTATTGCTCGTCCAGTAGTTCCTATGGGTAAAGACATTGGTTATTTACCCGGAGAGAAGGATGAGAAGCTCAGACCCTGGATGCAGCCTATTTATGATAATCTGGAGTTTCTGTTCGACACCAAAAAAGCTGGCGATATCGATAAAATCTTAATGGGCTTAGGCAGCATACAGGTAGAAGCCTTAACTTATATTCGTGGCCGTTCAATCCCTGCGCAGTTCATTATTATTGATGAAGCTCAGAACCTTTCCCGTCATGAGGTGAAGACAATCGTCTCCAGAGCGGGTGAAGGAAGCAAAGTGATTCTTATGGGGGATCCGGAGCAAATCGATCATCCATATTTGGATGCTGCGAGTAACGGACTTAGTTATATTGTTGAGAAGTTTAAGCAGCAAGGGATTAGCGGACATATTACTTTGGAAAAAGGCGAGCGTTCCCGCTTGGCCCAATTGGCAGCGGATCTTCTCTAACCTATTCCTATCTTCAATCTCAGCCGGGAGAAGCATAACTCCCGGCTTTTTCCTGCCCGCCCAGAAACGGCGGAGGAATTTAGTAGGTTATGATACATAAATGGAGAGCGGTTAGCGGAGGGGGAGGAATTGTTCTGGAGAAGCGACAGCGCTCGCCTTTGTCTTCAGATTTATACCGATAAGATATATAATCAATAAATCTGGGGACAACAGCGATCGGAAGAATAATCCGCACACGGAGCGCCCTTCGCTCACCAAAGAATTATGCACGAATAAACTCCTTCGTCGTTTCCCCTATATAATAGAAAGAGAACGTTTTCACATTCTAAAGACAAGCAGCGGCTGGTTTGGTAAAATAGGGGTGACGAATCATGGGGAAGGTGGGGAATTGTGCTGAAACGCAAAAATTATTGGCTGCTTTTTGCAATTTTACTACTATCGCTGACAAGCTTGTCACCCAGTATGGAATTGAGTACCAATAACGACCCACATCCTATGAAAAAACCACAAAGTCAGTCGACAAACCCCTCTTCAGGGGAAGAGGGAACTATAGATAGCCTGCGCATAACAGTATCGTTAAATAGTGAGGAATTCAATGAACTGGAGCTTTTAAGCAATCGTTATACTTTAGAAAGTGGAGTAAAGGTAATATTAAGAAATATTGATAGCGAGGATGCAGACGAAGTTTTGAAGCATGATCTAACCATCGGGGATAGCCCGGATATCGTTATGGCGGATGGACGAAGTATTCTCGACTGGGCTACACGTGGATATTTATTGCCGGTGGATGTGTATCAGAGCATTCCGGGAACTGCACCGTTAACTCAGTTAATCCCATGGATGCAATGGAACGGATATAATTGGGGAGTGCCGCTGGATATTGACCCTTATGTACTTGTTTATTCACCACAGCGTCTTGCGGAACTGGGATTCACTACCTTACCAAGAAGTCTGGAACAGTGGAACACGTTGCTTCAGAATGTGCTTAAAGAGCAAGGAAAATATTTGCTCGCAATGGATACACGTAATCCATATGGATTGTCCGCTGTTATGGAGAGTATGAACAGCAGCTTGCTATCGGATAACCAAGAAGTGATAAATTGGACTCAGAATGCTCGCAGTTATTTTTACCTTACCAGTCGATATAACAAAGATGTTTGGGATATGATTCAGAGCGGAAGCGTTGCTGTTGCTGCTCTACCGCTATCTGAGTGGAAAAAACATGGGAATTCGTCTTTAGTTGCTGAAGCACCACTGACCGCAAGTAACGGGAGAGGACTTGAATCTTATTACAGCCGTTCCTTTGCACTTCCAGCTCAATCCCCAAATCCAAAGGAAGCCGTGAATTGGCTGACGTTTATCACTTCTGAGGATTCTCAAATGGATTGGCTGGAGAACACGGGAAGCTTGCCTGCGCTGGATGTCCTATATCGTTCAGAGCATGATTTCAAATATAGGCTTCCTTTTGGAGTCGAATTATTACTGACAGAAGAAACCGCCCCGGAGGTCGAATTCCAAGGCGGCTGGAGTAAGATTGTTGAAGCAGTATCGTTACTGCTTACAGGAAAAATGGATGCGGCCGGGTACAAAGATTTCATCAAGGAAGGCTTAGAATGAGATAGAAAGTTTAACTTGGAGGACGCCTTCTTTACTATCTACTTCTGTGGCGCGGAGGAAAGAAACGATTTTTCCAGGGTAAAAGCCTAAATCAAATTCCTCCTCAAGTGTTCTTCTAGTGGTGTCAGGTAATTCGAGACCATTAAATACAACATGATCTACTTGGAATATAAGTCCGTTGATGGGTTCTTCCTGTATGATGTAGTGACCGGTTAATGAAAGGGCTAAAGCTCCACTTTTTCCTGTGGCAGTAATCGTTCCGTCATTAAAATGAAATGCGAAATCGTTAAATAGCTTATTCTGGGACTGAAGGAATTCGTTTAAATCCTCTTCCTTCAGATTCAGAACATAAGTCATCCCCTTACGAGTAAGAACTCCCTCTCGATTCTGGACAAACTGCGGTAATTTATTCATTGCGGAAGACAATGCTTTGAAGTAGGTCTTTACCTCGCGCAAACCAATATTCTCCCAATATAATGTGAATTCTTGAAGTAGAGCGCTCATATTATCAGGATCACTACTGTCTTTAATCCCGCCTTCAATTTCTTTATTGAGCGCGGCTACCCTAATTTTCTGTTCCTCCAGAGCGGTTCGCAGCTGTGCAAGATCCTTCGAGCTGCGCTGTGCAGTCTGGAGGGTCTTCTTTAGATCCTTATATTGGTCCTCGTATTGTGTGAGAATGCTGCGGTCATTTCCGATAATAATTTCATAATAATCAAATAGTGCCAGAAATCTGCTAATGCTCTTCGCGGATAGAAATGCGGCCAAGAGACCGTCTCTATCCCCCATATAATAAGAACGAAGGACCGCGCCTGCACGCTCTTGTTGGTTTGCGATGGCAGATTTTTTCTGGATAGCTTGCTCTTCTAGGTAATCTACCTTTTCTTCAAGCGCTTTTTGTTCAGCTGTAATCTTGATGATCTCCCGTTCGATTTCTGCGGAAGATAAGGTCTGCTCCAGAAGTTTACGGGTTTCTTCATTATCTGGTATAGAGGAATTGAAAAAAGAACCGCTAGGATCGGCAGACAGGTACATCGTAGATTGTAACGGAAACAATGTACAGCAGAAGAGAATTAGTATGGTTGCCATCATGCGGCTTTGGGCATTGCGGGAGCGCACCACACCACCACCTTTTTTTGAAATTTAAGATAAGAATTTATCTGTTTCACTCCATAAATCATCCTTCTATTTCTCGTAGAAACGGAAACTGTCTGTAAAAGACGGCAAAACCGGTTCTTCCTGAATGGATATATGTATGTACTAATAATATGTTTAACCCTTCTAAAATAGCATACATACAAAAAATCCCCACAAAGTGAGGCTATCCTTCAATGCGTACACAGGTATTTGGGGGACCTCATATATAATATATTAACTGATAAACAAAAAAACGGAAGTGATCCTTATTAGATAAGGACCTCATCCGCTTCAAGAGAGTACTGCAATTTATAGTGGAAGACCCATTTGAAAGATCGTCCAATAGCTGAAACCGGTGAAAGTCAAAATCATGTATGCCCAGAAAAGTAGGACATAAGTTTTTTCAGTAAACTTCAAATAACCGAGAATTACGAAAAAAGCGGTTTGCAAAAAGAAAAGCAAGGCCATTTCTGTCAGACCTCCGGCGAAAGCCATCAATCCAATAGCCAATGTAAAAAAACCTAATACCCGAAACATGCGGTCCAAGAGAGAGTCCCCCTTCCAGTATGTATCTCACGAATATTCCTTCGACTTATTATACCCGTTCAGTAAAAATGTGTAAACGAATTCATTGAAAAAAATACACTAATCTTGAAAAAATGTGATTTTTATAATTGACTGAAGTAATTAGTGCTTGAAAAAAGAGAATTTATTACTTAAAGCGTATGATGTGGGCAGATAATGGAAATACAATTTAGTATCAAATAGATTCTATGAACTCTATGAGAAGCATAGAAATGGAGTAAGCAGCTTTTATCCCTATTCACTACCCGGCAGAGCTGTCGGTTATGGAGATGGTTATTTCAAGATGTTGTTAGGAGGTTTGGTTGGATGACAGCCGTTAGACAGGATGCTTGGAGTGCAGAAGATGATCTAATACTGGCAGAAGTAACCTTGCGCCACATTCGGGAGGGCAGTACACAACTTGCTGCTTTTGAAGAGGTGGGTGAGAAAATCGGCAGAACGTCGGCTGCTTGCGGATTCCGCTGGAACAGCTGTGTTCGAAAAAGCTATGAAGGTGCAATTGGAATCGCTAAAGGCCAACGTCAAAAGAGAAGTTACCTGAAAAAGCAACCGTCGGTAAGAGGAGCGCAGGTAGCGGGTCTGATTCTCGGGGATACCGATGAGGAATTCGGACGAGGCGAAGGATTAAGTGAAAACACATTATCCATTGATGCGGTTATACGTTTCCTGAGACAATGGAAAGGTACGATCCAGGAGGCAGGACGCCAGCTGAAAATGCTGGAGAGAGATTTGCGCGAGAAGGAAGATGAATTAACAGAATTAAGATCTGAGAATGAGCGGTTGTCAAAAGAGGTTAATCTTGCTCAAAGTGACTACCGGGTAGTCAATGATGATTACAAAGCTTTAATTCAGATTATGGATCGTGCGCGTAGGCTAGCTTTCTTAAACGAAGAAGAAGAAGAAATGAAGACTCGTTTCAAAATGGATGGGAACGGAAATTTAGAACGTATTGAATAAAAGATAGGCAAACTAAAACACCCGTAAGTGGTTCGCTTTATTAGCGCCATTTGCGGGCGTTTTGGTTTTGTATTGTCATTTATGGAGGACGACAACGGCGGTTCTTCTTGGTATATTAAGGCTATACTTAGAAAAATTGCGCTTGAGATCAACAGGAGGATCAGATGAAAATCGATATAATTGGTGCGGGTTCACTTGGGCTGCTTTTGGCAGGGAGGCTGGCCCAGTCCGGGAATGAAGTGAGATTGTGGTGTCGAGGGGTAGAGCAGTGCCGGAAATTAAAAGATGAGGGCTTAACTGTGAGCTATGAGGATGGGCGCGATCCAATTTCGATTTCGGGGGATCGATTTGTGTCCGCACCAATAGAGGGATTTGCAGATGCCTATCTCCGTGAGCCTAGTGATTGGATCATAGTAACGGTTAAACAGGACATACTACATAATGTTTTACCTGAATTTCTAGCCCCTCTTAGGGAGCAACAGGTACACATCATTTGTTTTCAAAATGGCATTGGACATATGGAGATGCTCAGTAACTTGCTGCCGAAAGCTAATTTATATGCTGCCGTAACAACAGAAGCTGCGAAGCGAAAGTCTTTAACTGAGGTCATTCATGCAGGTGCGGGGGAGGTATGGATAGGGAAATGGAGCTTAAAGGATGGACAAGCCCATAGTATACATACTGATTTACAAGTGAATTATTTAATAGAAGTTCTCATTATGGCAGGATTCTCAGCCTTTTTGTCGAATGAAGTGGATACCATGATTTACCGGAAGCTCCTAATCAATGCCGTTATTAATCCGCTCACAGCGATTTGGCGTATTCCAAATGGTGAACTGCTTGCTTCAGAAGAGCGCCTGCAGTTAATGAAAGAACTTTTTAGAGAAGCTACTATGGTATATGATGCCTTCGGAATTACTTATGATCATGATGCGTGGGATAACATTCTTAAAGTGTGCAGGACAACGGCTGGCAATACTTCGTCCATGCTGGCAGATGTTCTAGCTTCAAGAAGCACAGAAATTCATTGGATCAATGGAAGTCTTGTAGAAATGGCAGAACGCACTGGAACATTGGTTCCTTTACATCGCTTGATCTGCCAATTAGTTGAGGGAATATAGGTATGATCTCGGAGGAGAGGTGAAGCTATGGGATTGCTGATGAATTCGGTCGGTACTTTAAGTTTGATTCCAATAATACCGTTTTTAATTGTTTATTTCATTGGAAGAGGGTTAAAAAAAGATAAAAAGAAAACTTTTATGCTCGCTATGGACGTGACTACATTTTTTTTATTATTATCGGTCTCCGCATTATTTAACAACTTGTTTAATAACGGTTTTGGGTTTTATCTTATACTACTTATTGTATTAATATCCACTGGATTGATTGGAGGCGCTCAGAATCGACTGAAAGGAAAAGTAGATGGGAAGCGGTTATTTCGGGCAGTTTGGAGACTTTCCTTCTTTTTTATGAGCGTCGGATATTTATTATTTATGTTTGTAGGGCTAATTAAGTACATATCACAAGCGATGTAATGTTCCACTGCTCCGGTGAAGCGGCAACGTCACAAAAGTTTAAAGTTTTAATAAAAAAAGAATTTTCTGAAAACATACCACTAGATTTTTTTGACCACTGGTTGTATAATCATAAACCATATACCACATTCTATTTAGGGGGAACTGCTAGATGAAGAAGAGTAAAAGTCTATTGCTAATGCTTGCATTAGTACTTGTTATCGGCACAGTGCTTGCTGGCTGCGGCGGAAACAACGCGAACAGCGGCAATAAAGGTAATGCTGGTAACACTGGTAACACGGGAACTGGTAATGCGGCTACAGAAGAGAAATTGGCTGCGGACCAAACACTGAGAATCAACCTAAGCTCTGAGCCTCCAACATTTGACCCAGGATTGGCTCAAGATAGCCAAGCTCACACTGTCCTGACAACAATGTACGAAGGTCTGACTCGCATGAATGCTGAATCTGGTCAAGCTGAACCAGGTGTTGCTGAAAGCTGGGATGTTTCCGCTGACGGTCTGGTATATACTTTCAAACTCCGTGATTCACAATGGAGTAATGGCGATCCTGTAACAACAGAAGACTTCGTTCGCGCTTGGAAACGCGTGCTCGATCCTGCTGCTGCATCCGCTGCACCTTACGCTTATCAATTGTACTACATCAAAAATGCTCAAAAGTTCTACAACAAGGAAATTACCGATTTCAGTCAAGTAGGTGTCAAAGCGGTTGATGAGAAAACTCTCGAAGTTACTCTTGAAGCCCCAACTCCTTACTTCCTTGGATTGCTTTCCTTCTACACTTATTACCCTGTACACAAATCCATTGAGAGTAATCCAAAATGGGCAACAAGCAAAGATACTATGATCGTTAACGGTGCTTTCACTCTTACTGAGTGGACTACAGGTCAAACACTTGTTGTAACTAAAAACGATAAATACTGGGATAAAGATTCCATTAAACTTAACAAAATCGACTTCTCCCTTGTAAACAGCGGTGCAACTGAACTGCTCAGCTACAAGAACGGTGAATACGATCGTGCCGGTGGACCAACTGGTGAAATTCCATCAGAACAAATTCCAATCGTGCAAAAAGAACTTCCTAAAGAATTCAGCCGTAAAGGTATTGCTTCCGTATACTACTACGAATTCAATATCACTGAAAAACCTTTCACAAACGCTAAAATCCGTAAAGCTCTTGCAATGTCGATTAACCGTCAAGCTTTGATTGACAATGTAGTACAAGGTGGACAATTCCCAGCATTCGGTTATGTACCTCCGGGTATCGCTGGTGCTGATGGTGAGTACCGTACAGCAGTTAAAGATAGCTACTTCACTGAAGATCTAGAACAAGCTAAAACTTTGCTTGCTGAAGGTCTGAAAGAAGAAGGTATGGATAAACTGCCTACATTCTCTTTGACTTACAACACAAGTGAAGGTCACAAGAAAATCGCTTTGGCGATTGCTGATATGTGGAAAAACAATCTTGGTATCGACGTACAAACCGTTAACCAAGAGTGGGCTGTATTTATTGAAAACCGTCAAAACCTGAACTACCAAGTTGCACGTGCTGGTTGGACTGCGGATTACAATGATCCAATGACTTTCCTTGATATGTGGGTAACAGGTGGCGGTAACAATGATACTGGTTACGCTAACCCTGAGTATGACAAATTGATCAGCGAAGCTAAAGCAAGTACTGACTTGAAAGTACGTCAAGACAAGTTTGCAGCAGCTGAGAAATTGCTCATCGAGCAAGATCAAGTATTGATTCCTTTGTACTACTACACTAACAACTCCCTGACTAAAGAGTACCTCAAAGGTGTTACTCTTGACTTCAGTGGTGCAATTGACTTGACTCGTGGATACTTGCTTGAGCACTAAGATTTAGCTCATGTAATTTAAACAGAATAGTTAGTTGACTGAAGTAACACAATACTTCGGGATATATATGTGGAACTCCATATATATCCCTTTTTTTTGTATTTCCGTCTATTTGTTATTTATTGTTATTTATAACATATTTAGAAAATGGACAAAAATCCGTTTTTTTCATAAAATCAATATAATGCTCTCAAAAAATTTGTCGGAGGAGGTGTGATGGGGATGGTTCGTTATGTCGCAAATAAATTCTTCTATATGTTGGTTTCATTATTTGTACTGATTTCAGCAACTTTTTTCTTGATGAAAGCTATTCCAGGGGATCCGTTTACTTCTGAGAAAAAAGTACCGCCAGAAATTAAAGCGCGTTTGATGGAGCAATATGGTCTGGACAAGCCGCTCTCTCATCAGTATTTTAAGTATTTAGGTGATATTATCCAAGGTGATCTGGGTGTATCCATGAAACGCCTGAATCAAGATGTATCACATTTGATCGGTCAAACCTTTTCAGCGTCGCTGAAGCTGGGACTCGTCGCAATTGTTGTGGCGGTTATTGTTGGGGTTCTTCTCGGCATGTTAGCGGCACTCTATCACAGAAAGTTTCTTGACAGCGCCGCGATGGTGTTGGCAGTTCTGGGGATTGCGGTTCCGAGCTTTGTAGTCGCGTCATTATTACAGTATGTGTTCGCTTTCAAATTGGGTTGGGTACCGGTTTCAGGTTTTAAAGGACCAATCTATTATTTCCTTCCTGTAGCAGCGCTCTCGGCACAGCCAATAGCATTTATAGCGCGCTTGACACGTTCAAGTATGCTTGAAGTTTTGAATGCGGATTATATCAAAACGGCTAAGGCTAAGGGATTAAGCTGGATGGCTATTCTAAGCCGTCACGTACTTCGTAATGGTATCCTGCCGGTTGTTACTTACATGGGACCTATGACAGCTAACATCGTAACTGGTTCGGTTGTTATCGAGCAGATCTTTGGTGTTGGGGGTATTGGTAAACAGTTCGTGGAAGCGATTGGTGTCCGTGACTATACCGTTATTATGGGGATAACCATTTTCTATGGTGTACTACTTATGGTGGCCCGTTTCATTACTGATATTGCTTATGTATTGATTGACCCACGTATGAAATTAAGTGGAGGAAAGGAGGGCTAAAGAGTGGCATCTGATAATAACTTGTTAAAGAACATGAATCTAAAACCGGAAGATTTTCAAAAAGTCGGTGTAGATGAAAAAGAAGCCGAGGTTATTCAGCGGGAGAGTCTCTCTGCCTGGAAAGATTCTTGGCAACGGTTGCGTCAAAACAAAATGGCGATGACAGCGCTTGGGATTCTAGGCTTGATCGTGCTTGCAGCGATTATCGCTCCCTTATTCTCGAAATATAACTATTACTCCAATGACTTGATGAATACCAATAAGCCCCCTTCCTCCGATCACTGGTTTGGAACGGATGATCTTGGACGTGATATTTTCGTTCGTACTTGGTACGGAGCACGGATCTCCTTGATCGTTGGTCTAGCTGCGGCAGCCATCGACTTGTTTATCGGTGTTATCTATGGAGGTATTATGGGCTTCTTCGGCGGCCGTGTAGATAATATCATGAACAAATTCTCTGAAATTTTGTACTCCATTCCTTATCTGCTTGTTGTAATTTTGCTTTTGGTTGTGCTTGAACCAAGTCTTGGTACCATCATCCTGGCCTTAACCATTACGGGTTGGATTACGATGTCGTGGATTGTACGCGGTGAAATTATGCAGCTCAAGAATCGCGAGTTCGTATTGGCTTCCCGTTCCATGGGTGCAGGTTCTGCGAGACTGTTGTTCAAACACCTTCTGCCGAACGCAGTGGGTCCGATTATTGTAACGATTACACTTTCTGTACCAAATGCAATTTTTGCAGAGGCTTTCCTAAGCTTCTTGGGTCTTGGTGTACAAGCTCCTATCGCTTCACTTGGATCTATGATTAACGATTCACTCACCGGTTGGTTGTACTATCCATGGCGCTTCCTGTTCCCTGCCATTCTGATCAGTTTAACCATGCTTTCTTTCAACATTTTCGGTGATGGTCTTCGTGACGCGCTTGATCCTAAGCTGAAAAAATAGGAGGGGTATGGATGGAACCTATTTTACAAGTCAAAGATTTGCATGTTTCGTTTTTTGTTAAAGGCGGAGAAGTGCAAGCTGTCCGTGGTATGAATTTTGAAATTGGCAAAGGTGAAACGGTTGCCATCGTCGGCGAGTCCGGCAGCGGTAAGAGTGTAACTGCACAATCGATTATGCGGTTGATCCCTTCCCCACCCTCTAAAGTGAAAAAGGGAGAAATTATTTTCCAAGGACAAAATTTGCTAGACAAAAGCATGAAAGAAATGGAATCCATTCGCGGTAAAGATATTGGCATGATTTTTCAAGACCCGATGACTTCTTTGAACCCAACCATCAAAGTGGGCAAACAGATCACTGAAGTTTTGATTAAACATCAGAAAATGTCAGCGGCCGAAGCGAAAAAGCAAGGTATTGAGATGCTCAAATTAGTTGGCATCACAAATGCTGAGGCTCGCTTTAACCAATATCCCCACGAGTTTTCAGGCGGTATGCGCCAGCGTGTAATGATTGCAATCGCGCTAGCCTGCCGTCCGGCTTTACTCATAGCGGACGAGCCTACAACGGCTCTTGACGTAACCATTCAGGCGCAGATCATGGAAGTTATGAGAGAGATGCAGCAAAAACTAGGTACCTCCATCATTTTGATTACCCATGATCTTGGCGTCGTTGCCGGTATGTGTGATCGGGTAATTGTAATGTATGCAGGTGAAGTTGTGGAGACTGGAACAAGATGGGAAATCTTTAAGAATCCACAGCATCCATATACCAAAGGTCTGCTGCGCTCGATGCCGCGTCTGGACCAAAAGAAGGGCGAGCCGCTCATTCCGATCATCGGCACACCGCCAGATCTGATCAAGCCGCCGATCGGCTGTCCGTTCACCGCGCGTTGCAATGAAGCAATGCATGTTTGCGAACAAATCGATCCCGGCGCCACAGAATTCAGCGAAACGCATATGGCGCGTTGCTGGAATCTGCATTCGATGGCCAAGGAGGTGCAGTACTCTTGAGTAAGAACCTAATAGAAGTAGAAGGTCTTAAGAAATATTTTAATGTAGGTCAAGGCAAGGTTCTTAAGGCTGTTGATAATATTAACTTCTCCATCCGTGAGGGCGAGACGCTTGGAATGGTAGGGGAATCCGGTTGTGGTAAGACTACTGCTGGACGTACAATTCTTCGCTTGTATGAGCCAACTGCCGGAAGTGTGAAATATAATGGTACAGACATTTATAAATTGCCTTCTAACAAAATGAAAGCAATGCGCCGTGACATGCAGATGATTTTCCAAGATCCGTACGCATCACTTAACCCGCGTTTTACGGTTTCTGATATCATCGGCGAGGCACTGGACATTCACGGAATGGCTGGCAGTCGTGCAGAACGTAAAAAACGGATCGAAGAGCTGCTCGATATGGTTGGTCTTAACCATGATCACGCTACTCGTTATCCGCATGAATTCTCTGGTGGACAACGCCAACGTATTGGGATTGCCCGTTCGTTAGCGGTAAATCCTAAGTTCATCGTTTGTGATGAGCCGATTTCCGCGCTTGACGTATCCATTCAGGCTCAGGTCGTAAACTTGCTTAAAGAATTGCAAGATCGTCTGGGATTGACTTATCTTTTCATCGCGCATGATCTGTCCATGGTTAAACATATCAGTGATCGCGTAGCAGTTATGTACTTGGGTAAAATGGTAGAATTGGCGGAAAGTGAAGAGCTTTATGCAAATCCTATCCACCCTTATACCAAATCTCTCTTGTCAGCTATTCCAATTCCGGATCCGGAAATTGAAGTGAACAAGAAACGTATTCACTTGCATGATGAGCTTGGTAGTCCTATTTATTCTGCTAACGAAAAGAGCAATGATAGTGACTTTGAATTAGTAGAAGTATCCAAAGGACACTGGGTAAGCAAAAAATTTGCTTAAATCTATAGCGAGTATTAGACAGGCGGGAGCGTTATGCTCTCGCCTCTTGTATGTAGTGGGGATATTTAATAATCATTTTAATGGATAAGAAAATAAAACGGCTGCTCTTGCATTGCTTTTTTTCAGGTATGTAATTCTTTTGACGCGGCCCCTGACTTTGGATACAATCATATAGAGTTTACGAACTTGGATTTACATATAACTGCTCAGTAGAACTGGAGGCACTAGCAAATGAATATTGTTAAGGAACCGCTCTCGGGTGGATCTGCACTCGCGCGCGACTATATAGAAAATTTTGAAAAAGTTAGTCATTTGTATGGTGGGGATTTCCGAAGCAAAGAGAGTAGAAGCATTCGGGCAGAATGGCTGGATCGTAGTGAGGGTCTCCGTGCAGACCGGACACAAGTTGCTGCATGTCTACGGCAATATAATGAAAAGCATAATTCACATGATGCGGTGATGTCTTCCCTGGCACTTTTAGAACAGCCGGGAACGTTAGTGGTTACTGGCGGACAGCAAAGCGGATTATTCACAGGACCACTACTTGTAGTATATAAAGCAATGACAACCATTATGGCGGCAAAAGAAGCAGCAGAACAGCTCGGTCGACCTGTAATCCCATTATTCTGGATTGCAGGAGAGGATCATGACTGGGATGAAGTGAATCATACGTATGTATTAAATCGTACACAAGAGATTACAAAGATTAAGATAGAGAAATCAGAGGAGAAACGCTCCTCGGTGAGTAATATTCGTGTAGAAGATGAAAGCTGGCAGCAAGTAGTGGAACAGCTGGATGCGCTACTTCAAGATAGTGACTTTAAACCGCAAATTATGGAATTTATTCGATCTTCTTCGTTTAGAGCAGATAGTATGACGGATGCTTTTGCCAAGCTGATGGGTTCTTTATTTGGTAAATTTGGTCTGATCCTGCTCGATTCTGCTGATCCTAACCTTCGTAAGTTAGAAGAGCCTTTCTTTACTTCGCTAATTATGCAGAATGATGCACTGGAAACAGCGTACATGAATTCTGCTTCTGATATCGTGAACGCTGGGTATGAGCTTCAAGCTGACGTTACGGCAGGCAATGCCAACCTCTTTTATATACATGAAGGTGTACGATTATTGCTTCATAAGAAAGATGGCGTTTTTGCCGATCGCAAGGGCCAGGTATCGTTCACCCGGGATGAACTACTGGAGGAAGTGAAGGTTCATCCGGAACTATTCAGTAACAACGTGCTGACACGTCCGCTTATGCAGGATTATGTGTTGCCGGTTCTAGCAACGGTGCTAGGTCAAGGTGAGATTGCTTATTGGGCCATTCCGCATCGTGCGTTTGAGATCATTGGGGGACAAATGCCCCTGATCATCCCGAGAATGTCTTTCACAGTGGTGGAAGGTACGCTTCATAAGCATATGGATAAATATCAACTAAGCTTTGAGGACGTAAGACAGGGACTAGATCGTAAAAGACATGAGTGGTTGGCTGCACAGGATGAGCTGGGGATTGAACAACGTTTCGAAGAAACTAAAGCTACTTTCTCTGCCATGTACGAACCACTGATTGAGCAGCTTGGAACCATTCAGGCAGGTCTGCTAAAACTAGGGAATAACAATAAAGATAAGATTTTAGATCAGATCACTTTTTTACAAGCGAAAGCCCAAGATGCAATGGCAAAACAGAATGAAGCTGCAATCCGTCAATGGGAGCGAATCGAGCTGTCGTTAATGCCACTGGGTAAACTGCAAGAAAGAGTGTACAATATCATGTATTACTTGAACCGCTACGGACTTCCATGGTTAGATGAGCTGATGGCTATTGAACCGGATTATAGTGGGACGCATCGTATCATTTATATGTAGAGAAGTATTGCTCCATAAAACAAAGAAGTAACGCTCACAAAACTTGGATTATGCTTACGAAGCGAGTTTTACTGCGAAGTAAAACATAGAAGTATCGCTCCATAAAACTTTTAGGAGGTTTCATTATGAGTTCATCAAAACAAAATAGTATCGTGGCTGATATGTCACTCGCACCCGAAGGTCATTTGAAAATCGACTGGGTTCGTCAACATATGCCGGTATTGAACCGTATCCGTGAGCAGTTCGAAGCTGAGCAGCCATTCAAAGGACTAAAAGTATCTATTACGCTTCATTTGGAAGCTAAAACCGCTTATCTGGCGAAGGTAGTCAAAGCAGGCGGTGCAGAAGTAACTATTACTGGATCGAATCCACTGTCTACACAGGATGATGTATGTGCGGCGCTTGTAGAGGACGGAATTACCGTATTTGCTAAATACAATCCGTCACCTGAAGAGTTCAAAGCCCTTAATATCAAGGCGCTGGAAAGTAAACCGGATTTGATTATTGATGATGGTGGGGATTTTGCTACATTGCTGCATTCGGAGCGTCCTGATCTAATGGAGAATATTCGTGGGGGTGCTGAAGAAACAACAACCGGCATCATTCGTCTAAAAGCTCTTCAAAAGCAAGGTGTGTTGAAGTTCCCAATGGTCGCAGTAAATGATGCTTATTGCAAATATTTGTTTGATAACCGCTATGGCACAGGCCAATCCGCATGGGATGGAATTATTCGAACAACCAACCTGATTGTTGCGGGCAAAACCGTAGTTGTTGTCGGATACGGCTGGTGCGGTAAAGGTGTTGCTATGCGTGCCAAAGGTTTGGGCGCAAAAGTGGTTGTCACAGAAGTGGATGCTATTAAAGCTGTTGAAGCACATATGGACGGTTTCGAAGTTATGCCTATGCTGGAAGCTGCTAAGGTTGGTGATTTCTTCGTTACAGTAACTGGTAATCGTTATGTCATTCGCGGTGAACATTATGATGTGATGAAGGATGGAGCAATCATGTGCAATGCAGGCCATTTCGACGTTGAAGTGAATAAGCCTGAATTGTCTGAAAGATCCGTATCTCAGCGTACGGTTCGCAAAAATATCGAAGAGTACCAGCTTCGCGACGGACGTAAACTATATCTGCTTGCAGAAGGCAGACTTGTAAATCTGGGTGCTGCGGATGGACACCCTGCCGAAATTATGGATACGACCTTTGCGCTACAAGCGCTGTCGTTGAAATATGTAAATGATAATTATAAGAGCATCGGCGTAAAAGTTGAGAATGTTCCTTATGAGCTGGATGAGCAGGTAGCACGCTACAAGCTGCAAAGTCTGGGCATTAACATTGATAGTCTGACTCCAGCACAAGTGGATTATTTGGACAGCTGGAATCTGAACGATTAATTACGGAACGCACAACAATAAAGTATATTAACCAAGTGTACCTTGAACTGAAGCAACTTTTGTAAAATATAAGAGAGTATAAGTTTTACGCTATACATTATCCTTATATTTCTCGCTTAAACGCTTCGGCGTCCTTTTAAGGACGCCGAAGGCGTTTATGCTTGAAAAGCCATGCAGCGGACAAGATTCCGATTGTATGGCTTTTTTCTGTGGCGAAATGTTTTTTGGGCAACGATCCATCTGATTTAGCAAAAAATTCCTTTCACCAGAAAAAGGTTTTTGATTTTTAATGGCGAATCTATTATGCTTAAGTGGTGAAAAGTGGGGTAAAGTGGGGATTCGGGGATTAGGGGTGGGAAAAAGGATGTTCATGGGAGAGTATCAACACAGCATTGACGACAAAGGCCGAATTATTATTCCGGCTAAACTCCGTGAATTGCTTGGAACCTCCTTTGTGGCGACCCGTGGTCTAGACTCGTGTCTATTTGTTTATCCCATGGAAGAATGGGCAATCATGGAACAAAAGCTAAAAAGCCTTTCACTGATGAAATCAGATGCCCGTGCATTCAGTCGCTTTTTTTTCTCAGGCGCAACAGAATGTGTATGGGATAAGCAGGGAAGGGTAAATCTGCCGGCCAATTTAAGGCAGTATGCCAAACTGGACAAAGACTGTGTTATTCTGGGCGTTTCGAACCGGGTGGAAATCTGGAACAAAGAGCTATGGGAGCAGTACTTCGAACAGTCCGAGGAATCGTTCAACGAAATTGCCGAAAAATTGGTGGATTTCAATTTTGATCTATAAAACACAATATCGAATACTGTCCTGGAGGGATGCAGCTTGTTTCACCACATCACGGTGCTTAAAGAAGAAGCGACAGAAGGGCTGCACATCAAAAAAGACGGAATCTATGTAGATTGCACTCTCGGTGGAGCAGGCCACAGCGCACTAATTGCTTCCAAACTTAGCGGCGAAGGCCGATTAATCTGTTTGGATCAAGATGATTGGGCTCTGGAGAACGCAAAAGAAAGACTAGCTGAATACGGAGACAAGGTTGTACTCATTAAGACCAATTTCCGTGATCTGGAGAGTGTACTTAAGGATGTGCCCTTTGTACCACAAAAAGATGGCATTCCCCAAGTAGATGGAGTCCTCTTTGATCTTGGCGTATCCTCTCCCCAGTTTGATGAGGGAGAACGCGGATTTAGTTACAATCATGATGCTCCGCTGGACATGCGGATGGATCAGACAGCGCTATTAACGGCTGCTGATATTGTGAATACGTGGTCTGAGCAGGAGATTGCCCGTGTGCTTTTCCAATATGGAGAAGAGAAGTTCTCGCGGAGAATCGCTAAGAAAATTGTAGACAGAAGAGAAGAAAGTCCTGTGGAGACCACAGGAGAATTAGCTGAGCTTATCAAGGAAGGTATTCCGGCGGCTGCACGAAGAACGGGAGGACACCCCGCTAAACGTAGCTTCCAAGGTTTACGGATTGCTGTAAACGACGAGTTGGGTGCTTTTGAAGAAGGATTACATAGCGCAGTACGTTGCCTTGCACCAGAAGGTAGAGTATCCGTTATCACTTTTCATTCACTCGAGGACCGAATTTGCAAGCAAATACTAAGCAGCTATTTAAGCAGATGTACATGCCCGCCTGACTTTCCGTTTTGTGTATGTGGCGCGAAAGGCACGCTTAAGTTAATCAACCGCAAACCGCTTGTGCCTTCTGAAGAAGAGCTTGAGCTTAATACTCGAGCCCGTTCAGCTAAGCTGCGCATTGCAGAAAAATTGTAATTGACGATAAAGGAGAGTCAGAGATGGCCTATACCCGCGGCAATTTAGCAGTTCAGCCCAAAAGAAAAGAAGAGGTAAACCCCCTTTACCGCGAGAAGACAAAAGTAGTTACCAAACGAAGAGTACTTCCGCTGCAAGAGAAACTTTTGTATATGCTGACGCTAGGAGTATGCGTTTTGGTGGCTATCACCCTGATTTCACGTTACGTTCATATTTATGATTTGAACTTGCAGGCCCAGAAATTAGATAAGGATATAGCGACTGCTAAGAAGCAAATTTCCACGTTTGAGATGGAGAAGCAGAACTTGGAGCAGAAGGTTGCCCAAAAGGCAAAGGATCTTGGATACGTAGCACCGGATGAAAATGCTACAATCTTTATTCCGGTGAATCCGATATCGACAGAAGGCGATAATTAGTGAGCGATTGGCAAGATCGCAATAAAAAAATTGTGAGGTTCGCTTATGGTAAAGAGAATAAAACTTCGCACGCTGTTTATAGGAGGGTGTATTACCCTCTTTTTTCTTGTTTTGATAGCTAGAGTGTTCTGGATTCAAGTTATGGAGGGTTCAGAATGGCAAGAAAAGGCTGCTACACTTTGGGCGCACACTTCGACTATCAAAGCAGAGCGAGGAACGATTTCTGACCGTAATGGGAGTGTGCTCGCAAGTGATGTTCCTGCTTATACTGTGGTTGTAAACCCGGCAGTCATTGCTGAAAAGGGAATTGGTGATGAGGTCGTTAAGGGATTGCATGAGTTACTCGGCAAGCCAGAAGATGAGCTGCGGAAGCTGGTTGAAGCGAAAGACGAGAACGGTAAATACCTCAAGAATCGTGAGGTTCGTAACGAAGGCTGGAAGATCGATCAGGAACTTGCTGATAAGGTGAAAGAATTTTATGTAGCCCTAGGTAAAGAGCATAAAATTCAAGAGACTGGGATTGGTCTTGTTAGAGAGCAGAAACGATATTACCCTAAGGGTTCGCTTGCTGCGCATATATTAGGCTATACAGATCGAGATGGCAAGGCGATTATGGGTCTGGAAAAATCCCTAGATGAACAGCTTAAGGGTGCCGATGGCAAGCTGCTTTATCAAAGTGACGGTCAAGGGGTTAAGCTGCCGGATTCAAAAGATACTTATAAACCTGTAGTGAATGGAAGTAATTTCAAGCTTACAATCGACAGTACAATCCAGCAATATATACAAGCGGCCATGGAAAAGGCATATGCGCAATATAAGCCGAAAAGTATGAGTGTCATTGCTGCTGATCCGAATACGATGGAGATTTTGGGGATGGCGAATATGCCTACCTTTGATCCTAATAAATATATGGATACGGGTGCTGATGCAGCGGGTTTCTACAATCATGCTATCAAATCAACTTATGAGCCCGGTTCGACCTTCAAAATTGTAACACTTGCTGCAGCTGTAGAAGAGAAGCTTTTTGATCCCGTAGCTACATTTCTGTCAGGATCTATCAGAATTAAGGGATACAGTAAGGCATTACATGATATTAATCGTGCCGGCTGGGGGCAAATCAGTTTCCTGGAAGGTGTGAAGCGGTCTAGTAACGTTCTTTTTGTAAAACTTTATGAAATGCTCGGACAAGATAGACTTTTACAGTATATTGATGATTTTGGCTTTAATGGGAAGACAGGAATCGATCTGCCAGGGGAAGCCAGTGGGGTCGTTAACCCTAACCTTGGACGTCCTATCGAAATTGCTACACTTGCATATGGGCATGGTAAAGTGCTAGTTACCCCGCTTCAACAATTGGTTGCTGTATCTGCTATCGCCAATGGTGGGAAACTGATGACTCCATATGTGGTAAAAGAGGTTACGGACCCAAACACCGGAGACACTAAGGTTACTCAGCCTAGTGTAGTGCGTCAGGTGATTGATGAGGCAAGCGCCAAGAAAACCGGTGAATACTTGGAGCAGGTAGTTGCCGACCAAGTCAAAGGTACAGGACGCAACGCTCACATAGAAGGTTACCGTGTCGCAGGTAAGACAGGAACGGCTATCAAGGTTGAAGGTAAGGACTACGTGAAGTCCAAAGTACTGGTCTCCTTTATTGGTTATGCGCCTGTGAATGATCCAAAGATCGCTGTTATTGTTATTATTGATGAACCGAACGTTGAGGTTGGCGGCGGTAAAGCTGCAGCTCCTGTATTTAAAGAAATCGTATCTCAGTCTCTGCAATACATGGGAGTTCCAAAGTTAGCGACTGAAACTAGCGATAAGGATAGTAAAAAAACAGTTGAATCTGAAGCGCCTGTGCTCCGGACCACACCTGATCTGATGGGCAAAACGATGAAGGAAGCAAGGGAGACGCTTCTGGATCAAGGATTTGATTTTGAAGTGGTCGGTGCAGAAGCATCTGTGGAAACCCAATATCCAGAGGCTGGAACGAAGCTTACTCAAGGACAGCGTATATACCTATTAAGCAAGCAAGGGGACAAGCCTACCATTCCAAATTTAAAAGGAGAGTCGCTGCGTGATGCGCTTGAGATTCTAACACTTCTAAAAGTGGAGATTGCGGTAGAAGGCGAAGGATATGTCTCGGAACAGATTGAAGGAACAAAGAACGGCAAAACATTGGTTACTTTGAAGCTGAAACCATTAAATGATAAGAGTGAAGAGGATCCTGCAACTTCGACTGCTGATGAGGGTACGGAATCGGAGAGTGGGCCATAGGCTTGTTCTAACCCCTGTTTGTCCCGAATAGTCATGAAGATAAGAGCTCATGTCTATAGGTGAAAGCGGGGGAGAACGGAATGAAGGTTTCGAAGGTCGTAACACGGCGGAGAATGTTGTGGACGCTGCTGGGACTGGCAGTGTTATTCGGTTCGCTGGTCGTGCGTCTTGCTTATGTGCAATTATCCCAAGGCGAGAAATTAAGTGACAAGGTAGAAGATTCCTTGCGCCGCAATATTCCTTTTACAGCCAAGCGTGGTGAAATTTTGGATCGTGAAGGTATACCGCTGGCCTATAATATCAGTACGCCTACGGTTTATGCGGTGCCTGTGCAGGTGAAGGAAAAGCAAAAGACAGCGCAGCAATTGGCGCCTCTGCTTGGGATGACCGAGGAGAAGCTGATGAGCTTGCTGACTAAAAAATCAATGTCGGTGAAACTACAGCCCGGCGGCCGCAAAATTACGATGGAACTTGCCGCGAGCATCCGTGATTTGCAGTTGCCGGGCATCGTTGTCGCTGAGGATAGCAAAAGATATTATCCGTACGGCGATCTTGCTGCGCATATACTAGGCTTTACAGGTATTGATAACCAAGGGATTACCGGGGTCGAGAATATATACGATAATTTACTTAAAGGAATAGCAGGTAATATTTCGTATTTGTCTGACGCAGGTGGAAGACTCATGCCTGGATCATCGGAGAAGTATTCTGCCCCTCAGGATGGACTTAATCTGCAATTGACGATTGATAAACAGATTCAATCCATTATGGAACGTGAGCTGGATCAAGCTATGGTAAAATATCAGGCGCAGGGTGCTTGGGCTATAGCGATGAATCCGAAGAATGGTGAAATTCTGGCCATGGCTAGTAGACCGGGTTATGAACCGGGTTTATATAAGGAATATGATCCGCAGATCTATAATCGGAATTTGCCCATTTGGATGACTTACGAGCCTGGTTCGACGTTCAAAATCATCACACTTGCTGCAGCACTGCAAGAAGGTAAGGTAGACCTGCAAAATGATCATTTCTATGATCCTGGGTTTATCGAAGTGGCGGGTGCGAAGCTGCGCTGTTGGAAAAAAGGCGGCCATGGCAGCCAAACCTTCCTTCAGGTGGTTGAGAACTCCTGTAACCCTGGTTTTGTTGCTCTTGGGCAACGGCTGGGCAAAGAAACCCTCTTCAAATATATTCGTGATTTTGGTTTCGGCAGCAAAACAGGAATTGATCTAAACGGAGAATCTAATGGGATTCTGTTCAAGCTTAGTCAAGTAGGTCCGGTGGAGCTTTCGACTACGGCCTTCGGCCAAGGGGTCTCGGTTACACCTATTCAGCAGATTGCTGCGGTATCCGCGGCTATCAATGGTGGCAATCTCTATAAACCACATGTAACAAAATCATGGGTTAATCCGGAAACGGGAGAGACTGTATCAGAGGTGAAGCCTGAGCTTGTGCGGCAGGTCATTTCGGAGGAGACATCCAAGAAGGTGCGGGCAGCACTTGAGAGCGTGGTTGCCAAAGGCACGGGACGGCCGGCTTTTATCGACGGCTATCGTGTAGGTGGCAAGACGGGTACTGCACAGAAGGTTATAAATGGACGTTATTCTCCGACAGAGCACATTGTTTCTTTTATTGGCTTTGCGCCGGCGGATGATCCGCAGATCGTTGTCTACACTGCAGTGGATAATCCGAAAGGGATTCAATTTGGGGGTGTAGTTGCAGCTCCAATCGTGCAAAATATTTTGGAAGACTCGCTGCACTATATGAAGGTTCCTGAGCGCAGTGATCAGCTTCCAAAAACTTATAAGTATGGTGAAACTCCGATTGTGACCGTGCCTGACCTTACAGGTGCAACCGTACAAGATATCTATGAGGATTTAAATATGAATTTTAATCTGGCGCGTTCAGGCTCTGGCAATACGGTCATCAATCAGGCTCCGAAAGCTGGGGCAAGAGTAGAACAGGGCTCAACCATCAGGATTTATATGGGAGCTTCTAGTGAATAATGATAAAGGTATAAGGGTTCAGTTTGTATCCGAAAATGTAGAGTGAGGGATTACTATGAAAGTTAATGAATTATCTGCTTGTCTTGCTACTTCGCGTCTATATGGGGACGGGGAGGTGGAGATTACTGATCTTCAGACGGATTCCCGCCGTGTAAGTCCGGGTGATCTGTTTATCTGTTTACCGGGTCACACCGTAGACGGACATAAATTTGCGCCGCAAGCCGTAGCCTCTGGAGCATCTGCTATCGTATGTGAGCATAAGCTAGAGCTTGATATCCCACAGATCGTTGTGGATGACTGCCGTTTTGCGATGTCTGTCATGTCGAATGCATTCTTTGGCTCCCCTAGCAGCCGAATGAGAATGATCGGGGTTACGGGTACAAACGGGAAGACAACTACGACTTATCTTATTGAGCGAATTATGCAAGACCAGAATATGAAGACGGGTCTGATTGGGACCATTCAAATGCGCTATGACGGCAAAAGCTACCCTATGTCAGGGACCACTCCAGAATCGCTAGATCTGCAGCGCTCGCTTCATGATATGGCCTCCAAAGGTGTGGAATGTTGCGTAATGGAAGTCTCCTCCCATGCGCTTCAGCAAGGACGTGTGAAGGGTGCGGACTTCCGTACAGCAATATTTACGAACTTAACCCAGGATCATCTGGATTATCATCATACAATGGAGGAGTATCGGGCGGTTAAAGGTCTATTCTTCTCTAGACTAGGAAATGTGATCTCTCCTTGGAAAGAAGAACGCAAATATGCGGTGCTGAATGCTGATGATGAGGCGAGCCACTATTTTGCAACCCAAACTGCAGCGGAAGTGATTACATATGGCATTGATAACAACGCTAATGTCCGAGCTTCGCAAATCTCGATCACTGCAAAAGGAACTTTTTTCCATGTAGATACGTTTAAGGGTGAGACGGACATTTCGCTTCGTATGGTTGGTAAGTTCAATGTCTATAATGCACTTGCAGCGATTACGGCAGCGTTGTTGGAAGATGTGTCACTGTCAGATATCAAGACTAGTCTTGAGGCGATTGATGGGGTAGCTGGACGGGTGGAGTCAGTAGATGAGGGGCAAGAATATGCCGTTATCGTTGACTATGCACATACACCAGACGGGCTGGAAAATGTATTAAGAACGGTCTGCGAATTTGCTACAGGTAAAGTGCTTACTGTGTTTGGCTGCGGAGGAGACAGAGACCGCACGAAACGTCCTTTAATGGGTAAGATAGCTGCAAAATATAGCGACATGATATTCGTAACCTCTGACAACCCTCGGACGGAGGACCCTGAGCTAATTCTGAAGGATATAGAAGCAGGACTAGTAGAGGATGGAGTCACCTCTGACCGGTATCATATGATTGTTGATCGCCGAGAAGCAATTGGGAAGGCTATTGAAATGGCAAGCTCTGGCGATGTAGTATTGATTGCGGGGAAAGGTCATGAGACCTATCAACTGATTGGCGGAGTGGTTCACGATTTCGATGACCGCATCGTCGCGAAAGAAGTTATAAGGGGTCGAAGCTATTGATTACAAGAAACTTGGGACAAATTGCTGTGATGTGCGCAGGGGAACTTCCTGCTGCCGAAGCTATGAATATACCTCTTACGGGCGTCGTTACTGACTCCCGTAAGATTACTACAGGCTGCCTGTTTGTCCCTTTAACGGGAGACAAATTCGACGGTCATCATTATGCAGCTACAGCTCTTGCTGCTGGTGCTGCAGGGACCTTATGGCAGCGTGATAAAGGTCCTGCGCCTGAGGGTGGCGGAGTCATAATTGTTGAAGATACGCTAGAGGCGCTTCAGAAGCTGTCCGCTGCGTATTTAAATGAGGTCGCTCCGAAGGTTGTCGCAGTTACGGGCAGTAATGGCAAAACAACGACAAAAGATATCATTATGGCCTTGCTCGAAACGCAGTACAAGGTGCACAAGACAGAAGGAAACTTCAATAATCATATTGGTCTTCCGCTCACGATTCTATCCATGGCTGAGGATACAGAGATTGCAGTGCTTGAAATGGGTATGAGCTCGCGGGGAGAAATTGCTCTGCTGGCTTCTTTGGCTGCACCAGATGTTGCAGTCATTACTAATGTAGGTGAGTCACATCTGCTGCAACTGGGATCCCGCAAAGAAATCGCCCGTGCCAAGCTGGAAATAGTCGAAGGGCTAAAGCCAGGTGGACTGCTAATTTATAACGGTGATGAACCGCTGCTGACTGAGGTAATGCAAGAGTCCACTTTTGAGGCTCCGGAGGAGATGGTGTCCTTCCGTTTCGGCCTGAACGGAGATAATGATGATTATCCGACTGGGATGATGTCCCATAGTGGTGGTATGACGTTTACGTCAAGCCTTCACAAGGAACATGCTTTTACATTACCGCTGCCAGGCCAGCATAACGTTGTTAACGCGTTGGCTGCACTAGCGGTTGCTCGCCATTTTGGAATTACAGAACAAAATGTAGAGAATGGGTTAAGTAATCTTAAGTTGACGGGCATGCGGATTGAAGTGATTCGGACTTCTTCCGGGCTTACACTTTTGAATGATGCTTATAATGCCAGTCCGACTTCTATGAAGGCGGCCATTGATGTGCTTCAAACTATGAAATGCAGTGGCAAAAAAATCGCAGTACTGGGGGACATGCTGGAACTTGGGCCGGATGAAATACAGTTTCATAAAGAAATTGGCTACTACCTAGATCCCGCAGTGACTGATTTTGTATATACCTATGGTCCATTGTCAGTCCATATTGCAGAAGCTGCAAAGGAAAGATTCGGAAACGAGCGTGTGCTGGCTTTTACGGATAAGTCAGAATTAACAGCCGTCCTTATCGAGAAAAGCAGCTCCAAGGATATTGTACTATTCAAAGGATCTAGAGGGATGAGGCTTGAGGAAGTGCTTCAGAGCCTTAATAAAGAGATTAAAGAGACCTAAAAAAATGGAGGGGGTGCACCCATGGATTATCAACTATTGTTATTGACTATTGCTGTTTCCTTTATCCTTGCGGTCATTGCCGCTCCGCTCTTCATTCCGCTACTGCGCAGGATGAAATTCGGACAGCAGGTGCGAGATGACGGACCGCAATCCCATTTAAAGAAAGCGGGAACGCCGACGATGGGCGGTATCGTAATCATCGTGGCTTTTACATTGGCTTATCTGAAATTTTCCGTGGTGAATAACGATTTCTACGTACTACTAGTGGCTACGCTTGGTTTTGGACTGATCGGATTTTTGGATGATTATATCAAAATCGTATTCAAGCGTTCTTTGGGCCTTACGGCGCGTCAAAAATTGTTCGGGCAGCTGTTGGTAGGTGCTGTGATGTGCGGTCTGCTGATTTCTGCAGGACATAGCACAAGTATCAGCGTTCCGGGTACTGATTTCAGCTTTGACTGGGGCGGCTTTTTCTACTATCCATTCATTATTATTATGATGATGGCAGTAACGAATGCTGTTAACTTTACCGATGGAGTAGATGGTTTGCTGTCTGGTGTAAGTGCTATTGCTTTGGCAGCTTATGCTGTTGTAGCGATGCAGGCTACGTCAATTGCAGCTGGCGTGTGTGCAGCGGCAATGATCGGGGCCGTTCTTGGATTTCTGGTCTTTAATGCCCATCCAGCTAAGGTGTTCATGGGAGATACCGGTTCATTTGGTATTGGCGGCGCGATAGGTGCGATTGCTATTGTCACAAAGAGCGAACTGCTGTTTTTAATTATTGGCGGTGTGTTTGTGGTGGAAATGTTATCTGTCGTGATACAGGTGGTTTCTTTCAAAACCCGTGGCAAACGTGTATTCAGAATGAGCCCGATTCACCATCATTTTGAACTTGGTGGCTGGTCGGAATGGCGTGTGGTAATTTCGTTCTGGGCGGTAAGCTTGATATTAGCCGCTGTTGGACTATTTATTAGCAAGGGGTTGTAGCGAATGAAACATCCAGATATGTATCGTGGTGAAGAAGTTGTGGTTCTTGGGCTCGCAAAAAGCGGTGTCCAGGTTGCTAAAGTGCTGCATGATCGAGGCGCTTTAGTTACGGTGAACGATAAAAAGGAAAGAGATCAAAGTCCCGAAGCTTCCGAATTGGAATCTTTGGGAATTTGTGTTATAAGCGGTGGGCATCCGGATGGACTGATTCATGAAGGTGTAAGTCTGGTCATTAAGAATCCAGGCATTCCTTATTCTGCGCCTCCTGTGCAAAAGGCTCTTGAGCTTGGCATTGAAGTAGTTACAGAGGTGGAGGTTGCTTACCGTCTTTGTGCAGCGCCGATGATTGGCATCACGGGATCCAATGGCAAGACGACAACGACGACCTGGGTAGGTCAAATGCTGGAAGCTGCAGGTATGAATCCGATTGTTGCAGGTAACATTGGCACGCCTCTCTGTGAGGCTGCGCAAGAAGCTACAGAGGATAACTGGATGGTGGTCGAACTCAGCAGCTTCCAGCTCAAAGGTACGGAGACTTTCCGCCCCAAAATAGGTTGTTTGTTGAATATTGCGGAGACCCACCTGGATTATCATGGGAGCATGAAGGATTATGTCGATTCCAAAGCAAAGCTGTTCGCCAATCAAGTAGATACGGATACGGCTGTGCTGAACTGGGACGATCCTTTTTGCCGGGAACTTGTGCCGTATATGAAAGCTACTATTCTTCCGTTCTCTATGTCCGAGGAGCTCACTCATGGTGTGTTTGTTAGCCCATCCTATATTACGGGTCAAGATGACGATCTGAAGCGCCGCATCATCTATCGCGAATCTGCAGACCAAGAAACAATCATTGCTGATGTAGATTCCATTAGTATTCCGGGACGTTTCAACGTGGGAAATGCACTGGCTGCATGTGGAATTGCCATTGCTGCTGGAGCTGACCCCTCTTTATTGGGTGAAGTGCTTGCTTCATTTCGCGGTGTGGAGCACCGGCTGGAGTATGTGGCTGATAAGGCTGGAGCCACTTATTATAATAACTCCAAAGCAACAAACTCCAAAGCGACGATTATGGCATTAACGTCCTTTGAGCGCCCTGTAGTGCTGATCGCTGGTGGATTAGACCGTGGTTCCGATTATTTGGAGCTGCTGCCTGTCCTGAGCGGTCGTGTTAAAGCGCTAGTGGCGTTAGGGGAAACTAAGGACAAGCTAACGAATGTAGCGCAGCTGGCAGGATTAAAGCAGATTATCTCCGTCGATAATGGGGAGAGTGCCGCTGCCGTGCTTGAGCAAGCTGTGCAGGAAGCTTCCGCTCTGGCGGAAGAAGGAGATATCGTTCTTTTGTCTCCTGCCTGTGCAAGTTGGGATATGTTTACATCCTATGAAGAGCGCGGGCGTATTTTTAAAGAGGCGGTGCATAACCTTTAAGTAGGGGGGTGGATAAGCCCCATCCCTACTACGGATGCAAGAGGTGTGCTCCTGATGAACAAAACTCGTCATGCTCCCGATATTTGGTTGCTGATTCCTATTCTATCTTTGCTGGTGATCGGCATGGTGATGGTATACAGCGCCGGGTCCGTTCTGGGCTTCCGCAATTATGGAGATTCGTTTTACTTTGTAAAAAGACAGCTTTTGTTTGCAGGACTAGGACTAGTCGCAATGTTCGTTACGGCGAATACCGATTACAGGGTGCTGAAAAAGCTGGCTAAGCCGGCACTTCTGATCTGCTTTTTCTTACTTGTTATTGTGCTTATCCCTGGTATTGGTGTAGTACGCGGGGGAGCGCGCAGCTGGCTAGGAATTAGCTCCTTCGGGATCCAGCCTTCCGAATTCATGAAGATGGGGATGATTCTATTCTTAGCCAATTGGCTAGGAAAAGAGGAATACGACATCACTTCCTTCACACGCGGCTTGCTCCCACCACTTGCGCTCATTGGGTCAGCCTTCGCGCTGATCATGCTCCAGCCGGATTTGGGTACAGGTACCGTCATGTTTGGTGCAGCCTTGATGATGGTCTTCACAGCAGGGGCTAGAATGAAGCATTTACTTTCACTTGGAGTAGCTGGTGCGGCAGGGTTTGTTGCTTTGATTGCAGCAGCGCCTTACCGGTTGCAGCGGATTACCGCTTTTCTTGATCCTTGGTCCGACCCCCTTGGTGCAGGCTACCAGATCATTCAGTCGTTATATGCGATTGGTCCTGGTGGGCTCGGTGGCCTTGGATTAGGAATGAGTCGGCAGAAGTACAGCTATGTACCTGAGCCACAAACAGATTTTATTTTTTCTATATTGGCCGAGGAGCTGGGTTTTATCGGTGGTTTGGCTGTGTTGATCCTATTTCTTATTTTAATCTGGCGCGGGATGAAGGTGGCGATGAGTCTACCTGACCGTTTTGGAAGCTATCTGGCCGTTGGCATCGTCTGTATGGTGGCTGTGCAAGTCATTATTAATATTGGTGTTGTTATTGGTCTAATGCCTGTAACGGGCATCACGCTTCCTCTGATTAGCTATGGCGGATCTTCACTTACACTGATGCTAACATCCCTTGGCATTCTATTGAACTTATCCCGTTTTGCGAGGTGAAAGAGATGCGTATCGTATTAAGCGGCGGAGGCACGGGTGGACATATCTATCCTGCGGTCGCTGTTGCTAGGCAAATGGAGTTGGAAGATAGCAAATCTACCTTCCTGTATATTGGTGGAACGCGTGGCTTAGAGAGCAAGCTTGTCCCTCAAGAGAATATCCCTTTCAAATCTATTGACATCACTGGTTTTCGGCGCAAGCTATCCATAGACAATGTCAAGACCGTGATGCGTTTCTTGAAGGGTGTCAAGGCTTCCAAAGAGATGTTAAGAGAATTCAAACCAGATGTTGTGATTGGAACAGGCGGTTATGTGTGTGGTCCAGTCGTTTATGCTGCATCCCGGTTGGGCATCCCTACATTGATCCATGAACAAAATGCCATACCAGGTCTAACCAATCGCTTTCTGAGTCGGTATGCGAGTACAGTTGCCGTAAGCTTTGAAGGAACAGAGTCCTCTTTTCCGGGCAGCAAAAATGTGATCTATACTGGCAATCCACGTGCCACAACAGTTACTACAGCAAGTCCGCAACGAGGATTCGCATCGCTGGGGATTTCGGATGGCAGTACTGTTGTTTTGGTGGTTGGTGGCAGTCAGGGAGCTAAGGCTATTAATAGAGCCATGATTGAAATGGCCCCAAAAGTGGGTAAGGGTAATGGTGTTCATTATGTGTATGTTACAGGTGAACCTTATTTCGAAGAGACTCGGGCGGAATTGCGTCAAAAGCTGGGTAGCATACCAAACTGGTTGCATGTCCTTCCTTACGTTCATAATATGCCAGAGGTGTTGGCTTGTACCTCCTTGATCGTTAATCGGGCGGGAGCCTCTTTTCTCGCTGAGATTACAGCGCTGGGTATTCCCTCTGTACTCATTCCATCTCCTAATGTGACGAATAACCATCAGGAGGCGAATGCAAGACAGTTGGAACGTGAAGGTGCTGCTGTGGTGCTGCTTGAGAAAGATTTAAACGGCACGGCACTATATGAGGCGGTTCAAAAAATCATCGGAACTGAAGCCGTGCGTGAGCAGATGTCCGTGGCCTCCAAACGACTCGGCAAAAGAGATTCTGCGGCAGTAATCACAAGCGAGCTCCGAAGACTTGCGGGTAAGAAGTCTTAAGATATCATCGTTTTCCATACGGGTTTTCCTTATTGGCAGCTCTCTGTCACACACTTGGAGGAACGAACATAGGATAATCCTATAATCGTGACAATCACCCAGGACACTTCCAAACCTGAGATGTAGTGCAGGATATTCTTGAAATATAAGAAAGTATAAGTTTCACGTTATACATTATCCTTATATTTCTCGCTTAAACGCCTATCGTCCTTATAAAGGACGCCGAAGACGTTTATACTTGTACATTTCATATGAGCTTGTAACGGAAGTGTTTGTGGTGGGTGAGCGGTAATCTCGGAGGTGATACATTGGACAAATTGGTGATTGAGGGTGGAAGTCCCCTGTCAGGCACCATTCGTATCCATGGAGCAAAAAATGCGGCGCTGCCGATTCTAGCGGCAAGCCTGCTGGCCGAAGGAGTTCACTCACTGCATAATGTGCCGAAGCTGCTGGACATCGAGACTATGCTAGACATCCTAGATCGGCTGGGCTGCAGGTGCGTGCATCAAGAGGATACGGTGACGATAGATACGTCTGCCGTCGGGACATCTCATATCCCTGAGGATTTAATGCGGCAGATGAGATCTTCCATTTTTCTAATGGGACCGCTGTTATCCAGATTTGGAGAGGTAACGATCTATCAGCCTGGGGGCTGTGCGATCGGAGAGCGTAAAATCGATCTTCATCTACAGGGACTTAAGGCGTTAGGGGCGGAGATCGAGGAGAGCAACGGAAGAATATTCTGTCGGGGCTCTAAGCTTATAGGGAGTGATATTCATCTCGACTATCCAAGTGTAGGAGCAACGGAGAATATTATGATGGCTGCGGCAAAGGCAGAGGGAACAACAACAATATCGGGGGCAGCGAGAGAGCCGGAGATACAGGACCTACAGCAATTTTTAAATAGCATGGGTGCTCAGATTATCGGTGCAGGTACGGACACCATCACAATTCAAGGGGTGAAAAACCTATATCCCTGTACGTACGAGGTGATACCTGATCGGATTGTGGCTGGAACCGTAATGATTGCTGCGGCAGCTACACGAGGAAATGTGACTTTGACACATGCCAATGCGGGGCATCTGACTTCACTTATTCATGTGCTCAAGCGGGCTGGTGTTCAAATCACAGTGTGCAATGATATAATTAATATCAGTTGTATGGGGCGCCCACGTGCTGTTGAGAGAATTGTGACTTCTCCTTATCCTTCTTTCCCAACCGATCTGCAATCTCAGGTCATGGTGCTGTTGTCTCTCGCTGATGGCTTCAGTGTAATCAAGGAGACGGTGTTTGAGGGACGATTCAAGCATGTTGAAGAAATGGCGCGGATGGGCGCTGATATTTCTATTGATTTGAATCGTGCGTTTATTCGCGGCGTTCAGAGATTGTATGGTGCTACTGTGGAAGCTACTGACTTGCGTGCAGGTGCGGCTCTGGTCATTGCTGGGCTTGCTGCACAAGGGACTACAGTCGTTGAGCAAGCACACCATATTGACCGCGGGTATGATGGAATAGAGAAGCTGTTTCAGAAGCTTGGCGCGCGTATAAGCCGCAAGGTACCCGTACCGGATCCACTTGATTTGGCCAATTAAAGCTCCCTGTCTCCTTCAGTTCTACCAAGGAAGGAGACAGGGCCTTATTACGGAGATATGAGAATGACAACAACCCGATTACCTCTTCTTAAAGAGGACAAGCCTAAGAAAAAAATGAGCCGTAAGATTACGGCGATCCTGCTGCTACTGTTCACTGCGCTTCTTGCTGTGATTTTTTTCAGATCGTCTATTAGTCACATTACAGTGATAGATTTTCAGGGAAGCAAGTATTCTACTAGTGAGGAATTACTCTCGCAAAGTGGAATTCATATAGGTGGACAATTCTTTGCCGTTTCTACGAAGTCTGTGGAACAATCTTTGCTGGAGCTTAAGACGGTTAAGGCAGTGGCCGTAAAGAAGGATTTCCCCGGGGTAATCACAGTGAAGATTGAAGAATTCCCTGCGGTGGCCTATGAACTGGAACAGGGCGGCATCTTGAAGGCGATTCTGTCGAGTGGAGCAGCGGTGACTGTTAATGAGACTGGTATTGCTGTAGAGAAACCTATATTAACCAATTGGGATCCAGCTGATCCTAATAAGGCTATCCTATGCCAAACGCTTGGAAGCATTTCTAATGAATTGACAAGTGATATCTCTGAGATTGTTCCCTCGCCAACCTTATCATTTCCGGATCGTATCAAGCTCTATACTAGATCCCGTTTCGAGGTGATCACTTCCATCTCTTTATTGAAGAGCAAAGTGTCATACTTAAATCAGGTAATAGAGACAAAGGAGCCTGGACTTATCACGATGCTTGAAGCCGACTCGTATGTTCCTTTTCAGGTCGAAAGTGAGGAGCAAAAGGGCGATGAGCAAAAAGATGTGCAAGAGTAGAGTAGAGGTAAATAGTCCCTACTAATAGAGTTCAAAAAATGCTACAATCGGAGTTACGGGCAAGAAGCTATATCCCTCTTTTTTCTTCGATTTTTTTGAAATATAATCTTTTATATGGTTAGTAATAACCAAATAGGTATATATTTCTTGTGATAATTATCATTCTTATAAAAAATTATGAGTAACTAATCACATTTAGGGATGTTGGAATATTATTCCGTTCAAAAAATTTGTAGAAAAAAGAGGGAAAGGGTTAGGTATGTTGAATATGTACAGAGAAGTTTCCCGGGACCGGGATAAGATTATGCAAATTATTTCGATTATAACAGGAGGTGCCATAGGACTTGAGCAACAATGACATCATTGTTAGTTTGGACATCGGTACATCCAAAGTTCGGGCAATAATTGGGGAAGTTACCAATGGAACCTTTAATATTATTGGCGTTGGATCTGCTGATTCGGAAGGAATACGTAAAGGCGCGATTGTAGATATCGACCAAACTGTGCAATCGATCAAAAGTGCTATAGATCATGCAGAGCAAATGGTGGGTATTCAAATATCAGAAGTTTATGTAGGCATTTCCGGTAATCATATTGGCCTGCAATCCAGCCACGGTGTCGTGGCCGTTCAGAATGAGGATCGTGAAATCGGTGAGGATGATATCGATCGCGTTATTAAAGCTGCGGAAGTCATCGCTATGCCTCCGGAGCGAGAAGTGATTGATGTTGTTCCTAAACAATTTATCGTCGATGGTCTCGAAGGTATTCAGGACCCGCGCGGGATGATTGGTGTTCGTCTAGAAGTGGACGCAACCATCATTACGGGTGCTAAGACGCCAATACATAATCTACTACGATGTGTTGAGAAATCAGGGCTGAAAGTGAAGGATCTTGTGCTGATGTCTCTTGGTGCTGGTGGATTGGCGCTGTCCAAAGACGAGAAATCGATGGGATCTGTTCTGGTTGATATCGGGGCCGGGTCGACAACGATAGCCATATACGAAGAAAGTTCCCTTTGTGCAACCTCTACGATTCCGATCGGCGGAGAATTTGTAACTAATGACATTGCATACGGACTACGTACACTTACTGATCAAGCGGAGAAAGTAAAGCTAAAGTATGGTTGCGCATGGATTGACGATGCAGCCTCTGACGTTGTCTTCAAGGTGCTGCGCATTGGCAGTAATGTAGAGAAGGAATTTAACCAAGAGGATTTAGCGGCAATTATCGAACCACGGGTGCAAGAAATCTTCCATCTGATTAAACAGGAAGTGAAACGGCTTGGTTACAGTGAACTACCTGGAGGTTATATATTAACGGGTGGAACTGTTTCGATGCCTGGCGTATTAAAGGCGGCTCAGACTGAACTGGCTGCATCTGTACGCATCGCTGTACCGGATTATATCGGTGTACGGGACCCTGGGTTTACCGGAGGTGTTGGTATCCTGCATAATGTTGTCCGTAGCTTCCGTGGAAGAAGCAGTGGTGGAAGCAGCAACAAAAAGACGGTCAACCGGAGTAAGCAGAACGCCACTCCAAACCAGGAAACGGTTCAGAAGACCGGGTTTGTCGAGCGTCTAAAGAACATGTTCAGCGAGTTTATATAAGTGTAAGTCCAGATATACTTGGACCGGCCATCCAAGCACATTGAGGGGGAGATGGAACAATATGTTAGAATTTGATTTTGAAATGGAGAGCTTGGCGCAAATAAAAGTCATCGGCGTAGGCGGCGGAGGTAGTAATGCTGTCAACCGGATGATTGAAAATGGCGTTCAGGGTGTAGAATTTATTACGGTTAATACAGACGCCCAAGCGTTGCATATGGCCAAATCGGAGCACAAGCTGCAAATCGGGGACAAGCTGACCCGCGGGTTGGGTGCAGGAGCTAATCCTGAAGTCGGTAAGAAAGCAGCGGAAGAATCCCGTGACTTGATCTCTAATACCCTTAAGGGCGCAGATATGGTGTTTGTTACTGCAGGGATGGGTGGCGGTACAGGAACAGGTGCAGCACCAGTTATTGCTGAGATTGCTAGAGAGTGTGGAGCCTTGACTGTGGGTGTAGTTACTCGCCCGTTCACTTTTGAAGGAAGAAAACGTTATAACCAGGCAATGCTTGGAATCGAAGCTTTGAAAGAAAAAGTCGACACGCTAATCGTCATTCCAAATGACCGTTTGCTTGAGATCGTAGATAAGAAAACACCGATGTTGGAAGCTTTCCGTGAAGCAGATAATGTTCTCCGGCAGGCTGTTCAAGGTATCTCTGACCTAATTAAGGTTCCTGGTCTGATTAACCTTGACTTTGCGGATGTAAAGACGATCATGACAGAGCGCGGTTCAGCGCTTATGGGTATTGGTATTGCAAATGGTGAGAACCGTGCGTCTGAAGCAGCACGTAAAGCCATCATGAGCCCACTCTTGGAAACGTCTATTGAAGGCGCCCGCGGCGTAATCATGAACATTACGGGAGGATCCAACCTCTCTCTATATGAAGTTAATGAAGCGGCTGAGATCGTTACATCCGCCTCTGATCCTGAAGTGAATATGATCTTTGGTGCGATTATTGATGAAGGCCTGAAGGATGATATCAAAGTAACAGTAATTGCTACTGGCTTTGAACATAAACCATCGCCTGAAACTCCGGGACGTCGTCCGGTCTCGACGAATAACGAGCCTGCGGCAGCACCGGATAAGAGTTCAGCTAATTTACGTCCTTTCGGCAATCAGAGTTCTTCTGACCAGCTCGATATTCCGACGTTCCTGCGTAATCGTACTCGGGGCAACAACGACTAATTAAATAGAATCAAGATTATACGAGAACACCGTATCGCTTAGCTGATTAGCTATAGCGGTACGGTGTTTTTTTGCGGTAAATGTAAGTAAGGATCAAGCAAGACTATGAACGGCACTGTGTAGCTCCAAGGGGGTAATGGTTGATTAAGTAGTTACAGTAGGTGGTAACTGGTAGTCGGAGAGCGGTAAGCGGCAACCACTAACCATCGGATAATCCTGCAAAAATACAGTGTTTAATAATAAGCAGATGGTTAAAGCGTTGATTCCTGCGAATCTGCAGTAATTCCTGCGCCAAATAAAGATTTCTAGCCAAAAGTGAGGATATCCTGTATATTTGCAGTTTTTGGACTTCATGAAGCGGAGTTTTGCACAAAAAGTTGTATATTTGCAGGATTCCTCTATTCCATTGAATGATCCAGCGAATGATGGAGCGATTGACGCAGTGAATAAAAGATATAAGAAATTCCATAAAGAAGGAATAAATCCTCACGCGCTATAACTCGACAAAAAAACCGCAAGAATGCCCCCCAAGTTTAGACAGACTTTGAATGCGAGACTTTCTATACTAATCATATCGTCCAAAAACAGAGCCTGATCCAATTTGGCTAGAGGATAGATTCCGCCATTAAGCAGGTGAATGCACTGGTTGTTTATATTGACTTGATATTCGCCGCCAATCTAGTGATCGACGGAATTCTTTTGTGGCTGACAGGCTGGATGGTTAAGCTGAGAATCTCATGGTGGCGTTTAATCCTCTCAGCTCTCGTTGGCGCACTGTATGTAGTGATGATGTTTGTACCGGAGCTGTCTTTCATGTATACCTTCCTTATCAAGTTTGGATTGTCGGTGGTTATGTTATGGATTGCCTTTGGTTTTGGGAGTCTGCAAAGCTACCTTCGCACTATGGGAGCTTTCTATATTATCAATTTTGCAGCCGCAGGTGGAATTGTTGGTATTCACTATTTGCTGCAGAGCTCCAGCGACATTTGGAATGGTATTATGTTCACTGCTTCAGGAGGGCATGCCTACGGCTTAAAGATCGGCTTTTGGTTTGTCATTGCAGTATTCCCCCTGGTGTTAATCTGCTTCAAGGCAGTGCATTCTTCACGAATCAGAAGGGAGCAGCTTGAAACCTATATCGGTGAGGTGGTTGTTGAAATTGATGGTGTAAGTGTTTCCTGTCCTGGCCTGCTAGACACAGGTAATCGTCTCTGTGATCCTTTGACCCGCATACCGGTGATGGTGATGGAATCGACGCTCTGGGAGGGGCATCTGCCTGCTGCATGGAAAGGGAGACTCACTCAGGATGGTGCGGACAGACTTTTGCTAGAAACGGACGGGCAGTCGTTTGCTTGGCAGGATAGGATGCGACTAGTACCTTACAGGGGGATTAACCGAGGGGCATCATTTATGCTCGCACTGAAGCCAGACCTTGTGACGATAAAGCTCGGTGAAGATATCTTTTATAGTAAAAGAGTCTTAATTGGGCTGGATGGCGGGACACTCTCAGGAGATGGAGCCTATCGGGCGGTCATACATCCGGATTTAACTCAAAAAGAGAGCGCCACTGATGCAGCACTACCTTCCTAATCTTTAAAGCTAGCTGAACCAAACTTCTGATGGCTGAAAGCGGGAATTAAAAGCTTCATACGCTAACCGTGTACTTCTTGGAGGAGGAACAATAATGGTCAAATGGAAAATTGCTCTGCAGCTGCAATATTACCGCATGCTGTTTCTACTGGGGCTGAAGAGTCAGGAAATCTATTATATCGGCGGGAGCGAGGCTCTACCTCCACCGCTGACACGGGAAGAAGAAGAGTATCTGCTTCAGCGGCTATCTAGCGGCGATGCTGCTGTTCGTGCGATGCTGATTGAGCGTAACCTGCGCCTCGTAGTGTATATCGCTCGTAAATTTGAGAATACCGGAATCAATATTGAAGACCTGGTTTCGATAGGGGCTATCGGATTAATTAAGGCGGTTAACACTTTTGATCCCGAGAAAAAAATAAAACTAGCAACATATGCATCACGTTGCATAGAGAATGAAATTTTGATGTATTTGCGGCGTAATAGCAAGACACGGAGTGAGGTTTCTTTTGATGAGCCTCTTAATATCGATTGGGATGGTAATGAGTTGCTGCTCTCAGATGTTTTAGGGACGGAAAATGATACCATCTATCGGAACATTGAAGAACAGGTCGATCGTAAGCTGCTGCAAAAGGCGCTGGAAAAGCTGAGCGAACGGGAAAGACTCATTATGGAGCTGCGTTTCGGACTGCGTGGGGGCGAAGAAAAGACGCAAAAAGATGTGGCGGATCTGCTCGGAATTTCCCAATCCTACATTTCTCGTCTGGAGAAACGAATTATTAAGCGGCTGCGTAAGGAGTTTAACAAGATGGTGTAAGGTGAAATTAGCAAGGAATAAAATGGCCAACCCGGGAGATAATGTACAGTAATGTTTCTCCTTGGGAGGTAAATCATCATGACCCGAAATAAAGTCGAGATTTGCGGTGTGGATACTGCTAAGCTGCCTGTTCTAACGAATGTGGAAATGCGGCAACTGTTCACTTCGCTGCAGCAGCAGGGCGAGCGATCCGCCAGAGAGAAATTGGTAAATGGTAATCTTAGGCTCGTTCTAAGTGTTATCCAGAGGTTCAATAATAGGGGAGAATTTGTTGACGATTTGTTCCAGGTGGGCTGCATCGGTCTGATGAAAGCCATCGATAATTTCGATTTATCACAAAACGTTAAGTTCTCCACATATGCGGTTCCGATGATTATTGGTGAGATCCGCCGTTACTTGCGTGATAACAATCCGATTCGAGTATCGCGTTCACTCAGAGACATTGCTTATAAGGCGCTGCAGGTACGCGATAGTCTGACCAATCAGAATTCGCGGGAACCGACGATATTCGAAATCTCTGAAGCACTTGGCGTACCGAAGGAAGATGTAGTCTTTGCCCTTGATGCTATTCAGGATCCAGTGTCCTTATTCGAACCGATCTATCATGACGGTGGCGATCCTATTTATGTAATGGACCAGATTAGCGATGATAAGAATAAGGATGTGTCGTGGATCGAAGAAATCGCCTTACGTGAAGCGATGCGTAAGTTAGGTCAAAGGGAGAAACGAATTTTATCCATGCGGTTTTTCGAAGGGAAAACACAGATGGAGGTCGCAGATGAGATTGGTATCTCACAGGCACAAGTCTCACGTCTAGAGAAATCTGCGATTCAGCAAATGCAAAAGCATGTGAAGTCTTAAATCGTCTGAAATGAGGAGATATCCAGAATCCGTGATAAGGATTTTGGGTGATCTCCTCTTTTTACTGTTTCAGGAATTATATTGAGCCCCCGCAAAGTACCTTGGTAAGCATCTAAGCATAGCCTCACTTTGTTGGGATATTTCATGCATGTGGCCAAGCTTTCATAACATATATTGGACTATAGGTCTGATTGTACAGGGGTGGTGAGATGAACGAGGATTATTTAGGATCAGCCAAAAAAATGAAAATCTCTGATTTTCAGACTAAGGACGTTATTAACATTGTGGACGGCAAGCGGCTGGGCCAAATCAGTGACTTAGAGCTTGATTTACGCCGAGGTGTCATTGATGCAATCGTAATTCCCGGATACACTCGGTTTATGGGGTTGTTCGGAGGCGGAACCGATCTGATTATTCCATGGCGAAATATTGTCAAAATCGGGTCTGATGTAGTGCTTGTGAAGATTGAAGAATCAAGAATGCCTCATGGGCAGGACGAACGAGAAACGATGTATTTGGAACGAGGGGACCGAGGCGAACGGCGCACTTATTAATTAGGTGCGTTTTTTGTTTTTTATAAAATGATTCGAAATGGCGTGGCTTAAAAGTTAGTAAATTTGATGTTCTAGCTTAAGCGGCATTTTGTAGGGGTATTTACATGTGGTACACTAAGGCGGAGGTGAGGATATGGAACCGTTTGTGCAGGGGAAGGAAACACTTATGCTGCTCCATCTGGAGCCTTGGCGTGTGAAGCATAAAGAAATTACAGCAGGTTTTACGGGTAGACAGGGAGGGGCTAGCAAAAAGCCTTATGACAGCCTGAATTGTGCATTTCATGTTGGGGATGCTCCGGAAGATGTCTTAACGAATCGTAGGGCGCTTACGAAAGCTCTTGATTTCAAACCGGAAGCTTGGACCTGTGGAGAACAAACCCATGGAGCAGAAATAGCAGTGGTAAGGGAAGCCGATCGTGGGCGGGGTCAAAAGGATAGAACCTCGGCATTTCTGGCAACCGATGGTTTGCTTACAGATGTACCGGGAGTTTTGCTGACTTCTTTTTATGCGGATTGTGTACCCCTTTATTTTTATGATCCTGTGCACCAAGTCGTCGGTCTTGCCCATGCTGGCTGGAAGGGAACTGTGGCCCAGATTGCAGCCGCTATGGTGAGTAAAATGGAGACCATTTACGGAAGCCATGCGCAGGACATTATTGCAGCGATCGGACCATCCATTGGTGACTGCTGTTATGAGGTGGACGATTATGTGATGGAGCATGTTCATCGACTGGAAGGTGATCTGAGTAAACCAACAGAAACAGCCAGTACTGTGGAGCTGTACAGAACATCTGACACAGATGAGAACAAATACATGCTAAACTTGAAAGAAATGAATCGACGCATTATGATTAAAGCAGGAATATTGCCGACTCATATCGAATGTACATCTTGGTGTACAAGCTGTAATCAAGATTTGTTCTTTTCTTATCGTAAAGAAGATGGGGTTACAGGCAGGATGACGAGCTGGATCGGAATAAAGGAGAGTTGAAAGTTGGCTTTAACACTGCAGGAGAGAATTGCTGAGGTAGAGGAACGTGTAGCACGTGCCTGCGCGGCAAGCGGCCGGGATCGAAATGACGTCAAGGTAATTGCAGTGACGAAATATGTTTCTCTGGAAATGGTGTCCTCCGTATTGGAGGCAGGCCTGGAGCATATTGCCGAGAGTCGCTGGCAGGATGCTGAGCACAAATGGAAGGTTTTAGGGGACCAAGGGACATGGCATTTTATCGGGCATTTGCAGACCAATAAGGTTAAAGACGTTATTGGCAAGTTTCAATATATACACTCTTTGGACCGGATATCTCTGGCGCAAGAATTACACAAAAAGGCGATTGCCGCAGATCAAGAAGTGAATGTCTTTCTTCAAGTAAACATCTCTGGAGAAGATACGAAATTTGGTCTGTCGCCTGAGGCGGTACCTGGATTTTTGCGTGAAATTGCTAGTCTAGACCGTGTAAAAGTAATTGGACTAATGACGATGGCACCTTTAGAAGGTGATCCGGAGCTTACCCGCCCTGTATTTCGCGGACTTCGTGAGCTGCGCGATGAGCTCAATCAACTTGCTTTGACACCTGAACCGATTACGGAGTTATCAATGGGAATGTCGAATGATTTTGAAGTGGCGATACAGGAAGGAGCCACCTGGGTACGCCTAGGTACGGTGTTAGTAGGCCATTAGGAGGGATCGTGATGAGCGTTATGAACCGATTTATGAGTTTTTTGGGCTTGCAGGAGGAAGAAGAAGTTGTGGAGCGGGAGCAAATCCACGAAGAGGATGAGTATGAGCCAGCCCCTGTCGAAACCCGCAAAAATCAAAGGGGCAACGTTGTCAGTATCCATTCGCAGAAGAATGTAAAAGTTGTACTTTATGAGCCACGTTCGTACGATGAGGCTCAGGAAATTGCGGACCATCTCCGTTCTCACCGGACGGTAGTGATCAATCTTCAGCGTGTCCGTAATGATCAGGCAATGAGAATTATTGATTTTTTAAGTGGAACCGTTTATGCCCTTGGGGGAGGAATCTCTAAAATTGGGGGCAATATATTTATGTGCACGCCAGATACCGTTGAAATTCAAGGTGCCATTACGGAAATCCTAGGTGACGATCCAGACTATAACAGAATGAGGTGAATGAGCTTTGCCCCAAATTGATTACATTATTGATATGCTGTTTAATATTTATTTTTACATGATTATTTTCTACGTACTGATGTCGTGGTTACCAAACGTTCGTGAGAACTTTATCGGAGAACTGCTGAGCAAGCTTGTTGAGCCGTATTTGACACCATTTCGTCGGTTTATTCCGCCACTCTTTGGTACGCTTGATATTTCCCCGATCATTGCACTATTCGTCTTGGAATTTGCGGCAGGTGGACTCAAATCCATTTTGCACTTAATTTTTTAGGCAGAAGTGATGAAGACAGAAGTTTACGGGCATTTTCATCCCGATGAAAGACAATTTGTGGACAAGGCTTGGGAATGGGTTACCCATGCTGGAGAATATCATGAGACGAAACTGACCGAATTTCTAGATCCGCGCCAAGGATTTATTCTGCAAAGTCTCGTCAATCGACATCCAGATGTTATCGTTAGATGGGAAGGCGGCCACCCTGAGGCAGAGCGGAAGCGAGCACTCATTGCGCCTGATTACCGTGATCTGGATCATGAGGACATGGAGCTGAGCGTTCTTGCGATAACCTCTGGTGAGCAAAAGTTTCTGGCGTTAGAGCATGGGGACTACATGGGCTCTATTCTGGGTCTTGGAGTAAAACGTGGAAAAATCGGTGATATTCATGTTCTGGACGATGGTTGTCATGTGGTAGTAGCTGCAGATATTGCAGATTATTTAGACATGAATTTAACTGGAGTACACCGAATACAGGTGAGCACGGAGGTATTGCCACTTTCTGCCTTGCGTAATAGTGAGGTGAAGCTGGAAATGATGGATTTGACTGTAGCGTCCCTACGATTGGATGGCATAGCCGCAGATGTAACACGGCTTAGCCGAAGCAAAATTCTTGCTCCCATCAAGGCTGGGCGCGTTCGGGTAAATTGGAAAGTGGAAGAAGACCCTTCCTGCGGACTTAAAGATGGTGACATGGTATCTATTCAAGGATTTGGTCGATTCAAGGTTCTAGAGGTTGGTAGTTTGACGAAAAAGGGCCGATACCGTGTTCAGGTTGGTAAATTTGTGTGAATCCCTTGCAGGAATCCGGCTTTACTTGTCGAAATTGATTATTTCGAGGGAATCAAACATTTTTAAAGCAGGACGCCGATATTTTATAAAAGAGGCGAACCATGAATGGCAGTTGGAACGTCGATACATCCTCTGCCTTTACTTGAAGTACAGTCTTTCTTCTTTGTCTGCTGCGCAGGTATGGTTCAGAGACTTAGAAGGTCCGAAATTTCTAGGAGGTGCACAGCATGCCATTAACACCGCTCGATATACATAACAAGGAGTTCTCTCGGAGACTTCGCGGTTATGATGAGGACGAGGTCAACGAATTTCTGGATCAAGTAATTAAGGATTACGAAAGTGTCATCCGTGAGAACAAAGAGCTGCAGAATCAGCTTTTGTCCATTCAAGAGCGTTTAGATCATTTTGTGAATATTGAAGAGAGTTTATCGAAAACGATCTTAGTCGCTCAGGAAGCGGCGGATGATGTGAAGAACAACTCCAAGAAGGAATCGCAGCTCATTATCAAGGAAGCGGAAAAGAACGCGGATCGGATTATTAACGAAGCGTTATCCAAATCCCGTAAGGTTGCTATTGAGACTGAAGAATTGCGTAAGCAAGCTTCGATCTATCGCACTCGTTTCCGCACATTGGTGGAAGCACAGCTCGAGCTGTTGTCACAGGATGACTGGAATGCCTTGGAGAGTCGTGAGGCAAGCGAGAACGTAACCTTTAAGGATGATGTTCTACATCGTATCTAATGCATTATGATGAATGAATGCTGATTGAATTTATAGGGGGAATTTCCTCTAATTTATAATTTCATGCTATAATCGGCTAAATAGAGGGAGTTATTCCCTCTATTTTTATTTTCAGCTAAAATCGATCATAATAAAGTATTCCGCCTGCACAGGTATACTCCTAATGCGGATTTCGCTAGCGGTTGTTGACATTTAGACTTAAAAAGTCTATAAATAGAACATATCTGTATAATGTTTATATGTATTCGATGACGGGACAAGTACGACAAGGTAACGTTCTCCAGAGAGTCGGTGATTGCTGAGAGCCGATTGTTCGAACCCTGCCGGAAGATCTTCCCCTAGAAGTTAAGCTGAAGCGTTGATCGTGCGTAAGCTTAGCCGTCCGCCGGACGTTACACCGGACCTGTGCATGAGATTTACGCGCAGGACTGAGATTGTGCTGAATACACTCCCCTTAAGGATGTGCTCATGCGCAGAATTAGGGTGGTATCGCGAGCGTTGTCTCGCCCCTTTGGGGGTGGGATGACGCTTATTTTGTTGTTCCGGGGCGGGCCATCCCCCTAAATCCCCCTTTCTAAGGGGGACCCCAAGGGCTGCCGCCCTCTGGACACCCGCAATGTAAAGCCTCGTGCAAACGGGTACGATGGTGGAAGCGAACGGACTCAGGTGGCTGAAGGAGCGGCCCTTCTTAGGCTCCCCTGGCGGGTTAGCCTGCGGGGCCTTCACTGCTAGAGCAGACCGGCGTTTCACTCGCCGGTCCCAGTGGTGCCCCGAGCCAGTGCTGCCCTGGGATCGCGGCTCGGGTACCGAAGGCAAGAGCTGAATCAGACTGCCCAAGGATCGAAAAGAGCTTTAAAGACTAAACCATGAAAGGATTGACCATCACATGCAAAAAGTAGATGTCAAAGAAAAAGCGCGGGCAAGAGATGTCCGCATACTCAAGAAATGGAGCGACGAAAATACGTTCCGTAAATCGATGGAGAATCGTGAAGGACGTCCGAACTATGTATTTTACGAAGGTCCTCCAACAGCGAACGGTGCACCGCATATCGGGCACGTGCTGGGCCGTGTAATCAAGGATTTCATCGGTCGTTACCAAACGATGAAAGGTTACCGCGTGGTACGTAAAGCGGGCTGGGATACACACGGTTTGCCAGTAGAACTAGGCGTACAAAAGAAGCTTGGCATCTCCGGCAAACAAGAGATCGAGGAATATGGCGTAGAAAAATTCATTCAGGAATGTAAAGACAGCGTCTTCGGTTATGAGAAGCAATGGCGCGAGTTTACAGAGGGTATCGGATACTGGACGGATCTAGATAATCCTTACGTAACTTTGAATAACACGTATATCGAGAGCGTGTGGAACATCTTGGCTACTGTGCATGAGAAAGGGTTGCTCTACCGCGGACACCGCGTTAGTCCTTACTGCCCAAGCTGTCAGACTACCCTAAGCTCCCATGAAGTAGCCCAAGGCTACAAGACTGTCAAGGATCTCAGTGCGACTGCAAAGTTTAAACTGGATGACAGTGGAGACTACGTACTAGCTTGGACGACTACACCTTGGACGCTGCCAGCACATATGGCGCTAGCCATGAACCCTGACATGGATTATGTACGTGTACAACAAGAAGACGGTATCTACATTGTTGCCAAAAATTTGGTGGAGGAAGTAATGAAAGGCGAGCACACAGTCCTTTCTACACATAAAGGTTCCGATTTTATCGGTAAAACTTACGCTCCTCCATTCGGATACATCAAGGCAGAGAAAAGCAATGTCATCGTAGGTGCTTCCTTCGTTACAGATTCCAGTGGTACAGGGATCGTACACATGGCACCAGCGCATGGTGAAGATGACTACAAGACTTGCCGCGAGAACGGCATCAGCTTCGTGAACGTGGTTGATAATTCCGGTAAGTATACGGATGTAGTATCCGATTTTGCTGGACGCTTCGTGAAAGATTGCGATTTGGATATCGTTAAAGCTTTGTCTGAAAAAGGACTGCTTTACGGTAAAGAAAAATACGAGCACAGCTATCCGTTCTGCTGGCGTTGTGATACACCACTCTTGTACTACGCAACAGACAGCTGGTTCATCAACACTACAGCGATCAAAGATCAGCTGATTGCTAACAACAACAGTGTAGATTGGTATCCTGATCATGTACGTGAAGGCCGTTTCGGGAAGTTCCTGGATGAACTGGTGGACTGGAATATCAGCCGTAATCGTTACTGGGGCACACCGCTTAATGTTTGGGTATGTCAAGAAACGGGCAAAGAGTTCGCTCCACACAGCATTGAAGAACTGAGAGCGATGGCGATTGGCGATGTACCTGAGGATATCGAGCTGCATAAGCCTTTTGTAGATAAGATCAAGCTACGCAGTCCTTTCAGCGAAGGGGCAGAGATGGTTCGCACACCAGAAGTTATCGATGTTTGGTTCGATAGTGGTTCGATGCCATTTGCGCAAAGTCATTATCCATTTGAGAACGAGGATAAGCTGAATGATCAATATCCAGCGGATATGATCTGTGAAGGGATCGACCAGACACGTGGATGGTTCTACAGCTTACTAGCTGTATCTACCTTGTTTAAAGGTAAAGCTCCATATAAAGCTGTTATTGCTCACGGTCATATCCTTGATGAGAATGGTCAGAAAATGTCAAAATCAAAAGGCAATGTTATTGATCCTTGGGATATCATGAACGATTACGGCACGGATGCTTTCCGTTGGGCGATTCTATCCGATAGTGCACCGTGGAATAACAAACGTTTCTCTCGTGGTCTTGTAGGGGAAACCAAATCGAAAGTTGTAGATACACTGGTGAATACGCATGCGTTCTTGACGCTTTATGCAGGCATCGATGGTTATGATCCTGCTGATCATCCTTTTAAAGTATCAGAACATAAGCTGGACCGCTGGATTTTGTCCCGTCTGAACAGCTTGATTCTTTTGGTAGACAAAGGACTTGCAGTAAATGACTTCGTGAATACATCCAAAGGTATTGAGAACTTTATAGATGAGCTGAGCAACTGGTATATCCGTCGTTCCCGTGACCGTTTCTGGGGTAGTGGTCTAGGTGAAGATAAGCTGGATGCTTACCGTACACTGACCCATGTGCTTTTGAAGACAGCGTCTTTGATGGCTCCATTTACACCGATGTTGTCTGAAGATATCTTCACGAATCTTGGCGGTGGAGAAAGTGTGCATTTAGCAGATTATCCGGTTGCTGATGAGAGCTTGATCGATAAAGAGCTGGAAGAGGATATGGAAAGTGCGAGACAAATCGTTGAGCTGGCGCGTAATGTGCGTAACGAAACAGGCATTAAGAATCGTCAACCGCTGTCTGAGCTGATCGTTTCGATGAACCGTGACTTCCATTTGGCTGAGTATGAAGAGATCATCAAAGACGAGATCAACATCAAAAACATCGTGCTAGAGACTAGCGATAGTGGATTTGTTGACTTCACACTCAAGCTGAATCTTAAAGTTGCCGGTAAAAAATACGGTAAAAACGTCGGCTTCCTGCAAGGCTTCCTAAAAGCTTTGGACAGTGACTCTACCCGCAAAGCAGTGCAAGATGGCTCAATCGCGATTGCGACGCCAGAGGGAGAAGAACTGGTGATCACTTCTGAAGAGCTACTCGTTGAAAAAGAAGCTAAAGCAGGTTTCGCCGCAGCTTCCGGATATGGAATTACGGTTGCGCTCAATACCGAAATCACACCTGAGCTTGAACAAGAAGGCTGGGTTCGTGAGATCATTCGTGCGGTTCAAGATTACCGTAAACGTTTGGATCTGCCGATCGAGAAACGGATCGCACTCACGCTGAGTGTAGACGATGAGCTTAAAGCAGCAGTTACAGCCTTTGAGAATGTATTGCGAGACAATGTACTTGTGACTACGGTTGATTTTGGCGGAGAACACGCTTTTGAAACGGTAGATGTCGGTGGTAAATCCATCGGTATCCATATAGAAGTGTAAATCTGCATTACCTGTCCCAAAACAGCATATACTAGCGGCACAAGTGTAAACAGAGAACTTCTGTTTATGCGGGAAATATAGTCTTTATATTTCGCCCGCGAAAATAACGAGCCTCGTGCTCAAGGAGATGTATTCTCTTTGACCGGGCTCGTTTACTTTGTGGCGAATATAGACGTATGAGAGGAGCTGTGGCTGTGGAGGATCAGAAGAACAGAATCTCCGTCAAGACATCCGGCAACAAGAACAGCCCAGATAAGGGAGCGGAGAAAAAGGTTATTCCTGAGGAAAACCCTGAGCGTTTAACAGCAGATCATCGCAATCCAGAAGACATTCCACTGGAAGAAAAAATGAATACAATGTATCGATTAACCTTTGAATGGGCCCATATCTTAGAGAAATCACGAATTTATCAGTATACGGAGCTGTTATATTCACCTTGGACTCTAATTTGGAAAAATATTTTATATGGAGCGGCTCGTGGAGTAGGGATTGCGCTAGGCTTTACTTTTTTTGCGGCAACGATCATCTATGTTCTTCAGGTACTTGGAGCATTGAATCTACCGATCATCGGAGATTATATTGCGGATATTGTACGAATTGTTCAACGTCAGCTGGAATTCAAATAGCTTGTTAAGGCGAAGCCGTCTTTATTTGGTTTGTTGAAGGGATTAGGGTTCGGTCAATCTTCTTTGGTGGATTTATCCAGCCTTGGGCTTCTATGTTTCTCCCCAGTCCGTACCTTTCCTTTTTTAATCTTTGGAGAGGGCTGCGCTGCTTTTTTTCCTCGTGTATGATGCGTAAGCCTCTCATTAATAATAAATATCGTCGGTCATCTTCATGACTGAGTTGTTGTACATTTTTAAAATAGTCGTGATTCACTTACGTTACACTCCTTGTATGTCGATTTCAGCATGCGTTAGATCAGTTTATCAGCTGAATCTGAACATTTTCTTAACAAAATGACATAGCGCAGAAAAAATAAAAAAACAGCGGGCCATTCCCAATGAAACTGGAACCGCACGCTGTTCATTTTTCTTGCGGGGGACAATGCTTTTACTCCTCGCCTTCGAGCGGATCAAGCATGTAACTTCCCTCGCCACTATCCTTATAACGCTCGTAGCTACGTCCCGGTACTACAACTACATTGTTGCCTGTAATATCGGTGGCGATAAAGTTCTCCCAAGGCTCTACGCAGCCTTCAAGCTCATCGGCTTCAATCTCCATGTCATTATAGGAGTCAATGTTGCTGCCTTCCGCCATGGCGGGGGAATCGGAGTTTCCATAGCTTTCTACAATCTGCCAGGCATCCTCACCGTCAAAGCCGTTTTGATCCTCTCGTTCATCGAGACTCGTACGCCCAAATGGAGGAGACAAAAATTCTTCTTCAATGGGCCGAGTAAAAGGTGCATTTTGACGTGGGGCGTGCTCTTTACAATAAAGCGTGGAGGGAATAGCGGATAGACGCTCAAAAGGGATCGGTTTACCGCTAGCCTTACATATCCCATAGGTCCCTTCATCCATAGCGTTGAGAGCAGCTTCAATATCATCCAGCTCATGCTCGTCCCGCTCTAGCAGTGAAATATCCATGGAGCGATTATACAAATCGGTGGCTGCATCGCCTGGATGGTTGTCATTCTCGGAAAGTTCTCCGGTGCCATCCCGCATGGATTCCTGTAAGCCGTAATTTTCATTATTCTGAAGCCTGTGCTGAATAGTATCACGGTCTTTTTCTAATCGGGCGCGTAGCTCTGAGAGCTGCTGTACTGTCAGGTGCGTCATGATGAGTAAGCTCCTTTCTGTACTTTTTTAAGAATCCTTCCGACAAACCGATTTGCACCGGATGGTTCTTTGTTAGGTTGACCTGAGAGGCGTTATTTTAGCGATGGAAAATAGTCCCCAAGATTAAGCGCCCGAGAGGTGTCACGCAATAGACGATCTTCTAAGGGCTGTGCTACAATATACAAGTCTTATAACAGTATTCGTACCGCATTTGGCGGGAAAAATAAGAACGGAGTGACAACTTCTGTGGTGTACTATTTGATTGCTCTTATTGTATTTTTGGTGGATCAGGGAACGAAGTATCTCATTGCCACACGTCTGGAGCTTGGGGAACAGATTCCGGTGATCGGGAATTTCTTCCTAATTACCTCACATCGTAATCGCGGGGCTGCTTTTGGGATTCTACAAGGTCAGCAATGGTTCTTCTTTTTAGTTACGGTTGTAGTGGTTGCAGGTATCGTTTGGTACTTGAACAAAACTAGACATTCGCGGAAAATGCTATCGGTCGCCCTTGGACTTGTTCTGGGTGGAGCGATAGGTAACTTCCTAGACCGGATGATCAGTGGTGAGGTTGTCGATTTCCTTCTATTTAATTTTGGAAGCTATAGCTTCCCGATTTTTAACGTTGCGGATTCATGTATCGTCATTGGGGTTGGGTTGATTCTTTTGGACTCCTTCCGCGATCTTAAGAATGGTGAAGAAATCACGGAAATCAAAGAAGTAAAAGAAGCAAAGGAAGTAAAAGAAGGGAATGAATGATTTGAGTAAAGACGTCAATCACCAAGCGGCATCTACGAGCGAAGAAGAGAGGGACGTCACGGAGTGGACCGTTTCAGCAGAGAACGCGCGGGAGCGAATCGATAAATATATAACGGAATCTTGGGAAGAGGATATTTCTCGTTCTCAGGTGCAGCTGTGGATCAGTGGTGGCCATGTTACGGTTAATGGGGCACCGGTTAAAGCTAACTATAAGCTCTCAGAAGGCGATAAAGTTTCCATTGTCGTACCAGAAGCGGAAGTTACAGACTTGATCCCAGAGAATATTCCACTTGAAGTTGTATACGAAGACAGCGATGTCATTGTTATAAATAAGCCGCGTGGTATGGTTGTACATCCGGCTGCCGGGCACCCGTCAGGCACCTTGGTAAATGCACTGATGTATCACTGCAAGGATCTGTCCGGTATTAATGGTGAGATTCGTCCAGGTATTGTACATCGTATTGATAAGGATACCTCTGGTCTTATTATGGTGGCTAAAAATGATGCCAGTCACGCGTCGCTCGCAGCACAGCTTAAAGAGCACAGTGTAACACGCCGCTATATAGCAGTTGTACACGGCAATTTGTCGCATGACAAAGGAACGGTTGACGCTCCGATCGGTAGAGATCCACATGATCGCAAGCTATACACTGTGACGGAAAAGAACAGCAAGAAATCTGTGACCCATTTTACAGTGATGGAACGTTTCGGTGACTGTACACTACTGGAGCTGCAGCTGGAGACTGGCCGTACGCATCAGATCAGAGTGCATATGAAATTCATTGGTCATCCGCTTGTGGGGGATCCGATTTATGGACGCAGTAAAGGAACAGCTATGAATGGACAGGCGTTACATGCGGCGGTGCTTGGATTTATTCATCCTACGACAGGTGAATATAAAGAATTCAGCAGACCTATTCCGGAAGACATGGAAGATGTTCTGTTCACATTGCGCAGCAGATAAGTACAAATGAAGTGATAATTAGTCTATGGTATTGAACTCTGCTTTCCATCATATTTAATAACATAAGGATAAAGAGAAGGTTATGCCTTATTCTTTATCCTTATTTTTTATCACAGAAACGGATCTCTAGAAACATAAGCCATCCAAGGGACGGCGAAGCCGTTTCTTCTAAAATTAGAATAGATAGCCAGGAGATGAGATGAAAGTATGAGTATTGAACAATACCAAGACAGCTTCATTCAGACTAATTTTGCAGACCGTATCGGCGGTGCGAACTACGGCAAGGACACTTCGATTTATAAATTCGAGAAAATCAAACGTGCCAAAGCATCCGCGAAACAGGATTTTCCTGATATTGAATTGATCGATATGGGTGTAGGCGAGCCAGATGAGATGGCTGATGCAGGTATTGTGGCTAAGCTTGCTGAAGAAGCAGCTAAGGAAGAGAACCGTGGTTATGCGGACAATGGAATTGTTGAGTTTAAGACAGCTGCTGCTGATTATTTGCGGGACGTATTCCGTGTTGAAGGCATTGATCCCGTTACGGAGGTAGTTCACTCGATCGGTTCTAAGCCTGCACTGGCGATGTTGCCTTCTTGCTTCATTAACCCAGGTGATATTACGATCATGACGGTGCCGGGTTATCCAGTGCTGGGTACACACACTAAATACTTGGGTGGACAAGTGTTTACAGTAGAGCTGAAGAAGGAGAATAACTTCCTTCCAGATCTGAACGAAATTCCAGAAGAAGTTGCTCATAAAGCCAAGCTTCTTTACTTGAACTATCCAAACAATCCGACGGGCGCTAGTGCGACTCCTGAGTTTTTTGCTGAGGTAGTTGCATGGGCTAAAAAATATGATGTAGTCGTTATCCACGATGCACCATATGCTGCCTTGACCTATGACGGTTTGAAGCCGCTTAGCTTCTTGTCAGTTCCGGGTGCTAAGGATGTTGGCGTAGAGCTGCATTCCTTGTCCAAGTCCTACAATATGACAGGCTGGAGAATCGGTTTTGTGGCCGGTAATCCGCTAGTAGTTAAAGCCTTCAGTGATGTGAAGGATAATAATGATTCCGGTCAATTTATCGCGATTCAAAAAGCTGCGGCTTACGGTCTTGCTCATCCAGAGATTACTGAAGCGATTGCTGCCAAGTATTCTCGTCGTCACAACCTGTTGGTAGATGCACTGAACAGCCTGGGCTTCCAAGCTGAGAAACCAAAGGGCTCCTTCTTCCTTTATGTTGCAGCACCTAAGGGTGTCAAAGGTGGTCGCCGTTTCGAATCCGGTGAGGATTTCTCGCAATTCCTGATCCGTGAGAAGCTAATCTCCACCGTGCCTTGGGATGATGCAGGTCCGTTTGTACGTTTCTCTGTTACCTTTATTGCTAAAGGGGAAGAGGAAGAAAGACGTGTCATCTCTGAAATCCAAAGACGCTTAAGCGATGTGGAGTTTGAATTTTAAACATTAGTTAGACATTGAAGCCGCCTAGGGGAAACCTTGGGTGGTTTTTCTTTATGTGATGGCTAGTCTACTGTGGATTAGACTAGTGTAGAATAGAGCTACTGTAAGATAGGGAATTCTTCCCTCTAATTTTGTATTTTAGCTTCAATCCGCTAGAATATAGGGAATTCCCCCCTCTATATCAGCATATTTAATTGTATTCAAGGAAATCCTTCAATTTATAGGGAGGAATTCCGCATAACCTGATCATAATGACTATTGTGGCCTAATTATAGGGAGGTTTTCCGGTTTTCCCCATAATACCGCCTTCCTTTTGTTGTTAATAGAAGCAGTCTTGGAAAGTGTTGTAGTTTAGGCAGATAATGTTGACATGCAGGGTTTGTTCTGTCATAATTCTCATTAAATGAATAGCGCCTTTAATTCAGTCCTGTGAGGCTGGCAAGGTAACGTGAATCGAGGTTCGCGACTCTTAGAAAGGTATCCGAGTGTATACACCGGACTGTCTTTTTATGCGCGCGGCCATCATCTTCTTCATCTGCGGATTTCACTCCTTGCCTGTTAATAGGCAAGGAGTTTTTTGATTTCCAGGAACTTGAACAGGCGAAACAAGTGGAGGGTGACAAGATTATGGTTACTGAGAAAAATGTAATTATGGACGAAACGGCGATCCGCCGGGCATTATCGCGTATTGCTCATGAGATTTTGGAGAAGAACAAAGGGATTGAAAATTGTCTGCTGGTCGGTATCCGAACACGAGGCGTGTACCTAGCACAGCGCATCGCTGAGCGGATCAAGGAAATTGAAGGCGTCGAGATTCCTTACGGCGAACTCGACATCACGCATTATCGGGATGACCGTGAAGTAGGAGGCAGTGAAGCAGTAGTGAAGAGTGACGTCATTATTACTTCCGGCAATGATGGCATCCATGATAAGAAGGTCATTTTGTTCGACGATGTGCTTTACACCGGACGCACCATCCGCGCGGCGATGGACGCTTTGATGGATTGCGGACGCCCACGAATGATTCAACTGGCAGTACTGGCTGACCGTGGACACCGCGAACTGCCGATCCGACCAGACTACATCGGTAAGAATGTACCTACCTCAAAGCATGAGCAGATTGAAGTGGCGCTGAAGGAATACGACGGCAAAGATGAGGTCTACATTATTTCAAACCGGGAGGAACGATAACATCATGACACTTACCAAGGTAAAGGAACGTAGTCTGCTGGGAATAAAAGAGCTTGACCGGTCGGAAATCACTGGGCTGCTGGACAGAACGGCATACTGGGACAATCAGAGCGAGAAGCTAACTCCCATTTTGAACTCGCATTTTATTTCTAACATGTTCTTTGAGAACAGCACACGCACTCGTTTCTCCTTTGAAATGGCAGAGAAACGACTGGGTGCACAAGTACTGAATTTTACGGCTGCAGCTTCTAGTGTAGAAAAAGGGGAGTCGATCTACGATACAGTACGCACACTGGAATCGATGGGGATCGATGCCGGAGTTGTGCGTTTGAAGCCTGCAGGTGTGCTGCAGCAGTTAGCTGAGAAGGTGTCCATACCGCTTATTAATGCGGGTGACGGCAACAATGAACATCCAACACAAGCGCTGCTTGATCTTTACACCATGACCAAAACGTTTGGAGATTTAAAGGGTCTCACGGTTTCTATTATCGGGGACATCATGCATAGCCGGGTAGCACGCTCCAATCTCTGGGGACTTACAAAGCTAGGGGCTAAAGTGCAATTCTGTGCACCGGAGAATATGAAGGCTCCTGAGCTTATGGAATACGCACCTTATGTAACCATAGAGGAAGCTCTTAAAGCAGATGTTGTAATGATGCTTCGTGTACAGCTGGAACGTCATTCTTCTGGCATCGTACTTTCCGCGGAAGATTACCGCAGACATTATGGTTTAACGGAAGAACGCGCAGCTAAGCTCGCAAAAGATACAATCATTATGCACCCAGCTCCGGTTAACCGGAATGTCGAGATTGATGATGCAGTTGTAGAGAGCAGTCAATCTAGGATTTTCCCGCAAATGTCTAATGGGGTTCCGGTTCGGATGGCAGTTCTCGAAAGAGCTTTATTATAAAGTTTAAAGAATGATGATGAATAAGGACTAATAAATATACACAAACATGAATTTTTATTATATAATAACGAGAGGGCCCGCAGCCGGGATCTGTGGGTAAAGGTAGAATCATGACAGTGATTATTAGAAACGCCAGCGTATTGACTAAGGAAGGCTTGTTAGAGCGGAAACATATTGTACTTGAAGAAGGTGTTATCTCGGCCTTAATCGATGGAAATGAAGCTGCTCCAGAAGCTGGAGAGATCATTGATGCTGAAGGTAAGCTGCTCATTCCAGGACTCATTGATATGCATGTGCACTTACGCGAACCGGGATTTGAACACAAGGAAACAGTGGAAACCGGAAGTCGTTCGGCTGCCAAAGGCGGATTTACAACCATCGCTTGTATGCCTAATACCCGTCCAGTAACAGATACCCCGGAAATCGTACAATTTGTCAAAGACAAAGCGCGTGAAGCAGGACTCGTTAAAGTCCTTCCTTATGCAGCCATTACGAAAAATGAGCTCGGACGTGAGCTGACTGATTTTGCAGCGCTTAAAGAAGCTGGAGCTATTGGTTATACCGATGACGGCGTGGGCGTGCAAAGTGCTCAAATGATGAAAGATGCTATGAACATCGCCGCAGCACTGGATATGCCAGTCATTGCTCACTGCGAGGATAATTCACTGGTTGAAGGCTGCTGTGTAGCCGAAGGTGAGTTCGCAAGAAAGCATGGCCTGAAAGGAATTCCAAATGAGTCAGAAGCCATCCATGTTGGACGCGATATTTTGCTGGCTGAAGCGACAGGCGTTCATTACCATGTGTGCCATGTAAGTACTGAACAATCGGTGCGACTGATTCGCCAAGCGAAAGAAATCGGTATTAAAGTAACTGCTGAAGTGTGTCCGCATCACTTGCTGCTCTCTGAAGAAGATATTCCAGGCCTTGATGCCAATTGGAAAATGAACCCGCCGCTTCGCTCCCGCCGCGATGTTGAAGCATGTATCGAAGGTTTGCTTGACGGCACACTAGATATGATTGTTACGGATCATGCGCCGCATAGTGAGGAAGAGAAGGCTAAAGGCATGCAACTTGCACCTTTTGGTATCGTTGGATTCGAAACAGCTTTCCCACTACTATACACAGCGTTTGTAGCAACAGGGAAATGGGATTTATCCTTACTAGTACAAAGAATGACTGCTGATCCTGCACGGGTATTTAGACTGAACACCGGTGTGATGGATATCGGAGCTCCTGCAGATTTGACACTGATTGATTTGGAGCAGGAGAAAGAAGTAGACCCAGGATCTTTCGCAAGTAAAGGACGGAATACCCCTTTCGGTGGCTGGAAGCTTAAGGGCTGGCCAGTAATGACATGGGTAGACGGCAAAGCCGTATGGACTGAGAAAAACTAGCGGACTGGTGGGGCGGAGTTGCTGATCTTTACGGATGCAGCGATTGTGTACACGTTCACTCCGGAAGGCTTGTAAGGCATAAGCATTAGACTACAGAAACAAGAAGGAGTGGAATGGAATGCAGGCGAGATTGCTGCTGCAAGACGGAACTTTATTTACAGGTACCGCATTTGGCGCTGAGGGCGAAAAGACAGGCGAGGTTGTTTTTAATACAGGAATTACAGGATATCAAGAGGTGCTGTCTGACCCTTCATATTGCGGACAAATCGTTACTATGACTTACCCATTGATCGGGAACTACGGAATTACTCGGGATGACTTTGAATCTGTTCGACCTTTTGTACACGGCTTTGTAGTGCGCCGTCATGAAGAAGTACCTAGTAACTGGCGTGCTGAATATAGTGTGGACGACTTGTTGAAAGAATACGATATTCCAGGGATCAGCGAGATTGATACTCGGATGTTGACTCGGATTATTCGCCACTACGGAACAATGAAAGCGATCTTGACCACCTCTAACAAACGTGTAGAGGAACTGATGGAAATGATGGGAAATACTACGATTGAGGAATTGCGCAATCAGGTAGCTCGTACATCAACTGCAAGTTCGTACAGCAGCCCAGGCAACAAAGAAAGAATTGTACTTGTGGATTACGGTGCGAAGGCTGGTATCCTACGTGAGCTTAACGAACGTGGTTGTGATGTTGTTGTAGTGCCACATGATGTAAAAGCGGAAGAAGTTCGCCGTCTGAACCCAGATGGTATCCTACTGTCCAACGGCCCTGGGGACCCTAAAGATGTGCCTCACGCTGTCAAGACGATTTCTGAATTGCTTGGTGAATATCCGATCTTCGGCATCTGCCTTGGTCATCAGTTGTTTGCACTTGCTTGTGGAGCGGATACAGAGAAGCTGAAGTTCGGTCACCGCGGTGGGAATCACCCTGTGAAGGAATTGGAAAGCGGACGCTGCTTCATCACTTCCCAGAACCATGGTTATACCGTGAATGAGGAATCTGTGAAGAACACTGAACTAGAAGTTACTCACATTAATAATAATGATAAGACTGTTGAAGGTATTAAACATACTCGTTACCCAGCATTTTCGGTGCAATATCATCCAGAAGCGGCGCCAGGACCACATGACAGCAGCTACTTGTTCGATCGCTTCCTTCAATTGATTGCCGATCATAAAGCAAAGACACCTGTTGTTTCACGTCAGGCACAACTTGCGGCAAACGCCAGAATCACGGCGCCAAAAACTAACTTACAGCTTGAAGCCGTGAAAGGAGCTCTATAACATGCCAAAGAACGATAAACTTAAAAAAATACTAGTGATCGGTTCCGGACCGATCGTCATCGGCCAAGCAGCGGAGTTTGACTACGCAGGAACTCAGGCTTGCCAAGCCCTTAAAGAAGAAGGCGTGGAAGTCGTACTGATTAACAGCAATCCAGCAACGATTATGACAGATACAAATATTGCAGATAAAGTGTACATCGAGCCTATTACGCTTGAATTCGTAACTGCAATTATTCGCCAAGAGCGTCCAGATGGATTGCTTCCAACGCTGGGCGGTCAAACTGGCCTAAATATGGCTGTAGAATTGGCTCGTGCAGGTGTGCTTGAGCAAGAGAATGTTAAGCTTCTTGGTACACAGCTTGATTCCATTGAGAAAGCAGAAGATCGCGATTTGTTCCGTGATCTAATGCGTGAATTGGATCAACCTGTACCGGACAGCACCATTATCACTACTGTAGATGAAGCAATGAAATTCGCTGAGGAAATTGGATTCCCTCTGATTGTACGTCCAGCTTATACGCTTGGCGGCACAGGCGGCGGGATCTGCGATAACGAAGAAGAGCTGCGTGAAACTGTCAAAGCAGGAATTCGTTACAGCCCGATCGGACAATGTCTGGTTGAGAAGAGTATTGCCGGCATGAAGGAAGTTGAATACGAGGTTATGCGTGATGCTAATGACAACTGTATCGTTGTCTGCAACATGGAGAACTTTGATCCTGTAGGCGTACATACAGGTGACAGTATCGTTGTGGCACCTAGCCAGACGTTATCGGATCGTGAATACCAAATGCTGCGCACAGCTTCGCTCAAAATCATCCGCGCCCTGAATATTGAGGGTGGATGTAACGTACAATTCGCACTTGATCCGCAAAGTTATCAATATTATGTAATCGAAGTAAACCCGCGTGTCAGCCGTTCCTCGGCTTTGGCGTCCAAAGCAACTGGATATCCGATTGCCAAAATGGCTGCCAAAATCGCGATGGGTTACACGCTGGATGAAATCGTCAATCCGGTTACCGGACAGACTTATGCATGCTTCGAGCCTACACTTGACTATATCGTAAGTAAAATTCCACGCTGGCCGTTCGACAAGTTCATTCATGCGAACCGTAAGCTGGGTACGCAAATGAAAGCGACAGGCGAAGTAATGGCGATCGGCCGTACTTTTGAAGAATCGATTCATAAAGCGATCCGTTCCTTGGAAATTGGTGTTCACCGGTTCCGTCTGCCAGGTGCAGAGTCACTGGAAGAGAGCGTGCTGCGTGAACGTCTTGCGAAGCCTGACGATGAGCGTCTGTTCCTGATTGCTGAAGCTTTCCGCCGTGGTTACGGTTTGCAAGAAATCCAGGATATTACGAACGTGGACTGGTGGTTCCTCTCCAAAATTGAAGGTTTGATTAACTTTGAAGAGGTTATTCGCGGCGAAGAAACTTTGTCTGCGGAAACTCTATACCAAGCGAAACGTAAAGGCTTTACAGACCGTGCGATTGCTGAGATTCGTGCAGAAGGACAAGCGAATGGGAAATTCACCAAAGAAGCTGATGTGCGCGCGCTACGTTTGGAGCAAGGTTTAACACCTGTGTTCAAAATGGTAGATACTTGTGCGGCTGAGTTCGAAGCTTCTACACCTTATTACTACTCGACTTATGAGACTGAGAACGAGGTCATTCATTCTGATAAGCAAAAGGTTATCGTGCTGGGATCTGGTCCAATCCGGATCGGTCAAGGGATTGAGTTCGATTACTCCACAGTTCATGCGGTATGGGCCATTCAAAAGGCTGGATATGAAGCGGTTATCATCAATAATAACCCTGAGACTGTATCTACAGACTTTAATACTTCGGACCGGTTGTACTTTGAACCATTATTCTTCGAAGATGTCATGAACGTAATTGCGCAAGAGAATCCGATTGGAGTTATTGTTCAATTCGGAGGTCAAACAGCGATTAACCTTGCGGCACCTCTAAGTGCTGCTGGTGTGAAGATTCTTGGAACTAGCCTTGATAGCATTGATGAAGCTGAGAACCGTAAGAAATTCGAAGCTTTGCTGGCACGCCTTGATATCGCTCAACCGAAAGGTAAGACGGTTACCGACGTGGATCAAGCTGTAGAAACTGCACAATCCCTTGGGTATCCGGTGCTGGTACGTCCTTCCTACGTACTAGGCGGACGTGCAATGGAAATCGTATATAACGATACTGAACTGCTTAGCTACATGGTAGAAGCGGTGAAAGTGAATCCGGAGCATCCGGTATTGATTGACCGTTACATGTTAGGTAAAGAGGTTGAGGTAGACGCGATTTGTGATGGTGAGACAGTAGTTATTCCGGGCATCATGGAACATGTCGAACGCGCAGGTGTTCACTCCGGTGACTCTATCGCCGTATATCCTCCGCAATATCTGGATGAAGGTCTAAAAGAGAAAATCGCTGAGATCACAATTAAAATCGCTAAGGAACTGAAGACGATTGGACTGGTCAACATCCAGTTTGTTATCTATCAGAACGAAGTATACGTAATCGAAGTAAATCCACGCTCCTCGCGTACGGTTCCTTTCCTGAGTAAGGTGACAGGAATTCCAATGGCGCATTTGGCAACCAAAATCATTCTCGGCAGCAAGCTGAAGGATGACGGTTATACAGAAGGTTTGTGGCCGGAAAGCGATTATGTATCGGTTAAAGTACCAGTGTTCTCTTTTGCGAAACTACGCAGAGTAGAACCTACACTCGGACCTGAAATGAAATCGACCGGTGAAGTTATGGGCCGTGATAAGTTGTATGCAAAAGCTTTATACAAAGGTCTGATCGGAGCAGGGATGAAAATTCCAGCTACTGGCGCTATCATCGTTACGGTGGCAGATAAAGATAAAGCAGAAGCTGTAGAACTTATGAAAGGCTTCCACTCCATGGGTTACAAAATCATTGCTACTGGAGGCACGGCACAAGCGCTTGAAGAAGCAGGCCTCAACGTAATGAATGTAAATAAGCTGGATGAAGGTGCGCCAAACATTCTCGACTTGATTCGTGGTGGGCAAGCTAACTTCGTCTTTAATACACTGACTAAAGGTAAAACGCCAGAACGTGACGGATTCCGAATCCGCCGTGAAGCGGTTGAGAATGGCGTCGTATGTATGACTTCACTGGATACAGTGACGGCACTTCTCAGAATGCTGCAGACGATTAACTTCTCGTCACAGTCCATGCCTGCTTTTGTCGGACAATTGAACTAATCTCATAAAGATGCATAGGGCGGTTTGCGTTTACGCAGACCGTTCCGCTATGCCTAGGGTCTAATAAATAAAGGGTGTGGATGTAGTCTGCACTGGATAGGAGCATGGTTATGGGAGTAGGAGAAGTAGAGTGGAAAGCGATGGCGAACCGTCTGATGATCGCTTTGGATTATCCTGATGTGACTGGAGCAAGAGCCTTGATCGATAAGCTGGAAGGAATTCCTTGCTATATGAAGGTAGGCATGCAGCTGTTCTATGCGGCAGGACCAGAATTTATTCAAGAGCTGAAATCTCGTGGCTATTCTGTGTTCGTTGACGTGAAAATGCATGATATCCCTAACACGGTAAAAGGTGGCGCTCAAAGTCTTACGAATCTTGGCGCTGATATGTTTAACGTACACGCGGCAGGAGGCTCAGCCATGATGGCTGCAGCACGCGAAGGAGCGGCTTCAGCAGTTAGTGCTAATGCTGCCCTTAAGATGCCTTTGATTATTGCAGTTACCCAGCTAACCAGTACGAGTCAAGAAGTGATGAATAACGAAATTGGGATCGCTGGAGAGGTAGCGGATACTGTGGTAAGATACGCCAAGCTGGCTGCCGATGCGGGTCTAGATGGCGTAGTAGCATCGCCACAAGAGTCCGCAGCTATCGCAGAAGCTTGCGGCCCAGCATTTTGCACGGTTACACCGGGTATCCGGCCAGCAGGTGCTTCCTTGGACGATCAGTCCCGGGTTATGACGCCTGGAAAAGCCATTCGTCAGGGTAGTCACTACCTTGTTGTAGGACGGCCGATTACAGCTTCACCAGATCCACGTCACGCAGCACTAAACATTATTGAGGAGATGACCCTAGCATGAGCTCATTAAATAGAAGTGAACAAGTAGCAAGTTATTTGCTGGAGATTGGAGCAGTAGCGCTGCGTCCACAGGAGCCTTTTACATGGACCTCTGGTATCAAATCGCCGATCTATTGCGACAATCGTCTGACTATGGCTTACCCAGAAGTTCGTAACTATATTGCAGATGCCTTCGCCCAGCTTATTAAGAGCGAGTATCCGGACGCTGAAGTGATCGCAGGTACAGCAACCGCGGGTATTCCACACGCAGCTTGGGTAGCAGATAAGCTCAATCTGCCTATGGCTTATATCCGTGATAAAGCTAAAGGCCACGGCAAGCAGAATCAGATCGAAGGTCTGATTAAGCCGGGACAAAAGGTTGTTGTTATTGAAGATCTGATCTCCACAGGTGGAAGCTCCATCAAAGCGGCTCAGGCCGTGCAAGAAGCTGGCGCAGAAGTGCTGGCTGTACTCGCAATCTTCAGCTATGAGCTGGACCGTGCAGTGGATGCTTTTGCTGCAGCTGAAATGCCATTACAAAGCTTGTCCAACTACAGCACATTGATTGATGTGGCTCTTGCACAAGGTAAAATTGAATCGACGGACGTAGAAGTACTGAAGTCTTGGAGAAAAGATCCTTCATCATTTGGTGTTTAAGCTTAAATAAATGAGTATAGTTTAGGCGAGCCTCTCACTTTTCAGTGAGGGGCTTTTATTATTGTGAGGAGTGCGAATAAAAAGAGGGACACAACATTCTCAACTGTCATCCAAGACACGAATAGTTGTATTTTGTACACTTAAACTAACTTTTCTTAGAGGAATTGGAACTATAGTTGCACTTTGCGCAATTATTATCAGCCTAGTATCTGTCGAAACCTTCTAGTAACGGTTTTTAATTGTACAGAGTGCAATTAAAAGGAGAACCAAAATAAACTCGGCTCTAATAGTTGCAGAAAGTGCAATTATCCAGTCGTAGAGGGTAGGATTGTGTCGGTCAGCGGGAATGTAGTAAGTGAGCAAGTGTGAGTGGGAAAGTGGAGATCGTGTATCTGCAAAAGCTCCTAGTAACATTTTTATGAGAATAATATGAAGAAATCGTAGTATAACTTTAAACGTCCTGTAACTTCCCTTCTTGATTAAAGCTTTATACTGTTACTAGGATTATGGATTATTTATCCATAAGATGTAGAAGAATCAAGTATTTATGGGAGGATATAATAATGAATCATATAAACAACAATAAACGGCTGTGGCGCCGCTGGTTAAGCCTTGGGGTATGCGCTGCGCTGATACTACCACTAATCTCTGATGGGTGGAATACGGCTTGGGCTGAGCCTTCTAAGGCTTCAGTGAAGCAACGTGTATTGCGTATTGGGAGTCTATGGTCTGGGGAGGACGATTCGTTTTTTCGTCAGCAGTTTACAGATATGTATGAATTGCAGCATCCAGAAATCAAATTGGAGATTATTCCGGCTATAGATACGAATGACCTTCGGTACAATAACACCTCCTCAGACGCAAGCTCTGACAATTTGGAAAATATCCGAGCAATTATGGGCGGGGATAAGCCTGTTGATGTGATCGTCGGTGATAGCGCATTAGTGAAGAGTTTGGTAGATCATAATCTTGTCCAATCGCTGGAGCCGCTTATAGCGCGTGATCAGTATGATTTAAGCAATATGGCGCCTACAATGCTGAATGGAGTTCGTGAGCTGGGTAGAGGAAGTCTTTTTGCGTTGGCGCCGATCTTCTCGTCTAGTGCGCTTTTTTATAACAAGGGAATCTTTGATGCTGCTGGTGTGAGCTATCCAACGGACAAGATGACTTGGAATGAACTGTTTACACTGGCAGATAAGGTGACGAAGAAGTCATCTAATAAAGAAACTCGGATATACGGGTTCTCGATGAACCGTTACTTAAGTGATCCATTCTGGGATATGCAGAGCTATGTCGCACCGCTAGAACTTACGATGTACGATAATAAGGGTCAGCACATGACTGTAAATACCACACAGTGGAATCAGGCTTGGACTACTTACAGCCAGTTGGTTAAGAAACAAATTGTACCTGAGCTAAATGGGTTGGATTTTGCAGGAACAGAAGGGAATGCCTACAGTCCAATCCAAGGCGATCTGTTCCTCACAGGAAAAGCAGCAATGGTCGTTGGAGAATATGGTTATCTCAATGAACTGGCGGGAGTGGCCCGTAATGCTGCTAAGATCAAAAATTACAGTCCCATCAAATGGGGTGTGGTTACTGTACCTACCTTTCAGGAAAAACCGGATGTTGCCATTGGAACATGGCTTGGTAATATGATGGCAATTAGTTCTACGGCTACTAATAAGGAAGATGCCTGGGATTTGATTAAGTTCGTCAACAGTAATGAGGTTGCGAAAATTAAAGCTCATAACAAGAGTGAACTGACTTCCCGTAAGGATTATATTACCGCTCAGACCCCTTCTGTAAATTTGGAAGCTTTTTATACACTTAAGCCTTTACCTGCAACGGATCCTTTATTGATCAGTTTACAGATGCAGAAGCCTGGGATTAGCCGGATTAGCGATGTTGGACGTCAACTATTCATTGATGTTTATCAGGGGAAGAAAACCGTCGAGAATGCACTCAAAGCTTGGGAGAAGCAAGGGAATACCATGCTGGATACACTTGAAAAAGATCCCACGGTCTATTTTGACTCGATCGGTGAATGACTCTGGAATATGCCCTAAGCCACCAGTTTTCTGGTGGCTTATTTTGTGGAACTTGGGCATGATAAGTTCAGAGCGGTGTATCATAAATTTGCGAAAAGGAGAAGAGGGCATCATGAATTGGATATACTTCGCGAAACTGTTCAGGACCAGATTTCAAGCAGGTTGTTTGGCTAAAAGATTGGAGCAAGATGGCTGGATTTACGGTTATCATGACCCACGTTTTGTAGAAATTTATCGATCCCGTAAGGGAAGATACGGGGTTAGATTTCTGCCTTGAGAACTTTTATAAATTCTTCCTTGACGTAGACCCAATTTGTAATGTATATTATTTATTGTCGCTGTTTGAATATTTTTTCTGACGCGGGGTGGAGCAGCCCGGTAGCTCGTCGGGCTCATAACCCGAAGGCCGCAGGTTCAAATCCTGCCCCCGCAACCAATTTATTTACAACAGCAATTGTACATTCGGATATTTTTAGATCCGGGCCCTTAGCTCAGTTGGTTAGAGCGGTCGGCTCATAACCGATTGGTCGGGGGTTCGAGTCCCTCAGGGCCCACTTATCAAAAACCCTTACTTTGTAAGGGTTTTTTGCTGTCTATAGGGTTAGTGATATAAAGAAAATAGGATGGGGGAAAGGCCGGGATTTTAAGTTTGCTAACGGATTTGCTAACGTGAATTATTTTTCTGCAGTTTCGAACTGTTTTTCAGCGTATTTATTCAGTTCTGCTTCAATTTTGTCAACGGCCTCTTCCAGTTTGATTGGGAGTAGGTGATTATCGTTCGTTGAACATCGCTAGAGTCATACCCAGTCGTTCAGCTACCTTGGATCTATATAGCCTCCACCAGCTAGCAACATACTAAGTCATTATCCTCATATGAGTCTCCATATTCTTTTTTTATAATCCTCGATTTGTTTGTAGCGCTCTTAAGGTCATCAATAATATTCTGAAAAAGTTTTACCCGTCGTATGGAATCATTCGTCTTCGGGCGTTGAATGACTAAACCATCCCGTGTCCAGTTGGCCGTCTGAATCACCTTGAGTTCTTTCTTTGCGAAGTCGATATCACCCCAGCGAAGTCCAAGGATCTCACCACGTCTCATTCCAGTATAAATTGCCAATGAAAACACAATAGACTGGCGGGCGCCTGCCTCATCAAGCTAACAGGCAGTATAGTTTAACTTAAAATAAACTTTCCGTTTCCCGCAGTTAACTTAAGGTGTAATCTGAAAGCACCTTTTTTTGAAGGTGATACTCATCAAGAACCGTATTTATGAAGGAGTGACTTAATGCAAGCTATTAAATCTATAATAGAGTGTCCAGAGCGTCATATAGAGTTTGCTGAATATGTTAAAGAAAAATGGCCAAACGTTCAGAAGGTGGTACTCCCTAAAATTGACGAAAGTTTATCGGCTGAAGATGGTTTGCCATTAACATTTCTGCTATTAAAAAACGACAAAATAATTGGATTTTATCAATTGATTGAGCAGGAATATATAATTCGAAAAGATTTATCGCCATGGATTGCTCCTTTGTTCATTGACGAGAATGAGCGAGGGCAAGGTTTAGGTTCAGTATTGTTGGAGCATGCCAGAAAAATGGTGGGGCAATTGGGATATACGAAGGTTTATATAACGACTGACCATATTCGTTACTATGAGAAATATGGATTCAGAGAAATCGGTTTGGATAATTTTGAATGGGGACGACCCACCAAAATCTATGAACACGACACTATAAAGTAATTTATCGCAACATGGTTTGTTTGGGACTTAACTAACGGGAAACGATAGTTGAATCTACAGAGGGATGGTATCAAACATGGACTATGAAATCAAAATAGCAACCTTGGAACATAAAGAAATACTCAGCAACCTGTTACAATTCTATATTTATGATTTCTCAGAATTTATGGAGTTGCAGTTTGAGGCAAACGGTAAATATGGTAATTATCCAATTGATGAATATTGGTCTAAAGACCCCAATTATCCATATTTAATCAGTCTCAATGGGAAAATTGTTGGATTTGTCTTAGTCAAATTAAAAAATCGGGAAGAAGATGACGCATATTTTTCTATTGCTGAATTTTTTATTGCGAAGAAGTATCGTAGGCTGGGATTAGGGAGATTGGTTGCTAAAGATATATTTGATATGCACCAGGGAAAATGGGAAGTTTACCAAATAGATAACAACAAGCCCGCTCAACTCTTTTGGAAAAAGGCAATAGAAGAATATACAGGAGGAAAATTTACTGAACGAATTGAAGTAGGAAGAAGAACACAAGTATTCATTAGTTAATGCGAGGTTCTTATATTAATGGGGGTTGCTGGTTGACAAAAATGATAATTTTGTTGGTTATTCTTGCTATTATTACTGCTATTTTTGTATTCAAAGTTTTATCTAGAAAGAAGAGTTACCCTCCCCAAAGTATAGTAATTGATCCACTTAAGATTACGATCCAGGACATAGACCGAATGGAAGACGGAACTGGCTTTGTAGAATATCTGTATCGTTTATTTTTGGCCATGGGTTATAGTGATGCATATAAAACGAGAGGAGGCAGAGATTTTGGATCTGACTTAGTGTTTACAGACGGGGAGGGGGTTCGAAATGTCGTTCAGGCAAAGCGTTATTCTTATCCAGTAGGGTTAGGAGCTGTTCAAGAGATCTATAGTTCCATGAGATATTACAGGGCAAAAAAGTCCATGGTAATATCCTCAAACCAATATACCTCAGCGTGTGAAGAACTTGCTAGTTATAACGCCGTAAGATTACATAGTAGAAGTGACCTTATAGAAATTATAAACTTTTTCAAGTCAGGGCAGATTGATAAAGCAAAGGATATCCTTGAGTCAGAGCCCAGGATTATACTGGATTCATGGGATAATAAAGTAATTAAGAAGGGCTTCAAAGTTGAAAAACGATGGGCTGCGAAGAAATAGATAGTTCGTAGAACAAGGAGCTTTATACTGATGAGCAATGAAGATTTTCAATACAGAAATACATACTTTTTCGTAGGGAATCCAACGATTCTATGGATCACCATACTTGGCTTGGTGTTGTTAGGATTTGTATTGTTTTATTTGATTAAGAAATACATAAAGCAGAGAAAATGAAACCAGGCTTTTCATTATTTTTTATGATGTTGCGAATGAGGAACGACCATCTTTGATGGTTGTAATGTTGTGTGGAGCCCTCATATCTATTGGCGGATATAACTATTTGAAAAACAGAAAAGGTGTTTCTGGCCAACTGCGTAATTAATTGTGAGGGTCCAGTCCAGGAATGGGAGGTTAAGGTTGCTGATGTTTATTACATCAGAAATGAATTTGAATTTAGTTTTAGCATAAATGTGTCTATCAAATACCCCGTCTACCTTAATTGGTTAGCGGGGTTAATTTCATCTCTCATATACCCAAGCACGATCAGAAAACTGGCATATCCTACATTTGTATTCAATTACAAAGGAGGAATTCACGAATGGGCGAATTTGTTGGTGGATGCGGTATTGGAGAACGTGAACGTGAACGTGAACCTGAACGTTTTGTTGGTGGAGCTTTTACATCCACAGGTGCAATCTTGGTGCTCTTTATCCTGCTGGTCATCATTACAAAAGCCTGTATATTTTAAGTAGAATTAATTTACAAAGGAGGAATTATGATGGGTGAATTTGCTGGAGGGTTTGGCGGAGGTTTTACTTCTACGACTGCAATTCTGGTTCTGTTTATATTGTTGGTAATCATATCTAAAACTTTCTTGATTTAAGTTTCAAACCTCCCACTATGACCAGCACCCATAGTGGATATCTGCCAGTAGATACTTGCGGATTTGTAATGAAGATAATGAAAGTTTCCCCCATCAACATTAAGTCGTTGGGGGTAGTTTATGTTTATACGATAAACTCTGTAAATACTGGACTACGTAGCATGACTGATTTGGTCCAGATCCTCATTCTAACCTTTGCCCACAGTCGGGGCTTTAAATGGATAGAACAGGTGCAATCTTGGTACTGTTTATCCTCCTTGTAATTATTTCTAAGACTATCTTGTTATAAAATGTTAGCCGAACTCTCAATCGTTTAATCCGTCAGCACAACTGACGGATTTTTTACATATGGGAATGAGTATCGCCCAAATAATTGAAATGATATATCTCGATAAAACAGGTGAAATTACTCAGCGGAAGATTGAAGTGGATATGCCACTGAAACGGCTATCATATGCTCATAACCGATTGGTCGGGGGTTCGAGTCCCTCAGGGCCCACTTATCAAAAACCTTTACTTTGTAAGGTTTTTTGCTGTCTATAGGCACATAAATTCAAAAGGAAGAGAATTAGGAAGGCTGGAATTTTGAGCTTGCTAACGGATGCACTGATACCAGATTTATCGCCATGCGCTTACCGCAGGGATAGTTTAAATCTTTTGAATGCACTAAAGAGCAGAGGGATTTTATTAAATCTTAAATAGAGGTCTGACATTCATTTGAAAAAAGTGCTATAATTATCAAATCAGTGTGTAGAGATATTGGTCTTTTTATTGGGCCAAAAATATATGTCTCATGATACGTCTGCCATCTGAAATATGATTCACGGAGATGACAAACATGCATGGAGACACAAGACTGCCCAGAAACGGAAAAGAAGGTATATTATTTTTACTCATTATTTCAATCATTTCAGTAAACACTATTGCCCCTATTATTGTGGGGTTGGAACGTGGCTTCAGTAAGGAAGTGTATATAGATACACTAAAGGTTATTCCGTTTATGTGGATGATCGTAGTTTTTTTCGTAAGATTAGTTGCTGGGCCGATTGTTGGGAAAGTGATGCCGAAATTCATGGGACAAACCGATGGATTTAATGCTAGGGTGCTGTTGAATACTTTATTGAATGTTACAGTGTTATCTATTTTACTATCGATTATCGGCACATGGGTTGGGACGAAACAAATAAGTCTAGAGCCACTTAAAAACTTCCTTCATATCTGGCCAAGAAACTTTGGTATAGCATTTTGGATTGAACTGTTGGTTGCTCAGCCGATAGCAAGATTTGCGATGAAAACATTACACACAAGACAGGATCGTAAAACAGAAAGTGTAAATGCGTAACTAGCTGGAACGTTGTATACGAATAAGAATCTCAGGAACGTCCATGGTGGGCGTTCTTTTTTTGAGTCCCGTTATCATAGTAGTATTGAACATGTAAAAGAGCCATCATAGTATTAATCTACAACGGCTCTTTTATACTTAGAATCTGATATTCTGACATGACGCAATGCAAACCATGCAGCCAACACAAAAAGGGCGCTGTCGCAAAGCCATGAAATGGTTTTGAAGCAGCGCCTTTTTTTGTATCCAGTTAGACTTTTCTGATAGGGATGGTGCCCGAAAAGTTGTCCCAATCGTTGTTCCAATCGCTGTACTCTCGGTTTTCGACCATCATTCTTATGGTTTCATACTATCCCATAGCTGCTGGAATGCCCCGGACTCGACCTCGAAGAATACAGGTGCCTGACCGTAATGTACTAGCCCTTGACCAAACAGCGTCAGCTCTACCCTGGCGTTGTCTTCCAGCTGGAGATAGAGAACCTTGCGGTCTTCGCTGTCGTAGATGCCTTGCGCGGTAAGAGGCTCTGCTGCCAGAGGTTTGGCCGCTTGGAGCGCCTTCACGAAGCCATTAAGGGCCTCGTCGTCAGCGAGCGGTGTGTACTGCTGCTGTCCGTTGTTCCAGCTGTCGAAGCTTTCCCACTGTGCGGAAGTAATTCGACCTTCAAGATTTAGCTTGCCAAATAGATCAGCGCCGCTGTTTACGGTGATCCCGTTTGTATGCTCATACAGTTCGGCGAATACCTCGCCGTTGATTTGCGAATAGGACATAATCAGGAAATTGGAATCATATCCCTTCACGGAATAGATATCCGTTTCGCCAATGTTAGAAGCCAACTCAATATATTTGTCTTTACCGCTCCATTCATCGATGCCACCTGTAGTACGTCCCAGCTTGTCACCACGCAGAGCGGCAGCATCGGCTGCGTTGATTCGAGTCGCAGACTGTGTATAAATGTTATCTTTATATACGACTAGAGCGATCATATCTGCCATAACGCCAGATTTGGTATCCGGCAGTTCCAACTTGGGGATAACAATGCTTCCGGACGCATTTATGCCAGAATTGTCTGGTTGGTTTGGACCTGGAGTTACCTGAGCGATTTGCCCTTGAGTACTCTGGCCATTTAACTGCTGCCATATATTAGGTGCAGCTAAGCCGATCCCGGCGGCGAGGACGATACTTGCCGCGATATAAACCGTCTTGCGTGGACGTTTCCGCTCCCGCTGTTGCTCCAGTTTGTCGATCAATTCTTTTTTCATCTCTTCACCTGGTTTCATAGAATCCACCGCTTTCTTGTATAATGTTCGAAACTGATCTTCTTTCATTGTGATTCCACTCCTTCCAGCTCCAGTTTTAACAGTTGCCGTCCCCGCTGAAGTCTCATCTTCACGGCAGACTGACTAATCTGCAGAATCTTGCTGATTTCCTGGATGGGATAGTCCTCGTAATAATAAAGATGGATTACGGTTTTATACTTCATAGGCATCGCCATAACTAACTGCAGTAGAGCCAAATCCTCGGGGGTGTCTACCGCAATCGGCTCAGCATTTTCCAGCTTAACCTCGCGCTTGCGCCAGCCTCTGCCCAGTAATGTTTTACAATGATTGGTGATTACTCGGATCAGCCATGCTTTTTGATGTTCAGCGTCTTTGAACTTTGGTGCTTTTTCTATCAGTTTGATGAAGGTATCCTGAGTGGCCTCTTCGGCATCTTGGCGGCTGCCTAAATGGACCAAAGCAATCCGGAACAGCATATCTGCGTAGATTTCGTAACTCTTTATCACATGATTTCCCGGCCGGGTCATGGATCGTTGCATGATTCTATGCCCCCTTTACCTATAACACCATTTAGGACGGCATTTGGTCACATTATGTTCCTGAGAAAATTTGCTAGCGTCTAGATCAAGGGTTAGAATCTAAAAAAGGTGCGATTGCCCCAGCAGCCATATCATGACTGTTGAGACAATCGCACCTTTATAATAGAAGTTCCCCCTTTAGGGGAGGGTCTCCTCACTATGTTTATATGTATAGTTTGGATCAAACCTTTTTACAAGAGCCATGCTATATTGATAAATCCGATCCTTCTCTTTTCGATAAAAGTATCTTGCGTTAGGTTCATCTGCAAAAATCACTGTTGTACTTACGACGGGAGCCTTACCAATCTGGGTATAGACTTTATAAAGATCTTCATTCTTATAATCTCTCGTAGCTACCAAATAATGAATCACTTCATTATCCATATGATTTCGGAAGGCCTGAAGCGCTAAAGAAGCGACTCCATATACAATAACGAAGGTAATAAGGATTATTTTTGTTCTTTTCTTCATTAATTCCCTCCATTTAGCTAAAATGTATATATTATAAGATAATATATTGTGACTGGTATGTCATATCTATTGTATCTTGTAATTTACACATTAGAAGGGAGGAAGAACATGATGCAACAAGAAGAAAAAATACAGGAGCTGGAGCGGCGAATTAAGATATTAGAGAATCATACTAATCCGAAGCTACCAGGTCTGAGAATCTTATGGTTTATTATTTGGGGGTTCGTGGGCATATTCCTCATTCTAACTCTTATTGGTGTGATTCAGTTTGTATCCGCATAATAGAGAGCTTACTATTACAAATAAGGCAGCAATTTAACTACCGATAGGTAACCCGCGTAGGTAAAGAATTGCCTGGGTATACTATACTTGCTGCCTTTTTATTATGAACTTACACAAATCATCTTCAGTCTTCTTTGGGTTCTTGCAATAAAATGGAGAAGGTCCCCGTTTCATGATCCACTTCAATCGACTCGATCCCAACAAAATCCGGAATTTCGGGGTGTACTGCATCTACGTTATAATCTGGATGAGTCATCAATAATTCAATTACTTTAATGGCTTCCATATCGATCCCCCTTGCGAGAAATTCCACCATAATTAATGGTCCTTCATTGCGACTACCCTTATTATCTCCGCAGTCATTATTGAATATGTGTTAATCGTTCTTCGTTTCTTCCCATCACGGCCAATAATTGCCCCTGAAAAACACGTCTTTGAATTTGATCAATCCGCTGTAAAGCCAGCTCGCTTGGCACTTGAAATTCTGCTGCAAGATAGCTGATTGCATCTTCACGTTGCTCAGGCAATGTCATGCGGGAGATCATGGAGTAGGGCATAGCTGCATAAAGAATAAATCGCTCAGATTCATCCTCCTGTGCCCGCGTAAAATGTTCTGGCATCAATATTTGATCAGTACCATGGCGGAGCAGATGACAGAGCTCATGGAGAAACTCTAGCCGCTGCAGACTGGCTGGAAGCCGGTTGTCTATAAACATGGTGTACATCCCCGCTGATGCTTCGATGCTCTTGCTTCTTACATCCAAATAATGAACCCAAATATTAAGCCGTTCTGCAATATAAGCAATCGAAATTTGCGAAGGCTGAGTAAGGTTCAGACGCTTGTATAAATCTTCTGTCCACTTCTCCAGCGCAGTCATTTGATAATAGGATTTCATGTTATTCATATCATTCACCTCATTCAGAATCAGTTATAGGATCGTATGTTCGCATAAATGAGCAAAAGAAAAGCCCGAAGGCTATGTAAAGTAAAAAACATAAGGACACATAAGAACGAGTGTTCTTGTGTGTCCTTAGCATAAAGCAATTAAACACTAATATCAAGTGTTTTTCCTAAATTCGGAGCAACGCTTTTGCCCAGCATTTCCACCATCGTTTGACTCTGGGTTTCAGCCTGATTTTTGGCAATATTCATGACTTGTATTCCTACATTTTGAGCTAAGGATGCCTGGCTCATTGCCATTGATAATGCGGCTATATCCATATTGCACCTCCTTCGTGTATATCCTGTTTATCGACAGTGCCTACCTAATTCATTAGGTGAATAGCATTTGTTTGCCAGTTCGCCCAAACGGCTTATCTCCTTTTTACATATCTTGTGCTGTAGTCATTAATCATTAGGAGGAATTAATTATGGGAATGGAACATTGTGGTTGTAACGTAGGTCCTGTAGTAAGCCCAGTAAATGTAGGTCCGGTGTGTAGTCCTTTTACTTCAACAGGAGCTATTCTGGTACTCTTCATCTTGCTGGTTATCATCACTAAAGCTTGCTTATTCTAAGCTAGCTGATGCACATTGTAGCCCCATCCGGTATTCCGGATGGGGCTATTCTTTTGAAGCACTGTTCACGTTAGCTTATTATTTGAACATAAATTCTACGCGGGTTCCATCCGCATAATCTTCTAACTGATTGCCAACCCAGCTTCCTGCACCGCGGTTATCTTTTGGGGTTATGTATTCAATGTCGGCCCCTTTGCCGCCTTCATTACACATGGCCATGGGCCATTCATCGCGGTCGTAGCCTTTTTTGGTGGGGATCCCTTTTAAGGATTCTTTGCGGTTGTCTTCAGCCTGCTCACGGTTAATCGTGCACGTCGCGGACTCCCCTTTAGCAATTGCGTCCTGAATGTGCTTAGCGGTCTCAGGATAACGATCTGATGGGAAGATCAGCTGAACAACTTCTGAATCGGATGTGGACGATGGGGCTGCCGGATCTCCGTTCTGTTCATACCAGTAACCGCCCAAAGCAAGTAACACAACAATGATGAGACTGGTGAGTAATTTCTGTATTTTCAAATCTGCTCCTCCTTTTTTGGAACTTAAAATAGTATATCTTATATCATAATGCAGTGCGATTTAATATACTTAGGAAAAATAAGAGGAGGACGGAATTGGATATGGAGTATTTGATTACGATTGAAGATCAGACGCTTATTGCCTCTGCTGAAGATATTATTACTAGACGCTATGAATGGGGAAGACACCATGTAGGGGCGGCGCTCCGTACTAAGACGGGGGAAATCTTTACAGCGGTACATGTAGAAGCTAGCATGGGACGAATTACAGTCTGTGCAGAAGCGATGGTGATTGGAAAAGCGATATCCGAAGGCTACAAGGAATTTGATACGATTGTTGCGGTAAGGCATTCTGATCCGGACAGCGAGGAAAGAGAAATTAAAGTAGTTTCTCCCTGCGGGATGTGCCGTGAGTTAATTGCTGATTACGGGAAGGATTGCAAAGTTATTGTATCCGAGGACGGCCGGTTAGCTAAATATGATATTTCTGAATTACTACCGCTGAGATATACGAGGTAAATTGGAGATATAGTCAGGAGCCGCCGGGCTCCTTTTTTTTATTGAGCCGTGAATTTATTCAGCAGTTCCTTACACTGTCCTAAATTAAATTACAACTTCATGTCCATTCGCTGAGTTCATGTCACTATTGTCCCCATACTATAACTTAAAAAAGTTAAAAGGATGTGAGAGTGGATGGAACAGCGCAATCTTCGAAATATGGTTGATTCGGCATCGAGGTTTGTGAGCGATGTTCAGTGGCAAATCGCGTATCGTAAATTGCAAATGGCTCCGGCGGATTCGGAAACGGTACCTTCTGCTCAGAAATTGTTGAATACCCTTTATTTTCTGCAAGGAAAAGGATGGATTAGTGGACAACATGATTATTTGGAGAGCGCGGATGAGTTCAATGGTAAGCTGAAAAATACTAGCGGGCAATTCGCCGCCCTTCACGGCTATGAGCTGGGGGCAATCAATAATCAGACGGCGGCACTAATAGACAATCAGCGGGATTGGGTCGTTAGCAGCGCTATTCGCTGGTATAAAGCCGGTGGAATCGTAACGATTAGCTATCACGCACAGTTGCCAGGGACTGCGCCAGCTTGGGATAACGTATCTACGAGCATAAGCAACGCTGATTTTGACAAATATATAACCCCGGGTACCTCTCAGTACAACGCACTGATCGCTGATCTGGATAAGATAGCCCTTTCTTTAAAAAAACTAAATGATGCAGGTGTTCCTGTGCTCTGGCGGCCGTATCATGAAATGAATGGCGGATGGTTCTGGTGGGGGAAGAAGATCAACTACGTGGGACTGTGGAACCTTATGTTTGACCGTTTCACCAGCTATCATAAGCTGCATAATTTATTGTGGGTCTGGAGCCCAAACGCCAAAAATCAGTGGAGTGATGACCCTGCCGAATACTACCCAAGCGGTGACAAAGTAGATGTGCTGGCACTAGATATCTATGATGGGGATTTTAAGGGGAGTCACTATGATAGTCTATGGGATCTGGGTCGTGGAAAAGTGATAGCGATTGGAGAAAATGGAGAGCTACCGTCCCCTGCACTACTATCTAAATCACAGCCCAAATGGTCTTATCAGATGACCTGGGGCAAGCTTCTTTATGAGAAGAATACCGATGCGGTAATTAGAGCCTTTATGAATGACAACTTTGTATTCACGCGGGAAGAGTATGCTGCTGAGGCGGCAATTGTAGCCGCTGAGGGAGACAGTGTGCTGCAGAGTGGACTATGGGGGCAATATTACAATAACATGACTCTTAGCGGCGCACCTGCGCTGACGCGAACCGATGCTAACATCCAATTTTCGTGGAAACAGGGTTCGCCTGATCCAGCCATTCGTGTCGACGCTTTCTCTGTACGGTGGAGTGGAAAACTGACTGCAGCCTATAGTGAAACCTATACCATTTACTCCTCCTCTGATGACGGGGTACGGGTGTGGATTGATGGAGGGCTGATCATTGATAGCTGGGTGAATCAGAGTGGACAGGAGCGAAAAGGCAGTGTGAATCTGATAGCTGGCAAGCTACATGAAATAAAAGTGGAGTACTATGAGAATGAGGGGGACGCGCGAATTGTATTGCAGTGGGAAAGTCCTAGCCAACCCAAAGGGATTATTCCAGCAGGAGCGTTTTATCTTCCATAAGACGATATCCGAACTGATTCGAGCATTGGAATATTAGCGAAAAAGCCCCGGATTTCGGGGCTTTTTTTAATGTGAAAGAATCTTAGATTTGTTCACGGTAGCTAATGTTGTTGGCGATCTTCTCGTCACGAACAGCTTTGCGCAGAACATCCTTGACGGTTTGGGCATCATGGATTTTTCGGAAAAGAAGCTGCGGCGCTGAGGCATCATCAGAAAATACAGTTAATGTACCGATGCCGAGCATCCGGTCCATGATAGATTGTGCTACGGATAAATCGCGTACACGCAGTAATTCGATTTCTTCGACATTTTTACCGATAAGTCCGGTCTTTACCATAATGCGCTGGCTTGTAATGGTGTACGTAGTCGTGTTTAGGCGTACGATTCCTTTGAGGCGATCAGAGATACTGGCTGGTTTGCCTTTCCAGAGCACGACTTCTTGAGTAGCATTTTGATTTGCTGATGGACGGCGGGCGGTCACTGGAGCAGTGCCGTCAATGCTAGATCCGCATTCTCCACAAAATTTAGCGCCCTGCTTATATTCTGATCCGCAGGTTGTGCAATAAGGCATAAATACTCTCCTTCCCTGATTACAATTGAAATAATTATAACATAATAGTCATTTTACATAAATTTCATTTGCGCTTTACACAAACCGACATTATTCTGTTAAGTGGAGGGATAAATAATGAAAAAAGTGTTACTAATAGGAACGCTAATGCTGACTGTCATCCTTAGCGCCTGCAGCAATAATAATTCAACTTCATCGGCACCTGCCTCGGAAGAAGAAGTGCAGGAAACCGTGCAAAACTTCTACAATGAAATGTCTAAACTTGATGAATTAGGAAAATCATCTTTAGCGGAGTTCAACGAAGCTATTGCTGCTTATTCAGCAGGAGAACTTTCGGACAGGCAGTTGGAGAAGAAGATTAACGAATTCCAGAAGACCGCAACAGAACTATCCAATCAGGCTGAAAAAGTGAAAATTTCCTCTAGCTTGCCCGAAGACATTCGTAAACTGCTTGATGAGTCCAAAATTGCTTTTCAAAGTGCTTATTCTCTAAAAGAACAGGCCTCTCAAGGTGCTGATTCCGCAGAGGTCACTGCTGAGAAGTTCGAGGAATTGAATCAGAACGCTGACGTCGCGATGCTATACGGCATTTCCAAGCTTAATGAAGCAAGAGAAGCAACAGGACTCATCGATGCTGATGGTCAGTCCACCGCTGAATCAGAGAAAGTTCAAGAATAGATCGAAATTTAGACGCTGAACAGTTCAACTGTCAGCGTCTTTTTGATGCGATTTTGAGCTTGAGTAGAGGTAACACTGCCAATCCTATAAATAAGCCGGCTACGATTCCTTTTGTTAGGCCTGAGAGGGTACTGCTTCGATATACGAGGGGGTATAGACACAGGAATAATACGGGAATTAGGATGAGCAGGGCATTGTTTTTTTTCAAGTGGAAAGCTCCTCTCAATTAGATATTCAATATTATACAACTTTTAGATAAAAGAGGAGGATTTTAAAGTGGGATCTTTTTCCTGATTATTGATTATTCAGCGAAGGTGTGGATATAATACAAACATACGTTCGTGTGTAGCGGAATAAGTATAGAAATTAGGGAGGGGTTACCATGGGCAAAAAGCTGGAGAAAAACGGACTGTGGGAAAGTAGTCGCATGATGCTGCCGGAGCATAAGGTAAGAATTATTAGGGATGAACGGGAGACCCTGCGCCGCATTAAGCCTATTCTGGATGAGCAGAAGCTGGAGGAGATCGAATGTACACTGGCCTTATCGTTACGGAGTCATGTGCGCGTCACTGTTGTGCTGTTTGATCCTTTTGAGAATACGACAATTAGTGGTTTTGTGACTTCCATTCACACCCACTCGCGTGAGTTTAAGCTGCAGTGGGCGGAGGAATGGAAGTGGATCAATGTAGATGATCTAGTGGAGGTTTACATCGTCTAATGCTGAGAACTGCTGACTTCACTTTTTTCATAAGCAATTAGGGTCAACGTTGGGTTGCCGGTCAGATGTGCAATGGAAGCTTCAGCATTTCGAATAATTTCGAGTGCTTCTTCCTGCTCGCTCAGGGCAGCAACTTTATAGCTATCACTATGAATGTCCATATGTGTTCCCACCTTTCGCTAATATTTTGCCCTTTTTTGTAGAAATGATCCAAGGTGAAGAAGCTATGAATAGGTGCTTTTCAGGGGAGATCTCGGGGATACCGGGGTCTTTTTTTAAAATATAAGAAAGTATAAGTTATGCACCTATCCTTTATGTCTTATATTTCTCGCTTAAACGCTTATCGTCCTTCCTTATATGGACGCCGAAGACATTTATGCTTGTATGCTAAGGCAAGCAGGGGTATTAGTACAAGCGAATGGGGAAGCGGGATCATTGATTATACCAAGGGGTGATACTATGCTGACTTTAGATCAAGTGAGGGACAAATCGGCGGCGAGGCTTGTTGGGCTTCATCCTGTTTTGGCAGCAGGGGCGAAGGCTTTGATACAGCAAAGCTATGCCAGAGGAGTGCCCATCGTTATTACTCAGGGATTGCGGTCGATTGCTGAACAAAATGCCTTGTATGCGCAGGGGAGAAGTAAGCCTGGACCTATAGTTACCAACGCCAAGGGTGGAACCAGCTATCACAATTATGGCCTTGCGTTTGATTTTGCGCTTTTGCTGCCGGATGGAAATAGTATTTCCTGGGACATGAATCGTGATGGTGATAAAGATAAAATAGCGGACTGGCAAGAGGTTGTACAGGTGGGAAAACAGCTAGGGCTTGAGTGGGGAGGAGACTGGACGTCTTTTAAAGATTATTCACATCTGCAAATGGCCTTCGGCTTAACTACGACTCAACTTCGGGCAGGTAAACGTCCTACGACGGATCAGGTCAATGAAGCTTTAAAAAGAATTACTGGGGAGGATGACCAGGTGAACAAAGACGTTAAAGTAACGATAACCTTAAACGGCACTAAACTTACGGATGGTGTTCTTGATACCGGCGTAACGTATGTACCCGTGCGTGCTCTGGCTGAGGCGCTTGGAGCAAAGGTTACGTATGACGCAGCAAGCAAGACAGTGAATGTAGTAAAAGAGTAAAGCTATTCATGTATAGACAGTGCCACCCAAGGGGAAATTATCAGTGATAACTAACCATAAAGGGAGGCATAACACTGTGAACAAGCTAATAACAAGCCTTGCATGCGGTACTGTACTGTCAATGAGTATAATGGGAGCTAGTTACGCTAATCCAATCGGGTCAGCCGCTTTAGGCGGTATCCCGAACGCGAATACGGGCATGGATGGTACCGTGAATAACACTCGGATGATGAATACGGAAGGCAATCTAATGAACGGCACCACGGGAACGATGAATCAGCATGAGAGCATTATGAAAGATAAGATTCGCACAGGGGAAAATTATAGACCTAACACCAATAACTACAATGAAAATTACACCCGGGATAACTACAACAGAAATACGGTAACTCCACTATCCAACACTACAACGGATGGTAGATATCGGGCAACCAGCACAACTACCAATACTGGGACTACCAGCAGAGGATCAAACTGGGGCTGGCTCGGATTGTTTGGACTCTTGGGCCTTGTCGGAATGAGAAGCAGAAGTGACGAACGCAGATAATCGACATGCCTAATAACCCGTGTCGGCATATGCTGGGACGGGTTATTTTTAATGTGATAAAACTTTTTTTGAAAAAGGGATTGCGCGTTATCGATATTCATGATATTATATTTCTTGTCGCGTTATACGTAAACATCGTATGAAGCAACAACACATAATATGCCGGGGTGGCGGAACAGGCAGACGCACAGGACTTAAAATCCTGCGGTACGTGAGTACCGTACGGGTTCGACCCCCGTCCTCGGCATCACAGTGAAAACCTTGAGAAATCAAGGTTTTTTTGTTTTTCTTGATTAAAACTTCCGTCAAAAACTAAAGGTCCTTTACTTAGGAATCACATCCGAGCTCACAGAAATTAAGTTGGAAATACTCTTTTTCAGTACTTGTCTAATCACAAGCTCTGGAGAGGAGTTTTTAATATGAAATATTTCATGAACCACCGTATATCGAACGTTACGTACAGTGTGTGAGAGGTTGGAGTTCATTGATTATTGTCGAATAACATCTTAATTTGTTGTATTATTGATAAAGCTAGTTTCAAGATTCAAGGAGGGTTGTAGTTTGCTTACACTGAGAAGAGCCGAGCCGCGTCAAAGTAAAAAGCTCAGTCTCACATCGCTGCTTACGGGCTTGGTTACGCTGGTGGTTCTACTAACCTCAAGCATTCTTCTGATCGGTTCTTACGAGTCCAAAAAACAATCATTGATGGAGACTACGCTCCATTTGAATTACTACAACGCTGACCGAATGACCAAGACAATGGATTCCTTATTTCAGTCCATGCGCAGCAGTTTGGAATATAGCGCTGCCACACTCTCCGATGACGATGGCTCAACGCCGAAGCAAGTAGATGATAATTTAGAACTGATGCGCAATAGTAGCAATTACTTCAATTCTATCGCCGTGGTCGATGCCGACGGGCTGGTCCGCAACGTAGTACCGACTAGTTTGGGGACAACAGGCGACCATATTACTTCTAAAGTCGGTTTGGAAGCTCTGGCGTTCAAAAAACCTTACATATCCTCCCCCTATATGACCCAAACCACCAAGAGACTAATTGTGTTTATGAGTCAGCCGATTTTCAGCAACAATGGTATATATCGCGGTATTTTGAGCGGCACGTTTTATCTGCAAGAGAGCAATATTTTGTCTATGATTTTTGGCGACAACAACGTGGACAATTCTGGCTCTTATTATTATATTGTGGATTCAAGCGGGCATCTGTTGTACCACCCGGATAAGCAGCTCATTGGGGAGGATGTCAGCAGTAACAAGGTTGTACAGAAACTTATGAAAGGGGAAAGCGGGGAACAGCAAGTGCGCAACACCCGTAGCGTTGAAATGCTTGCCGGATACTCCAGCGTACCGGCCAATGGCTGGGGAATCGTGGTCGTTTCGCCGATTAGTGTCATTCATCATCAACTGATGGGCCACCTTCGGACAATTCTCGGGTATTCGTTGTTTCCGTTCATTATACTCCTGATGGGCGTCATTCTCGTAGCACGCAAGCTGGCCCGGCCTTTTGTGTACCTGGCAAATCTGGTGAGCAGAATGGGCAAGGAGAAGATTGAATTGCCAGAAGCGAAGCCGCAATGGAGCCGAGAGGCAGATCTGCTGACCAAGGCTGTGTTGCTTGCCGTGACGGATATTCAGAAGCAGACGGATCAACTGACCCAAGAGGCTACGACGGATGCTCTGACTGGTTTAATGAACCGGAGATCGTTAGAGTATACGATGAGTCAGTGGATTACCTCTGGGCAGCCGTTTTCGCTCATTGTACTGGATGTAGACAAATTCAAACTCGTGAACGACACTTACGGCCATCTCATCGGCGACGAAGTGCTGAAACATGTAGCCAAAGTTATAGTTACCTCGTTTCGTCCAGACGATGTTTGCTACCGCTACGGCGGTGAAGAGTTCATCATCTTGCTAGCCCACACAATTCCTGAGGAAGCTTTCATCATAGCTGAAAGAGTCCGGCGGGCAATGGAACAAAGCAGGGGGCCAATCCCGACACAGGTTACGATCTCTCTAGGTATCGCCCATTATCCTATTCATGCATTGGAGCGGGAGGGGCTGCTGGAGAAGGCGGATCAAGCGTTATACCTGGCTAAGAGCAGGGGAAGAAACCGGACGATGGTCGCTGATGTTTGAAACAATTTCTCGAAATTTGCGGTGCGTTCCTTATCCTCTGCATCATAGTGAAAGTTGAAAATGCGGCACCAGCAACAATGGAAGAAGCATTAATTAATTGATAATATTCCCGAGGAAAGAAAACCAGAGTGGGAGTATTATTATCGTTGGGTATTTCCTAAGAGCAAGTAATTAAGGAAGCCAGAAACGCACATAATTCTTACTATTAAAGGGCTAGGTGTTGAACTTTAAGCACTGAAAACTCCAGTGTTATCAACGCTTTGCGGGAATAGGCAGACGCACAGGACTAAAATCCTGTGGTACGTGAGAACCGTACGGGTTCGACCCCCGTCCTCGGCATCACTAAAAACAAGGGTTTCAGCTCATTTGAGCTGGAACCCTTGTTTGATTTTAAGCGGGTTTACTGGCATTTTGCTAACGCCGGTTCATTCTGGTTTTATAACGGAAGCCTCCTTTACTGAATTTCCGTCAAAGGAGCCGGATGCCAACAATATGCAATGTTCCCTTTTCGTACTCGTTTCTTTCGGTTTCCGCAAAAGGGCGTGTACAAAGATTTGAATTCATCAGATCCAATGAAAGCGCATATTTATAAGGGTTACCAGGTTAGATACAGTCCGGATGGAAACATAATAACCATCGTATTATCAAGCGCAAACTTGAGCGGAATTAGATATGATGTTTTCAATTCAAACAACAACTCTGTTTTGAATGGTCTCATTTCCATAGCCGGAAAAGCAGCAGTTGCATGCGCTGGGGTAATAAAAGGAGGCAGTTATGCAGGATTTTGCAATGTCGATGTTATGGTTATGGATTTGCTATTTTATAGTGACTATTGTTGGAGTTTTACATACCGTATTTAATATTTATGTGTTAAAAATGAGTCCAATGGACGAAAAAGGTATGGGGGAGGGATATGAAAAACAAAGCCTTGGCATCCTCTTTATAATGTCATTCTGTTTTCTATCTTTGGTTGGCTATATATGCGGGGGTTATCTGTACCCAACCTTGAAGAAGCTCTTATTACAGGGGCAATATGGGCCGGAGTTTGCATTATAATTGATGTTTTGGGCTGGGTGATCATTAAGCATCCTTGGAGTCTTTCTTTCAAAGAATTCTATATTCATTATCAGCCATGGATTACACTTATATATTTGGTTATTTTTATGGGTCCTGTAATCGGATATTTGTTCGTTTAATTAAATTTCATATGGAGCATGAGGGCATGGCATTGAAATCGGGCGGTCATTGATTTCTGTTTTGCATGCTACACTTGTTCGAGTCATTGAATCGTATACAATTGTTCAGGCACATGAGAAGGCTCTTAACTTTCTCATGTGTTTGTTTTTATTTGGCAGACCTGATCTCATCTTGCAAAGTTATAGTGCTTCCAAGGGCGATGGCTTCATCGACCGCGAATGACAGTCTGATATCTATTAAGGCATCCGCTAATGAGTATGCTGAAATTCCCGTGTGCAGGAAGCTGGACATATTCAATAAGGCTTGTCCTATCCCAATCTCTTCATCAGAAAGGGGAGAGGGATGAAACGGGTTCTGAAATAGAATAAGCTGTCCTGCACGCAATTCATGCAAGGAGAGACTTTCCAGACTGCCTTCCTGTCCGCCTTGAATCCGGCTAATGTTCATATACTCGGTCTCTTCGGTTCCCAGGCGACGGATAATCTCATTATCGCGAATTTCTCCATGTGATCCGCGGATGAGTACCCGGTTGGTACGGAGGGGCGAGAAATATTGGGAGCGAGTGAAGTCAAGCACAGCGCTTTTGCCGGAGGGAAACACCATAATTGCGATATCCTGCTGCTCTGTCTTCAGGTCATCTTCGGCCTCCCTCCCCCTATAAGAGAAGTCCATGATTGGAACCTCTAGCCGGCGAGCTGTGATTTCACATGCTGTGCCAGTGATCGAGAGCCATTTACGGATCAGGCTGATTCCATGATAACCATGCGCAACAGAGACTTGAACATGACCTACCTCGCCCAAATGTCCGGTTTGAATATAGGCGGTTCTTGCCTGATGATGAGGCAACAGCGGATATTGCTCGGCTATTTGAATCAGAGGGAAATCAATGGCACTGGATCGAAGCAGTTCATATTCAGCCGGCGTGGAGGCGGTGGGTGTTTCGGCCAACACAGGTACTTGCAGCGCTGCAAGCTCCAACAGCAGTGAGACGGCAGAAGTTTTGGACACCGCCAGAACCACAAAATCGCTCTCGGCCGCAAGACGTTCCATCGAGCTGTTCACGGTCAGGTTCCATTTGTCGATCAGTTGCTGGTATTTGGCAGGGTTGCGGATCAATACACCGGTTACCTGAAATTGCTGCGGAAGCAGGTGAGCCAACTTAAGATACATTTCCGCCCGCCAGCCGCTTCCGATTATTCCAAAACGAATTGGTCTGTTCATCTTTAAAATACACCTCTAATGGTTGATTTGTATGTAAACACCTTCGTAGCACAGGTATCAGTTGTCTCTTATTATTGTATATAAAAAATGATAGAGTACATAGGATTATGTATAATATGAAACTATTACTTTTTGTTGTCTTTAGCTAAGCTATCTTTTGCATTTACATACAAAGAAGCGATTATCCAATAGCCGGATTGGTATTATCCCCTCATGGTTGACAGTGAAAAAAGAGCACATGGTATCATGTGTTTAACACAGTCGACCGGAGGGGATTTTTCATGGCTAAAAAGGGGCAGACGTTTAAGAAGTATTCAGAAGAATTGAAGAACGAGGCGGTTCGACTTCACTTAGAGGAGCATATGAGCTATTCACAAATTCTAGAAAAACTCGACATCAAGAGCGATGCTCAGTTGGTGAGGTGGATACGTAAATTTAAAAGTGGGGAGACCTTTGAGGACCGACGTGGAAAAGGTGGAAGGAAACATTTTGACAGTAAAGACGAAGAAATCGCGTATTTGAAGGCACAGGTTGAATACTTAAAAAAGCTCAATCCCAATCTACATGGGGAGGGAAGTTGGATACAAATACCCGGTGCCAATCCATTCAAGAAATGAGCGAGCGATACCCGATTGTTTGGCTGTGCAAACTGGCTGAATTGTCCCGGGCTGCATACTACAAATGGAAAAAGACCTCTGACCTGCGGGAAGCACGCCAAGAGAAGGAGACGAACCTTAAGGAACATATCTTAGCCATTCATCGGCTACGTCCTGCCTATGGCTATAAGCGAATGCGTACAGCGCTTCGCAAAGAGGGATTTCCCGTAAACCATAAGAAAGTTCGCAGGTTGATGAGAGAGCTAGGCATCCAATCAGTGATTCGCAAGAAACGCCCGTTTGCCGGGCGTAAGCCTTCTGTCTTATTTCCAAACGTACTCAACCAGGAATTCACAGCCCACGCTCTTCAGCAAAAGTTAGTCACGGATATTACCTATATCCGTACAGGCCACGAATTTGTCTACTTATCTGTAGTGATGGATCTGTACAACAACGAGGTTGTGGCTTGGAGAATCTCTGTCCGTAATGACTTGAAGCTAGTGGTAGATACTGTGAAATCTCTCCAAGACTCAAAGGCTCTCCTGCACTCTGACCAGGGCTTTCAGTACACTACTCGGACGTATGCCCAGGTTTTAGAGGACAAGGGTTTGGTCGGTAGCCACTCCCGGCGGGGGAATTGCTACGACAATGCTTGTATAGAGTCATTCTTCTCTCACCTTAAGACCGAAAAATTGTATTTGGAGAAACCCAAGAATCTTGAAGATGCTGAACATTTGGTTAAGGAGTACATCCTTTACTACAACAAGGAACGCTTCCAGAAAAAACTCAGCGACCTGTCTCCGGAAGAGTACCGGAACCAGATCGCCGCTTAAAAGGCTTCTTTTTTACTGTCTACTTGACGGGGCTATGACCGGATGATCGCTCCTTTGTATAATCCACTTCTGAAATTTCAATCAATGACCTTCCGTGATTGTTAACGGTGTAAATTGTGGAACCCAAATTGACAGCGGAAGCACTTGCAGAGGCGATCATTAAGCTGGAACTAATCAAGACTACGACTGTAAGCAAGAACATTTTCTTTTTCATTAGTAAACTCTTTGACTATTATTTTTTCCATTATGTTGTGATACATTTGAAGTTGTGATTGATGAGCATGTTCTCTTAGGAGCTCAAAGAGTGCTACTGATTTCTTGAGGTTTGTATCGTTTTCAATTTTGATACTAAAAATCAGAGTTTCTAGAATAGTGTTGATTGCTTCGTTCATATTCTCTTGTTCGTAGTAATACATCACCAGCAAATAAATGTATTCCTCGTAATATCTTATTTCCACATTAGTCACATACTTTTCTATGTCATTTACGTTGTTTTTAAGATCACTCAGAATCCAATCTACGGAATAGTTATATTTTATCGAGGATTCCAAGATGGTAATTAGTCCTGGCAGTAACTCTTCCTCAGCACTGTTTCTAATAAATTCAACATACTCCTTTAGGACTCCTGTCTGGCCTTCCAAAAGGTCGAGCACGTAGGTATTGGCTTTTGCAATATTACAGTAGTATTTGACTTCATTAATTCCTTCATCATCTAGTCCTTTGATCCAGCCCAATTCAGCATATTTTTGAATACACATTCTAGCCTCAGGATACTTACCGAGCTTTTGCAGTGCGATTCCTTTTGAACATAAGCTAAATCCAAAATAATAGGGAATACTTCGCTTCAGGTTTTGTTCTCTCAATGTGTCACTGCTTGTCTCATATATGAATGCAATCTGGGTAATCAATCTATCTGCAATTTCAATCATAGCACCCCAATTTTCCAATGAAAAAGATGCCTTAAGCATACTAGTTAAGAAATCAGCATTTAATCCATCCAAATTCAACTTCAATGCGATCTTCCTTTCTTCTATATATCATTCATCTGTTATAGCTATGTCGGTTGTATCTCTAGACTATTCTTTATTTTACCAATAAAGTAAGTGATTTTCATCACTGGAACGAGGAAACAAGAGTTTGTTTTGTGATTGTCCCAATATAACTAGGGTACAGTGTTTTTACTAAGTTCTTCGAATCGAGGGAATTATGTCTGTTAGGCTGTTTATTTGCCCCTCTATTTAGGGGTTATTTGTACGTAAAATACCGAAATGTACCTATCTTGGGAATCCATATTCAATTATGATCTTCCCGAAAGAAAGCGCTATCAAAGTAATTTTGACCACATTTCATGAGGGGGTAAGGATGATTTGAAGCGAATGGGAAAAAGATTGGGTATGAGTCTGCTAGTATTCATTATTGCAGCAGTACAGTTCGGTTTTACAGGAATGAAAGGCAATGTTGCGCAAGCGGCGGAAAAGAGTATGGCTCAAAAGCCGTATATGGGCTGGAGCAGTTACAGTATGCAAGTGTATGATGGGGCAGGAAACTGGACATCGGCGGAGAGCGTTAAGAAGCAATCGGATGCGATGCATGAGAAGCTGCAAGCCCATGGATATGAATATATTAATATTGATGCGGGCTGGAATGGCGATATGGATGAATACGGGAGACCTATTCCTAGTGAAGTCCTTTATCCGAACGGATTTCAGGAGGTCATTGACTATGTTCATAATAATGGACAAAAGATTGGGATCTATCTGATCCCGGGGGTATCTATCGATGCATATAACCGAAATCTTGAGGTGTATGGGACAGGCGGCGAATGTCGTATTCAGGATATTACGGCCAAGCCGCTTACCATTATGGATTATTGGAATTCCTACACCTATAAAATTGATTTCACGAATCCCTGTGCCCAGAAGTATGTGGATTCCATTGCAGATATGCTTGGTGAGTGGGGGATCGATTTCGTCAAATTCGACAGCGTAACCCCTGGGTCGGGGATTGACAACTTGAGCCGGGATGCACGCGGCGATGTAGAAGCATGGTCCAAGGCTTTGGATAGAAATAACATCTGGTTTGAGCTATCCTGGGCGCTCGACCACAATTACGTAGAATTCTGGAAAAAATATGCTAACGGTTGGCGAATTGATTGGGATGTTGAATCTTATGACGGCAGTGGGTTGACAGCATGGCCGAGTATTTCCCGATTATTCCCCAAAGCAGCACTTTGGTGGCGGGATGCAGGCCCTGGCGGCTGGAATGACTTCGATTCCCTGAATGTTGGTAACGGCTCCATGGATGGTCTGACCAAGGATGAGCGGAAGACTGCGATGACGTTTTGGTCCATTTCTTCCGTACCGCTCTATACAGGGAATGACATGACACGGCTGGATAGTTATGGACTAGAACTGCTTACCAATGATGAGGTAATTGCCGTAAATCAGGCCGGACGTCCTGGTCATCCGGTATCGATGGATACCCAGCAGCAGGTCTGGTACGCCAATAATGGAGATGGGACTTACAGCGTTGCTTTGTTCAATCTGGGTAGTCGGGGTGCGGAGGTTAAAGTCAAATGGAGTGATCTTGGCCTTGATGGTCCGGCTTCAGTGCGCGACCTATGGAGCCATTCCGAGCTGGGAACCTTTCAGAAGGAATTCAGCGGTGGCATCCTTGAACCCCATGCCTCTCGCATGCTTAAAGTAACCGCGCTAAGCGGCACATCAGCTGTCAATAACGATGATACAGGGATGCGCTACAGCGGAGATTGGAAGCGAAATGGAGGCAAGGAGCTATTAGAGGGGAAGCAGGATCTGAGCATTACAATCAAGGATTCCAGTGCTGCTGCTATGAACACTCCTCAACAGGATGCTCTTAGCTCTGGGGCTGACCCTGCTGCGGATTCAGCTTCGGCAAGCAATACCAGCGTTACGGATGTGGTTTACATTAATGATAATGACAGCGGCATTAAATACAACGGCATATGGCAGGTAAGCTCAGCTCGAGAACATGGAGATTATAATGGCGATGTGCATTATACCGAGAAAGATGGTGATTCTTTTGAGTACACCTTTACGGGAACGGGCATTGAGCTGCTGACGGAAAAGCATGAATCGCAAGGAGAAATGATTGTTACATTAGACGATGGGGTTGCACAGACTGTAAATGCGTATACAAGTGGACCGAGAGAGGTACAACAATCTCTTTATAGTGTATCAGGACTTTCTAACGGCCCTCACACGCTTAAGGTGAGCAAGGGATCGGGAAATTATATGCTGCTCGACGCGCTGAGAGTGACAACAGAAAGTCCGGCTGGGGGTCAGAACAGTTCTATCACTCCAACTTCCGCTGGGTTTGATAAAGCAACGGAACAACAGAAGGATGTCACAGTCACGCTTAATCTGCATGGTAATACGCTGAGTGGTATTGAGAATAATGGAGTGGCACTCCGCGAAGAAGATTATACGGTGACTAATGACAAATTGACCATTAAGAAGGAATATCTTGCACAGCAATCTGCTGGCATAACAAGTCTTAACATCATCTTTAACGCCGGTGATCCACAGACACTAGCGGTACACATTAGCGATTCTACAGGCATCCGTTATGTGATGGTTAATAACGACGATCCGGGAATCAAATATAACGGTAATTGGTCCCGCAGTAGTGGAAGAGGAATGGGCGACTACAATGACGATGTGCAGTATGCGGAGCAGAATGGTGATTCTTTTGAATATACCTTCAGAGGAACAGGGATTCAACTGTTCACTGAGGTAGACGAATCACAAGGGGATATGGATATCTATGTAGACGATCAATTCAAGGGCACGGTAAGCGCTTATCGAAACGGGCGATTGTCACAGCAGATTCTGTACAGTATCTCTGGGCTTACAGATGGACAGCACACACTCAAGGCTGTGAAAAAATCAGGCAGATTCATGCTGCTTGACATGCTCAAGGTAGAGATTCCGAATATGATTAATCCGATCGCAGCGAGCTTTGATAAATCGCCTTCTGCTCAGCAGGACATTGAGATTACACTTCTACAACAGCCGGAAAGCTTCATAGGCATTACGAATGGATCATATCATCTGGTTCCTGGGACCGATTATACGGTAGCTGGTGACCGTGTTACACTGAACAAATCTTATCTCGCAGCACAACCAGTGGGAAAGCTGAACCTCAGCTTTACTATTGGTGGCGATTATCTTAATGATGTGCATTCAACGACAGTGGACGGCGATTCCTTTGAATATACCTTCAAGGGCACTGGAATCCGATTGATCACACCTACGGGTCCAGATCAAGGTGAAGTAGATATTTATGTGGACGGACAATGGATTCAGACCGTGAATGCTTATAGTCAGAGTCGACTGACACAACAGGAGATTTATAGTATTTCTGGATTGGCAAGCGGCTTACACACACTTAAAGCTGTGAAGAAATCAGGTAATCTCATGCTGACAGATCGATTGAAATTCACAGTCCCAACCAGTGATGGCGGAACAACGAACCCTACAGAACCTCCAACACCAACGCCGACGCCGACGGCAACACCTACACCGACTGATGCAGGGGGTCCGTCTATACCAGCTCAGCCTTCATTCACACCTACCCTGACTCCGACGCCAACTCCGGCATCTGGAACTGATGGGAAGGATGATGCCGAGACGATGCGACATTCGGCGTATATCAACGGATATCCGGGAGGCTTCTTTAAACCCGATGCTCCCATTACCCGTGCTGAGATGGCAACCATCCTAGCGAAGGTTGCTGAGAAAGAGGCCACTGGATCAGGCGTAACATTCAGTGATGTTCCCTCCAGCTATTGGGGGGCAGATGCTATTGCCAAAGTAGCTAAGATGGGACTAATGAACGGTTATACTGATGGTACTTTTAAGCCTAATCAACCATTGACGCGTGCAGAAATGGCTAGTTTAACAGCCATGCTGAGCCCGAATTCTACAACATCGGGCCGCGGCTTCTCTGACATCACCGGTCACTGGGCACAGGCAGCGATAAAGAAAGCCCAAGATATAGGCATAATGAATGGCTACAGTGACGGAACTTTCCGTCCGAATTCCAAGCTTACTCGTGCGGAAGCCGTTACAGCTATCAACAGAGTTTTGGGCAGGGGCCCGCTTATGGGTGTCTCGCAGCCAGGGTGGAACGATGTTCCAGTCTCCCACTGGGCATTCGGTGATATTGAGGAGGCTTCGACCGACCATATCTCGAAGCCTAGTACACAAGGCGGAGAACAGTGGACAGAATAAGTTGAGCGATGAATGAACGGAGGGGCCTTCTTTGGCCCCTTTTTTCTGAATGATATGAGATGAGAAAAAGAAGGGGGGATGAGCATGAATATTCTAATTACCGGAGCAAGTGGATTTATCGGAACGGCTCTAGCCAAGTATTTGGCAGATAAACATACAGTGATTTGTCTGTCACGCCAAGCTCCGGAAGGGGCTTTTGCGTATGTTCAGGGTTCTTTTGATTCGGCGGAGGATTTGAGCAGGCTGGACTCGTATGATATTCAGGCGGTGATTCATCTTGCCGCAGTTGCTGGCGGCTCTACTGAGGAGGAAAGCCTTGCTGTTAATGTGCTAGGAACAAGGAGATTGTACCGATATCTGCTTGACCACGGTTGCCAAAAGTTCATCACAGCGAGCTCCATTGCCGTGGTGGGTGGACTCACTGAGGATTTTATTCCGCTTGAGCTGCCTATCCCAGATGATCATCCCTGTTTGGCAGCGGATGCCTATGGGCTAAGCAAGGCTATGGTCGAGGAGTTGACCCGGTATTTTCATCGCAATCATAAAGATACCGACTTTATCAATCTTCGCTTTGGAGCTGTAGCCTCCCCAGGCTGGATTCCTCCTGTCTTGAAGACAGGATCCAAGCCAACGCTCCCGTTCATCACACTGGGGCATGTCCATGCTGAGGATGTGGTGGAGGGAATTACTGCGGCACTGGAATCTCCACTTAACCCGGGGGTAAGAACTCTCAATCTGGTTGGGCCGGATGCTAGCAGCAATTTGCCAGTGGCTGAGCTCCTTACCCCGTTGGTGGGGAATGATTATAATTTGGATTATTATCATTTTTCCGGTCAAGAATATAAGCCCTTGTATGCTATGGATCGTTTCAAGGAGGAATTCGGTTTTGTGCCTTCACGTTCTACCCGCCATACGATGGGTACAACTTAGAAGGGTTAACATACTGGAAAGATAAAAAATTCGGATGGTGAATAAAAAGCAGTGATAACGGCGTATATCGCTGCTTTTTATCCAGTTCTGAAAGTTTTAACACCTGTAAAATTGGGTTTGCACACTTGACTATTAAGTAAAATGTTTTAATCTATGGTAATGATAGCGCTATCGAAATGATATTAGGGGAGGGGTCACTACGCTTAAATATTCCAATATCTTTCGTAAATTCTTAATCTCCTATGTAGTCATTTTGGTCATTCCCAGCATTGGCGGGTATATGTCCTATCTGACTTCGATTTCTGTGACAGAGTCTATCTCTATTGAGAACGGGGTCACCCAGCTCCAGAAAAGTCAGGAAATATTGGAGCGCCGCATGGCGGAAGTAGAAGGGTTTACCAGGCAATTGGCAGTCAACCAGGAGCTAAACGTTCTGATGAATGAAAGAGACAATGAGACGAACGTGTATGGCATTTGGAGAACGATGCGGAATGTCCTGACTTTCGGTCAGACGAATGATTTTTTGCAAAACTATTATATTTACCTCGCCAATTATAATCTTATTCTAACCCCAGGTTCTTCTTACCGACCGGAACATTACTACTCTAATTTCAACTATAAGGATCTTTCACTACAGGATTGGACCAAAGAAGTGCTTGAGAAAACCCACCGCAGTGAAATCAAGCCACTCAGTGACTATGTTAGCAGGGGCATGCAAACCTCCGTTATTACCTATATGCAGTCACTCCCTCTGGATAGTTTCAACGATTCCTCACCAGCTGTCGCGGTAGTGATCATAGACGAGAAAATCATTTCTAGTCTGTTATCTGGTCTAACTGAGCGTTACGGAGGCTGGGTTCATATCAGCGATGCTGAAGGAAATACGATTGTCCTGCAGGGAAGTGATGAGCAGAAAATGGCCCATATGACCGCTGATTCGGATTTTGATAAAAACAAGGTTAGTCAGTTCTATGAAGACGATCTAGTGATCACGACTCGTTCTGATTCGAACGGCTGGGTATACCAGACAGGGATTCCCCGGCATATTTTGATGGAGAATGCTAACAAGATCAAGCAAATGTCCATACAAATTACTGGAGGGACATTACTCATCGGCTTGATAGTCGGACTAATACTTGCTTACCGTAACAGCGCTCCAATCAACCATATGCTTAGCGTTATGAAGGAGCAATTTGGCAAGGAAGAGGCCTCCGCCAAGAATGAATTTGACTTTTTAAGCGGAAATATTGCCAATATGATCACCAAGAACAAGTTGCTGGAAACCGAACTTAATCGTCAGCTGCCGTTGGTCAGGGATGCATTTCTGAAGCGGTTATTAGCAGGTGAATTCAAAACGCATGATGAGATTCTCACTGCCGCTGAGCAGGTGGGGATTAACTTGAAACAGAACACTGGATATGTAGGAATTGTTCAGATTAACGGCTATGCCGGTATGGACAGCGTTGAAATCCTCAATGAGCTGAATGCTTCCCGTTTGCTGCTGAAGCAGTCCCTATCGGATCTCGGAGTGGATGTACTAATGACGGATATGGGCTCCGACAAAGTGGTAACTCTGTTTTTCTCCAAGGAAGAAGAGACCGACAAAGCGTATGAGGCAGAAAATATCACTAACATTCTGGAGAATTTGGCGCAGTACGTTTTTAATGAGTACCGTATTACTACTCAGGCGGGCTTCGGTGATCTTTTCACAGAAATAACGGAGGTTAGCCTTTCCTTTGACCAAGCCAAACAAGCTCTGGAATATGCCGTCTACATGAATAAAAAAGGAATTGTATGGAGTAGCGAAGCCCAAAATGAGAATACGACCTACTATTATCCACTGGATACAGAGCAACGTCTGATCAGTACCATTCGGGCTGGAGAGCTAGAAGAGGCTAAACGGATTGTCCGTGCGATTGTTGCCCAGAACATGGAACAGCGTGAATTATCCATGGAAATGAAGCAACAGCTTGTTGGTGAAATAAAAGGGACGTTTCTTAAGCTTCTGGATCAAAAGGCTTTTACAGAATACCCGGACATCGAGAGTGTGAAGCGGAGGGTCATAGACATTGGTTCATCGGAACGACTCGAAATGATTCAGACCGAATTTTTTGTCATTATGGAAGAACTGTGCGGACTTATTGCAAATAAAAAGAAGGATGTTCATATTCAGCTTATTAAGCAGATCAAGGAATATACCATAGAGAATTATTCGGATACAGAGCTGAGTCTGTACCGGGTAGCTGAACAGGTGGAACGGCCTGAAAAATACATTTCTCAATTGTTTAAAGAGGTTACCGGTGTCAATTTCTCCGATCATCTGATAAAAGTGAGAATGGATCAGGCTGTGATTTTGCTCAAAGATAGTCGGTATACGGTCGATGAGATTGCCATGCGGGTGGGCTATAACAGTTCACATTCTTTCAGACGGGCCTTCAAGCGGTTAATCGGCGTTTCACCGAGCGCTTATAGACAGTCTATTGATGAATAAATAGTTGTTTGGTGAAAATTAAGTATTAGACTGATCCATTAAAAGAAGCAGCGGCGGACCAAGACTTGATAAATAAAGTCTTAGACTGCCGCTGTTGTCGTTCAACTAACGTTTCCCGTTAGCTTTGTTGATCGCCGACGGTCTATGCATCACCAATCTCTGATCTCCGATATCCGTGTCTACTTTACTTTATTTAATAAGCTTGTCACCATTCTGCTCAATGTCCCTTGATCGACGAAAGGAGCAAGACTTGCCAGCAGATCTGGGCTAAGATGTTCAGCTTCGACTCCACCAATCAACTTCTCGAGATTTTCCCTGTCCAGAAAAGGTGCGAGGCTTATGATCTGGTCCGCATCGATAGTGCCGTCTGCAACCCGGTCTACCAAGCGGTTTAATGTTTCTCTGCTAATAAAGGGTGCCAGCCCTTGAACGGAATGCCAGCTCAAGCTGCTCTCTTCTGCTTGTTGTACCAAGCGATCTACATGTTCTCTATCAAGAAATGGGGCAATCCCAACAAGATTGTGCACTTCTAAGGAACCGTCAATCGATTTATCTACCAGTCGACATAATGTGTCGCTGCTGACGAACGGAGCGAGTCCAGTAATGGTATTCCACACAATTTCGCCCTCTTCTGCCTGACGAACCAGTTCATCCAATGTATCTGTTCCGAGGAACGGAGCCAGCCGCATGATCACGTCTAAATTAAGGACGCTGCTGTCTAATCGTTCTGTAACCTTATGCAGAGCGCTTGTTTTTACAAACGGCGCTACTTCTACAAGCTCCTCCAGCTCCGCCTCTCCGGTATTGACCATCTCTGCAACTTGTTCCGGCCTGTTCTCTGCGATCTCCTCAACGATCGTTCCTAGGTGCGGGTGCTCCCGAATTTCTGTATTGTCTCCTGCATTTAAAATGTCGTCTACCGTTTTGCCGAATAACCTCGCAAACTTCGGAAGCGTTCCGATATCCGGTAGCGAGTCGCCCCGTTCCCATTTCGATACCGCTTGATGACTTACATTCAGTTGATCGGCAAGTTCCAATTGGGTCAAATCCTGGTCTTTGCGAAGCTTCGAAATATAAGCTCCAATTTTACGCAAGTCGAGCATTGTATACCTCCAATAAAACAAAATGTACAGTGCGCACTGTCAAAAACAGCATAGCATTTCTGCAAACGCAATCCTATCAAGCGTTGGTTGAATTGTCTCATGCGCTTTATTCAACTGCCGGTAGAATTGTCCAGATTGAAAATCTCCAGAGTGGGGCCTGATTCCGGAAAAATGGCCGTTCTACAGCTATTTTGTTCTCCCTGAATAGGGTTATTTGTACGCTGAAATGCCCAAGTGTACCTTTTCTTTGGGGATAAAAGTCAATTATGATCAACTCGTAGAAAGCGCTATCATAAACTACTGGCGGTTGCTTAGGGGGGGATTGTTCTGGAGAAAGAAATAGTATTACACCACAAGTCGTTACCGAAGCGTAAGGGCTCTGTATTTTTACAAAATGCTCGTAGAAGTATGAAAAAGCACTGGCAGCTACATTTGCTCGTGATTCCACCTCTGTTATTTTTCCTCATTTTTAAGTATTATCCAATGCTGAACGCGGTTCTAGCCTTCAAGGACTACAACGTGATTAAAGGAATATGGGGAAGTCCATGGGTTGGATTTCATAATTTTCGATTATTTTTTGATAATCCGCAGTTTTGGACCCTGCTCAAGAACACCATCATGCTTAGTGGTTACCTGCTGCTGGCGGGATTTCCAATTCCGATTATCCTTGCGCTCATGATTAATGAATTGCGCGGGGGAAGGTTCAAAAAGTTCGTCCAGCTGGTCTCTTTTGCGCCTTATTTCATCTCGACGGTTGTCATGGTGTCCATTATTATGCTATTTATGGCACCTCGTCTTGGATTTGCGAACATCGCTCTCAACTTCTTCGGTTTGGAGTCGATCAATTTCCTTGGAGAACCGGGAATGTTTCGTTCTATTTATGTCTGGTCTGATATTTGGCAGACTGCGGGCTACAGTGCCGTTATCTATTTAGCAGCGCTTGCCGGTATAGATCCTACGCTTTATGAGGCAGCCAAAGTCGATGGCGCTTCACGCTTTCAAAAAATTCGTTATATTGATCTGCCAGGTATTGTGCCTACCATCGTCATCATCCTGATTTTGAATGTTGGGAATGTCATGGCTATTGGCTTTGAGAAGGTCTATCTTCTGCAGAACCCGCTCAATCTGGCGAATTCCGAGATCATTGCCACTTATGTCTACCGGGTCGGTTTGCTGAACGCCAATTATAGCTTTGCAACTGCGGTTGGTCTATTCAACTCGGTAATCAACCTTATTTTGTTGCTTACGGTGAATGGCTTGGCTAAACGCATCACAAACAACAGCATCTGGTAGGAAAGGAGCAACCACATGGCAGCAGTTCAACAAAAAATTAAAGAATCAACTGGCGATAAGCTATTTCTGACCACTATTTATATTCTACTCAGCCTCGTGGTCATCGCGGTGATTTATCCGCTAATTTTTATCATCAGCAGCTCGATTAGCAGTCCAGCAGCCGTTACCTCCGGTCGAGTCTGGTTATGGCCTGTAGATATTTCCTTCAAAGGTTTCAAGGTTCTGCTAAATACACCCGAGATCATTACAGGCTACGGCAACTCCATTTTTTATACAGCCGCAGGGACGTTCATTAGTGTTGTGCTTACGATCATGATCGCGTACCCTTTATCACGCAGAGGTTTCTTCGGACGCAACACTTTGATGATGATCATCACCTTTACGATGATTTTCAGCGGCGGGCTGATTCCGACCTATATGGTCGTGAAGGAACTCCATTTGATTGATACCCGCTGGGCACTGCTGATACCAAACGCGATTTGGGTATGGCAGGTCATTATTGCCCGGTCATTCTTTCAATCCTCCATTCCGGAGGAGCTGCTGGAAGCCAGCGAAATCGACGGTTGCAGTGATATGCGGTTTGTCTGGAGCGTTGTCATTCCGTTATCGAAGCCCATTATCGCGGTGTTAGTCCTTATGTATGCGGTAGGACAGTGGAATGCATACTTTGACGCTTTGATTTATTTGAAATCAGCGAATTTGTTCCCGCTTCAGCTTGTCTTACGAAGCATCATCATCCAGAACAACAGTGCAGGTACAATGGATGCGATGAAAATGGTGGAGCGGCAGCAGCTTGCTGAGCTACTCAAATATGCACTTATAGTTATCGCTACTCTGCCTGTACTTGTTATCTATCCGTTTGTTCAGCGTTATTTTGTCCAAGGAATGCTGGTCGGTTCAGTTAAAGGTTAATTCACAGCTTTCAGAATCTGGAGAGGGGGAGAGGCACGCAGTAAAATGACAGAAAGATATCGTACCTGCCTAAATTATAAAAGGGAGTGATCGGATTTGAAGAAAAGTATGATGACCTTGTCATTGGTGCTGGTATTAATTCTTACGGTGGTGTTAAGCGGATGTGCTAATAAAAATACAGATAACACATCCTCCGCACCTGCTGACTCAGGTAACTCGGAATCAGCAAGCAAACCGGTGGAAATCAGCGTGTTCTCGGTTCAGGAATCCGGGATCGATGTTCCTACCAATAAATTTTCGAAATTTGTGGAAGACAAATTCAATATTAAATTCAAATGGGAAATCAACCCTTCAGACGGAGCCAAGGAAAAGCGCCAAATCTCACTTGCTAGTGGTGATTACCCTGATGCTTACCTGCTCACTCACTATATCGATCAGTTCTCACAGGCAGATCTTCTGAAGTATGGCAAACAGGGCGTACTGATTCCTCTGAACGATCTAATTGATAAATATGCTCCGAATATTAAAGCGGCTATGGAAAAGAACGATAATTTGAGAACGCTTAACACAGCGCCTGATGGTAATATCTACGGGCTTGTCGCTTACACAGAGTGCTTTCACTGCTCCTATCCGAGCAAAATGTGGCTCAATACCGAGTGGCTGAAGAAGCTGAATCTGGAAATGCCGAAGACAACCGAAGAATTCAAAAAAGTGCTGGAAGCTTTCAAAACACAAGATCCGAACGGGAATGGAAAAGCAGATGAAGTGCCGCTGAGTGGCTCCATTGAGGAGTTTGGTGTACGCATTGTACCATTCCTCATGAATGCCTTTGTATACGATGATGACCGCAATTATCTGAACATGATGGATGGAAAAGTTCAATCGGCGGCTGTCACACCGGAGTGGAAGGAAGGCCTGACCTATATCAAATCTCTGTTTGATGCAGGTTTGATTGATCCAGGGGCATTCACACAGAATGCGGAAGCCTTTAAGAAAATCGGTGAAAATGCCGATGCGGAAATTCTGGGCGCTGGTGCGGGCATGCACCCTGCGATTTTCGTCAATATTGATCCGGGCAATAGAAGCTCGGCACACTACAATCCTGTACCACCGATTAGCGGACCGGAAGGTATCTCCTATGCGACCCATGATGCAGGTGGCGTATCTCCAGGAGCGAAATTTGTCATCACCAACAAAGCTAGCGAGGAAGCACAGATCGCTTTAATTAAAATGGTAGACTACATGTTTACTTCTGAAGGACAAACGAATGGTGGCAGCGGTATGAAGGGCATTGATTGGACTGATCCAGAAGAAGGCGATGTAGCGCTGGACAAAGATGTTAAACCAGTGATCAAGACCATTCCTATGGCGGAGGGCGAAGCGCCGCGCAATGCGGGCTGGAGCGGCATGGGTCACTTCTATATGCCGAAAGAGTACCGTGATACCTTCGTTCAAGCTACTGACATCTACGCTTCCAGCGGTTATGAACGCAGATTGTATGATGCGACTCTGCTGTATGAAGGACATGAGCCTAAAGAATTATTCCCGATCTGGTCGATTTGGATTGATCCAAGCGAAATCGATGAAGCGAGCTTGCTGCAAACCAACATCAAGAATTACATTGAGCAAAATCAGCTTCAATTCATCACGGGCAACAAGGATCTTAATAAAGATTGGGATGCATATATAAAAGGTCTGAAAGACTTGAAGCTAGATCGTTATCTCGAAATCTTGCAAAAGGCTTACGAAACTTCTAAAAAATAAAATATTGAAATCAGAATCAGGTGCTGTAAGATATACCCCAGCACCTGATTTCTTGATTTCAAGGAAAAATATACATTTTTATTTACGGAGGATTAGTTATGACAGAAGAGAAACATTGCAATCATCAATTTGTAGTTCCAAGACGGGGACTACCGAATACAAGCGTAAGACTTGCGGGAAAGGAGCCGGTGACTGTCGCCTTTTTGGGTGGTTCCATTACAGAGGGGGCAGGTGCTTCCGACGCGGACACATTTAGCTGGAGAGCGCTGACTGGTAAGTATCTGCAGGTGCGATTTGCGAATCATGAATTCCGCTTCATCAATGCGGGAGTGGGTGGAACGAATTCCACGCTGGGCGCTCACCGATTACAGTCGCATGTCCTGCAATACGGCAAGATTGATCTACTATTCGTTGAATTTAGCGTCAATGACGGCAACGACCGGGAAGAATCCATTAGAGGTCTGGAAGGAATTGTGCGCCAGTGCAGACGGTTGTCGCCCGGCACTGACATTTGCTTCTTGTATACGGCAGCAGAGAAGAATCTGTCAGGGAGCAATCCCTTTAACATTGCCGTCCACGAAGAAGTAGCTGAGCATTACGATCTTCCATCTGTTAATTTTGCAGCTAGAGTTTATGCACAGACCCAGGCCGGACAAATGGAATGGACTGAGCTGGCTCCGGATGGATATCATCCCAATGATGACGGACATGCGCTGTATGCTTCTTTTTTACAGGAATATTTGGATGCAGCTCTTGTTCCTGACAACACACATTCAAATACCGGAAGCGCGTTAAGTATTGCTCCTTTGGAGGAGCGAAATTATGAATACGGTAATTTACTGGATTTCAGAGGCGCTGATCATGCAGATGGGTTCGAGCTACGCGAGCTTACCCCTGATGATCCACTGATGAACTGGCGATTTGGAACGGAGCATTTATATACAGACAGCAAAGAGGCATTTTTTTCTTACACAGTAACCGGACAGAGTGTGGGTCTGCTGCTGCTCTACGGCCCGGACAGTGGGATATTCGAATATTCGCTCAATGGCGGTCCCTTTCATGCGGTTAACTTATTCGATGAATGGTGTCCGCTTGCGTTTCGGCCTATTATTGCTATGTTCGGAATCGAGGAACAACGTCAGGAATTGCAAGTAACCGTGCGAATTACAGGGGAAAAGGATGAACAGAGTAAAGGCACCAGTCTGCGCATTTTGCAGCTAATGTACAATTGATTATTCTAACCTAGAAGATTATACTGCCTCTTATTAAGCGTTTACAATTCTAAGAAAGTGGGTGTTGATCATTTCTTTTACAGAACACAGCGTCGATTCTTCTCCTATCGTAATCCGCCTGACTGATTTTGGTGTTCTGCCGGATTCCGGCTTGGATGCTCAGCCAGCCATGACCCGAGCTATTGAGGCAGCCGCCGAAATAACTGGGCCGGTCCTGCTGGATTGTCCAAAAGGCTGCTATCATTTCTATCCGGAAGAGGCCATCCGAGCACCCTACTACATTTCCAACACTACCAGTGAAGAAGAGAATCCGGATGTCACCAAGACTATAGGAATTCTCTTAAAGGGGCTGCACAATTTAACATTTGAGGGCAATGGCTCTCTATTTATCTTCCATGGCAAGCAGACTATGTTCTTGCTGGATGGTTGCAAAAATATAGAGATTCGTAATTTACATACCGACTATGCTCGGCCGACTGTGACAGAGATGACGATTACTGAAAGCGGTACTCATTATTTCGATGTCCAGGTTCACTCCGATTCACGGTATGAGATCAGGGATGGCAAGCTGGTCTGGATCGGTGAGGGCTGGAGCTTCTCGGAAGGACCAATGCAGACCTATGATCCACTTAGCAATACGACTTGGCGGGTGGACAACTGGTCGGAGCTGGCTGATTCGGTTGAAGAGCTGGAGCCGATGAAGCTCCGCTTGCATTTTGATCATGGGCCTGAGGTTGTCCCCGGGCAGGTCCTGCAAAGCCGTGATGGTATTCGCGATCAGGTAGGTGTCTTCATTGTGGAGAGCGCTAACATCACCTTCAGCGATGTGGGGCTGCATTTTTTACACGGACTTGGGGTTGTAGGGCAGTTCAGCGACAATCTCACCTTTCAACGCATGGATATTTCGCCGCGCCTGGAGACAGGCCGAACGGTTACTGGCTTTGCGGATTTCATCCATATGTCCAGCTGCCGAGGTAAAATAACTGTTGCAGACAGCCGTTTTGCCGGTTCTCATGATGACGTCGTCAATGTCCATGGTACCTATCTACGGATCGTGGAGCAGCTGTCTACGAATAGGGTGAAGGTTCGGTTCATGCATCCGCAGACTTACGGTTTTACGGTCTTCTATCCGGGAGACGAAATTGAATTTGTTCGTTCTGGCTCTCTGACTACCTATGCTGCTAATGAAGTGATAGAGGTTACGCGTCTCAACCCATGCGAGCTAATACTGACTTTAGCACAGCCTATTCCTAAGGGGCTTGGCAGCCATGATGTGATCGAGAATGTAACCTGGACACCGGAGGTTGAAGTCGTAAATAATCACCTCGCGCGGGTACCGACCCGCGGTATTCTTGTGACAACCCGGCGTAAAGTAGAGATTAAGGGGAATGTTTTTGATCGGATGCAAATGAGTGCGATTCTTGTTGCCCTGGATGCGGAGTCTTGGTATGAGTCTGGCAAGGTGGAGGAGGTAACCATCGCTGAGAATCATTTTATTGAATGCGGGGGTATCGAGCATCCGGTTATTTTCATTTCGCCAGAGAACACAGAGGTTGACGAGAGCACTCCTGTTCATCAGGGTATAGTTATTAAGAACAACAGGTTCGAGACTGGTGAAACGTTAGTCCTTAGTGCCAAGAGTACCCGCGGACTGGTCTTCAGTGCTAACGAAATTGTCATGGGTGGGGAAGGTACGAACTGTCTTTCCAGTGTTGCGGATGCGATACGTTTAACCGCCTGTAGCGAGGTCGATATTCAGGATAATTAATTCAATGAGTTAGGGCAGGTTGTGTTAGATCGCGATATGGATCGGTAGATCGATGTATAGAAAACGCTTTATCTGATCTTTATAATGAGGGCAGACTTGGGGGAATACATTATTTAATTCATGACAGATCGTGAGGGAGAGAACCAATGAAACTTCAATATGACAAGCCAGCAAATGTATGGACCGAAGGGCTTCCGATTGGGAATGGCCGTCTGGGTGGTATGATCTTCGGCGGTGTGGAGCAGGAGAAAGTCAGTCTAAACGAGGATACATTATGGTCGGGATTCCCGAAGGATGGGAATAATCCAGGTGCTAAGGAAGCTTTGCCAAAGGTTCGAAAGCTGATTCAGGAGGGCCGGTATACAGAAGCGGACACCCTGACTAGAGAGATGCTAGGTCCGTACACCCAATCGTATCTGCCTTTTGGAGATTTACTACTTCGTTTTGAGCATGGTGGTGTTTATCAATCCTATCGGCGGACATTAGATATTGAACATGCGGTTCACCGCGTTGAATACAAGATTGGTAATGTTACTTATACCCGTGAGATGTTCGCTTCACATCCTGATCAGTTGCTCGTGCTGCGTCTGACTGCAAGTGCACCGGGAGCGCTGAATGTACATGCTACACTAGATAGTTCGCTTCGGCATAGCCTTCACGCTCAGGGTGATAACTTTGTACTCTCGGGAACTGCACCGGAGCATGTTGATCCAAGCTATTTTTGGAGTGACAATCCGATCCAATACGGAGAAGCTGGCAAGAGCAAGGGCATGGCCTTTGAAGGACAACTCTCCGTAGTAGCAGAGGATGGGGAAGTTACCGTTGACGGTAGTGGAATTCATCTGTTGGGAGGAACGGCTGCAACCTTCTATTTCAGCGCGGCTACAGGCTTTAATGGCTTTGACAAAATCCCGGGAGCTGAGGGGAAGGATGCTTCTGCTATTGCAGCTTCTTACTTGGCAGATGTGAATGGAAAGTCTTACGACAGCTTGCTTCAAGCGCATGTCGAGGACTACCGATCACTTTTTGACAGAGTGAAGCTCCAATTAGGTAAGACACAAGCCCCGGAGTCGATGTCCACGGAGCAACGGATTACGACATACGCGGCACAAGACCCTGGTCTTGTCGAGTTGCTGTTTCATTATGGGCGCTATTTGATGATCGCAAGCTCGCGCCCCGGAACACAGGCTACTAATCTGCAGGGAATATGGAATGCGGTTACCCGTCCGCCGTGGAGTAGCAATTATACACTGAACATCAATACAGAGATGAATTATTGGCCAGCTGAAATTTGTAATCTGGCGGAATGTCATGAGCCGTTGTTGGATATGATCGGAAATTTGGCGAAGATGGGTGCGGAGACTGCTCAAGTCAACTATGGTGCCCGAGGCTGGGTGGCTCATCATAATACGGATCTTTGGGCACAGACAGCACCGGTCGGGGATTATGGTGACGGAGATCCAAGCTGGGCTTACTGGACGATGAGTGGCGTTTGGCTGACACAACATCTCTGGGAGCATTATGCTTTTGGCGGGGACGAGGAATATTTACGGACTTCCGCTTATCCTGTGATGAAGGAGGCGGCTCTGTTTGCACTGGATTGGCTTATTGACGATGGTAACGGAAGGCTTGTGACCTCCCCATCCACTTCACCAGAGCATAAATTCCAGACAGCGGAGGGCTTGGCTGCAGTCAGCGCAGGTGCTACTATGGATATTTCGCTCATCTGGGAGCTGTTTACGAATTGTATCGAGGCTTCGGAAACGCTTGGAACGGATGAGGATTTGCGTGCAGAATTGGTAAGTGCTCGTGAACGTTTATTGCCACTGCAGGTTGGTAAGTACGGACAGTTGCAGGAATGGTCCTTAGACTTTGAGGATGAAGATATGTATCACAGACATACCTCACATTTGGTCGGTATCTATCCGGGCCGGCAGTTGTCAGAAGAAGAGACCCCTGAGCTGTTCGCTGCCGCCAAAACTTCGCTTGAACGGCGTGGGGACGAGAGCACGGGCTGGAGTCTGGGCTGGAGAGTTGCGCTCTGGAGCCGCTTCCGGGATGGCAACCGCTCACTACGACTGCTCTCAAACATGCTGCGGCTGGTGAAGGACGGGGAGTCCGAACAGTATAGTCACGGCGGGGTTTATGCCAATCTGCTTGGCGCACATCCACCGTTCCAAATTGATGGTAACTTCGCCGCTTCTGCCGGAATTGCTGAGATGCTACTGCAATCTCACCTGGAGTATCTCGATCTGCTGCCTGCACTGCCAGATGAATGGCAGGAGGGAAGCGTGGCGGGGCTACGTGCCCGCGGTGGTTTTGAAGTTAGCATTCAGTGGGATAGAGGCCATCTCGTGGAAGCACAGATTACCTCCCTTCTAGGCAATGAATGTGTGATCCGCACAGATGCTTCGCTCATGGTGAGTAATGGCGGCAGCGAGATGAAGTATGAACGTTCTGCAGATGGAATGTTGAGCTTTCCTACGACCGCAGGCCAGACCTACAAGCTTATAGTTGTAAGCAATAATAGTTAGTTTCATACGAATATGGACAGCAGCAGAGACCTAAATTACAGGATCCTGCTGCTGTTTTTTTGTACGAATATAATGCTGATCAACAATTAGGAAAAAACTCCCTAAAATTCGGAGATTTTTGCTCGCAAGACTAACAATCAGGGAATTTCTCCCTGAAATTCATCCGATCTGGTGGTGAATTTGGAATTCACTCTGTTTTTTAGGGAGGTTTTCCCTCATTACATTGAAATATAGTGTTTTCTGGCTTTTTTTAGGGAGGTTTTCCCTAATCTATCTCTTCTAGCTGCCCGAAGGTGAAAACGGAGTGTGGATACGAAATTGTTGAGCATGAGCAATATTTTATGTACAGCCTCTTCTTCTTGTCATCGACATGAATACTAGGGGTATTTAGGTTTGTGCTAGATGTGTTAGATCGCGGTATGGATCGGAAGATCGTTGTATAGAAAACGCTTTATCTGATCTTTATAATGAGGGCATACTTGGGGGACACAGGTACAGAGCCTGCCGCCTTCAAGGTCCAAAACGCAGTAACAAGGAGGCAAATCATGCTAACTGATAGTGCTACAACGGTAAAAGTGAATACGGACACAGCATCTCTTATCCGTGTAACCAATGATGAGGTGAATCTAGAGATTGATCTCGGGACGGGTGAAGCATCCGTTGCCCGCGGAAACACTTCTCATGTAAAAGGGATTCGCAGTGCATTCCGCTGGCAGGGCCGGGAATATAACACTGAACATTATCAGAGCCACACACTGAAGTCTCAGGAAGTGGTAGTTCGTGAGGGCTTTGGAAAAGGTGTTCACGTAGTCATTTTGCACGAAACGTCCCTGCTGCCACAGCTGGAGCAGCATTTCTATATTTATGAATCTTCATCATTTGTATTGATGCAAATCGTAATCGCAAGCGATGAAGAGATCAAGGCAAACAGGATGGCTGTCCTTCAGACCAAATCGGTGTCACTTGGCGGGGAGTCAGGGCAACCCGAAGAACCAAGCATTCTGCGTGTGCCGTACGACAACGACAAGTGGGTCAGATATACAGTAGTGAAGCCGCCGATGGATACGGAAAGCTATGAAGTAACTGCATTGTTCGCGCCGGAAAGCCGGCAGGGAATTATTATGGGTTCCATTACGCACAAGGTGTGGAAGACAGGGATTCGTATCAAAAGCGAACGGAGCGGAGGGATCGAGGAGCTGGATCTTTACGGCGGCGCTGTAAGTGAAATGACCCGCGATTTCCAGCCACATGGTTATGTGAAAGGAACAAGAGTAGAGTCACCGCTCGTTTTCGTAGGGTTCTATGATGATTATAGAAAAGGGCTTGAAGCGTACGGTCAGGCTAATACCTGGATAGAGGCTCCTCTGTCATGGGATGGCGGCATTCCTATCGGCTGGAATAGCTGGTCTGCGGCAATGGCTGAGCTTGATTATGATCTGTATACATCCACCAGTAATTTTCTGAAAAATGAAGTGCAGCCGCTAGGATTCCAGAATGAGGACACACTTTACATCAACTTTGATGCTTTCTGGGACAATTTCACACCAGAAGAAATGAAGAATGCACTGGACCTGGTTCGGGAGAACGGTCATAGACCGGGAACTTACTGGACGCCTTTTGCCTTCTGGGGAAGTCCGGCTCAGTTTGGAGATCTCGTGGAAGGTACAAACGGCAAATACACTTATGGTGATATCTTGCTGCGAGACAGCGAAGGAGAAATTTTGCCGGATGTTGATGGAGGGCTGGCCATTGACCCGACACATCCAGGCAACCTGCAAAGAATAGATTGGTATACGAATAAATTCATCTCGGAAGGCTTCGAGTATGTCAAGCTAGATTTCTTGGCGCATGGTGCACTGGAAGGGCAACATTACAATCCGGAGATTACGACGGGAATTGCGGCATATCACTATGGGATGACTTACTTGCAGAACAAGCTCTCACCAGAGGTGATCGGCCGGCCGTTCTTTATCAATCTATCCATCGCGCCATTGTTCCCTTATGCATTTGCGCATAGCCGCCGGGTATCCTGTGATGTCTTCGGCACGCTACACGATACAGAATATCTGCTGAATTCGTTGACACATGGCTGGTGGATGAGTCATACCTTGTACCATTACAATGACCCGGATCATTCCGTGCTCTACAAGAGCCACAACCAAGATGCCACTGGCTGGCATGAAGGACGGAGCCGACTGACTGCTTCGGTCATTGCTGGAACGGTACTTCTGCTAGGCGATGATTTCCGAAAAGAAGAAGCAGCCGCACGGGCCAAAGCGTGGCTGGGCAATAAAGAGATTATGGATGTCGCCCGCCTAGGGAAGACTTTCCACCCTGTCGAAGGGGATCTTGGCAAGCAAGCTTCCGATACTTTCGTACTTGAAGATGCAGAAGATGATGTATTCTATCTTGCTGTCTTCAACTATGATGCTGCGAATTCTGCTCATAAATCTATCTCCTTGGAGCGTGCAGGGCTGAAGGGTCAAACAGCTTACCAACTGCTTGATCTATGGGAAGGCATACAAGGGGAAACAGCGGGAGAGCTTGTAGTTACGCTCGAACCGGCAGAGTCCAAAATCTTCAAATTAACGGCAAAAGCCAACTGATTATACACATTGAAAAAAGAATACGCGTAACCGCTTCTCGCGGATAGCGCGTATTCTTTTTTGTTGGAGTCTTACATTCGTATTCGGCTTTGCGGATTAAGGCGGTATTGTGTTGGATTAATGCCGTAGCAGGTACTGAAATGTCTGGAGAAAGGATGGATGGAAGGATAACCCAGCTTCTCAGCGATCGCAGTCACACTAAGCTCACTCTCCAGAAGCAGTCCTGCCGCCCGCCTCATGACTAAATTATGATGATAGACGCGCGGCGTCATTCCGGTCTCCCGTAGAAACAGCTCATGGAAATATGTCCGCTTGAGCCCGCAGAACTGTGCCCAATCTTCGATAGACTTACCACGCTCGGGGTGGGTGTTCAAATATTCCAGCAGGCGGACAATACGATAATCACTTGGCTGATGCTGATGGAGGGCATTATACCAGCTCAAGATCCAGCCGTACAGATAGCTATTGGCCGTCTCATTACGATAGAACAGCGCGTCATTGTAAGACTTGGCAATCATCACAAGACTATCGTATAGCAGGGGATATTTAGCTAGTGGAAATACGCAAGGCAACTCGTTCAGCTCGGCACAGGGTGCTTCGGTGGCTTTTTTTTCAAATTGTAAGACTTCAGGGGCATGGATAAATGAAAGGTTATTGGATACTGGAGAGCGGTTGTCCCATAAATCAAAATAGATGTTGTAGGACGACAGTGGATGAGAAGGCACGATATGAAAAGCATGGGGTTGACCGGGACGGAGAAAGACAAGCGTCCTTCGTTCAATCGGATAACGTATTCCGTCGATTTCCATCTCACCGGGGCCATCAGTAAACAAGTGGAACGCGTATGCATTACCGACTCTCAGATGCTCATTGCTGCTGCCGTCGTACACATAAGGCATAATTGCGCCGACATATGGAGTCATTTCAGATAGTTTATTCATGCGGCTCCTCTTTTCTTATCTTACCGTACAAATCGTCAAATGATCGAACAGGTCAACAAAGACAGTGATTCATCCAAATGATACGATAAATACAATAAATCCGCAACATATTGGATAGGTTTAAGAAAGTATGATTCATCTTGAAAGAGATGGGATTAGGAATGGTTTTACACTATATAGCGGATTAATTAACAACATTTTTAGAGGGTTATCGCGCTTGCACAGATTCTACTATGGACAGGAGAAAATAAAATGAGCGATTTTAGATTATGGTATTCTACCCCTGCAACAGATTGGTCACAAGGATTGCCACTGGGCAACGGAAGAATAGGTGCAGTAGTGATAGCTGCTCCGTATCGTGAGGTATGGAACATGACCGAGGTTACCTACTGGTCGGGTCAAGCTGAGTCAGAGCCTGCTCCTTTCGGAGGCAGAGCTGCGCTGGAAGAGATGCGGAAGTACTTCTTTGCTGGCGATTATAACGAAGGTGACCGTCTAGCCAAACAACATCTGCAGCCGAAGAAACGAAATTTCGGTACGAACCTTGGTTTATGCGAGGTTGTCATTGACTTTGCAGAACAGGACACGGATTCCGGGTCAGCAGCGGCTATCGAGCGAGAGCTGGATTTGACCTGTGCGGTAGCCCAGACAGTGGTTCAAAGTAGTGGAACAACGCTGCATCGTGAGATTTTTGCCTCCCATGCTGATGATCTGGTGGTCTCAAGAATTTGGAGCGATGAACCGGGAGGTGTATCCTTTACGATCGGTCTGGAGGGTGGTTCAGAGTCGTTTACGACTCAAGTCGTGAATGACGACACTATTGAATTCAGAGGACAAGCCACAGAGAATGTGCATAGTGACGGCACTTGCGGGGTATGGGCAAAGGGACAAATTAAGGTAAGCATTTCCGGTGGTACGATGTACAGAGGGGACGGTCAATTGAGAATTGCCGGAGCCAATGAGGCGCGAATTTATTTTGCCGTCAGCACCGATTACAACCGTAGTAACTCGGAGTGGGAAATGGAGAGCAGCAGCACATTACAGCAGGCTTTGATTAAAGGATATGCGCAGTTAAAAGAAGATCATATCGAAGATTATGAGCAAGAATATGGTAAGGTGGATATCCAATTAGGTACCACTGGGAAGGTGAATCTGCCGACTGACCAACGTATTCGATTACTGGCACAGGGCCAGGAGGAGGATTCGCAGTTGTTCGCGTTGTTCCTGCAGTACGGACGTTACCTGACTATCGCTGGAGCACGGGCAGACTCCCCGTTACCGTTGAATTTACAGGGAATATGGAATGATGGTGAGGCTTGCCGTATGGGGTGGAGCTGTGACTATCATTTGGACATCAATACGCAAATGAATTACTTTCCGACGGAAGTCGTAAATCTTGGGGATAGTCATTTACCATTAATGCGCTATATTGAGGGTTTGTCTCATGCTGGAAAGTCAAGCGCTCGCGATTTCTATGGCAGCAAAGGCTGGGTAGCACATGTATTCTCGAATGTCTGGGGATTCACGGCTCCGGGCTGGGAGACATCTTGGGGGCTAAACGTTACAGGTGGACTATGGATTGCGACGCATCTGATGGAGCATTATGAATACAGTCAGGACCGTGTGTTTCTGGAGCAACAGGCATATCCAGTGCTAAAAGAAGCCGCAGCATTCTTCCTAGATTATATGACCATTCATCCAAAATACGGCTGGCTGGTGACCGGACCTTCTAATTCGCCAGAGAATCATTTCTATCCTGCGGATAGCAGCGAGGGCGCACAGCAGCTGTCTATGGGTACCACTATGGATCAGATGCTGGTGAAAGACCTTTTTGAGTTCTGTTTGAAGTCTGCGAAACTACTGAATACGGATGAGGAACTACAGGAGCAGCTGGAGCAAGCGATATCCAAGCTGCCACCATTTCAGATCGGCAAGAGAGGACAGCTGCAAGAATGGCTCGAGGACTACGAGGAAGCGCAGCCGGAGCATCGGCATTTGGCCCATTTGTTCGCGGTATATCCAAGTAATCAGATCACACCAGGTAAGACACCTGAACTTAGCGCTGCGGTGAGAGTAACACTTGAGAACCGGATGGTTCAGGAAGAACTGGAGGATGTGGAATTTACCGCAGCATTGTTCGGTCTCGGCTTTGCCAGATTGTATGATGGGGAAAAGGCCTTTAATCATATTTCTCATTTGATTGGTGGACTCAGTTTCGATAATTTATTTAGCTTTTCCAAATCGGGCATTGGAGGAGCGGAGTGCAATATTTTTGTGATCGATGGGAATTTCGGGGGTACGGCTGTTATTGCCGAGATGCTGCTGCAAAGCCATGAGGGTGAGATTCATCTGCTGCCTGCACTTCCAAAAGCATGGGGGACAGGATCGGTATCTGGACTGCGGGCCAAAGGAAATGCTGAGGTTGATGTAGCTTGGGACAATGGTCAATTGGTGGAAGCTACGATCCGTACCTACTCGCCAGGAACCGTGACACTTCGGTTGGGAGATAGAAGAGCTACTGTTCAAGGAGAAATAGGAGGAAGCTACTATTTTAACAGTCAGTTAGAGTTGGTATAATGATTCAGCGGGGGTGATATGAACCCCCGCTTTAATTATGCTGGGTTATTAGCGCATGATTAAAGGGCTATCCGGTCTGTTATGGACCGGATAGCCCTTTTGCCGATGTCTGCAAATTAACGATTCATGCCTGAAAATAACTTTCATTTATTTGGATCATAGTAGCCTAAGGGGAAAAGAATATAATAGAAGAAACAGATGCAGACAACAAAGAGGAGGGGACATCAGTGTATAGTATTTTTCTAGTTGATGATGAAGAAATAGGCCTTGAGATGATGAGAGATTATATCCGCTGGGAAGAAATGGGCATTTATGTCGTCGGAACTGCGAGTAATGGTAGAGAGGCTCTAGAGAAGATAGAGGCCATTAGACCTGATATTATTCTTACAGATGTCCAGATGCCGATTATGAACGGTATTGAAATGGCTAAAAAAATACATGAGAGCTATGACTGGATGCAGTTAATGTTCCTGACTGGGCATGACGAATTCAACTATGTAAAATCGGCTCTAAATGTAGGTGCTGTTGGATATTTACTGAAGCCCCTCGACTTGAATGAAATTGGAAGCGTTATCGCAAAGGTGAAGCAGCGCTGTGAGGAAGTTCAAATGAAGAAACGTTCCATGGAGGCGGCTAAAACGAACCTTCTTAAGGAGCTTTCCTATGAAAAAAATGCGGAACATGCCGCTGATCTGGCGACCAGCTATTGCAAGCTTACCCGTGAGTCTGAGAGGAATCGCTACGCAATGGCGCTGTTCAGTATCGATCCGATTGAGGCAGAGGGGGAACAGCAGAGTCTGGAGGATTGTAAGAACCGGTTGGTAGCTTTTCTGGATCATTTCTTCAAGTCAAAGAATATAGAGACGGTATTTGTGCCCTACAAAGATGGGGAGGTAGGTGTGTTTATGGAAGCACGCCAACAGCCTGGGTATTATGCGTGGGAGGATTTGGCCGCGGCTATCCGAAGTGGACTGGATTTCACAGTGACGGCAGCAGTCGGTGCGCAGGAAACCGAATTAACGGAGTTACATTGTCTGTATAAGCAGACGCGTGAAATCCTAAACGAGCGTTTCTATAAAGGTACGGGTTCAATTATTCATGCCTTGGCGATTTCAAACCAGTTTGATAGTGAGCATGTGCCACCTTTTAATAGGAAAGAGTGGTTTGAAGCTATCAATCAGCTAGATTTCGAGCAAGCCGCACAGAAGCTGCATCAGTATTTCGAGGGGCTAGCCACACTAAGAATCAAGAAAAAAAATATCTGCGATTGGGCGATTGATCTTGTCGACGAGCTGCTGGAGCAACTGCATCAACCTGTTCCTGAGGGGGTTAAACGGGCGGAGTTATATCATTCCATCTATAATGCACTGACTTTAAATGAGATTGAGGATTTGATCCTGGGCACTGCAGGCAATGCTATGAGCTTGCTGGGTGAGCGGCTTATGGACAAAAACACGAAGCTAGTTCACAAGGTTCGCAGTATGATCGACCAGAATTTTGATCAGCCGATTACGATCAATAGCTTATCTGATCAGGTTTATTTATCGCCGAACTATTTACGCTCCATTTTTAAAGACAAGACTGGTATCACGATTCACGATTATTTAACACGTATCCGGCTCGATAAGGCTACAGAGTTGCTGGCTGACGGCTCGCTCAAGATTCAGGATATCGCTCAAAGAGTCGGTTACGAAAGCACGTCTTATTTTATCTCCCTATTTCTGAAGAACCAAGGAGTTACACCTAACGAGTATAGGAAGAGTCTATGATTGTGCCAGCGCTTCGGTTCGGCAAATAGGAAATAAAGTTACTTTCCCTTACGAATAGTAAACTTGCGATATGGATATTAATCCCTCTGCTTTTTACAATTAAGCATGTATTATAACTAGCACATGTGAGGGGCTTCATTCATCAAGGCAATCAAAGGCGTTTTAGTTCATCGAAAATCGGTAGCGCTTTCAAGATGCTTCTTAATCAACTCCTTTGATGACTTGATGGACAGATATAGCCCGAATATCACAAAAGTGCAAGGAGACCTACAAACGGAGGGATTAAATGTTTGGGAAAGCAATGAAAAGAGGATTTTTGTTCTTTGTCATCATCTGCTTGGTAATAGGCAGTGGCGGTCAGTTTGTCAGTACGGTTTATGCCGATGATACAGAGAATACTACCTATGAAGCTGAAGCTGATGGAAATGCTATGACTGGCAATGCTTCTATTTCTGAACACCCAGCGGCTTCCGGGGGGCAGAAAGTCGGAGGCATGTATCAAGGAAGCACTTTGCAGTTTAATCATGTGACTGTAAGTGAGAGTGGGAATTATAAAATTACAGTGTACTATATCTCTGGCGATTCGCGGCCATTCAATATCAGTGCCAATGGCGGCGATAAGCAGTTTGAAGAACCACCCAAGACAGTGGATTGGGATACGGTGGGAACTTATGATGTAACACTTCCGCTGAATGCTGGAGAGAACAGCATCCTGATTGATGACAACAACTGGTATTCTCCAGACATCGACAAGATCGTAATTCATGGACTGGACGACAGCGACCCAGGTGAAGGATCTGGAGGCGACTGGAAGGAGAAGCTGCATGGTGCAATCATAGAAGCTGAAGCGCCTGAAAATATAATTACAGGCAACGCCAAAATAGCAGACAGCAGCGTTGGTTCCGGTGGAAAAATTGTAAAGGATATGAATAAAAACAGTACTTTACAGTTCACAAATGTCACTGTGCCGGCAGCGGGAACGTATTTGATCCGTATTTCCTATATTTCCGGTGACCAGCGGCCTGTCTATATGCAGGTGAATGATGGACTGGATGAATTGGTTGATCTGCCAAAGACAGCAAGCTGGGATACGGTAGGAACTTATGATGTAGAAGCCTCCTTGCAGGAAGGGCTGAACACGATCACTTTCTCGGATCATAACTGGTACTCTCCAGATTTCGACCGGATTGAAGTCATTCCGTATACGATCAGTTATGAAGCTGAGTCTCCGGTCAATGATTTAACTGGAGAAGCGCGAGTTGGCGATAGCCCGAATGCTTCCGGTGGACAGAAGGTAGGGTATCTGAATGGCGGCAGTTCCTTAACTTTCAATAAGATTACGGCTCCGATGACAGGGGATTATCGGATCACGGTAGCTTATTTCTCAGGTGACCCGCGCAGCTTATACGTCAGCGCTAATGGTGGGGCAGAGCAGTATTATGAACTGCCAAAGACACCAGACTGGGATACGGCGCTCACATATGAGCTTACACTGCCTCTGAACGAAGGCGAGAATACAATCAAATTCTCAGACGGCAACTGGTACGCGCCAGATCTGGATCGAATTATTGTAGAACCGGCATTGGGTACAGATCCTAATCCTCCAGTTGAAGAGGAAGGTGATCTGGGGACACCAGGGGCTTCGAATAACTACGGGGCCATCACCGTTACCGAATATACTTATGGAACGCTCGTATCGAATGGACAATATGAGGTTTCCTTTAATACTAAGTCTGGATACGCAAGCTACAAGTGGACGGATGGTCAGAAGCTGCAAGGAATCTATAGCAGCATCAAACTCGGTGATACTCTCGTTGAGACTACAAGCTATGAGAATCATACAAGTGCTGGTGCTCCAGTAGAAATTCAGGATGGCTTTGGCAAAGGAGTGGAGCTTACTTTTGTTCACACCTCAGCTGGACAGCCAACGCTCAAACAGGCTTACAAGTTTTATGACGATCAGAAGTATTTCTTAACTCGTCTGGATGCCATTAGCGATACGGTGCTACAGACTAATTATATGTCACCTATTACCGTAAAACGTTCAGGTGGAGTGGATATCGGTGCCAGTGCAGATAACCGAGTACTAACCGTTCCTTTTGACAATGATGCTTGGATTCGTTATAAATCTCAATCTATGAACCGTGCGGATACCAGCTATGAAATGACGACTATCTTTAATAACTCGACACGCAGCGGTCTTGTGCTTGGGTCGGTCACTCATGATACGTGGAAGACCGGGATCGACTGGAAAGGATCTTCTAATCGGCTGAATGAGCTAACGGTTTATGGCGGGGCAGCCAGCGACGTTACACGGGATACCCAGCCTCATGGCATGCTTACAGGTGCAGAGTTGTCTTCGCCGATGATTATGGTGGGGGCATTCAGTGATTACCGCACAGGACTCGAGGAATACGGAAAAGCTAATGCGATCATCACACCTCCACTGTTGCTGAATCCTGAGTTGCCGCAAGGCGTACCTGTTGGTTTTAACAGCTGGGGAGCTTACGAAGGTACACTTTCATACCAAGACGTTGTGGATGTCTCCAATTATTATAAGGAGCACCTAAATGATTTCAATAATAACGGTAATGTATTTATTAATATGGATTCCTATTGGGACAATTTGAATGATAAGCAGCTTGCTGACGCTGTATCAGTAATTAAGGGTAATGGTCAGCATGCAGGTATCTATTGGGCACCATTTGTATATTGGGGCAACAATATGAGCCAGCCGGTAGAGGGTACCGACAATAAGTATACGTATGGCGATATTGTCCTCAAAGATGCCGAGGGTAAACCGCTGCCGACGCTGGATGGGGCTTTTCCTCTGGATGTGACACATCCAGGTGCTAAACTGCGCATGAATTATTTTTTGGACAAATTTAAGGATCTGGGCTTTACCTTCATCAAATTGGATTTCTTGACGCACGGTTCGCTTGAGGGACAACATTTCGATCCAACCGTAACGACAGGGATTCAAGCATACAATGAAGGAATGCGTTATGTGAAAGATCGTTTGGATGGAAAAATGTTCATTAGCGCATCTATTGCGCCAATCTTTCCAAGCCAATATGCACACAGCAGACGTATTTCCTGCGACACCTACGGCAAGATCAATGAAACGGAATACATGCTGAATTCGTTAACTTATGGATTCTGGCAAAATGGCACAATTTACACCTATACGGATCCCGATCATTTAGCGTTGGCCCGCGCTTTCAGCTTAACTGAAGCTCGCAGTCGAATGAACTCTGGCGTCATCGCCGGTACCGTACTTCTCGGCTCTGATGATGTTAACGATCCAAAGGCACAGGAGTACATGACTGCCTTGTTTAACAACAAGGAGGTTCTCGAATTAGCATTAAAAGGAAAAGTATTCAAGCCGCTGGAAGGAAATACGAATGCAAATGCAGCGGATACTTTTGTGATGAAAGACGGCAACGATTATTATCTGGCTGTATTCAACTACAGCGCCAATGCTTCTGCAGACAAAACGGTGAATCTTGGTAGAGCCGGACTGGACGCAGCGGATTCGTACACTATGCAAGACCTATGGACGGGAGAGGTTTCGACTATTTCAGGAACACTCGCATTGTCCTTGCAGCCGACTGAATCGAAACTGGTAAAATTGACAGCTGCACCTAAGAAAGTAACAGGTGTATCGCTAGATAAGACAGAGCTAACATTAACCGCTGGTGAAACCGGAAAGTTGACGGCTACGCTATCTCCGGAAGAGGCGGCGAATAAAGCAGTGCACTGGACTTCGAGCGATACGTCTGTAGCTACCGTAGTGTATGGAACGGTAACGGCTGTAAATGCTGGGAGAACCACAATTACTGTGGAAACAGTAGACGGCGGCTTCAAAGCTACGGCAGAAGTTACAGTCAAAGCAGCCTCCACTATAGAACCGGGAAATCCTGAAGTCCCTGCGAATCCGGGTAACAACAACGGTACTCCTGGTAGCATTGTAGATCAAGAGAATGGCGCGGGCACTCTAATCCTTACACCAGAGATGCTGAAAGTGGATAGTGCATCTGGTAATGTCATCGTGGAGATTAAGGGAGATACACAGCAGATACAATTTTCCTCTGATGTAGTTCGCCAGTTGGCGAATCACACGCTGGTTCTGAAGTCCGGTAAGTTCTCCATGAAGGTGCCTGCGGATCTGCTCCGCCAGTTGCAGAGCAAGCTACCGGAAGGTCAGCGGGATGATAGCACGATAACCCTGAAATTAGCACCACTCAGCAGCAAGGCGAATGAGATCATTGCTGCAGCGGAGGGAACTACTCAAGCACAGGTTAGGCTCATGGGTGATATCTATGAGTTCAGTCTGTCGGTGACCACGAAAGCTGGCACAACAGAAACGCTTTCTGCGTTCGATCAACCCATTACGCTAAGCATGACAGTAGGAGAAGGCTTTGATTCCAAGCGTGGAGGCATTTACTATATTGCGGATAACGGTAAGCTGGAATATATCTCTGCGAATTATGCTGATGGTGTATTGACAGCACAAGTTAACCACTTCAGTAAATATGCTGTGCTGGAGCTCAAACGGACCTTTGTCGATGTGCCAGCCAATCACTGGGCTAGTCCTGCAATCCAAGAGCTGGCGGCGAAGCTGTATGTTCAAGGGACTAGCAAAGACAAGTTTGAACCAAACCGTGCGATTACGCGTGCCGAGTTCACCTCTATGCTCGTTCATTCCCTTGGGTTGACCACAAGGGGAGATGTTAGCTTTGCTGATGTTGCACCGTCTGCTTGGTACGCGGAGTCCATTTCTATCGCTTACAAGGCGGGCATCGTGAGCGGCAGAAGTACGACCAAGTTCGAGCCGGCTGCACAGATTACCCGTGAAGAAATCACGGTCATGTTAATGAAAGCCTATGAGCTGAAGAATGGCAAAGTAACTGTTGCTTCAACTGATGTGACATTCAAAGATATGAAGCAGGTCTCCTTTTGGGCAGCCGCTTCTGTAAAGGGAGCAGCCAGCCTAGGACTGGTTCAAGGTCAAAATGAAGGTCTATTTGCACCAAAAGGGGTCGCTTCCCGAGCAGAAGCGACCCAAGTGATTTATAACTTGATTATGAAGTAAAACATTGCAAATATACAAATGAACGAAGGAGTTAAGCAATCTCTAGATGCTTAGCTCCTTCGTTTTTGGTGTTCACTGAAGCTTTATTAAAATGATAATGGTTATATCGAGGGGCTCGTGGCAAGCTCGTGGTAACTAGGCTAGGTGAGAGCGATTAGGGAAAATCTCCCTAAAAATAGCCAAAAAATTCTTGGATGCGATGTAATTAGGGAAATCCTCCCTAATAATCGGGCGAATTCTGAATTTACCTCCAAATCAGCAAATAATCAGGGAGGATTTCCCTGATTATCAGTATAATAAGCAAAAATCGCCAAATTTCAGGGAGGATTTCCCTAATTGTTAATCAATATTTCTGATTTTTCAATAAGCTTTGCGGTTATTCAGATGCGTCGTTCCCTACATTTCCTTTTGCGGTAAGCGAATTTGCACAGTGGTTCCTATTCCGAGCCTACTAAACACTGTAACGCCGTAATGCTCACCAAACCTCAGTTTTATCCGTCGATCTACGTTTGAAATCCCATAACCTCGCCCGGGTTTATCGTCAAGTAAAGTGTGAAGTGTCTCACGGCTCATCCCCATGCCATCATCAATTACAGATAGAATAATATCACTATTTTCGACTATGCCTTTGATATGAATATTTAGCGGGCTTTCCTGATTCCACACCGCATGAAGCACCGCATTTTCTACAAAAGGCTGCAAGGCTAGCTTGACTGTAGAGTAAGGTAAGATCGCTTCATCAATATTGTAAGTGATGTTCAGTTGTCCTTTGAATCGGATCAGTTGAATGGCATTGTAGCTTTGCGTCAGCTTCAATTCTTCATTAATAGTTAAGATGCTCTTTCCTTTATTCAGGGAGATGCGATAAAACTTGGCGAGATGAAGCACCAAATCCTGAATGCGAGTATCTTGATGTTTTAGGGCAAGAGACGAAATGGAGCCCAGTGTATTGTACAGAAAATGGGGGTTGATCTGGGCCTGAAGCAGGTCAAGCTCTGCCTCCTTGTTCTGTAGCTCCTTCTGATACACTTCGGTGATTAGACTCTTTAAGCGTGTAGTCATTTGCTTGAAGGCAAAATGAAGCTGGCCAATTTCATCATTACCTAAATAATCATCATTCGTAGGGTTGAAGTCACCACGTTCTAGCCGCCGGATCATTCGGATTAACATTCGAATACGCTTGCTAAACATCGATGCAGTAATATAAATCAGCAATAATGCGACGACTATAAAGCCTAAAGAGATTTTGATGATGAGCTCTGACAGTGATTTCGCATCCTGAATGATACTGTCATAAGGGAATATAGAGACGGTTTTCCATCCATTTGTGAGCGTGTTATAGACGGCGAAAGCCTTTTCCCCTTTATAGGTAGTATCAAATCTGCCAGAAGGCAATTCATCAAAGTTCTGGTCAAGCATTTCCGGCAGACTTGTATTTAATAATTGTTTGTCGGCGGCTGATAAAATAAGGCCCTTGTCATTAACGATAAAAATATCTTTGCCGCCTGCTTCTTTCTCCATTAAAGAATAGATCACCGATTCGGATATTTCGAAGACCAGAATACCGTAGGGATATTGGTTGCGATTATTGTTCAGTAACCTAGCCAGTGTAAACATTGCGGGATTATCTTGTGACTGTGGTGAGGACAGATGAATAATATTCCCATGAGACTGCATCAGCTGCTTGTACAGCTCTGTCTCTTTCACTTCGGGTGTAACCGGCTTGATATAGTAATTATCCTTGGGCAGTGATGGATTATCGGAATAAATGAAAACGCTACCAAAATCGGGATAGGCAGCCATTACCGTGTCTATACGATTGCCAATATATTGATAGACGTCTAGATAAGATGGATCATCTTGATATTCGCTCGTGAGGTAAGTGGCTAGCCTATTATCCAAGTAAATAGAAGCGGAAATATGCTCATAGCTGTCCAGTTTGTTCTCCAGGTTCTTGTTGATCTGGGCCGTTGAATTCATCATATTGATGTAGATTTGATCGGTCAGCTTTGATTTTGTAAGTTCGAATGAAAAATAGACAAAAAGCATCATTGGAAGAATGGTGACCAGAACGAACACGAGGAATAGCTTGGAGCGAAAGCTAAGGTCGATAAAAGGCATATAAATATACTTTTTGTAAAAATGACGCATCGTAGAAGTCCCTTCTTTACTGTGAATTCAAGGAAAGCCAAGTTTATCATATCAGACTGAATATCGAAATCCAATGCTCGAATGTTAAGAAACTCCTTTAAAAAGCGCTATCATTCGGAGGATTGAAGTATAGAAAGGAGCTCTATACGGACTTAAGATAAATAGGAGAGAAGCTGAATCGAGATGTAGCAGGGCATGCTGCACTAAATAAAAAGGGAGGGTATTTGATGCATAAAGCAAGCGCTATCAAAACAGTCAGGGGCAATAATTTTTGGTACAGATTAAAAGAGCAGAAATGGTTATTTTTGCTAATGCTCCCTGCCATAATTGCGACATTGCTATTTTCCTATGGACCTATGTTTGGTATGTATATGGCATTTACAAACTATCAACCGGGTGGAGGAACATTTTTTCAACAATTTTTCCATGCTGACTTTGTTGGCTTTAAGTGGTTTGAATATTTCTTTACCACAGGAGACTTCTACCGTGTAATGCGTAATACGCTTGCGACAAGCCTCTTGACCTTGTTATTCGGGTTTCCTGCGCCGATCATACTCGCGCTTGTGCTGAATGAAGCCAAACAGGGATTTTTCAAACGCTTTACGCAGACGGTTTCTTATCTACCGCATTTTATCTCATGGGTTATCGCCGCTAACATTGTAATTACGCTGCTAGCTTCCGATGGGATGTTCAACAATCTTTTAGTAACGCTCGGGATTGTTAACGAACCGGTAGCTTTTCTACAAAACGGACCTTTATTCTGGTGGATTATCGCCTTATCTAATATGTGGAAAGAAATGGGTTTTAGCGCCATTATGTACCTAGCTGCAATATCCGCTATTAATCCAGAGCTTTACGAAGCCGCAAGAGTAGATGGAGCTAGCCGATTCAAGCAAATGTGGAATATTACGCTCCCTGCTTTACGTCCAACTATCGTGATATTGGCCATTCTTGCAGTCGGAGGTATTTTGAATGCCGGCTTTGAACAACAATATCTGTTGCAAAATAACACTGTACTTGAGTACTCGGAAGTTATCGATATTTATGCATACAAATACGGGTTACAAAACAGCATGTTCTCATACGGGGCTGCCGTGGGGGTATTCAAATCCGTTATTGCCTTCATTCTTGTTGTAATCGTGAATCGAATTTCTAGAAAAGTGAACGACCAAGCGTTGTTCTAAATAACAAAATGGAGAGGAGCGCTTGAGATGTTTTTGAACAGATACGGAGATCATATCTTTAAGTGTTTTGTATATTTGATTCTTATCCTTGTATTGCTAGTTACCTTCTTACCTTTTTGGAATATTCTCGTTCTTTCATTAAATGCTGCTGAGGATACTGTTCGGGGCGGCGTCTACTTTTGGCCAAGAGATATCACCTTTGATAGCTACAAACAAATTTTGAAAGATACCGAAATTATGAATGGGATATGGGTAACAGTTAAACGGACCGTAATTGGTGCACCACTATCGGTTCTTGTGATTACGATGCTTGCTTATCCGCTAAGCCGGCGGAATTTGATGGGACGCAAGGGTTGGAACCTTTACTTCGTCTTTACGATGTATTTCGGAGGCGGGCTGATTCCTTATTACATGGTGCTTAAAGCCCTGAATATGATCGACACTTTCTCCGTTTTTATTCTGCCAGGCTTGATGAATGTCTTCTATATGATTATTGTCCGTACCTTTATGGAGGGATTACCTGGTGAGATTGAGGAGTCAGCGAAAGTAGATGGAGCGAACGACTTAATGATTTTCTTCCGGATTGTGCTGCCGTTAACAACACCAGTACTTGCGACAGTGGGCCTCTTTCAGGCAATATCGCATTGGAACTCGTGGTTTGACTCCTATGCATTTACTTACAGCTCAGACCTGAAGACCTTGCAAGCGGTCCTCGTCAAAATACTGAGTCAGTTCCAGACCGGAGGTATGGTATCGCAATCGCAAATGCTGGCAAACTCCGCCAAGCGAAATGCTGTTTCAAGCGATACGATCCGGATGGCAGCGACGATGGTTGCAACATTGCCTATCGTTCTAGTATATCCGTTCCTGCAAAAGTATTTTGTTAAGGGTATGACTTTGGGAGCTGTTAAGAGTTAATATGATTAAATAACCGAACGCCAGCCGGAGAGGAGTTGTCCAGCTGGCGGCCCTGAAGGGGGGTGAGCGGACAGACTTGCTTGGTTGCTTGATAGACTTGTGACGTAACTTAATTAATGGGAGGAATTAGGGTGTCTATGATAAAGAAAAACAAATTGTTGAGCGTAAGTATAACTGCTGCATTATCTGCTTCACTATTAGCGGGCTGTGGCTCTAATGATGGAACAGACAATACAAACAAAGCGGCTGGAGACAATACAAAACAAGAGCCGATTACACTTACATGGTTTGATTCAAATACTAAGGGAGAGCCTTTTACTGATGCTGTCGCCCAAGAAATCACTAAAAAGACTGGCATTGAGATCTCTATTCAGCAGCCAACAGGAAATCCGACAGAGAAGCTAAGCTTGATGCTTGCCAGCGGTGACTATCCGGATGTGGTCGTGATGAGCCGTGGGGATGCTTCACTTGATAAATACATTACAAGCGGTGCCTTTATTCCACTCGATGAGCTGATTGAGAAGAATGGCCCTGATATCAAGGAAATGTATGGCGACACATTGACCAAGACTCGTTATAAAGACGGAAAGAACTATTACTTGGCTAACTGGTATGGACTAGATAGTGATCCAGTCTTCGGGATGCTGATGAGAAAAAATCTGCTTGCAGATCTGGCTCCGGACAAAGCAGATGGCAGAGCACCGCTTACAACAGATGAATTAGAAGCGATTTTGAAGGATTTTAAAGCAAAAAACAAGACGATTGATGGAAAAGAATCCATTCCAATGACCATGAACGGCGAGAATATGGGCGCCAACCTTGGAACATTCAAAGGCATGTGGGGTCTGAAAACTTACTATGATAACAATGGAACATTGCAATATGATGTTAAGGATCCAAAGTATCGTGAAATGTTGCTCTACGTAAATAAATTATACAGAGAAGGTCTGATTGAGAAGGAATTTGCGATTAGCAAAACGCAAACTTGGGTTCAAAAGCTGGCTACTGGCGCAGTATTCTCCACACCAGGCGCTTACTGGGATCCAGGTAACGGGAACGGAACTTTGAAGAAGGATGGCGGAGAAGATAATCAGCTCTTCCCATACAAGGTTGTTGCCCCTGGAGTAGACCCTGCCCAAACGACATTTGGACCAAGAAGCTCACTTGGATGGGATGCTATCGCTATTACGAAGAACAACAAGCACCCTGAAGAAACAATGAAGCTGTTCAATTTCTTGGCAAGTGATGAAGGACAGCATTTACTGCTGTGGGGCCAAGAAGGCGTTCAATACACCATGGTGGATGGCAAGAGACAACCGGACCCTGCATTCTTGGATAGCTTCAAGGAAAACTGGGACGACACAGTCAAGAAGAGCGGTGTCCGCAAATGGTTGTGGTTTATCAAGAATGGTCTGGATGCAAATGAACAGCCTTACGATATGGCCGTTAAATATCAACGCAGTGAAGTAGATCAGATGGCAATCAAGAGTCTTGGGGATTCCGTATGGGATACAGCGGCATATGACAACTTGAGCCCTGATGGCGGAACACCTGAAGCACTGACTGCACAGAAGGTAAAAGATATTATGGATCAAAGCATTACGAGAGTAATCATTGCTCCTACTGAAGCCGAAGCCAACGCGACATTCGATAAGATGCTTGCGGAAATGAAAAAGGCTGGGGATGAGAAAGTAGAAGAAATCATTAACCAAAAGTACGCAGAGCGTATGGAGCTGTGGAATTCAAAATAATTATTGTAAGGGCTTCCTCTCTGCATTCAGGCAGAGGGGGAGCCTTTTTCTATGTTTTCAAATGTTAATTAAACTAGTCTATTAGCATGCGCATTCTTGCGGAAATCCAGCGGAGCCTGGTGATAGTACTTTTTGAATTGATGATAGAAATGGCTGACATTGTCAAAGCCGGACTCCAGAGCAATTTCGACCACACGTAGTTCAGTAGTAAGTAGCAGATTACGTGCCACGTTGAGCTTAAGTTGGTTGATATATTCTGTTGGTGTCTGGTTCAAGTACTGGCGAAAGGCCCGGTTGACATGACCGGCGCTTCTGCCCGATAACTCGTACAGGGCATGAAGGCCTTTGTTTAAGTTTTCTTTTAGATGCATCTTGGAAACGGCATGTTCGAGCCACAGTGGGAATTCTGGCTGCTCGATGGTTTCTGGAGAGAAAAAATGCTGGGTAAGTGTATCTACGAGTATTCCTTTCAGATAAATCCTGGACTTTACTTTGTCTAAGGTAGAAAGCATTCGGATGCGTTCGAAAGAACGAATGAAATCATCCATCTCCATTTGAGATAACATGGCGATTCTAGGGAGCGGAGTATGTAATAGCCCGTGCAGGAATCCTTCTTCATTCAGGTAACTAAAGGCATCATTAATGAGGCTTTTTCGGCAGGGAATGTTCAGAAAGCGGCAATCGTTATCCCCGTCAGCTTCATAGCGATGGGTATCATCGGGCCGGATGAAGACAAGGCAGCCAGATTGAAGAAGCTGGGCAGCCCCGTTGACGATATGTCGGCACCGGCCTTCAGTGAGTATGAAAAATTCATAAAAATCATGCGTATGTTCTGGGGATACCTGACTCAGAGATTCTACCCAGAAGGGATCAGCTAGCAATTCGGGGTTTATATGGCTTGCCTCAGTGTATTTGATCATGTTTTTCCTCCAGTGTTAGTTATGTTAAAATAGCACACTATTTTTGCGAACACAATAGAAGAAATGTATACATATTATTGTTAAAATTTTTATACAAGAAGTCAAAATAGCACATTTGTGGAGGCGAAAATATGCAACTTGTCAATCTAAACGGAAAATGGGAAATGAAACGGCTTCATGAACCGAAATGGCTGGAAGCCAACGTGCCAGGCTCTGTCTACCATGATTTGTTGAATGCAGGTGAAATGCCAGATCCGTTCTACCGCGAGCAGGAGTATGAGGTTCTGGAACTGTCCAATTACGATTACGAATATAAGCGTAGTTTTCAGCTGGAAGCAGGCGTACTAGAGCATGACCGAGTATTTCTGCTGTGTGAAGGGCTCGATACGCTTTGTGAGCTTTCTCTGAATGGAACTAATATTCTGAACAGTGACAATATGCACCGGACCTATGAAGTGGATATTAAGTCTGTATTGATACCCGGAGAAAATATCATTCATGCTATTTTTCGCTCCCCGGTAGAATTTACCCTAAGAAAGCAAGCGGAGTTGCCGCTTAGTGGATGTGCGGATGCGGTAGAGGGGATATCTCATCTGCGCAAAGCGCACTCCATGTTCGGCTGGGACTGGGGTCCAAAGTTACCCGATCTAGGAATCTGGCGTAGTCTCTCTATTCAGGGTTACAACAGTGCTCGCCTTGATGATGTTTATATTACTCAATTCCATGAGAAGGATAAGGTCATGCTGGATGTTCGAGTTAGAACAGAGAGCTGGCAAGCGGCTGATCGAGAAATTGTGGTTAAAGTTCACACACCAGCGGGTCTGTGCATTGAGCATCGTGTGTCTGAAATGATTGGAACGGATCATCATATTGCACTGGAAATTATGGAGCCAGAGCTGTGGTGGCCGAATAATCTCGGTGCTCAGCCACTGTATAACGTAGAGGTTGTAATTGAGGAAAAGGCGCAGGAGTTAGATCGTAGAGAATTGCGGATTGGACTTAGAACCATTACTGTGAAGCAGGAAGAAGATCAGTGGGGAGAGTCGTTTGCTTTTGAAGTCAACGGTGTGCTTATTTTCTCTACAGGTGCCGACTATATTCTGGAAGATAATCTTCTACCTCGCGTAACTAGGGAGCGCACGGATCGCTTGCTCCAAAGCTGTGTCGCTGCCAATTTCAATACGATTCGCGTATGGGGTGGCGGGTATTATCCGGATGACTATTTCTATGATCTGTGCGATGAATATGGCCTCATTGTCTGGCAGGATCATCTGTATGCCTGCGGCATTTATGCTCTGACGGAAGCCTTCGAGGAGAATATCACTCACGAGACCATCGATAACATGAAACGTCTTCGCCATCATGCTTCGCTAGGCTTGTGGTGCGGCAACAACGAGCAGGAGCTGGCTTGGGACGAATGGGACTGGGAGAAGCATTACTCACTGCAGCTTAAGGCAGATTATATTAAGCAATATGAGGTGCTTCTACCGGCAATCGCTAAAGAAATTGATCCGAATACCTTCTATTGGCGTGCTTCACCATCCTCCAAGGGGAGCTTTGACAAGCCGAATGACGAGAATTACGGAGATATGCATTACTGGGGGGTCTGGCATGGGAAAGAACCGTTTACCGATTACCGGAAGCTATATCCGCGCTATATGTCTGAATTCGGGTTACAGTCGTTTCCGGGCCTGAAGACCATCGAGTCGTTCACGCTGCCGGAGGATCGCAATATCTTCTCTTATGTCATGGAGTCCCATCAGAAGAACAATACCGGGAATGAGAAAATTCTCTATTATATTGGGGAGACCTACAAATATCCGAAAGATTTTGATTCTGTATTGTATGCCTCACAGCTGATCCAAGCAGAAGGGATGCGTTGCGGCGTTGAGCACTGGCGTAGACATAGAGGTCGCTGCATGGGTGCATTGTACTGGCAGTTGAATGACTGCTGGCCGGTAGCTTCTTGGTCCAGTATCGATTATTATGGCCGGTGGAAGGCTATGCATTATGCGGCTAAACATTTCTTCGCGCCGATTCTTGTTTCTGCCCATGACGAAGGAACGAAGGTCTTCCTTCATGTCTCTAACGAAAGCAGAGAACAAGTTATTGGTGAACTGAGTTGGAGACTGCTTACTACGACATCGGAGGTCTTGCTGGAAGGCACAAAGCCAGTGGAGATTGCCGCGTTAAGTACTGCTGAGTTCGAACAGCTTGATTTCGGCCACATACTGGATACGAAAGGGAAGAAACGTGAGACTTATCTGGAATATTCTTTTGAGGTAGAGAGCGAGACAAAGAGTGGCGGCACGGTCCTGTTTGTGAAGCCGAAGCATTTTAGCTTCGTTGACCCTGAGCTTGAAGCTATGCTTACCGAGGAAGAAGAAAAATTTGTCATTACCGTGAAGGCTAAGACGTATGCTCGTTTTGTCGGCCTAGACTTCAAGGAGAGAGATGCCATCTTCAGCGACAACTATTTTGATATGTCGGGTGGTACAACTAGGACCATTACCATCGCTAAAAAAGATCTCGACAAGCCGGCTACGGTGGAAGAACTTCGTGCACAGCTTACTGTACGTTCCGTATTTGATATTTAATTAGGAAGATTCACAGGAAGTAGGCCCTTATCTTGGGGCCTCTTTTTTTATGTATTTTTTTTACTATAGCCGCTAATAATCATTTATTGTTCTGCAAAGCTTAATAACATGAAATTGAATTTTTTATAGATCAATATTTTACTACTTAAGGTATAGATATTAAGATTGTATCCCCTTCCAATTATCTTTAAAATAGACTTCAAACAACAAGATAAATTAAGTCAGTTATATTACAACAAGATCTGATAAGAAGAGTAGGAGGATATTATGAGCATTTATTATGATGACAGCCGCAAGGTGTTTCATTTACAGTCTGAGCAGTCCAGCTACGTTATTGAAGTCGTTAGAGGTGAGCTTCCAGCGCATGTCTATTGGGGTCCTAAATTAGAAGGAATAGTGCAACCGCTGAATTTGGTGGAACGTTGCTCTTTTAGCCCGACCTACACAATGGAGGACAAGAGAATCTCCCTCGACACTATTCCGAGTGAATTTCCGTCTTATGGGAATGGTGATTTCCGGGAACCAGCGCTTGAGGTTCATTTGGTAGATGGTACGACCGTTACGGATTTCCTTTATAAGAGCTATAAGATCAATAAAGGGAAGCCTGAGTTAAAGGGATTGCCTTCCACTTATGTTGAAAGTGAAGAAGAAGCAGAGACACTGGAACTTTTTCTTCAAGATGACAAAAGCGGGCTGATTGCTGTATTGAGCTACACCGTGTTTAATAATCAGGATGTGATCACACGTTCTGTACGGATTGAGAATCAAGGTAAGGACAATGTGGTGCTGAAGCGTGTGTTAAGCGCAAATGTTGACTTCCATGATTCTGATTATGACATGCTGCAATTATCTGGTACTTGGACAAGAGAACGTCATATCCACAAAAGACCACTCGTGCCTGGTATCCAACGAATTGACAGTAAGCGCGGCGCTAGTAGCTCCACGCAGAATCCTTTTATGGCTTTGCTTGCAAAAGATGCAACAGAGGACCACGGTGAAGTATACGGGTTCAGCCTTGTGTACAGCGGAAGCTTTCTTGCGCAAGCAGAAGTGGATCCATACGGTATTTCCAGAGTGGGCATCGGCATTCAACCGTTTAATTTTCAATGGTTGCTTGAACCGGGAGAATCCTTCCAGGCTCCTGAAGCAGTGCTGGTAAGATCCAGCCAAGGCCTTGGCGGATTATCAAGAACATATCACCGTCTGTACCGGACCCGGTTATGCAGAGGTGAATTCCGTGATCGGAAGCGCCCTATTCTCATCAACAACTGGGAAGCGACCTATTTTAATTTCAACGCAGATAAAATCAAAGAAATTGCTCAAGCAGGTAAAGATCTTGGCCTTGAACTGTTTGTCTTAGATGACGGCTGGTTTGGGAAACGAGACAATGATGATAGCTCCCTCGGAGATTGGGTAGAGGATCGCCGCAAGCTTCCAGAGGGTCTCGGAAAACTCGGGGAAGACATTACGGCAATGGGCATGGAGTTCGGATTATGGTTCGAACCGGAAATGGTGTCGCCAGAAAGCGATCTTTATCGCGAGCATCCGGATTGGTGTCTTCATGTACCAGGTCACAAAAGAACGTTAGCTCGCCAGCAGCTTGTTCTGGATTTATCCCGTAAGGATGTATGTGATTATATCGTAGATTCGGTTAGCTCCGTGCTGTCATCGGCTCCGATTACTTATGTGAAATGGGATATGAACCGGAATATGACGGAGATTGGATCTGCTCTTCTGCCAGCGGAACGTCAACGCGAAACGGCTCACCGCTATATTCTTGGACTTTATGATGTGCTGGAGCGTATCGTCACCCGTTTCCCTCATATTTTATTCGAAAGCTGCTCCGGCGGCGGCGGACGATATGATCCGGGAATGCTGTACTATATGCCACAGACCTGGACCAGTGATGATTCGGACGCGATTGAAAGATTGAAGATCCAATACGGAACAAGCATGGTGTATCCTGCAAGCTCTATGTGTGCTCACGTATCGGCTGTTCCTAACCATCAGGTGCACCGTATCACACCACTCGAAACACGCGGTCATGTTGCGATGTCTGGTAACTTTGGCTACGAACTAGATATGACCAAGCTAACTGATGATGAGCGGGAGGATATCCGGAAACAGGTTTCTGAGTACAAGGAACTGAGAATGCTGATTCAGTTCGGTGATTTCTATCGACTGCTTAGTCCATTTGAGGGGAATCAGACTGCGTGGATGTTTGTTTCGGATGATAAAAAAGAAGCTTTTGCCACGTACTTCAGAGTTCTGGCCGAGCCTAATGCACCTCTCCGTAGATTGCGGTTGAAAGGACTCGACCCAGCTAAGAACTACAAACTTGAGCTTAACGGTGAAGTGTACAGAGGGGATGAGCTGATGCACTTCGGACTCTCACTTCCACAGCTTGAGGGCGATTTCAAAAGCTTATTATTTGTACTCAAAGAGGTTTAATAAGAAAAGGAGTAAGCCACTGGCTTGCTCCTTTGTTATATGGATCAATTTTCGAAAAATACATGTTTGGTTTGGAACGCTAGATCCTGTTCGCGGTAAGTCGAAGGATTGACCCCAAAATAGGACCGGAAAACCTTTCCGAAGTAGCTGGCATTATCAAATCCGCTTTCCGTCGCAATCTGGTTGATACTCAAATCTGTTGTTTTAAGCTTGGAAGCTGCCAACTCGATCCGCCGTCTTTTTAAATACTCAAAGGGTGAAAGATTGATGTTTTTTTGAAACAGTCTGCAAAGATGATGTTTGGAAACACCAACATGAGCGGCAACATCGTCTAAGCTTAGATTATTATTATGCAGATCATCCTTCATGAATTGAATAGCGGCGTGAAGCTTGTCATTTTTTATATAGGTGGTTAACAAATTTGGTTTCTTGAGGTATTTCTCCATGGACAAGATCCACTGAAAGACTTTTCCCGTTAAAAGATGCAAATCTCTTTCTTCATGAACCTGAATGTCCTTGAATGTACTCCACAATAAATCTATCGAAACCGATTCTTGGGGGAGTTCTACAATTGGACCGCAATGAGCAGCGAGTTGGTTCCAAAGTGAAATCGCTAAAGGCCCCCGTAGATTGAGCCATAAAACTTCCCAAGGCTCGGTGCCTTCTTCCGGATAATAATACCTGTGTATGCTGGGGACAGTCACTAGAAAAGCTTTGCCCTTCGTTAACCGATGAACAACCCCATCTATTTCAATTCTACCCTCTCCCGATAATGTGTACTGAAAAATAACACAACTTCTCTCCGTCCGGTTCTGGCCGTTGAAGGAGTAGGCAGGTGAATCGAGTTGTTCCCAACCGATAGAATCAAACAGAAGCATGGAAGCTTCTTCTTCCGAGCGAAAGGTGTAGGAGGAACGGAACATTAGCAAAATTCCTTTCTAGAAAAAGCTTTTGAGTACAGATCAATAATTTACTACTGTTGTTTACTCTATCAAAGTGTAAACTTTTTTCGTTGTCTGTTCAATCTCTGTTGAATATGCAGGTTTAGATACTCATTTTTTATAGCACATGGATGCACTCTAATGAACTGTGATCTCGTTCGGTCTGGATTAGATTATTCTCAGCTTTAAAAAAATCAGATCCAGTATGGTGGGGGAAATTACCTCACCTTTTTTGTTGCTTAAAATTCCCGATTACGCATATAATACAAACAAATGTTCTTATTTTTATGGAGGCGATCGCATGCAAATCAGCATCGGCCAAATAATTGAAATTATATATCAGGATAAGGCGAGAAATATCAGCCAGCGGAAAATTGAAATACACAGTATCCGTGACGGACGCATACGAGCAAGTTGTCTGACTACAGGAACGCCTCGCATGTTCTTGGCAGCAAATATTCTTTCATGGCAGCCCGTGCAGGAACAACGTCATGCCTAAGAATCGCGTCATTCTACTGTCTGATTGCCAGGCATTTTACGCCTCTGTCGAGAAAGCTGCCCACCCTGAATATCGAGATAAACCTGTTGCAGTGGGGGATCCAACAAGAATGAACGGTATTGTGTTGGCGGCCTGCCCGCTTGCAAAAGCAAAGGGTGTAACAACGGCTTCGCGTGTAGGTGAAGCTTTAGCAAAATGCCCAGAACTAATCGTAATACGTCCCCGTATGGGGACTTACATTAAAGTATCTCTCTTGATATCAGAGATTTATCGAACATACACCGACCTGGTAGAACCCTACAGTATCGATGAGCAGTTTCTGGATGTCACAGGATCTCTTGCATATTTCGGAGGATCGCTGCAGGATATGATTCATAAAATTCAGCACCATGTTTTACTTTCGACGGGAGTCTGGACTCGGGTAGGTATTGGATCTACTAAGGTTATGGCAAAGATGGCGACAGATAACTACGCCAAAAAGATGAAGGATGGAATTTACGAACTGACTTTTGATCAATTAGAGACGACCCTTTGGAAACTTCCCGTGCAGGATATGTTTATGGTAGCGGCTAGAATGACCAAGAATTTTTGGCGTATGGGTATATCCACAATTGGAGATATTGCACGAATGGAACTGTCAGAATTTAAGCGACGAATGCGAACTACCATGGGTAAGCAAAGTGATATTCAAGCGGAATATTATTGGCAAACTGCGCGCGGGCTAGATCCTAGTCCAGTGGTCACAGGAATGCGTCATCAAATCAAATCAGTGGGACATGGTAAGGCTTTGCGCTGGAATTTATACACCAGGCATACGGATATTGAGGTTGTGCTGCTTGAGCTCGTCATTGAAGTATGCCAGCGAGCGCGGCGGTATGGTTATATGGGATCGGTAGTATCTATTTCAGTTTTAGAGACGGACGGAGAGCGTTCAAATGCTTACGAGCGTCAGATGACAATGCCCGAACCTACATCACTAACACACGAAGTAGCTGCTGCTGCGCAAAAATTATTTGCAGACAACTGGTCGGGCCTTCCCATAGGTCGATTAGCGATTTCCTTGACTAACCTATCAGATGATAGCGTCATCCAACTTACACTCTTTGATGACAGGGTTCGGGCTTACAACAAAGAACGTGCAATCGATCAAATAAAAGCTCGTTATGGCAGTAAAGCTCTAATCAGAGCTTCATCTATGCTTGAATCCGGTGTTGCCTTAGAAAGAGCTGAACAGATTGGAGGTCACTATAAATGAGTAAACTTGAGGGTAATGAACGCTGGAAAACGAAAATGATCATGACCGAGCATGTTGAGCAGTATGAGGAACAGCAGCGTGAGAACCCAGATAAAATGATAACTATGGAGGAACGTACGATGGTTCGAGACCTCATTTTGCTTCCTTATATAGATACTATGGTTAGCAAGAGTCTGAAGGAGATCGAGCCCTCCAGCAATATTCTTAAACGTGCCTATTTGATGGCTGGTCAAGCCATTCAACGCCGGATCATGCAGGATACTTATCGGCTGCAAAAAGAGCTGAAACAGCGGAATATCAGGGTGCTGGCAGATGAACAGGAGGAATTCTTGGTGTATTACAAAATCTTTTGCCGAGGATATCAGGAACGCTTTGGTTTAACTCGAGATGTTATGCGTACAGAGATAAGCTTAAGGTTGACTAAATACACAGCTGAACTCGGAGCAATATTAAAAGATCATTTGAAATAAAACAAGGCTTTGTCAGTAATTATACTGGCGTGGTCTTGTTTTATGTGAACCAGAAATTAATCCCGGAGACCTTCTACTGATGGAATAATCGCCCAGGGATATGATAAGCTCATGTAGAGTTATCATATCCCTAAACAGAGGAGGGAAATCTATGAGCCGTTTGATCACAGGGAACACTTATTATGGATTTCAGGTTGTTAATGAGGAATTTATCCCGGAGAACGAATCCAACGTATTCACGCTGGAACATCTGAAGAGCGGCGCCAGGCTGCTGTTCGTGCAGAATCAGGATGACAACAAGGTATTTAGTGTAAGCTTCAGGACCCCGCCTGAAGATAGTACGGGGGTCTTTCATATTTTGGAGCATTCCGTATTATGTGGTTCAGAGAAATATCCGGTCAAGGAACCTTTTGTAGAATTACTGAAAGGCTCGATGCAGACGTTCCTGAACGCATTTACGTTTGGGGATAAGACGATGTATCCAGTAGCGAGCCGGAACGATCAGGACTTCTCTAATTTGGTGGAGGTTTATCTGGATAGTGTTTTTCAACCGAATATTTATAAGCAACAAGAAATTTTTGAGCAAGAGGGCTGGCATTACGAGCTTCAGCATCCCGAAGATGAGTTAATCTATAAAGGCGTGGTTTACAACGAGATGAAAGGTTCATATTCCTCGCCGACTACGGTATTGATGGATAGAATCAAAAAGTCATTGTATCCGGACACGATTTACCGTCATTCTTCAGGTGGAGATCCACAGGAAATTCCTGCGCTAACCTATGAGCAGTTTCTCAAGGCGCACAGCAACTATTATCATCCGTCCAATAGTTATTTTTATCTCTACGGAGACGTTAATATTGAAGAGAAGCTGCAATTCATAGACCAGGAATATCTTGGGTCTTATGAACGAAATAGCTTCGATACTTCCATTGCCCTACAACAGCCCATTGGAATGACGGAGCTGGTAGGGGATTATCCGATTCTGGAAGCAGAAACAGCCACTGATAAGACTTATTTGAGTCTGAATTATGTGATTGGAACTTCTACTGATCGGGAACTGAACCTCGCTTTTGATATTTTAAAAAGCATGCTGATGGACAGCAACGCAGCTCCGCTCAAGCAAGCCTTGCTCGAAAGCGGACTTGGCAAAGACGCGTTTGCTTTTTATTCCGACAGTATGGTTCAACCGCTGCTTGGTATTACGCTGACGCATTCCAATGCCTCCTCTAAAGATGCCTTTGTGGAGCTGGTGAAGACTACATTAAAGCGTTTGGTCCAGGACGGACTAGATGAGAAGCTGGTGCTGGCAGCGGTCAACAGTAAGGAATTTGAACTGCGGGAAGCGGACTTTAATCAGTATCCGAAGGGTCTTACTTACAATATCGAAGTGATGAAGTCCTGGCTCTATGACGGTCAGCCGACTACTCACATGCGCTATGAAGAGGTGCTCACGGCCATTCGGGAAAAGCTTGCGGACCGTTATTTTGAGAAGCTGATTGAGGACTATTTGCTGAACAGTGATCATTGCAGTGTAGTGGTACTGAACCCGTCCAAGACGATCGCAGCGGAAAAGGAAGCATCCACTCAGCATCAATTGAGTGAATACAAAGCGTCACTGCAACCAGATCAGTTGGAGCAGCTTGTTCAGAGTACACAGCATCTTCTGGCGCGGCAGAGTCGTGCGGATGCAGCCGAAGATTTACAGAAGCTACCGAGCTTGTCTTTACAGGATATTAACCGCAGCGTAGAACCTCAGGTGCCGACCCATGAACAAATCCATGAGGGCATAAAGGTGATCCACCATGAGGTAGCTACCCATAAGATTGCCTACTGCAAGCTTTATTGGGATACGGGTGTTATAGCTCCTGAACGAATTCCTTATTTGGTGCTATTGGCAGAGGTATTGGGCCAAATGGAGACTGCCTCTTACGCTATTAAAGAGCTCACCAGTGAAATCGGGATCAAAACCGGGGGCATATATTTCAGGAATGAGCTCTATGGCGCTGCAAAAGCTACGGGGGCGAGTTATCAGCCTAAATTCTCTGCGCTGGTGAAGGTGATGGCGGGGCATATTGGTGAATCACTGGACCTACTGCGAGAGATACTCTACACAAGTACGCTCGACAATCTGACTAAACTGCAGGAAATCGTCCGCCGGGAAGCCTCGCAGATGGAATCGATTCTGAATCAAAGAGGGAATGAGATTGCGGCCAGCCGCCTGATGTCCTATTTCTCGGATATGGGAGCTTATCAGGAACAACAGGGCGGTGTTACTTATTACCGCTTTATCCGCCAGCTTGCGGAGACGTTCGACCAACAGGGAGCTCAGGTGGCAGACACACTAAAGGGCATCTGTGGGGATTTGTTCAATAAAAACAATTTGATCATCAGCGTGACTGGTACGCCTGATTTGTATGAAGAATTCATAGCTAATGCAGCGAAGCTGGGTATCCAGGATCGGCCAGTAGTAAATAGGCCTAAGATTACGGCACAGGGACATGCGGACAATGAAGGATTCATGTCTTCCAGCCAGGTGCAATATGTGGTTAAGGGATACGACTTCACTAAGCTAGGATTCACATATTCAGGCAAAATGCAGGTGCTCAAGAAAATCATGAGCCTTACCTATCTGTGGAATGCTGTACGTGTGAAGGGCGGTGCGTATGGCGGGAACCTGGTTCTGCGCAGAGATGGGATGATGATGTTCACCTCCTACCGTGATCCAAATTTGCAGGAGACGCTGGAGGTTTATGATCAGGCTTATCGATTTGTTGAGGGGTATGAAGCAGATCCCGATGAGATGACCAAAGCGATCATTGGCACCTTATCTATGCTGGATCAGCCTCTTAGTCCCAGCGCACAGGGACGGCGGGCGGACCGGCATTATTTTGAACAGGTGACGGAGGCCGAGCTGCAGCGAGAGCGGGATGAAATCTTGTCGACAACACCGGAAGATATCAGACAGTACACTGATTTACTTAAGGCTGTGACGGAACAAAATTATTTCACGGTGGTCGGCAATGCTTCAAAGCTGAAATCGAAAACCGCTTTATTCGGGAAGCTGGAAGAACTTGTGAAGTAAGTTTCTCTAATCGCTCCTTTACAGTACATGTCTACGGGCATGTGCTGGAGAGGGGCGTTTTTTAATAAGGTGAACTAAAAAAACATTCTACAAGGGAACAGTGACCGGAAGTCCAAACATTCACCGCCGTCATGTACTTACCTTAAAGGAAGAATAAAACCAGTTTATTTAGTTAGAATATTGACAGTTAGAGTTCTAACTATTATGATAATGATGTTACTTAGAGTTCTAACTAATACGAATGCGGAGGAAATAATAATGAGCAAACCCGTTGAAAATACACCATTTTCTAATTTGATTCGAGAGATCGGGATGAAACTAAAAAGTACAGCTGACGCCAGGCTGAATGAGCTAGGGCTGAATTCACAGCAAGGACGCATGATCGGTTATATTTTTGAGCATCAAGAAAAAGGTGTAATTCAAAAGGATTTGGCGGAAGTCTTTAATAGAAAAGGGGCGAGTATCACCAGCATGCTTCAAGGGTTAGAAAAGAAAGGCTATATCAAGCGTGTCACACCTGAAAATGATGAACGGCAGAAGAGCATTTTTGTTTTGGAAAAGGGCGCTCTTTTGGTCGAGGAGTTCAATGAGATTTTCTCAGGGGTAGAAGCAAGCATTACAAAAGCACTCAGTCCGGAAGAAACAGCAAACTTAAAGTCTTTACTGCAAAAAGTTAATTCAAGTCTATAAACGTTCGGAGGGTTAATCATGGAAACAGAAGTCTCCAATCAATATTATTTAGAATCGGCGCCGATCAAGAAGGCAATTGCTCATTTATCCATTCCTATGATGATCGGGATGTCTGTTGGTACCATCTATAATGTAATCAATGCTTATTTCATTGGCTTACTCCACAATACTAGTATGCTGACTGCCATTACGCTGGGTCTACCCATCTTCACAGTCCTTATGGCCTTTGGGAATATGCTTGGCGTAGGTGGCGGAACATTTATTACAAGGCTCGCGGGGCAAAAGGATACGGAGAAGGGAAAGAAGGTTGCCGGATACACTTTTTATGGAAGCATTATAGTGGGTATTCTTATTGCTCTAATAGCGATGTTAGCGATTGATCCAATTACGCGATTACTAGGCGCAGATGCTGCTACTCTAGACTTTACTAAGGCTTATGCTTTGACCCTTTTTGTCGGTGGATTTGCCATTGTGCTTAATTTTGCCTTGGAACAGCTAGTCCGTTCCGAAGGTGCCTCCAAAGAATCGATGTACGGTATCTTTATTAGTACGGCTTTAAGTTTAATTTTTGATCCACTCTTTATTCTTGTGCTGAAATGGCATGTGGCAGGTGCTGCGTTGGCGATGGTTTTAGCGAATGTGGGTTCCGCGATTTATTATGTCTATTTTTTAGAAACGAAAAGTGAGCATTTAAGGGGATTTTTGAAGCATTTCAAGATATCTGTTCGAGATCAATTAGAAGTATACAAAATAGGTGTATCGGAGTTATTACAATTCAGTTTTGTGATTGTGAGCACGCTTTTGTTAAATAACTTCGCGATTCAATATGGAGAAAATGTGGTTGCCGGATTTGGTGTGGCCTTAAGAATTGTGCAAGTTCCGGAGTTCTTATCAATGGGCTTATTCTTAGGTTTGATTCCGCTATTTGCGTTTAACTTTGCTAGTCAAAATATGGCGAGACTTAAATCAACGATTAAACATGCTTTTGCCTATATCGGAGGTATTGCTTTTGTCTTTGTAGGTCTAGTGTTTCTGTTTAGAGGAACGATCCTGCACTTCTTCTCGAATGACCCTTCAGTGTTAAGTATGGGAACTTATATTTTGGTAGCCATGCTGATTTCCGCTTTATTTAATGGATTTACAGGTTTGTTTATGAGTATTTTTCAAGCGACCGGACAGGGGATACCAACTAACATTATGGCCATCACACAAGGCGTATTGTTTATCCCTATGATTATCGTGTTACACTCTGTTTTTGGACTTCATGGCGTGATCTGGTCAATGACCATAACAGAAGTTATAACGAGCTTAATGGGCGTCATCTTGTTTATGATTTTTAGTAAGAAGCTGAAAAGCACGGGTGGGGATGGAAAAGGTGTTGTAGAGGTTGCGTCCGTGTAAAACGATCTTTACTTTACGTGGAAAAATAGAAATGTAGTGGATGGCGGGAGCTTGGCTCGCGCTTTTTTTGCAAATATAAGAAAGTATAAGTTTTACAATATACTTTATGTCTTATATTTCTCGCATAAACGCCTTTGGCGTCCTTATAAGGACGCCAAAGGCGTTTATACTTGGTTGTCTAGAAAACTTCGCAACTAAAGGATCGGTAAAATTAGTTCCAAAATGAACAATTCTAGTTCTTATGATTACGGCTTACTTTTTCTACAATTATGGATAAGTAAAGGAGGAGAACTATGATACGAAAATTTCATCTTAAAATGGATACGCGCGAAGCAATCGCTGGGTATTTATTCGTCGCTCCACTGATGTTGGGGCTGATCATCTTGACCTTGATCCCAGTGCTGGGCTCACTGCTGTTAAGCTTCACGAACTGGAACTTTGTAGCTGGGTTAGGGGGGATTAAGTTCGCGGGCGTGGATAATTTCATAAGGCTGTTTCATGATGATGCTTTTATGAAAAGCTTGCTGAACAATCTGCTCTTTATTATCACAGTACCGGTTACGATCATCGTTGCTCTGCTGTTAGCGATCCTGATTGATAAACAGGTGTTCCTGAAGGACTTGTTTAAAGTGATTTACTTCCTTCCCTACATCTCCAGTGTAGTTGCCATCGCTATGGTTTGGCAGGTAATGTTTCATCCCTCACTAGGACCTGTCAATCAATTCCTGATGTCACTGGGGTGGAGTAATCCGCCAAAATGGTTAGCTGATATCCATTATGCTTTGCCGTCGCTTATGTTGATCCAGATTTGGATTCAGCTCGGGTACAACATTATTATTTTTATCGCTGGGTTACAGAGTATTCCGAAGGACCTTTATGAAGCGGCTGATATTGATGGGGCCAATAGCTGGCGGAAATTCCGCAATATCACGGTTCCCTGCATTTCGCCAACTACCTTTTTCCTGTTGGTTACAGGGGTCATTGGTTCATTTAAAATCTTCGATCTGATCCAAGTGCTGACACAGGGTGGACCGGCCAACTCCACGACCGTCATCGTCTATGAGCTATATGACACCGCCTTCAATCAATTGAAGACTGGTTATGCCTCTAGCATGGCACTTGTCCTGTTCCTCATCTGCCTGATCATTACAGCCCTGCAGATGTTAGCGCAAAAAAAATGGGTCAATTATTAAAGGCAGAAAGGAGAAATTACAGTGAGAAAAGAGCTTCTATCCAGAACCTTCTGGACAATCGCAATGGGACTGCTAGGTATCGCATTTCTTTTACCGTTTCTATGGATGTTATCCACTTCCTTTAAACTGGAGAAAGATGTGTTTGATTTTCCGATACAATGGCTGCCGCAGCAGTGGAACCTCATTGAGAATTATAAACAGGTTTGGTCAGGTGATTTCGCTCGTTATTACGGAAATTCCATTTATATTACGCTGGCAACGACTATAATTAATGTGCTGATATGCGCACTGGCTGCTTATGGGTTCTCCAAGCTGCGTTTTCCGGGTAGAGATGCGATGTTTGTAGTTGTATTGGCCCTTTACATGGTTCCTCCGCAGGCTTCGCTGGTTCCACAGTTTCTACTATTTAACTGGCTGAATCTGATTGATACGCATTTAGGATTGATCTTAATTAACAGCTTTAGTATTATCGGTGCGTTTATGCTCAAGCAATTTTTTATGGGGGTAAACAACGAGTATCTTGAATCGGCGCGGATGGATGGAGCAGGTCATTTTCGTTCTTTTCTACAAATTGCATTTCCGCTGATCCGTCCCGCTGTAGCTACTTATGCTATTCTGCGTTTTATCTGGACCTGGAACGACTATCAGTATCCACTCATTTTTTTGAAATCTAAAGAGCTGTTTACTATTCAGTTAGGTATTCGGTTGTTTGGGGACCAATACGGGGATGTTTATTCCCTCATGATGGCTGGTGCGGTATCTGCAATTCTGCCACTGCTGATTATTTTTGCTCTCGGTCAGAAGCAGGTTATTGAGGGAATTGCCCTCGGAGGCGTGAAAGGATAATAAAAGTCAAAATAGTTTCTCTTCGGTAGAATATGAGAACTTTCCTCGTCTATCCTGCATGTTAGGATGTTCTTGTAAGCAGTTACATAGCTTTGGCTGTAAAGCGAGGTATACCCAACACATTTATAGGAGGGTCTATATGAAAAAGAAATTATTATCCGTGCTTATGATCACATCTATGGCGTTGTCATTGGCCGCTTGCGGTGGAAATGCGAAAACAAATAATGCAGGAGCAACAGATGCGCCTGATGCTGGTGGAAATAAGGAGCCTGCAGCAGAGAAGGTTACGTTGAAGCTGAGTACCTGGCAGACGGAAGCCAAAGCGAAGTGGAGTACGATTATCGCAGAGTTTGAGAAGGCGCATCCCGACATTCATGTAGAAGTGGATCTACTGAATGAAAAAGGCGATTCAGTAGCCTCTATGCAGAAACTGGATTTGATGGCCGCTGCAAGTGACCCGCTGGATATTGTCGAACTGCCGTATACCAACTATTCGCAGCGAGCAGATATCGGTGTGTTAGCACCGATGGACGAATATATTCAGAAAGAAGGGTATAAGCTCTCCGATGAATATCTAGTGGACACTACGGTCAATGGCAAAGTCTATGCGTTACCGTCATCTATGCAGCGCTGGTTCGTGCTTCTTAACAAAGAAATGCTAGATGAGGCTGGTCTGCCGGTACCGACCGACTGGACTTGGGCGGATTTCGAAGAGTATGCCAAGAAATTGACCAAGGGTGAGGGCGCAACGAAGCGTTTTGGCGCATATCTGCACAATTGGCCAGATTATTTCCAACTCCAGCTGATGAGTAAACCTAAGGATAATACTTTTCTAAAATCTGACGGAACCTCCAATGCTCTGGACCCGCAATTTAAGGCTAATCTGCAGATGATGAAGAAAATGATGTACGAAGATAAGAGTGCTACTCCTTACGAGGATATTATTTCGCAGAAGCTTGCCTACCGGAATCAGTATTTTAATGGTTTAGCAGCGATGCTTCCGATGGGTGACTGGATGGTTGCGGAATCGGGTGGTACGGATGCCATTCCAGCAACCTTCGTTACCGCGTTTGCGCCGATCCCTCGACTGGATAGTGAGAGCAAACATTACTCACCTGTTCAGCCAACCTATATGGGGATCGCTGCTAAATCCAAGCATAAGGAAGCTGCTTACACCTTTGTACGCTGGTATACCTCAGAAGGACTGGAAATTGGCGGACGTGTCTTCTCTGGCTGGGCGAAATCGGATACGAACAAATTGGTGGATACGATTGTGAGTGGTTCTAAGGATCCATCTATGATTGATGTTGATTCCCTGAAATATACGATGGAGAATTCGGCACCTGGTGCGACGCAAGTTCCGGCTAAATATGCGGATGAAGCTAAGAACAACGTTATTCCAGAAGCGGAAATGTATCTCCTTGGCCAACAGGATCTGGATGTCACAGTTGCCAATATCGATAAGAAAATTTCGGAAGTCGTTCAGAACAACAGCGGAAAGTAGGCGGAGACTGATTGTACGCTTCCCCAAGGGGGCTTATAATGTGGGGGCAGGAAAGCATTTCTGCCTCCTGCTCCAAATTTAAAACAGATATGGGGCCTGTCATCCGTGTTTAGAAAGCATCAATCACTTCGAATGAAACTTGTCTGGTCTTCAATGATTTGCGTACTTATCCCGCTAGTCTGCATTTACATGGTTACAGATTATTTAACCCGGGATCTGATTCTGGAGAAGGCCGTTGGCAGCGCAAGAGAATCTCTCAATGCGTCCAGTGCCAATATGAATGCCATTTTTGAACAAACGCTCGAGCAGTCCAATTTTGTGCTTCAGAACAGCGAAATCAGGCAGATGATGTCTGCTGTTCCAGAGTCGCTCCATTCAGCGAAAGAGATCATCCAGTATAACCGTATGTCGCGGATGCTGGATGATATGTTCGTTCTTTCAGAGTATTTGAAAGTGACGCTGATCGGTAAGAATGGATTTATTTATACGAGTTATCCTTATAGCGACTTTAATCCGAAAACCTTTTATAGCGAGCGTTGGATGTCACTATTGAAACAAACTCAGCCGATTTCGACTTTCTGGAGAGCGGAGCACGACACCTACTACAACTATTCTGATAAGGGCTCAGCCAATTGGGTAACTATTGCGAGACCTATACAATCGACCTCCAGCAGCACGATCGGATATATGATTATCAACATCAATGAGCGTAAACTCCGCCCTTATCTGAACAATGACAATGGCAAAGAGATGATGCTTTTGGATGACAAGGGAACTGTAGTCTCACATTCTGATCCAGCCCGAATTGGTGAAACAATGACGTGGTGGAAAAAGGAAGGTCGGCTTGATACTGTCGAGATCAGTGGGGAGAAATTTTTGTATGTTGACCAGGAGCTGAGCAGCAACAGATGGCAGATGGTGAGCATTATCCCTATGAAGGCGGCATTGTCAAAGAATAAACAGATTTTATTTATCAGCTTAGCCGTGCAAATTCTATTCTTTACCTTCTTTTCCGTTCTCTTAACCGTTCTAATCTCTAAGCTGACTCAGCCCATCGTGAAATTAAGTGCTTTTGTAAAGCGAATAGGTCGTGGTCAACTGGATGAACGTTCGTTAATCCGTGGGAATAATGAGGCGGCTCAACTGGCCCGTACCATCGACCAAATGCTAGATCGAATCGAGTCCATGATTGAACAAATCACCTATGAGCAAACAGGAAAGAGAAAAGCTGAACTGGAAATGCTGCAGGCACAGATCAATCCGCACTTTATGTTTAATCTGTTGAATTCGATCCGGTTAAATATTCTGATGCAAGGAGACAAGGAGAACGCCGAGTTGATTGGTTCGTTGTCGTCTTTGCTCCGTATGACCTTTAACAGAGACAATGAGTTTATCCCGCTTCGTGAGGAGACAGATACGATATCTCATTATGTGACTTTGATGAATTTTCGTCATGCCAATCAGGTCAGGCTGGAAATGAATTTAGCAGACGGAACTGCTGAAGCACTGGTGCCTCGGTTTATGATTCAGCCTATGATCGAAAATGCCATCATCCATGGTTTTGAGCAGTTTGGTGGTGAGATCTTTATTGAAGCTCGTATTATTGCAACTACAGGAACCTTGGTTATCACCATTAAGGATAATGGTATCGGAATGTCACAGGAGAATTTAAAAAGACTTCGTGAAACCGCATACAGTAGTGAGCAAATTGCAGAAGAGGACAGAAAAGGATTCTCCGGCATAGGCTTACGTAATGTGGCCCAACGCCTCAGTATGATTTATGGTGCTTCATTTAAGTTGAATATATCAAGCGAACCTGATGTGGGTACGGAGATTTGTTTGGAGTTTCCACTGAACTACGGAAAGGTGGGTATAGAGAATGCTGACGGCAATTTTGGTGGATGATGACTATCCGGTTATCCGTTATTTGTCGCAGGCCGTGTCATGGAGTGAGCTCGGGATTGAACTCACCGGATGTTATTATAGCGGTCTTGAGGCTTGGGAAAAAGCACGGCAGAATCCACCGGATCTGATTATCACCGATATTGGCATGCCTAAGATGAACGGACTGGAGATGCTTGAGAAATTCAGAGCGATGAAGCCCGGAATTCGTGCGATTATTCTGTCCTGCCACAACGAGTTCAAATACGCTCAGCAGGCGCTGAAATTAAACGTAGGAGAATATATTTTAAAAGAATCACTGAATATCGAGCAGCTGGAACATGCACTCAGAACACTTGTGAAGGAAGTGGGTCTGAACAGGCAGCAGCATACCGAGATGCAGGTATATAAGCAAAAGCAATCACAAAACCGTGCTGCGCTAAAAGAAAAGTTTCTAAAAGATACGTTATACCAATCTTGGGACAAGGTAGCTTGGATCGAGCAAGCCCGGTCAAACGGAATTATGATCCATGCCAAGACCTACATTCCAATGCTTATAGTGATTGACCGTCCAGAGGAAGCCTCACGGGTGCGCCGTATGAGTGAATATACGATTTCTTTTGCCGTCGAGAATATTATGCAGGAAGTGCTTGAGGCTGATCACAGTTTATTTATTTCGAGATACAGCCATAAGGAGATTGTTATTCTTTTCTGCAGCGACCAGTCTTCCAGAGACCACCAAGCGATCTATCATTCCATTCAAAATGCAGCCTCTGCGGTACAGAAATATCTCAAGCTGTCTGTCTCCTGCATATTTGGTGCTGAGGCACGCAGTCCTGAGGAAATTCGCGGAACACTGCAGCGGATGTTAAAGGAGAAGATCCAGCGGTTTTATTTTCCAGCAGCGGGCATCCATCGTTTTGAAGAGATTAGCTTTTCGCGGGATGATATTTATGCCGAATATGGAAGTCTGTACGCTGTTATTAATGATGATATTGCCCTGAATAGGGAAACAGAGCTTCGTGTTCATGTAAAGGAATGGCGAGAATGGGTGGCAACGCAAAAGTTTCATCCAAATGAAGTTAAGGAATGTGTTCTCCGGTTGCTGATGGACTTGCAATTGAAGACGAAACAGCTGCTGCAGTCTCCATTGCCTATGGCGGAAGAAAAGCTGTTTAGCGTGGTGAGTGACATTGATACCCTCGAGCATTTGGAAGAGTGGTTAGTTCAGTACTTGGAAGAATTAGCGCGGAAAATAAGTATATTCTCTATTAAGTCCAAACGGAGCGAGGTTATTAAAGCCCAGCAGTTCGTGATCAGTCATGTAACGGAGAAAATAACGCTGGAGGACATGGCTGGACGCCTGAACTTGAATGCCAGCTATTTCAGCCGCTTGTTCAAACGGGAAACAAACCAGAATTTCATCGAATACGTAAACATGCTAAAGCTCCAGAAGGCAAAAGAGCTGCTTAATCAGTCTGGAAAGACTGTGGAAGAGATCTCCGAGTATCTGGGATATGCCAACAAAAGTTATTTTATCAAGCTGTTTAAACGGGAAATGGGCATGAGGCCCAGTGAATATGCGGCTTGGCATTAAGTTTGGATTGGAGGAACCATTACTGTGGAACTGAAGGGTACTAAAAATGAATTACAAATGTTCTTAAATGACCTATATGCTCCGCTGGAGAGTCGATTTACTTCTGGATGTGCAGGAATCGATATGGGAGCTACAGGATCAATATACAATGAAGCTACCGCGCTTATGGAAGCCTTCGCTCGTCCGTTATGGGGGCTTGTTCCCCATGCCAGCGGGGGAGGGGAGAGTGCGCTTTGGCCGAAGTTCCTCGAGGGGATCGTCAATGGGACTGACCCTGAACATGAAGAATACTGGGGTGAATTCTCAACCAAAGACCAGCGTATGGTGGAACAGGCTGTGCTGGGACTGGGGCTTGCTCTTGCGCCGCATAAGCTGTGGGAGCCGCTGAGTGATGTTCAGAAAATGCAGGTATATAACTGGTTGAACCAGATCAATCATGTGGATCGTTCGAACCCGAATAACTGGCTGATGTTCACGGTTCTTGTGAATGTGGGCTTTAAGAAAGTCGGATTGCCCTACGATCAAGAGATAATGAATCATTATTTGGAGAAGATAGATACCTACTACTTGAGTGATGGCTGGTATTCCGATGGGCTGACCGATCAGAGAGACTATTATATTGCTTTTGCTATGCATTATTATACGCTGATATATGCTAAATTGATGGCGGATGATGATCCTCAGAGGGCTGCAGTTTACCGGGAAAGATCCGCACAATTTGCCAAAGATTTTATGTATTGGTTTGCTGAGGACGGAAGTGCGATTCCTTTCGGACGTAGTCTGACCTATCGTTTTGCGCAGGTCTCTTTCTGGAGTGCGCTGGTGTATGCCGAGGTCCTTCCTTTTTCATATGGCGTTCTCAAAGGAATTATAATGCGTCATTTTCGTTGGTGGTTTGAGAAGCCTATTATGGGAATAGACGGATTACTAAGTATCGGATATGCGTACCCGAATCTGGTAATGACGGAGAACTACAATGCCCCTGGATCACCGTATTGGGCCTTTAAAGCTATGCTTATTCTTGCCTTGCCGGACGATCATCCTTTTTGGCAAGCGGAAGAAGAACCACTGCCTGTATTGAAAGATCAACTGCCGCTTCAAGAGGCGCGTATGCTGGTGAGTCGTCCAGAAGGAAATAAGCATGTTATTGCCTATACCTCTGGTCAGATGGCTAACTTTGATATGGCCCATAGCGCAGCTAAATATTCCAAGTTTGCTTACTCCACGCTGTTCGGATTCAGTGTGCCGAAGGCGGGTTATGGCTTAGTTCAAGGCGCTTACGACTCTACATTAGCATTGTGTGAATGCGATGAACATTACCGGGTACGCAGATTCTGCGAGATGTGGGAAATTGGAGAGAATTATGTATATTCACGCTGGCATCCCTGGAGCGATGTACATGTGAAGACATGGATTATTCCAGCGGGTCTGTGGCATGTCCGCATTCACAGCATTCACAGCGCCCGGTGTCTAGACGTAGCGGAGGGTGGATTTGCCATTGGCCAGTCTGCTGGCTTCTCACGCAGTGATCGGGAAACCATTCATGTATCTAACACTGCTGTCTCGGTGCAATTGCCTTGGGGAATCAGTGCCATACATATGCTAAGCGGTTTTGACCGGGGAGAATGCGTGCTACCCGAACCGAATACTAATCTGCTGAAGCCTCGGACGTTTCTTCCGAGCTTGATCTCCAGATTGGAGCCGGGAGATCATGTATTAATATCTGCAGTCTTCGGAGCTACGAATATCCCAGAGAACCAGGAGAGTCTGTCATCACCGCCGATTATTCAGCGGCAGTCGGAAGGAAGGATTGTTATCTACGATCCTCGTAACCAAGCAGTACTTCATACGGTTGATTTATCGGAAAGGAGAGACAAAGATGTGGACAACGGCAATTGAGGATGCTATTCGCAAGATCGAGAGTAATATCGCGGGCCATCCGGGCAAACTGCCTCATATCGCTGAGGGGCAACAATACGAATGGGGAGACAATGATGATTGGATAGAGGGGTTCTATGTTGGCATGATGTGGCTTGCTTATGAATATAGCAAAGATTCATTCTATAAGGAGGCGGCAGCTTCTTGGTTAGGAGACTTTAAGCATCGTCTGGATCATCACATCGCCCTGGACCATCATGATATTGGCTTTTTGTACTCACTGACTGCAGTAGCAGAGTGGAAAATAACAGGCAGCGAAGAAGCCCGAGCTGTCGGTCTACAGGCTGCGGATACACTATGCAAGCGCTGGCGTGAAAACGCTGGAATCCTCCAGGCCTGGGGTTTAGAGAGTGACCCCGAGAATGCGGGACGTATCATTATTGACTGTTTGATGAATTTGCCTCTGCTGTTCTGGGCTGCGGAGGAAACGGGGGACAATCGCTATTATGATATAGCACTCGAACATGCGTTAAAGAGCCGGAAATTTCTTGTGCGTGGGGATGCTTCCTCTTATCATACTTTTTACTTTGATCCAGCTACAGGAAGTGCAATTCGTGGAGGAACACATCAAGGCTATGAGGATGGATCGACCTGGACACGTGGTCAAGCGTGGGGAATATACGGATTTGCCCTGGCTTATCGTTATACACGAGAGGAAGACTTTCTTAATACTTCTAAAAGTCTGGCTCATTACTTTATCAGCCATCTTCCAGAGGATAATGTGGCGTATTGGGATTTTGATGTGCCGGTGGAAGCGAGTACCCCTCGCGACAGCTCGGCTTCAGCCATTGCGGCTTCCGGTCTTTTGGAGCTGCTGGATCTTCTGGACGCAGATGACCCGGATCGTGCTATTTATGAAGCAGCCTTACTCCGCAGCATGAAATCCTTAGCGGAACATTATGCGACATCCGGAAATCCGGAGGCGGAGGGGCTTCTAAAGCATGGTTCCTATCATGTCAGAGGTGGACGTGTGCCTGATGGCCATATGATTTGGGGAGACTATTATTATTTGGAAGCGCTGATCCGCATGCAGACCGGAATCCGAGGATATTGGTAGTAGGGTGAATGGAACAACGGTCCATTCACGTAGTGACCACAACGAGCGTCAACATACATCCTAATCTGAAAGTAAAGGGAGAGTTCCACAGCCATTTCATGGCTCGTGGGACCCTCCCTTTTTGTGATGCGCGTGTATTTATTCTCCATACAACATTCCTGTCTATATGAACTGATTATGTATTTGGATGTTGTGTGGATTCCCGAATGATCAGATGGGTAGGAAGGAGAACTTCTATAAAAGGCTCCTCGGGATGATCAATGCGCCAGAAGAGTTGTTCTATAGCTTTTCGTCCAAAGTAAGACAAATCTACATCCATCGTTGTAGTCAAAGGAGTTGTTATCCGCGATAACTGTCCATTATCAAAGCTCACAATAGATACATCTTGGGGGATCTGATACCCAAGCTTGTACATCACGGAATTGATCAAGAACCCAAAGCCGTCATTGACACAGAACCAAGCCGTAGGCTGCTTATCCAACTTTTGTACAGCGTTGAACACATCATCCATTTCTTCAATGGCACGATCGAACACCCATTTTGGGTTGTATTCAATGGCAGATTGGTATAGAGCCAGGCGATAACCTTCTAAACGCTCGTAATAGCTTGGTGAGAATTGAATATTGCCGATAAAGCCAATACGGGTATGTCCCAATTCAATTAAATACTGCACCGCTGTATAAGCGGCATAACGATTATTGGTGAGAATACTATCGGCCTTAAGATCAGGGTGATGGTGATCAATTAATACGGTGGGAATCCCTGTGCCCGTCACTGCTTGAATATATGGGGTCGTAATATGGGACAGAATCAAGATTCCTTCTACGGAAGGATCAAATAATATAGGAGGCAGAATCAATTGTTCGGAAGCGTGATGATCAATAGATTGAATAACCATACGCTTATTTCGCTTCGCTGCTTCCTTCTCAATACTCAAATAAATTTCTCCAAAAAAGTTACGTTTGGAAAATGCAAATTCTGATGCCAAAATGACAAAGGTTCCAGCTTCTTCTTCTGTGCTTTTGCGCCCTCGCGAATAGGTGTAACCCATTTCATTCGCAGTATCGATAATTAACTGTCTCGTTTCCTCACTCACACCGTCTTTACCGGACAGAGCCTGAGAAACAGAGTTCTTCGATATATTCAATCGATCGGCGATATCTTGCATTGTTACCTTCACCTTCATGCGAAGATACGTCCTTTCTAATTAGAAGTGTAATGAATATTCTTCCATACTGTCTCTCATAATACTAAAGATTATGCTGTAAAACTACATTACAACTATAAATTATTTTAACATTACAAAGCATTTAAGTAAAGTTAATTTGTAATGTGATTAATTGTGTCTTTTTCATTAATACTCGAATAACAGGTTGACATTTTCGCTAAAAACTATAATAATAGCAATTGTAACGCTTACAAAGCCGCTTACAGGTATATATTTATATAATTTTGTAACGTTACAAAATTATATCTAGGAATTACAAAATGCTGCACTGATGTGCATCGATACTCAGGGAGGGTTTATTTTATGAAGAAGAAGCTTTCAGTAATGCTTGCACTTACGCTTGTATTCACGATTATTGCCGGTTGTGGATCAAAGAGCAGTAATTCAGGCACTTCAGCAGATGGAGTAACAACTATTGAGTTCTGGGCTGCACCTAACCCGACTCAACAAGCATATTGGCAGAAAATCGCCAAAGAATATGAGACTGTTAACCCTAAGGTGAAAATTAACGTAAGTGCGATCAAGGAGTCCCCTACTTCTGAGGCAAGTATTCAAGCCGCAATCGCGGGTGGAAGCGCTCCGACGATGACTGAGAACATTAGCCGTGGTTTTGCAGCACAACTTGCAAACAGTAAAGCGTTAGTTCCATTGGATACGATTGCTGGCTTCAATGATATTGTGACAAAACGTAATATGACCAAAACGATTGAGCCTTGGGAATTTGCCGATGGCCATCAATATGTTCTTCCAATCTACTCCAATGCAATGTTGTTCGGATGGAGAACGGATATTTTGAGAGAAGCTGGTGTGAACGAAGTTCCAAGAACATACAGTGAAGTGATTGAGGCAACGAAAAAATTAAAAGCAAAATACCCGGATAAATATCTTTGGGCGAAACCTGACTTAGCAGACCCTACCTCTTGGAAAAGATGGTTCGACTTCTTTATGCTGTACAATGCAGCTTCAGATGGCAACAAATTCATTGAAGGCAGCCAATTTGTTGGCGATGAAAAAGCTGGTGTAGACGTTCTTACTTTCGTGGACAATCTTCGTAAGGAGAAAGGGCTGTTGTCTCAGAATGTAACAGAACCTTTTGAAAATGGAGTGGGCGTATTTACGGATGTAGGACCTTGGACATTCAGCACATGGGCTGAGAAATATCCAGAGCTACAGTACAAGGAGAACTTTGAAGTAACATTGCCTCCTGTTCCTGACGGTATGGATCCAGCGAATGCAAAAACATTTGCGGATGCTAAAGGAATTGTTATCTATGCATCGGCAAGTCCAGAGCAACAAGCTGCTGCAATAGAATTCATCAAGTGGGTATATTCGGATGACAAAAACGATGTTGCCTTTTTCCAAGAAACAAACTTGCCTCCAGCACGTGATGATGTAGGTACAAATGAAGTGTTTAAACCAGTATTTGAAAAAACGCCTGTATTGCAAGAGTATGCAAAAGCAATCCCGAATGCTGTTCCATCCATGGACAATCCGAAATTCAACGAATTGCAAACCTTTATTGGTCAAGAGGCCTTTAACAAAATCGTTCGTGGTGAGATTGATCCAAAAACGGGTTGGGACAATATGAAGAAGGCGATTGAAGGGGAACTTCAATAATGATTGAAAAAAATAATAATCGGTTAGGCTGGCTTTTTGCCAGCCCTTACCTTATTTTTTCGACTGTGTTTTTCTTGGGCCCGCTTATTTGGTCTCTATATTTGTCTTTTACTAACTGGGACTTGATTTCACCGACTTATGATTTTGTAGGATTCAAGAATTTTACCAAAGCATTAGGCACACCAGGGGTAAGATCGGCATTTTGGGTAACGTACAAATTTATGATCGTATTTGTACCGATTGTCACAGCCATGTCGCTTTTTGTAGCGGTAATTGTAAAAGGCTTACCTAAATTAAAAACCGTATTTCTTATTGGATTCTTCTTGCCTTACCTATCCTCAGGGGTTGTTGCATCCCTTATTGTTAAAGGTTTTTTGTCACATACAAGTCCTGTTCAGACGTTTCTAAGGGATCGGTTAGGTCTTGATATTGACTGGCTCGGCGGATCTTTCTCGGCATTGTTCGTCGTTGCGATGATTATGGCTTGGAAATTTACAGGTTACTATGCGTTAATTCTTACTTCAGGTTTAGAGAGCATTGATCAGGAAGTATATGAAGCAGCGGCAATTGATGGCGTGAAGGACAGCCAAAGGTTCTGGAGAATTACGTTGCCTTTGCTTTACCCTGCGATTTATACAACCTTAATTTTATCCTTTGGTGCAACATTCGGTATCTTTACTGAGGTCTACCAATTAACAGGCGGCGGACCGAACTATGCAACGAATACATGGCAAATGGAAATATACAGTCAAGCATTTAAGAACCTGCAGGCAGGTTACGCATCAGCTATCGCGATTATGGCTGCGGTTGCGACATTTATATCTATATTCGTAATCCGAAAAATTCTGGAAATGTGGGGTAAGCGCAATGGTTGGGTCTAATTCAAACATCAAGCTCCGGCTGTCGATCCGCTATCTGATTGCGATCGTACTGCTCGTGATTATGGTATTCCCCTATTTATATATGGTATTGAACTCACTTGCAGATTGGTCACAGGTAGACCGGAAGCTGATACCGACGCAATTTACGCTGCGCTCGTATCAATGGCTCTTTACAGGTGGTGAGACCGGGATTACAAGACCATGGATTCATGCCTTCTTTAACAGTGTGTTCGTTTCCCTGGTATCTACAGCCTTAATGATGATGTTCGCGATTATGGTCGCTTATGCGTTGGCGAAGCTGAAATTCCGCGGAAGAGACTCTATCAACAACTTTGTGTTGTTTCATATGTTCTTTCCGGCAATCATTCTGATCATCCCTAACTTTTTGATTATTCAAAAAGTAGGACTGTTCGATACGTATTGGGCGCTCATTATTCCCAAGGCGATGAGTTTATGGGGGATCTTCATGTACACCAACTTCTTTAAGGCGGTACCCGACGCTTTCATAGAAGCCGCCAAGCTGGATGGGGCCTCCGATTTCAAAATCCTGTATAAGATTATGATGCCGATGTCGAAGTCCATTACGACCGTTGTATTCCTATTCCTGCTAATGGAACGCTGGACAGAGCTCCTATGGGATATGATCGTCGTCCGAAGTGACGGCATGTTAACATTGAACGTTTTATTATCTCAGATGTTCGGTCCGTATCAATCGTATCCGGGTCCGATGTATGCCGGTGCAGTGATGCTTACCTTGCCAATCATTATTTTGTTCATTATTTTCGGCAAGAAGTTCCAGGAAGGCATGCAATTTAACTTGAAATAGGTCTGCACAGGAGGGGTTATCGGTTGGAACAGCCGTGGTGGAAAGGGACGGTTTTCTATGAAGTGTATATGCCAAGCTTCTGTGATAGTAACGGGGATGGGATTGGTGATTTCGGCGGTCTTACTTCCAAGCTGGATTATTTGCGGGAACTTGGCATCGGAGGGATTTGGCTAACGCCGTTCTATAAGTCTCCAAAAGTAGATAACGGGTATGACATTGCAGATTATTGTCAGATTGATCCAGACTTTGGAACGATGGAAGATTTTGAACGGTTTATTCAGGAAGCGAGGGCTCGAGGGATCAGAGTGATTGCCGATCTTGTCCTGAATCATACGTCTTCAGAGCATGCATGGTTCAAGGAATCCCGATCCTCAAGGACGAACCCGAAGCGGGATTGGTACATTTGGAAGGACGCGGTGAACGGCGGCGTACCTAATAACTGGGAATCGTTTTTTGGTGGAACCGCGTGGGAATGGGATGCTGCAACAGAACAGTATTACTATCATGGGTTTGCGAAAGAACAGGTCGATTTGAACTGGGCGAATCCCGAAGTTAAAGAAGCGATGAAGGATGTTATGGCTTATTGGCTGGGCAAAGGCGTAAGTGGCTTCCGGTTAGATGTTATCAACTTCTTATCGGTGTCCGATCAATTCCCGGATAACCCGATGGATGAAGTAACGGGTGAGCAGAAGCATGTACATGATCAGAATCAAGATGGAATTATGGATGCCATCGAGGAGATTAGCAGGTTTGTTCATGCGCATAGCGGAATGTTCATGGTAGGTGAAGTCGGCTCTGAAGATATGGATATGCTGAAGCGTTACAGCGGAACGGGTAAGTTTGATGTGGTCTTTAACTTTAATCTGGGAAGCCAGAAGGAATTTAGTCCAGAGAATTTGTTCGCCGAGCTTAAGATGATGGAGCAGGTACACCGTGAGGATCAGATTCCAACGTTATTCTTCGGCAGTCATGATATGGATCGCGTGATTTCGCGTTTTGGCGAAGGGGACGCGGAGATTGAGGAAGAACGGGCCCGCCTTATGGCAACGCTGGCCTTGACCGCAAAAGGGGTACCTTTCCTATATTTCGGTGAGGAGATTGGGATGCGGAATTTCGTAGCCCATAAGCTGGAAGATATGCGGGACATCCAAGGATTGAAGGCATATGAAATCGCACTACAGCGGGGGATAACCCGGGCGGAAGCCCTGAAAATTGCGAATGCAAAGGGAAGAGATGCGTCTCGCTCACCAATGCAATGGAACGCAAGTCCACATGGCGGGTTTACGTCAGGAACACCATGGATTGGCATGGGCCCAAATTATCAGCAATTAAACGTGGAGTCCGAATGCAATCAACCGAATTCATTATTACATTATTATAAAAAGCTTCTCCACTTGCGCAATACACAGGATGTATTTCAATTCGGGGATTATGACGTGCTGGAACGCAGAGGCAATCTTATTTTATATGTAAGAACATTGAAAGAAACCAATACCAGAGCGCTCGTAGCCTTGAATTACGATAATCAGAGCATACAGATTGATCCTAGTGAGCTGCTGGATGGGCAAGCAACTAATATATTATCAAGCCGCCGAGACATAGTGAGCGGTACAGACTTGGTAACTCTGTTGCCGAATGAAGCCGCAATATGGATGCGTGCGCCGCTATTATTTGACTAGAGAGGAATTTTATTATTATGAAACTGCTCAAGAATGCTGTGAAGACATGTGAACAACTGCTCATGGAATACGCGATGAAAGACGTATCCGTAACCAATATACAGAAATTAACATTCACAGGTGTAGATCATAAAGATGTCTACAATATTACAGCTCCATTCCAAGATGAGGGTGAGTGGGTGATTGCGGGTCGGGTTGAATCCCGTGACAGCGAGCATTCCGATGTCGTTTTTTTTGTCGAACGTGATGGACAATGGGTACCCCGTGAAGGAGCGCCTACCCTTGAACTTCAAGATCCTTTTTTCACGAAAATTAATGGCGAATTGATAGTTGGAGGCGTTCAAATTTATCCGCATCCGGTAAAGGCTGATGCCTTAATGTGGCGTACAGTATTCTACCGCGGGAAGAACATCGCGAGCTTAGAACCCTTCTTTAAAGGACCGGATGGCATGAAAGATCTGCGCCTAGTGGATCTGAAAGATAGCATCGGAGTACTGACCCGCCCTCAAGGAGATAAAGGAGGACGCGGTAAAATCGGCTTTACCCGCATTGCATCGTTAGAAGCGTTATCCATTCCATTGATCGAAGAAACACCGTTATTGGATGGACAGTTTGTTGATGAAGAGTGGGGCGGTGCGAATGAAGCACACTTGCTAAAGAACGGACTGCTCGGTGTTCTTGGGCATATCGCATCTTTTGATGATTCGGGCGATCGTCACTATTACCCGATGGTATTCGCTATCGATCCGGCAACAGGTGAGTACTCGGATATTCAATTAATCGCTGTACGCAATCAGTTCTTGCCAGGCGTTGCCAAACGTCCTGATTTGGAGGATGTTGTGTTCAGCGGCGGGCTCGTACGTCATGAGGACGGTACAGCTAATATATATGCAGGAATCAGCGATGCGGAAGCACAACGAGCAACAATCCCTGATCCTTTTGCTCAATTTGAAATTTTATAAGTATGAAATCCATTTGGTTAAGGGAGTTATTACAACATGAAAATCTATCGTTATGAACAAAATCCACTTATTACACCGGCGGACGTTAAGCCGTATCACGATGACTTTGAAGTGATTGGTGCATTTAATGCCGGTATTGCTAGCTATAATGGTGAAATATTAATGTTTCTCCGTGTAGCAGAACGCCCAATTAGCAAGGATCCAAAAATTGTGAAAGCTCCGATTTATAATCCGGAGACCAATGAATTGGATATTTTGGATCTGAATACAGATGATGAGCGCTTCGACTTCTCTGATCCGCGTGTGATTAAGAATAAATCCGCTAGTGCTACATTTCAGTACTTGACTTCATTATCTTATATCCGAATCGCTCGAAGTAAGGATGGACATCATTTTACGGTGGATGAGAAGCCATTTGTGTACCCTTCCAATTCACTGGAGACCTTCGGGGTAGAAGATCCTCGGGTAACCCAAATTGGGGATACCTACTATATTTATTTCTCGGCAGTCTCCCCTGTGGGCGTTGGAGAATCGCTGGTATCAACTAAAGATTTCGTGAATGTAACTCACCACGGCATGATCTTTGGGCCGGATAATAAAGACGTATTGATTTTCCCAGAGAAAATTAACGGCAAATATTATGCATTGCACCGTCCAACAACGAAAAGTACGGGAGATCCGGAAATATGGATCGCAGAATCGGACAACTTATTATATTGGGGTAACCATAAGCATCTGATCGGTTTGCGTGAGGGGATGTGGGATAGCGGCCGGATTGGCGGCGGTGCGGTTCCATTCAAGACCGAGAAAGGCTGGCTGGAGCTGTATCATGGAGCCACGCTGGAACATCGTTATTGCATGGGAGCAGTTTTGTTAGATCTAAATGACCCCTCGAAGGTGATTGCGCGCTCCAATGCTCCTATCATGGAGCCGGAAGCGGATTATGAGAAGAACGGATTCTTCGGCGATGTTGTATTCTCTTGCGGTGCACTCGTGGAAGGCGATGTTGTTAAAATGTATTACGGAGTCGCGGATACATCAATGGCTTGCGCAGAACTTAGTGTACAAGAAATTTTAGATAGCTTGATATACGTATAACAATAAAACGTCAAAACCGAAGTGGTTTTGGCGTTTTAATTTGGGAGAGAGGATGAAGAAAATGAACATTAAATTAACTGAAAACTGGAAACTTCGTGATTTTCATGTGGGGGAAGCCCGGGATCTTGAAGTTGCATCGCCAGAGTTTATTGATTATTTCTGGATGACCACCTCAGTGCCCGGTGACATCCATACGACGCTTCGGGAGAAAGGCATTATTGATGATCCTTTCTTTGGCCACCAAGATCAGAAATGCCGTTGGATTGAAGAAAAGGTATGGTGGTATCGTACGGTCTTTTCATACGATTCTGATCTTAAACCTGGTGAGAAGATGGAGCTATTATTCGAAGGGTTAGATACCTATGCAACCGTATATCTCAACGGCGTGGAGCTTGGATCAACAGATAATATGTTCATTAGCCATTCATTTGATGTAACCCGTGAATTAAATCAAGGGAAGAATACGCTTGCCGTAAAATTTGATCCTATTCATGTGAACGCAGGAGATAAGGTCCAATATTATTGGTCAGGCTTTAGCAAGAAGCGGATCTGGACACGTAAAGCGCAGAGTCATTTTGGCTGGGACTGGGGTCCACGTCTGGTCTGTGCAGGGATTTGGAAAGAGGTACAGTTGATCAAACGGCGTCATGCACATTTAGATCATGTGTTTGCCCGTACAACTTCGATAGAGGGTCAAGTAGGTGTTGTTGATGTGGATTTATGCGCACATGCCTTTGATCGCGGATGTTCGTATACGGCGCGTGTGGAACTATTAGACGGGACGGAGCGCGTTGCGGAAGCGAATGTCGCTTTGGACAGAGCTTCAGGGATTGCAGTTGACGGGGCAATTACAGCGCGTACGCTTCATCATTCAGTTACCTTGCAGGTGATGGATCCAAAGTTATGGTGGACCCATGATCTAGGAACGCCTTTCTTATATCATCTACGCGTTACGTTATTTGCTGATGGGGAGCTAATAGATACCTATGAGCAGTCATTTGGGATTCGAAAGATCGAATTGATGCAGCTGGATGAAGAAGGGCGCCATGCTTTCACTTTTGTATTGAACGGCGTAAAAGTTTTTGCTAAAGGTGCTAATTGGATCCCTATTGATAGCTTTATTGCGACCGTGCCAGATAGCCGCTATGCACATCTGCTTCAGATGGCCAAGGATGCCAATATGAATATGATTCGTGCTTGGGGTGGAGGCATTTATGAGCGGGATATTTTCTTTGACGAATGTGATCGGTTAGGAATTTTAATCTGGCAGGACTTCATGTTCGCTTGTGCACTGTATCCAGATTACAATCGTAATTTCATGAATAATGTTCACCGCGAAATTGAGCAGGTCGTAAAACGTCTTCGCAGTCGTACGAGCCTTGCTCTATGGTGTGGGAATAACGAGAATGATTGGTTGTATGAGGCACTGTCCTCTAACGGCGAGATCACACATCCCTTTTATGGAGAAAAAATTTATCATGAGCTCATGCCTGCAGTACTAGAGCAACTCGATCCCACACGAACGTTTTGGCCTAGCTCGCCTTTTGGCGGCAATGATCACAATTCACGTGAGGTGGGCGATACCCATAACTGGCAAGTCTGGCATGGGAATAATGAGCCACGTCAGTTTGGTGAACCGCAGACACAGGATTATAGTGTTGAAGGGATATCGTTCAAACGATTCAAGTCAGATTTCACGAAATTCGCCAGTGAATTCGGGCTGCATGCCGCTTCCAATCGTTACACCCTAGCGAAGAATATGCCGGACAATCAGTTCTATTGGGATAGCGATGAAATGAAGTACCGTAATAAAGATGTCCATTATCCAAAGGGCATTATGCTCATGGAAGGTTATACAGGAATTCCGAAGGATATCTATGAATATATTCAATTCTCGATGCTGACCCAGGCAGAGGGATTGAGGTATGGCATTGAGCATTACCGCCGTAATAAGCCGGATACAAGCGGGGCTTTATTCTGGCAGTTCAATGATTGCTGGCCGGGAACGAGCTGGTCTGTCATCGACTACTATGGTTTACCAAAGGCGAGCTACCACTATGCGCGTAAATTCTTTGCACCAGTACTCTTATGTGTGGATCATGATCCGAATGGACCGCTGCAGCTATGGGCTATCAATGATCGCCGCGAAGTTTATCAGGATGAGGCGGAATTAACGATTTATCGGATGGATGGTACAATTGTATATCAGCGTGCATTCGATGTGACCGTTGAAGCGAATAGTAAAGTTAATTTTGCCAAGTTAACTGAAGCTGAGGTACTGCAACAGCATAGCCCGCGCGAGGTTGTGGCTGTACTTCGTTCGAAGAAGATGGCGACAGAAGATTACGTACTCTATTTAAGAGACTATAAGGACATGAATTTTCAACCTGCCCATATTCAGATCTCTGTGGATGAAGCGAAAGGACATATCCGCTTGATCTCGGATCGTGTGGCGCGGATGGTGATGATCGAACTAGATGCACCCTGGGTGATCATGGACGATAATTTCTTTGATCTGATTCCGGGTGAGGAGAAGATGGTTCGTGTGCATCATGTGGATGCCGGGGCACTGCCTTGGGAAACCTTGCGTGTAACGGCAATGAATGATGCGGGTTTACAAAAACTAGGAATTAAGGAGATGAGCTAAGATGAAGGCGGCTGTATTTAAAGGAACTAAGCACATTGAATTTATGGATTGGGAAGCTCCGGATATTGGCTCCAAAGAAGTTAAACTTCGTGTGAAATGCTGCGGGATCTGCGGTACGGATCAGCATATTTATCATGGATACCCTGGATCTGCGGAGGTGAAAGCTCCGATTGTGTTAGGACATGAGCTTGCGGGCGAAATAGTGGCTGTGGGTGATGAGGTTACGACCTTACAAGTGGGGGACCGTGTATCGGTTGATCCGAACATCTATTGTGGAAACTGTTATTTTTGCCGGAATGGAAAAGTGCATTTGTGCGATAACTTGCAGGCTGTTGGGGTGACTCGTGACGGTGGCATGGGTGAGTATTGTGTTGTTCCTGTAGCGAACTGTTACTTGCTACCTGATGAAATGAGCTGGATCGAAGGGGCAATGATTGAACCTCTAGGTTGTGTGCTGCATGGTTACAAGAAGCTGGATATCCGTCCGACACACCAAGTCTTGATTATCGGCGGTGGTTTTATTGGTCAATTGTTCTTGCAGCTCGTCAAGGCTGCGGGTGTTAAAGGGATCATTGTCAGTGAGCCTGAAGTGTTCAAGCATGACCGATTAGTCGAATTAGGTGCGGATGAAGCCGTATCTCCTGCAGCAGAAGGTGTGATGGAAGCTCTCCATCATCAATTTGATATTGTGATCGAATGTGTAGGCCGGGCGGATTCCATGGAGCTGGCGGTTAAGGCATCGCGTAAGGGTGGACAAGTCTTAATGTTTGGAGTTGCTTCCCCGGACACGTTGATTCAAGTCTCACCATTCGAAATTTTTACAAAAGAGTTGAACATCATGGGCTCTTTCATTAATCCATATACACATGAGGAATCGATTGCGTTAATTGAGAAGGGGATCGTTCAGATTGAGTCGTTGATTAGCCATCAGTTTTCGCTAAAAGATATACCGGAAATCATGGGCGAATATCCGAAACTGCGTGTTTCTAAAGGGATTATTGTGCACGAGAGGTAGTATTTAATTTTAAGTTTATAGAAGCGGTGACTACTGGCTATTTCGCCAGGGGTCATCGCTTTTTTAAAATATAAGAATTTATATGTTCTACGTAATAAATCATCCTTATATTTCTCGCTTAAAAGCTTACCGTCCTTAAAGGGACGCCGAAGGCGTTTGTGCTTGTGCGCTTTAAACCATTCTCCTTTAGAAGGAGTTAATAAATATTTAATAGATAGCGAGTAGACTGGCAATACAGCCTCGAAAATTAAGTTTTAATATAGGTCGAACATGGAGAGGAAGCCTATGAATAAAATATTATTAATAGTAGAAGAGAAGCGTCTAGCTAGGGTTATGGAATTGGAATTGCGTCATGAATCGTATTCTATTACCGTTACTCACGAAGGATTTAAGGGATTACAGTTAGCACTAGAAGAGGAATGGGACCTCATATTGCTGGATTTAATGATCCCTGGGCTAAGTGGAACGGAGTTGTGTAGCAGAATACGTGAGACTAAACAAACGCCAATCATAATCATTGCGGAGGAAGCGGGGCTCGCGGATAAAATTAGAGGTCTGGATAGCGGTGCGGATGATTACATTCTAAAGCCATTTGCTATGGAAGAGCTGCTGGCACGAATGAGATCTCTGTTAAGAAGGGCAGGCACTTTTAACACAGGACGGATGCTAATATTTCGCGATTTAGAGATGGACATTGACGGACGGGCGCTTAGAAAGAAGAAGATATTTGTTAATTTAACGAAACGGGAATTCGAAATACTATTAGTGCTATTGGAGAATAGAGGCAGAGTAATGACTCGGGAGATGCTGCTAGAAACCATATGGGGATATGATTCCGAGGTGGATGTTAAGGTAGTTGACGTGTATATCAGCTACCTTAGGAGTAAAATTGATGAGGTGGGACAGCCAAGTATTGTACAGACGATGCGCGGCCTAGGATATGTGATTCGAAAATAAGTTACTCCGTCGCTTTGAGGAGTGAGAAGACACTGCCATAGGTTCCTGAATAAACGGGTTGTCCGAATTTTTGTGCCCATTCATTGAATAGCTTATGTGAGACGCCATTGCCGGTAATTACATAATCGGGATGGTCATATTCTACAATTTCAGGGAGATATTCTGAGAATCCGTACATGGAACGCTCAAAAGCAGTCCAGCCGAGCACTCCAAGTGAATCCTTCGTAACGAAGGGATCCTGTCTGCCGTCACACAGTATATCTCCACCTCGGAACATGACATAACCGGATGAACCGTATCGGGCGAGCACTTTGGGACGAGTGCCTTCAGGTGTATGCTGCATAATATAATTCATTTCATCAACGGGATAATTCTTAGCATCAATAACTGGCGGTACAGTGAATATATACGCAATATTTAGGAGTAGCCCAATTGTAAGCCACAGTCGTAAAGTGCTTTGCCGAACTAGAACACCGGGTTTACGGAAGTATGGAATGGCGTCAAAGAATACGGCTGCAAAATAAGGAATAAACAGCCACATAAATAGGTTCTGCTTGAAGTTCGATACACCAAGATACAGAATCCCAAGCATAAGAAAGAAGCGGAATGGTTTACGTTGAAGTGCGAAAGGAAGCGTACAGGCAAAGAACAGAAGCAAGAGTAGAATGGGTAAATTCTCCAAACTATTGAACTGAATAGGCTGCCATTCGTTGATCAGCAGGTTAAAGTTCTTTTTCGTAACCGTCAAAATAAATAAGAGGCTTGTTGCACCACCGGGATTTAAAAGGCCAGCTAACCAAACTAGAACAAAGACTGTGATTTTACGCCAATTGAGCGTTTTGTTAATCAAGGATTCTAGCAGAGCCATCCCTGTAAATACAGCAATTACAAGCCATACACCTGCATGAAAGTTGGCAATAGCTATAGAAAGAGCAACCATTGCAGCGGCGTATTTCTTATGAGCTACCATCTGGTATTCCCGTAAATAAACGAAGAACCAGACAATCATAAACGAGGAGATCATCTGCGGACGACCCTTGAAATAATTGTAGTAAATCCAGCAGGTGATTAGCAGTACAAAAGGGAGCATCAGCACATGGTCTTGTTGAAGTCCCAGCTCTTTGCGGGAAACCTTACCTAGCCGAAGCAAACCGAGTACTAAAAAGAACAAACACACAGCGGTCAAAATATACACCCCTGGCCATCCAAATGCAGCATAAAGCGGAGCGACGAGCAGCTGAAATCCAAATTCATGAGGGACATAGGGAAGCTCATCTCCGTAAAAAGTATGTATGGCATGATGCAGGATTTGTCCATGATCGATCATATATTGTCCCAGCTCAATATGCCAGAAGGTATCAGGATCGTTATAAGAGAATTTGGGAATCATCAGCAGAATAATAGCTATTACGAATAGACCATATAAAAACTTAGGTGCTTGTAATTTTTTCATTATGGTACTTCCCCCGGCTTTTTGTTTAATTATAGCGTTATATTCTTAAGGAACAGTAAAATTTATGAAGCGGAGTGAACACTCATGCATCAATTATTAACTTGGATATCTGAAACTGCGCTCCAACTTGTCAATACGATGGGAATTTGGGGCATATGGTTAGGGATGATCCTGGAGAGTGCCTGTATCCCCATTCCCAGTGAAGTTATAATGCTCAGCGGCGGCTGGCTGGTTGCGCAAGGCTCACTTACTTTTTTGGAAGTTGCTATCGCTGGGATATTTGGGAATCTATTAGGTTCCGTCATTGCTTACTATATTGGGAAAGCCGGAGGTAGACGGTTATTAGAGAAATACGGTAAATATATCCTCATGAATGAGCATCATCTGGAGCAATCCGAGCGATGGTTCAAGCGTTATGGTGAGAGTACTGTGTTTTTTACACGTATGTTACCCTTTATCCGAACATTTATTTCACTACCCGCAGGGATTGCTGGAATGAAGGCATGGAAATTCATTGTATTTACAGCGCTGGGCTGTATCCCATGGAATCTAGCGTTAGTCTATCTAGGTTACCGATTAGGAGATAATTGGAGTATTGTGGAACAATATATACGTCCGATTAGTTATACCGTTTGCGGGATTGTGCTCCTCCTGCTCTTATGGTGGTTAGTACGGAGATATCGTATGATAAGCTCATCAAGAAACAAGAAGAGGTAGGGTGAGTATTCCATTATGTCTATACGTTGGAAATTTCTGCTATCCTATGCGGCAATGCTTGTAGTTCCTCTTCTTCTCCTTATCATTACGGCTATGTTAATGAGCATTGTCTATCACGGTGATGTGCAGAGCTTAAAGAGCACGTATGAAAGTAAATTTGAAGGAATGGAAGAGAACGATACCCGCAATCTTATTAAACATACTTTTTTGCAAAATACAGATTTACTGACAGATACTGCTTTCCTGAATGAATTATCGGCAGACATGCTCAAAAAAAATACGTCTGTCTATATCCGTTCTGAGGACCAGACATTGTTTGCTTCAGAGGATCTGAAGCTTAAGCAAGGATTAATCGATCATTTGCCTGGATACAAAGGAGACAGATCGCATATAGAACCTATTAGACAGCAATTTAATAATGAATGGTATCAAGTAGGCCAGTTTGATCTGTTATCCAAGGACGCCAAGCCAGTAAGTATATTTTTTCTGACTCCGATCGATCCTCTTGTCCAGTTTGTGCGAACGTTCTTTCCGACACTATTTTTGATTACATTGGTCATTCTGGTACTGACACATACATTGTTGACTAAATATATGTCCAGACGGATTATCCGTCCCTTGCTGGAACTTCGTAAAGCGACAAAACGAGTCACCGAGGGGGATTTGGATTTTCAGGTGGAGATTAATGGTAAAGATGAGCTAGGACAGCTAGGGATGGCTTTTGAAGAAATGAGACATAGGCTTCAACAGTCTATTCTTATACAGCAGCAATATGAGACGAACCGGAAAGAGCTAATCACCAACATTTCACATGATTTAAAGACACCCATCACTGCTATTAAAGGGTATGTGGATGGAATTTTGGAAGGTATAGCGGATTCTCCAGAAAAAAATGAAAAATACATGCGTACGATTGCGGCCAAAGCTGGAGAAATGGATCATCTAATTAATGAATTGTTTCTATACTCCAAGCTGGATATGCAAAAACTGCCGTTTTCTTTTGAATCCGTAAGAATTATACCCTTCTTAAATGATTGGGCAGAGGAACTAAAGGTAGAGCTGGAGAAGCAAGAGGTCGCCCTAAACATCGAAATGACAGGTGGCGAGGAAGTATGGGTCACTGTAGATCGTGATTCCTTTAAGCGCGTACTTGGCAACATAATTCAGAACAGTCTCAAATACATGGATAAGCTTGAAAAGAAAATTACAGTTCACAGCTGGCAGGAAGCAGCGCAGTTTATTCTCGCTATTGAAGACAATGGGCCTGGAATTCCTCCAGAAGCAACGGAGCATATTTTTGAACGTTTTTACCGTGGGGAGCAGTCCAGAAACACGCATACTGGTGGAAGTGGATTAGGTCTGGCTATTGCTAAACAGATCATCGCTGGGCATGGGGGAATGATTTATGCGAATAGCACGGAAGGAATAGGGACTATTATTTATATTGCCTTACCGATCGTGAAAGGAGACATCGGAGATGAACCGAACCATATTGATTGTTGAAGACGAGTCTGTTATTGCTGAGCTACAGCGTGATTATTTGGAGATGAGCGGGTATCAGACGGAAATTGCCAAGGATGGAGAAAAAGGCTTGGAGATGGGCTTAACGGGGAAATATGATCTGATCGTACTGGATGTGATGTTACCCAAGCTGAATGGATTTGAGGTCTGCAAGAAAATTCGTGTTGAGCTGGATATTCCGGTTCTTATGGTCACCGCCAGACTAGAGGATATAGATATTATTCGTGGGCTGGGCCTTGGTGCAGATGATTATATCACAAAACCATTTAAGCCAGCCGAGCTTGTTGCCAGAGTGAAAGCACATCTTTCGCGTTATGATCGGCTGAAGGGACGAGGTTCCTCAACGAATGAACTGGAAATTAAGGGGGTGCGGTTAAACCCTGATTCTAGACGTGCCTTTGTAAGGGATGAGGAGGTCACCTTAACGACCAAGGAATTTGATCTGCTGTATTTCTTGGCGCTGCATCCCAATCGGGTATTCAGTAAAGATCAGCTCTTTGAGCGATTGTGGGGAATTGATTCTTTGGGTGATACCCAGACGGTGACAGTCCATATCCGTAAGCTCCGCGAGAAAATTGAGGAGGACTCTGCAAATCCACTTTATATCGAAACCCTATGGGGTGCCGGCTATCGCTTTCATGTTTAGAGTTACTCCAAGCGATCACATTAATCCTGACCCAACCACAAGAGGTGTCTCAGTTAGCCATTTTTCATGGCTTCTGAGGCACCTCTTTTTTTAAAAAATACAAGGAGTTAAGAATTATTTAAGGGTCTGTTCACGGGCACTTTAGATTTACGATTTAGTCTAATATTGCAGGAAAATGGAGTTGCTAAATTGGAGGACAAGAATTGAAGAAAAGGGGGAACTAAGATGGAGAGCGTAGTCAAGCTAACAGGTGTGACCAAAGAATTTCGTAATGGCAGTGGGATTAGCGGGATTTCCTTGGAGCTTCAAAAGGGTGATGTCTATGGATTGCTTGGACCTAACGGTGCAGGGAAAACAACACTCTTAAAAGTAATAACGGGTCTGATTTCACCAAGCTTCGGCAGTATCTCATTATTCGGGCACGATCTGGAGTTATCCTATTCCTCTAGTATGAGGAAAGTAGGCTGCATGATCGAATCGGCTGATTTCTACGACTATCTTACACCTGTACAATATTTGAAACTGACAGCCAGCTTTTATCCGAATATTCGTCCAGAACGGATCGCCGAGGTATTGGAAACGGTGGGTCTTGCCTCGTTCGCCAAAGAAAAAATCAGACATTTCTCTACAGGAATGAAGCAAAAGCTCGCCATGTCTGCTTCCATCATCCATAGCCCAGCGCTGGTGATTTGGGATGAGCCGACGAACGGACTGGACATCGAGGGGGTTGTTCATTTCCGTGCATTAGTTAAAGAGCTTTCTGTTAATCAGGGTATCACCTTTCTCATCTCCAGCCATATGATTCATGAATTGGAACAGCTATGTAATAGAGTAGGGATTCTGAATCAAGGCGTTCTGATTCGTGAGGGTGAAGTGCAGGAGCTGCTTACCGACAGCCTATCGCTTGAGGAGTTTTACATTACAGAGCTGAAAAGAGGAAAGGAGGTGCTTGAGAATGGACGGCTTAAGAGCGGGTATTAAAAATGAGCTGCTACTGATGTTTTACCGCAAAAAGACCCTAATGTTCTTCATTATTTCTGCCTTTATTCCACTATTGCTAGTGTTTTTATTTCAAGCGCTTCACCCTATTTTGGGCCTTGTCGCTGTTGGCTCCTCCTATCCAGTCCAGATGCTGGGGATTTACACAACATTCCTAATTCCATTGTTTATGTTCGTAGAGATCTCTGAGCTTTTTCCACAAGAGGTTTCCTCTCGTACCTTGAAGCTGACGTTACTCAAACCGATTACGCGATTGGGAGCGTACGCCGCTAAGTTCCTCACGCTTGGGATAGCGATCGGAGGACTGCTTCTTCTATTAGGGATAGTGAGCACTTTATGTAGCTTCTTGTTTGGAACTTTGAATATAGGGAGCGTAGGCATTATTGGCTTGATAAAAGCTTATACAGCGGCGTTTCTCTCCATGTGGTCACTGGCTGCCTTGTTTGTGTTCATCGCTCAATTTTTTCGCAGCGCAGGTGGGTTTCTAGTGTTCTCAATCTTTGTCTTCAGCGGAGCCAAAGCTGTGCCTTACTTTATAAGTGGATTCTCATCCTTTTCTATAGTTTCTTATACAGATTGGTACTCTCTATGGTTAAGTCATACGATTTCCGCAGGCAGACTTGCCACAACTTCCTTGTTCTTACTCTCAGGATTAATGTTATTTCTATCGATGGGTTACATCTTCTTTGATCGGAAGGAAGTTTAGCCTTAGAGCTATTCTTGATTCTTGTAACATTTGTTTCGCTAAAGGAAGGGGAGATGATTGGTGAAGGAAACCAGTTCATTATTAAAAGAAGATCAGAAATTATGGAACAAGGTGCCACAGGTTACGATTTTTTTCTGGATCATAAAGATTATGGCTACCACCGTGGGGGAGACGGCAGCGGATTTTCTCAATTTTAACCTCTACTGGGGCTTGACCAACACAACCTTGGTGATGGGTGGACTACTGATTGCAGCACTATACTTCCAGATGACTGCTACAAAATACGTACCTGCTCTATATTGGCTTGCAGTTGTATTAATCAGTGTGGTCGGTACGCTCATCACTGACAATCTGGTGGACAATCTGGGCGTATCGCTGGAGACGACCACTATTGTTTTTTCTGTACTCTTAATCCTGACCTTTGGAGTCTGGTATGCCAGTCAGAAGACGTTATCCATCCATTCGATTACTACCAAAAAGCGCGAGATGTTCTATTGGCTAACGATTCTATTTACCTTTGCCTTAGGGACAGCCGCAGGTGATTTAGTTGCAGAAAGTCTGAACTGGGGATACCTACTTTCAGCTATTATTTTTGCCGCTCTGATTGGCGCGATAACACTCGCTTATCGCTTTAAGCTAAATGCAGTAACTGCCTTCTGGTTTGCTTATATTCTGACTCGCCCATTAGGAGCATCACTAGGTGACTATCTTTCACAGGACCGAAGTGAAGGTGGGCTAGAACTGGGCACAACGGGAACAAGTATTATTTTTATTGTTATTATTCTAGGGTTAGTTATCTATTTAACCAAGACAAAGACAGACGAGGTCTCTCTTTAGAAAATATTGAAGTTAATATTCAGTTAAGAATCCCTTTACTATCCCTTTACGATTCAGAGTTAGAGTTAGAGGAGGCCATGAGAAAAAGGAGCTTTGTCATGAACACAGATCCTAAAGTACTTATTGTTACTTCGGCATTTGGAGACGGGCATATGAAAGTGGCTGAGGCCATCGAACATTCATTTAGACGAAGAGGTATCAGTCGGATTACCACCATGGATCTATTCGCTGTAGTCCATCCTTACCTGAATGAACTGTCCCGAAGATTCTATTTGAACAGTACGGGCTTTACACAAGAACTTTATGGATTACTGTACACAGTGACTAGCAAGATGAGACCAGAGCAGTTCATGGGTAGACTCATCCATTCTATGGGCAAGCGAAAAGTGCAAAGAATCATCGACGATATACAGCCGGATATTATTATTCACACCTTCCCTTATTTGGCCGCTGCTGAGCTTGCATCAACAACAGGAAGTCGAATTCCCATGTTCACGGTGATGACGGATTATGTGGTTCATGGCAGGTGGCTCCATCCTCAAACTACGAAATATTTTATCGCTACGGAAAGCATGAAGGCAACGCTGATATCGGCAGGGATTGCTGAAGAGAAGCTTGTGGTTAGCGGGATTCCAATACGAGAGGCTTTTGAGCAAACGCTGGATCGAGAAGGACTTTTGCGCAAGCATAAGTTAGACAGAAATCGTCGTCATCTATTACTTGCGGCAGGAGCTTACGGCGTATTAGGTGACATTAGCAGTTTAATAAAAAGAGTACTGCTTAAATCAAACTTCGATGTCATCGTATTATGCGGAAATAATCATAAGCTTCGATCAGCTACGAAAGAGCTGTTTCAAGAGAATCCTCGAGTTCACATTTTGGGATATACGGAAGAAATGCAGGAGCTGATGTGTATATCTTCCTGTCTATTGACCAAAGCGGGCGCGATTACCTTGACTGAGGCGATGGCTCAAACACTTCCGGTTATCGTCTATCGACCACTCCCCGGCCAGGAAGCAGGCAATGCAGAATGGTTATCTGGGCACCATCTGATAGAGATCGCACGAAATGAGGAGCAGTTAGTAGAGCAGCTTCAGCGATTGGAGCATATGGCGTACAGAGAAGAAAGGGAGCAGCGTATGAAGGCTTTTTCACGAAAATACACTTCAGATTGTATCGTCTCCGAAGCTTTAGATGCAATTAAGCTAAGACAGCCGTCAGTTCCATCAGCGAAATCTATGATAGTTGAAGGGCAGGCGAAGACGATTCATGGATACTATTAGCAAGGTAGAAAAACGACAGCAGACGTTCACCCGTCTTGCAATGCTCCTTTTCTTTATAGAGTGGATAAGAGGAGCTGTTCTGATTACTTTCTTACCAACCTATGTATTGACTAGCTGGGGACTTACAACCTCAGTAGTTGGCATTGCGGTCTCCGCTCACTATTTGACGGACAGTTTGATCAAAAGCTTCATCGGCTATCTCTTAGACAGATTTCATGGGCGAACCGTACTACATGGAGGGTTCTTCCTCGGGTTTATTGGACTATTGTTGATGGTTACAACGCATAGTCCGTGGATACTTATTGTAGCTTCTGCTTGCTTGGGAGCTGGATTCTCACCGATCTGGATCATTTGTATGAGCCAGGTATCAGAGGAGAAACGAGCAGAGCAGATGGGAACCTTATATGTATACTGGATGGCTGGTTTAGGTCTGGGACCCGTGACTATGAATCTGTTAATTGGCGGTGGGATGTCGTTGTCCCTTGGTGTGATTGGATTATTTTTTGTAGCTGGTTGGATCATGGTAGGTCTTGTGAAGATGAATAAGGTATCGGTGCGGAACGTGAATATATCTGTAGGGCAACAATTTGTTTCTTTGTGGAACAAAGTGAAGAAGGGCGGTTTTCTGGTTCCTGGTATGCTACTGCAAACTACAGCGGGCGGGATACTGGTTCCGTTTCTAACAAGCTTTGCCATTTCGCATTTAGGCCTGTCGCATTCTCAGCTGTCCATCGTGCTATTTATGGGAGGAGCTGGGGTAGTTCTATTTCTCGTGCCTATGGGAAAATGGTTTGATCATGTCGGGGGTAAATGGTTCCTCGTTGTTGGGTTCGGCGTGTTTGCAGTTGCCTTGTTCGGCTTAACTTCTATTAGCTCCTTTTCCGCCGCCATTGGCCTCTCACTTCTGCTGGGGTGTGCTTATGCTGCTTTGCTACCCTCTTGGAATGCCTTAATGGCCAGTTATATTCCTGAAGATTCTGTGGGTATAAGCTGGGGATTACTGTTCTCTATAGAAGGCTTAGGTGTGGTTATTGGCCCCTTGATAGGGGGATGGTTGGGAAGCTCAGGAGATGAATTGCTACCTTTTCAAGTTAGTGCCGGTTTATTTGGATTGATTAGTGTAGTTTACTTGCTCTCACCTGCCCGATTATTTATTCACAGAAAAAATGTGACCGAGGAACTCCAAAATGTATCGTAGTTAAGATTTATTTAATAGACTCTTCACGATGAATTTAGGAATTGCGCCTAAACTTAATATGAAAGACCAAAAAAGTTATGAAGGGAAGGGAAAAGGATGAAGAAGAAATGGCTAATCACCGGAGGTGCAGCAGGAATTAGCGGGGCTATTATGTTAGTTAGCGGGTTGACGGCGTTTGCGGGAACCTCTGGGTATGAGGATTACAAAGCTGCGCTTAAGAATACGGCAGGGAATACGCAGAGTGTTACCGTACAAGCCAATGCGTTGTTTAAAGATAACGGAAGTATTCTGAGTCAGGCACAAGGAAGCATAAAAGCAAACCTACAAAATGAAGCGGTCAGCGGCGATGTGAAGATTACCGGGTCACAAGGTTCTCAGGTACTTAGCCTCTACAGTCAGTCTGACGGACAAGTCTGGAAGAGTGATGCTTCCGATACTTATTACGTAAAGCAGGATTTACAGGATAAGAAGGATCAGGAAGCCGAGAAAGAGTCAACGGAAACAGCTTGGCTAAGCAGCCAAGAAGAGAAAATAATGGATGCGCTGATTGGGAATTTGAAGAACGAAATCACATCTACCACCGATAAAGACGGTGCCAAGCATATCTCGCTGCAGCTTGACAATGCGCAAATCCCGGCAGTGGTGCAGGCGTTAGCCCCGGTTTTGTTCAAGAGTCTTTCTGAAGAGAAGGATCATGAGTCCAGTAAGGAAACCACTGTAGATTCGAACGATCCAGAAGATCTAATTCAGCGTAACCTGTTTGATTTCCAAGCAATTGCTCTGACGAACGGTGTACAGATTCAAAGCATCCGTTTGAATGCTGATATCACTCCAGCGAATGAGCTTCAGCACCAGCAGTTAGATCTTACGTTTGTGGGTAAGGATGCGCAAGGAACCTCCCATACGTTGGCTGCTAGTTTGGATGTTCAACTCTCCGCATTTAATACCACTACAACAGAGTCTATTGACTTGACGGGTAAACAAGTGCAGCAATTGAAAGAGGATCATGAACACGAACATCGTAATTAAGTTAGTGTGGAACAACTAAAAATACTGCAATTATAAAGTCTCTATGATGTGATTAGTCATAGGGACTTTCTTTATTAAAGTTTTTTTCACATCAATTTATCCTCTCCTGCAACTCCCCTGACTTCCGGCGCCGCCGACTCATGAATACCAAAGACAATGCAATGATCGTGAGAATAATCCCAAGTACTTGAAATCCCTCAAAGCTGAACTTGCCTCTCATTACGATGCCTATCAACAAGGAAGAGAGAATGGTTCCCAAATATCTTGAAGTATTAAATAAACCGGATGCTACGCCGATCATTTCCTTGGGTGAACTTTGGAACAAAGCTGCTTGCATACCTACATTATTCAACCCATTGCTAATCCCGAATGCAGCCAAAGCCAGGCACACGCTAATAACCGGTGAAGATTGATTCAATGTCACGAGCCATACCGATCCCGCAGTCATCAATATTGCAGACACTAGTAGTGCCGGTCCTGGTCCGGATTTATCGATCCATCGTCCTGCTATTGGAGAAGTAACTAGAGAGCACAGGCCTAAGGTTAGCATAAGTATCCCTGTTTGATACTCGCTGACATGGCGAACCATTTGCAAGTAGGACGGAACTCCGAAAAAGAGTGAGTAAAAGAGTACATTGACGAGCATGAATTCCACATTAACCCATGTCATTGCAGGATATTTAGCAAATGTGCGTAAAGGGATAAAAGGCGAAGTCGCTTTTAACTCATGTCGTACGAACACCCCTAGCAGAGCGAGTCCTATCAGTGAAACAATGACATTTCCTACAGCGATGTGCCCGGATGATTTTGCTGAGAGCAATCCAATGAGCAGGGCAACCAGACCCATTGTGAAGAGCAGAATCCCTGATCCATCTATCCAAACGAACCATTTGCGAAGAGACATGCCCGGTGCAACGGTTAATGACGAGTTTTCCTTAGGGATATTTCTCCAAGACAATAGAAAGCTCACTACCACAAATGGAATATTGACGAAAAAGATAGCGGGCCAGCCCCACCAGTGTATTATAACCCCTCCAATAAAGGGTCCAATGGCTGCCGCACCAGATAGGAAGATGGATAAAACAGACAGCGCTGTCGCTTGTTTTTCCGTTACATGAATTCGCACTATAGCCATACCGACGGCAACCATCATGCTTGTTCCAATGGCTTGCACAATGCGGAACACGAGGAGCCATGCGAAGCTTGGTGCGAATGGAGCTAATAATGAGGCAATGAAGGCTACTACAAGCCCGGTAAGAAATATCTTCCTCCTACCAAATAAATCGCTGGCCTTTCCCATGACGGGTTGAGCGATGCTACTAGCGATGTAGAAAGAAAAAATAATCCAGGAAACACCTGTATAGTCAAGTTGGAATACATTTTGCAATCTTGGAATAGCAACAGAAACCATTGAAGAGTTTAATGGGTTCAATAGTATCCCTAGCCCCACTGAAATCATTAACCACCAATTCCGAGCACTCATTTTGTGTCCCCCTAAAGCGTATTAATGTCATCCTACTTGATTTTAATTATTCATTCCAACGCATTTTATGTTATATTCTCATTGACTTAAAGGAATGAATGGGGTGCGAAATGGAACTTCTACAGCTGCAATATTTTCTCGCGGTAGCTCGGTTGGAACATGTGACCGAAGCTGCGCGAAATCTGCACGTTACTCAATCATCACTTAGCAAAACAATACAGCGCTTGGAGGAGGATCTAGGGGTCCCTTTATTCGATCGAGTAGGGCGAAACCTTCGTCTGAATGAGTTCGGAAGCAGATTCCTTCGCCGTGCAGAAAGAGCTTTGTTTGAATTGGAGCAGGGGAAGCAGGAGCTTAGCGATTTATCTCACCCGGAACATAACACGCTTGAATTAGCAGTGACCACCGCCAGTACATTACCCAATATCCTTCGCGAGTTTCGAAAAAAGCGACCTGATATTCAATTTCATGTGCAGATGCTGACTACGAAGGAAATGGTTACACTTTTGGATAGAGGAGAGGTGGATTTCTGCTTGTCCTCACCCCCTTTAGAAGGGGACGACATCGAATGCCAAGTCGTATTTATCGACCCAATCCTTGTAGCCGTTCCTAAGGGGCATCGGTTGGCAGATCGAAGCAGCGTATCTTTGATAGAGCTGAGAGATGAATGGTTCGTCGGGGTTAAGAGTGGTTATGGAACTCGGGATTTAATAGACTCTGTGTGCCAATCGGTTGGATTTACGCCTAAATATGTGTATGAGGGGGATGAACCTGCAAGGTTAATCACTCTTGTGGAAGCTGAGATTGGTCTTGCCTTCATACCAAGTACAGCAAGAAATTCACGGGAAGACATCAAATATCTCCAAATAAAGAATCACGAATTGGTACGGGAAATTGCTTTAATATGGCACAAGAGTCGGTATATTTCGCGAGCTGCTCTGGAATTTCGTAAGGTAGTTGTAGAATATTTCGGATCGTTATCCAAAGAGGCTTAAGACAATCGGGGATGGTTATCTAGAGGTATTTAACTGGATGCAAAAGAACAATTGCATCCAGCTCAAGGACGCATAGTCTATAGAAATATTTTATAATGAGGATGTAGAAAAATCTGGTAGTGTTTAGTTATCTGATGTTGGTTCTTCCATAAACCATGAGATATGGGTGCATCTCTTACAAATAAGTATAGCAGCGTTTTTATTCGCCCAGTCAAATCCTAGAAAGGATGCTCCGCTTGTGTTAAGCAGTTTATAATCCAGATGAAAGGTATCGTTTTGACAACAAGGACAGGTTATTCGCGCGCCTGCAGCACTGTATCTCATTTTAAAAACCTCCTGTGAATTTGTATAGTTCTTTAACGCATCTGAGGTTATTAAGGTTTCATGTACTCGAACTTACTAGTCAATTTGGGGTGGAATTATGAATAGCTGGGAAATAGCTTTGTCAAAGGTATGTGAGCTTTATTGTTCATCGGAAGTGAATTCGAAATTAGAATGGATCTTGCTTGGTTCGGTGGGTTCGGTTTTACAGGGCTGTGAAATGACTCCGGGAGACGTTGATATTTATACAAAAAATAAAGAAGGGATTGCACAATTTGCAGAACTTCTGAAGGAATATTCCTTGCTGGGTAAATGTGAATTCCCTCATGGAGAGAACTGGTTATCCTCTTTAGAAGAACCTACATACACTCAGACCTTTTCTTCAGGCTTTTCATGGACAAAAGGGAGTTGGATCATCGATGGGTTTAAAGTGGAAGTCGTTCATATCTCCAACTCAGCGGGAATTCCTGATTCTATGGATGGCGATGGGGTATGGGAAGGTGGACAATTCATTTGGAATCATTTTAGGAATGTGACAATCGGACGGTACACTATTCCTACGGTTCCTCTAGAAATACAGCTAGAATCAAATTTAAGAAGACAACGATCAGACAGGACACAAGCGATTATTACTGCATTGCAAAAATATGGCTACGATCATGAACTAATCGAAAAAGCTCTATCAAAGAAACACTTACCTTATTTTCATTCTCAAATGAATTGAGCAAAGGAGATTATTTTTAAAAAGGGAATTAACTGGTATAATATGGTTTATAATCGAGAAAGGTGTTGATTTCTATGTCTGACTTTTTTGATCCAGGACCTAATCCAAATGTGACGGACCCTGGCGGTCATAAAGCAAACCATGATGTCAATGCGCAAAAATATCATACACAAGGTGTTCCTGGATTTTGGAGCGAGGTAACCAATCTGTTCATCGTGGTGGCAATAATTGCAGTTATTTTCTTACTCATATGGATCTTCTAATGGCCTTGTAATGAAAAAATGACAGCCCTCATTTAACTTGAGGGCTGTCATTATCGTTATTGAGCTGAGTATCCTCCATCGATGGAATTAATTTTCTGCCAATCCTCATCTGAGACAAGATTAAATTTCATTCCATAAACATTCTGTTTCTGGCTTACTTTCTCTAGCGCTATCTCATTAATGTCTGCGGCAATAACGATAAGATCATTGTTAGTGCCAAAAATAGCCCGCCTGCGGTCATAACGCCACTTTTTGCAACGCCAACCATTTAAACAAGTACTACTAATACCCACCACGCAAAATGGATTTTTTTTTGATTCATGATGTCCTCCTCGTTTTCTCTATGATGAAATAACCTACATTTGCTCCATGCCGGACATTCACCCAATCATTCTTAAAAAATGCGATATTTCCTATAGACATATCATAGTTGTCGTCTATACAAATCTCATTCCTCAGACGGAGAAAGTATCCATCTGGAGCCAGTTATCTAAATTTAGATACTCAAATAAAATAAATTTAACAATGGAATCACTCTTTTAAATCGTACGGGAGAGGATGGTTATAAGGTGGAGAAAATTATAGAAGTACGAGGGATTAGCAAGGTATACGAGAAAAGAAAGACGAAAGAGAAGATCCATGCCGTTCGTGATGTTTCTTTTCATGTAAATCGTGGAGAGGTTCTCGGTTTACTAGGCCCCAACGGTGCTGGGAAAACATCAACAATAAAGATGCTCTGTGGTTTGTTAGAATCGGATGGGGGTTCTATATCCATTAATGGCTTAGATATTTGTAAGAAGAGACTCAAAGCGCTAGAGCATATTAGTGCTGTATTAGAAGGGAACCGGAATTTATATTGGCGTCTTACGGTTCGGGAAAATTTAGAATATTTTGCAGGTAACCGGGGGTACTCTCGGAAGCAAATTGCCGATCAGACAGATAAATTATTAGAGCAATTCAACCTTAAAGAAAAGGAGAATGAGCTGGTTAATGGATTATCTCGTGGGATGCAGCAAAAGCTGGCAATCGCTGTGGCGTTATTAGCTAATACGGATGTCATCTTGCTGGATGAGCCAACGCTCGGTTTGGATGTTGAGGTTAGTTATGAATTACGAAATATTCTAAAAACGATAGTGAGGGAAGAGAAACGTACGATCATTATTAGCTCACATGATATGCCCGTCGTTCAGGAGCTGTGTGACCGTGCCATTATCATTAACAAAGGTGAAGTTGTGATTGACGACAGGGTGGAGAATTTACTTAAGTTATTTGAAACAAGGGCATATTCCATTAAATTAGGTGAGCAATTAAGCCCTGAACAGGAGAATAAACTGTTGAGTATATTCCCTTTAAGTACTTATAAAGCAAGCTCTCATGAAACGATCGTGGAAGTGAATTTAGAGCATGGTCAGGATATCTACGAGTTGTTCGATCTTCTGAAAGAGGAAGGAACGATGGTGGAAAGTATTGATCGAATAACCATTGATTTTGAACAAGTGTTTATTCAGATTGTGAAGGGAGGTAAGACTCATGAAATGGCTCCATTTATTTAATGCTAATTTTCGTAAGGAATATATTGAGTTGAAACGATATTTACCGAACACGATTGCATTAGTAGTCACTTTTTATATTATATTTCTGGCTGCATTTTTTGGAATTATGTTCATAGGAGATCCAGCCAGTTTTAATACGAATGTTCAATATTCAATTGTAAGTGTGGTCTTTTGGAGCTTAACGATGATGACGATGAACTTTATTGGTTATTCGGTAATCACAGAAGCGACGCGTGGAACGTTAGAGCAGTTATATATGTCTCCCATGGGTGTGTGGAAAATTATGCTCACGCGGATCGTCAGTCAATTGGGCTTACAGTCCGTCATTATGATTCTCTTGCTGTTTGGAGCGATGCTAACCTCGGGACAATGGTTGAGTCTTAATCCCATGACAACGATCCCAATCATTATAGTTACTATGATAAGTATGGTAGGCGTTAGTTTTATGATTGCTGGTTTGGCTATTATTGTGAAACAAATTCAAGCATTTCTACAGATTTTTCAATTTGTCTTGATGGGACTTGTATTTGTTCCGATCACTGTAGCTCCGTTTTTAGCTTTTGCCCCATTCGTTAAAGGCGTGAATATGGTAAGAACGGTGATGCTTGAGAATCTAACGTTAACGGATCTATCTTTATCTGACTATGGCGTATTAATATTAAATTCGCTGGTTTATTTGATTCTAGGGCTCGTTGTGTTTGATCGCTGTGAGAAAATAGCCATGAAGAAAGGTCTTCTGGGGCAATACTAGCGTACACAATCGTTTATTTATTAGGTATAACTAATACTTATAACCTGCCATAACTCATTGGTGTAACGGTATAGGCAATCGGATATGCTATATTAATTTTAATAATTTGTTCACGAGGAGATTAATATATGAGCACTCAAACCGAACCTAAAAAGCGAACCGTTACTCCATTTCGATATGATATTGTTGGCAGCTTCCTGCGCCCTCAGGCGTTGAAAGAGGCTAGATTGAAATTCAAAAACAGCGAAATTACTGCCGAGCAGTTGAAGGAAGTAGAGAACGACGAGATTGTGAAGCTCGTGCAAAAACAAAAAGAGGTTGGTCTTCAAGCTGTAACCGACGGCGAATTCCGCCGCTCTTGGTGGCATCTCGACTTCTTCTGGGGTTTTGATGGTGTAGAGCGGACCATTATTGATCAAGGCTACCAATTTAATGGTGCAGAATCCAGACCAGAAACCGCACGACTGACCGGAAAAATAAGCTACAGCAGCCACCCTTTTGTAGCGCATTATGAATTCTTAAAAGGCGCTGCTGGTGAGGATGTTGTTGCGCGCCAATCGATTCCTGCAGCAGCGCAATTCCTGTTTGAGCTGGATCGGGTAGAAAATAAGGAAAGCACGAATGAATTATACCCGAATCGTGAAGAGCTAATTTCGGATATTGCCAAAGCATACAAAGCGTCAATTCTTGCCTTTTATGCAGCGGGCTGCCGCAGCATTCAAATCGACGATTGCACGTGGGGAGCGCTGTGCGACGAACAGTTTATAGCATTTATGAATCAGGTTGGTGTGAATGTAGCTGAATATGCGAACGAGCTTGCGAAGTTGAACGAAGAAGTGGTATCCGGACTGCCGGAAGATCTCGTTGTAACGACACATGTATGCCGAGGCAATTATGTTTCTACTTATGCTGGAGTAGGCGGAGGTTATGAACCTATCGCGCAAACACTTCTGAACATCAATAACTACTCAGGTTACTATCTGGAGTTTGATACTGAACGTGCTGGTGACTTCAAACCATTACGCTTCCTAAAAGACAATCAGCAGGTCGTGCTTGGCCTGTTCTCTTCCAAATTTGGTGAGCTTGAAAGCAAGGAAGATATTCTGAAGCGTATTGAGGAAGCGAAGCAATATGTCGATCTAAACCGGATTTGCCTGAGCCCGCAATGTGGCTTTGCTTCCACTGAAGAAGGTAACCACCTTACAGAAGAGCAGCAATGGCGCAAGCTTGCTTATATTAAAGAGATTGCTGAAGAGATCTGGAATTAACTCTAATTAAAAAGTAGACAGAGACAATACACCTTTAACCATTCGGATGTTCATCCGTACGGTTAAAGGTGTATTTTGATATAGAGTGGGTACATGGATTTACTTGGCGTGCTGTCACTATACCAGTGGATTGTGAGTAATTAGGGAAAAGCTCCCTAATAAAAGCCGATAATTGCTTTAAATGAATGCAATCAGGGAATTCCTCCCTAAAAAACAGAGTGAAATCAAGATTTACCGTCAAATCAGTCGAATTTCAGGGAGGAATTCCCTAATCTATCAATGCCTTGATATGAAAGAGGGCACCGCAAAGTAAAAAAAGGGAAGTCTCGTAGAGGAGACTCCCTTTTTGTACTCATCTTATTTTGTATAGTTATCGAAGTAACCTTGAATATAAATCATCGGTGTTCCTTTATCGCCACTACCAGAAGTCAAATCAGATAATGAACCAATCAAGTCCGTTAATCTACGAGGAGTAGTCCCTTGTGCTTCCATCGCACCAACCAGGTCATCATTTTTATTCTGGATGTATTTAGAAATGGCTTGTTTCAGCTCTTCACCACGAAGATGAGAGAAGTTGTTATCGGCCAAATATTTCAATTTCACTTCATTTGGTGTTCCATCAAGTCCGGCAGTGTAAGCAGGGGATACAACTGGATCTGCCAGTTCCCATATTTTACCGACTGGATCTTTGAATGCTCCATCGCCATAAACCATAACTTCTACAGTTTTACCTGTAATTTCTTTGATTTTTGCTTGGATACCATCTACGATAGGTTGGCAGTTGTTTGGAAATAGCTTTACACTTTCTTCTGTAGCTTTGTTTGATCCTAGCAGACCATAGGCTTCGTTAAAGCCGCTGCCATCGATTGATTGTGTAAGAATATCATCCAAGCCAAATACTTTTTCAGCACCGTTGTTTGTGAGAATACGCTTGGTTCTGAAGCGAGTGTGAATATCGCAAGTTAATACATTTTTTGTATAGTTTAAAATGGTTTTTGGGTTGTTGGAGAAGATGACTTCACAAGCCACACCTTCAGCTTCAATTAAACCTTTATAATATTCGATATAGTCAACACCTGTGAATGGGTGCTTAATATAGCCGAAAAACTCACGGAATTGAGCCTCTGTTAACACATCCGTCCATGGATTAACGCCCTTAGCATCTAATTCGTCGATGTCTACAAGATGGTTGCCCACTTCATCAGATGGATAGCTTAGCATTAAGACTACTTTTTTTGCTCCTTTGGCAATTCCACGCAAGCAGTTAGCAAATCGGTTACGGCTAAGGATAGGGAAAATAACACCCACAGTTTCTTCACCGAATTTTGCCTTTATATCAGCAGCAATATTATCAATTGTCGCATAGTTTCCTTGTGCCCGAGCCACAATGGATTCCGTTACGGTTACAATATCACGATCCTCGATCGAGAAACCTTCGACTGTTGCTGCATTCAATACCGTCTGAACTACGATTTCTTCAATGTTATCCCCATTGTTAATGATGGGCCCGCGGAGTCCACGTATCACTGTTCCAACTACTCTTTCCAATATGATCTCTCCTCTTATAAGGGTATACTCTCTATATAAGTAATGGTTATAATCCCTATATTACTATACCCTTTTAGAGCGATATAAGTAAAATTAATGTTTATAATATCTAATATAAAAATGGTTTATAGATATAGAAGTTTTTAGAGGTTTTTTACATTGCCGTTTGAGATATTAAAACAATTTATCGGGGAGGGAGAGCCGTATGAACAAAATGGACCGTTTGTTAGCTATAGTGCTTGAACTGCAGCGTAACAAAATGTTACGGGCGGAAGATTTGGCGGCTACGTTTGAAACGAGCGTGAGAACTATCTATCGGGATATTCAGGCACTGAGTGAAGCAGGCGTATCCATAATAGGAGCGCCAGGGCAGGGCTACTCCTTGATTGAGGGGTATTTCCTGCCACCCGTTAGTTTCACGCTGGACGAAGCAGTGACATTGCTTATCGGGACTGACTTTATCGAGCAGTGGTTTGATGCCCATTATGGCAATAAGGCTAGAAGTTCTAAAGCAAAAATAGAAGCTATCCTGCCAGAAGCCATCCGCAGTGAAGCATCACAGATCCGCAAAAGTTTTCGTTTATTTGCATCCGCAGCAGATATAGCACCAATACAAGAAAAGGCATGTCTGGAAGCCATTCGTCGAGCGATATTGGAGGAAAGGAAAATAAGATTTCGTTATTCCAAAAGAATCGCCGAAGCCGATGGGAACCGTCAAAGTATTCGTACGGTTGCTCCTTACGGACTTGTGCTTCATCAAGGATCATGGGTACTCGTCGCCTGGTGTGAATTGCGTCAAGACATCCGTCATTTCCGGTTATCCCGAATGAGGGAGCTTATTGGACTGGAAGATAAATTTATACGGCCAGCGGATTTTCAATTGGAGGTATACCAACCTCCTGATGATCGCAACGTTCATGTGGTTATCTTAGTCCATTCTGACATAGCTGATAAGGTAAGGGAATCGAACAATTTTTATATGGAAACTATAGAGGATCATGCGGAAGGCTTACGGGTTACTTTTCGGGTTCGAGAGCCAGCGGAATTGCTGCAATGGGTGCTGGGCTGGGGAGGTGGCATGGTTGTGCTAGAGCCGGAATCTTTTCGCCAGCAAGTTAGAAACGAACTAGAAATAATGTTAAAACGCTACTGACATAACGCTGTCAGTAGCGTTTTTATATACTTGGATAATCAATGACTACAGGAGCTGATATATAATGATTACAACAAAAGAAGCCTTACAACGTTTTGAAGAAACTACGACATACTATATTCAAGAAGTAGAGCGATTCAATCTGGAGCAGCTGATGCAAAAGCCGAGTGAAAACGAGTGGTCCATCGGACAGATGGTTCAACATCTCATTAACTCGGCACTGTATATGCAGCTTCGTAATATTGATCAATGTCTGGTGCTCAACCAAGATCCCTCGGTATCTCATGTGGGGAAAACCGAGGATGGTGCGGCTATATTTGCACAAGGCAGTTTTCCGCCCATTCGTATTCAGGTTCCGCCTTCCGCCCAATATACGCCGGAGCAGCCGGAGAGCAAGGAACAATTAAGTCAAGGGTTACATTCAGTCATCCAAAGAATGAGAGAGATCGAACCGTCTCTTGAAAAAGCGTCCAAACAAAATACCGTATCTCACCCGCGATTTGGTGGACTATCCGCGGAGGAATGGTTCCTGCTTATTGAGATGCACTATCGTCATCATCTTCTGCAGCTGGAGCGATTAAACAAAGAATTGTTTCGGAAAGTGATGTAATACCAAAAAAAGAGACCGTTGCTGATCTACAGCAACGGCCTTTCGTCGTAAAAGAAAGGATCTTAATTTCCTGAGCTAAGCGTTGCTTGAACATAATCTTTATATTCACTCGGATTAACTCCAAAATGCTTCTTGAAAAGTCTGGTGAAATAAAATTGATCATGTATACCGATTTGCGTAGAAATCTCTTTGACATAAGGGTTGCCCTTTAGAATTAACTCTGCGGCTTTCTCCATTTTTACGGTGTTAATGTAATGAATGATACTTTGGCCGACTTCTTCTTTAAAGATTCTGGATAGATAGTTCTCACTTAAGTTGACCTGCTTGGCAATCAGAGATAAGGTCAGCTTTTTCTGATAATTTGCATTGATATAATCAATCGTTTGTTTAACATCCCTATTATGGGTAGTCACAATCTGTTGTTTTTGATGTGAGAATAATTGAAATAAAAGCTCCATCTGCGTTAGAATCTCAGCACTTCGTTTACTGTTTGCAATATTCTCAATAGTTGTTTTCAAAAGCTTTGGATCTTCAACGATAATGTGAGCATCGCATAATGGAAGATAGTGCAGACAATTGACGATGAATGTTTTGGCTTCAGCCGGCTTTATTTGTTTCGATCTGCAGGTTTCAAGGAAATTTTGAGTGGCTTGATTAACGGCTTCAACGCCCGAACGTTTCCAGGCCTGTATTAAATTCGTAGAGAACTCATGAACGTTTTCGAAATCGAGCGTATCATTTAAATGGACAATCTCGGGATCAATAATCGTTATTTCGTTGTAAAATTGGATTTCCAAGGATTCTTTACATCGCTCTAGCATTACTTTCGCCTCAGCGTATCCTCTAATGGGCTGGGAATAAACAATGGTAGGGGTAATGGAAATATACATTTTGATCAACTGAATGACTCTATGGATAAAGTCGGTACGGATAATTTGCTGATTGTCCAAGGTATCAGTGGAGATTAGCAGCAACAATGCATTCGATTCAAGCTGAATAATTTCGAATTGATCTACGGTTTCCAGGATATCTAAGATGATGTTTTCAATGAAGGATACCGATAGCTGGTTTTTACGTGCGCTAGGGCTGGCGCTATTTTGCTCAAAGGTGATGTAGAACAAGTAGCAGCTATTGTCACTAAAAGCGAGTGTTATAGAATTTTGCTGCTCAAGCTGATTCATATCATAATATGGGTCGGTAAAATAATCTTTTAAAATCGCATTCTTCACACTCTTTAAATTGTGTTGCAATAGCTGAGATTGTGTCTCTAGCTGCTGCTTGGAATGAAGCTGTTCTTGGATTAGCTGCGTGGATTTCTCCAGCAACTGGATGAGGTCCGCAGTCTTCATACTAATCTTAAGCATATAATCTACAGCGCCAAGTACTAATGCTTCACGAACCAATTCATACTCCCCGTGGTTACTTGCCACCAGGATTTTCCCGGCAAACCCTCTGTTATTGAGTTCTTTTATCAGCTGCAAACCATCCATATTAGGCATTTTGAGATCTGTAATGATGATATGGGGATTAAACTTCTCAACAAGGGTTAAAGCTTCAACTCCGTCAGAGGCTGTAGCACAGATCATATATCCAAGCTCTTCCCATGGAATCATGGTTCTGAGCGCGACTTTTACAATGGGTTCATCATCCACCAGCATTACATTATACATTGGATACACTAGTATCACCCCTTATCTTCTTCGTAGGTTTGTTTGGGGATAATCAGGCGGCAACAGGTTCCTTGACCCACCAAGCTTGTGATGAATAGTCCGTAGCTCTCACCATATTGAAGCTTAATGCGATCGGCTACATTAGAAATTCCGATACCGGACAGCGTATCAGCCTTTTCCGATTTTTTCGTATCAAAGCCTTTTCCGTTATCAATGATTTCTATAACAAGTGTGTATTCATTTTTTGCGTAAGCCTTAATGCGGATAAGAACTTTTCCTCCAATATCCGTAACCCCATGGATGATAGCGTTCTCAGCGATCGGCTGCAGAATAAGTTTAGGGATCAGACTATGTAATACCGATTCATCTAGATCATATTCAACGTCAAATCGATCAGCATAACGTATTTTTTGAATAGCAAAGTAATTGTCCAGATTATTAAGCTCTTGTTTGATGGTTATTTCCTCATCTTGATCGATGATGGTACTGCGCAGTAATTCTGCGAGAGAGGAGATACCATCACTTAACACCGGAACCTGGTTAATCATTGCGAGCCATCGCAAGGAATTTAGAGTGTTGAATAAAAAATGAGGGTTAATCTGTGATTGTAGCATTTGTAATTCAAGCGAACGCTGCCTCTTTTGATCTTTCTGCTGATCCTCTATCAGTTGCTCAATCCGGCTGACCATGCTATTAATCCTATTAGCAAGAACACCCATCTCATCGTTGCTGTGATCTTCTATACGATTGGATAAATTGCCATAAAAAATTTGATTACAGAAGACAATAATTTGTTTGATAGGCTTTAGGATGCTTTTATACAAAACGATGATAATTAGGATACAAAGGATTACAATGATGCTGACGACGATAAGGAGTCCAGTGGTGATTTTACTTGTCTCAGAATTAATATAAGAGAAAGGAACCGTAGAAATCATGTACCAGCCTAATTGATTATTATTGATATAGGAGATCTGATGCATTTTGCCATTGACTAAGCCTTGAAAGGAATGGTTCTTCTGTGCCTCTTGTTCCTTGATTTGCTTAAACAGTTGACCTTTATCATACGCTTCTCCAAGTGTTGTACCCTTTAGGTTGGAGGACATCACTATTCCTTCTCTATTCATGATAAGCAGATTAGAACCTGTTCCTAAGTCCACACTGGAAAGAATGACTTTTGAGAATAACTCCCCGCCGATAAAAACAAACACATAACCTAATGGAACGCCAATGTCTTCTTGATCAAAAATTTTACGCCCCAGGACAATCGTATGGGAAGCACGATAGCTTTTTACATAATTAAGACTGTCATAAGGGGCATTCAGATCTACCTGTTTCATGATTTCCCCATACTTTGGATTGGGAATGCCATCATAGCCTAATTCATAAATAGGTTCGTTCTTGGAATCTATGATCCGAACGTTCTGAACATATCCCGGATAAATGGTTCTGTACACATTATCCATAGCGTGGTTAATGGTAGCATTGCTAGGAGCGGGTTCATTAGGTGCTGCCGTTAAACGCTCCTGAATAATAGGATTGGTAGAAACAGATCCGGCAAGATATTGATAGTTATTAAGCTCGCTTAACATCGTTCGATTGAGCAGTGTCAAAGCCTGAAAGGTAGATTTGCTTAATTTATTGTTAATGGATTTGGAGTAGATAGTATAGGAATAGAAACCTATAAAGATGATTGGAATCACGGAAACGATTAAGAAGATAACGGTTAAGCGATTTTGAATTTTAATTTTTCTTATGATTTGTGGGGGACTAGGAAAATACCGCTTCCCTTTGTTATGACTCAGGTGGATGACCTCCCATTCGATATCCTTTACTTACAAGTTAACATAAAAAGAAGAATGGAATATATATGCATGGGCGAAAAGCAAGAATAATCTATGGAATCGTTAGTATTATCCATTCCTTTAACCGCTAAGTTTACAAGACATGTGATCCTGATGAATAAGCATATCTGAAACCTGAATGATAGATGGATAAAATAATACATAGGTAAGTTTGTATTGTAAATGTAAATAAAACGTAAACACTTCTATACTTAATTTATCAGATAAAGCGTTTTCAATATTTAATCTGTGGTTGGGTCATTAGCAAGAACATCTTAAGGAGGGCGTTTATGAGAAAGACAATGAGTACGTTATTAGCAGTTACGCTGCTGGGTGTGGGGTTGATTGGTTGTGGGAATAGCACGAATACACCAGCTGCCTCAAAGGATTCGAATTCTACAAAAGCTACGAGTACAGCGGAAGCGACAAGTACAACGAACGCCGAGAATACTTCTAAAGAGGATGCTAAGAAGGATTTTGATAACAAGGAACTGAGTATTGCTGTATTCCAAGGTGGATATGGCGCCGATTATTGGAATGAAATTGTCAGTAAATTCGAGAGTACTTATCCAGGGGTAAAAGTGAATATGACGATCAACCCTAAGGTTGGTGAAGTGATCAGACCACAGATTGTTGCCGGTAATCCTCCTGACTTCCTATCTGTTACGGATACAGAGCAAAGTGGGATTATGCTTTCCCTGATTAAAGAAAAAGGACTTCTAGACATCACTGATGTATTCGAAAGCAAGGCCTTAGATAAAGATGAGACGCTAAAGGATATGATTCTTCCAGGAATGCTGGACAGCACAAGATTTCAGCCGTATCAAGACGGGAAGATCTATCTGGCACCTTTTAACGCTGGACCGATGGGCTTGATTTACAACAAAACTTTGTTCGCGGAAAAAGGCTGGAGTGTTCCTGAGACTTGGGACGAGTTCTTTGCATTAGGCGATGAGCTGAAAAAAGAAGAGAACTTCTTGGTCAATGCAGATGGAACGAAAACGAAAAGAGCGTTGTTCACTTACCAAGGTATCTATCCGGACTATTTGGAAGAAATTCTGTATCCTGCGATTGCTAGTGCGGGCGGTAAAGAAACGTTAGATAAAGTCTTTGCTTATGAGGAAGGTTCATTTAAGAACGATACGATCAAAAAAGTATTGGATATATTCTACAAAATATCTAAAGACGGATATCTGATGGATGGCACAGTTGCCTTGAACCATACCCAATCGCAGACTGATATGATGATGGGGAAAGCGTTGTTTATTGTAAACGGCAACTGGATGGAAAATGAAATGAAGGATTCACCAAGGGAGAATGGCTTTGAATTTGGGATGACAACCGTCCCTGTATTTAATAAAGGAGATCAGAAGTACGTACTTTCCAGCTATGAGCAATTCTCCATTCCTGCAAAAGCTAAAAATCCAGAGCTGGCTAAAGAATTCTTAAAGTTCCTGTATACGGATGAGTCCGTTAAATTATTCGCGGAAAAAGCTAATGGTGCGTACGCACTTAATGGTGCGAAGGAGCTGTCGAAGCCATACTTGACCAAAGGTGTATATGACATGTTTGAGGCTTACAATGGTTCCATTTCAATTCTGCAAGGCTGGCAATCCTTACCGAAGGGCTCCAAAGTTAGTGTAGTCACTGAAATGTTCAAGAATACGATGACGCCAGTCATGACAGGTCAAATGACCACTGACCAATGGATGGATAATGTTGAAAAAGCTTTTGCACAGATTCGTAAAGAGAAAGCAGCTAGTAAATAATTTATAGCATCTCATGCCAATGCATCCTGTTAAGAATGGATACAGACATCTATGAACAGGATGCATTTTGCATGAAGAGGAGTGAGAAAGATGTCTGAGATGCAACTAACGGAAGTAGCTCCTAGAAACAGAAAATTAAAGACTAAGTCAACGAAAACTAAAAATCCGAAGCTATTCATAGCCGTATGTACCATTCCTGCGCTCCTGTTGACTCTCGTATTTATGATCATTCCAACCTTTCGGGCATTCGTTATGTCTTTTACGGATGCAACCGGGATGAGTGATGAGAACAAGTTTATCTTTCTGGATAACTATAAATATATGTTCCAAGATGAGATGTTCCTCAAAGCGCTTAGTAATACGTTCAAGCTGATGCTGGTCGTGCCGGTGGTTACCTTAGCCTTTGGCTTAGTGCTTGCTTTTCTATTGACGCAGACGAAGCTGAAAGAGAGAGGCTTTTACCGGACGGTATTCTTTTTCCCAAGCATTATCTCTTTGACGGTAGTCGGGATCATATGGTCCTTTGTGTTTCATCCGAACATGGGGATCTTGAACAATATTCTCTCAAGTATTGGGCTGGATCAACTGACTATGACTTGGCTTGGGGATAGCCGAACTGCATTATGGTGCGTTGCGGTCACTCTGATCTGGCAGGCGGTTGGTTACTATATGGTGATGTATATCGCTGCAATAGATGGGATTTCTGCGGATGTGTTCGAGTCGGCGACCATTGATGGTGCAGGGTATTTCCGGAAGCTTGTCAGCATTACGATCCCACTGTTAAAAGAAATCATTGGAATAACCTTCGTGCTGTCCCTGGCGGGTACGATCAATTTAAGCTTTATCGTCGTAACAATCATGACCGGCGGTGGACCGGCAGGTGGTACTACTGTATTACTCCATTACATGTACACTCAAGGGTTCCAAAATGCGAACTTTGGTTATGCCATGGCTATCGCGATTTTTACGCTTGCGTTTGCCTTTGTCCTTTCTTTTCTGTCTAGACTACTTACAAATCGAGCAGAAGGGTAGGGGAGAAGGGTGAATAGTAATCAACAGAGTCTTATAAAAATAAACATTATCAATTGGATCACTCGGCTGTTTCTGATTGTGGCTACTATTGTTTTGTTATATCCGTTTGTATGGAATCTTTTAGCCTCATTTAAGAGCAACACGGAATTTCTAACCGATCCTTTCTCCTTTCCACAAGCCTTACACTTGGATAACTATGTACGTGCTTTTCAGAAATCTAAGATGGGAAGTTATTTCCTGAATTCTATCTTTCTAGTGGTACTTTCCACTGCGATTCTAGTTATTTTTGTGGTCCCTATAGCTTATGTATTAACGAGATTTAAGTTTTGGGGTTCCAAAATGATTCTTAATATTTATATGGCCTGTATCTTTCTCCAAGCTTCTTATATCATGGTTCCTTTATTTATTCAGGTGAATTCTTTCGGGATGCTGGACAATCGCGGGATGCTCGGTTTGATCTATGCTGTCCTTCAGTTTCCTTTTGCGATCTTTGTGTTAAGCGGATTTCTGCGATCTGTCCCTAGAGATTATGAAGAGGCCGCCAAGATTGACGGTTGCGGGAATACAGGGGTACTCGTCAGAATCATTGCGCCACTAGCTAAGCCGGGAATTGTAACGGTCTGTATGCTGGCAGCGATGGGCTTTTGGAATGAGTATCCACTGGCATTAGTTCTAATTCAAACGGATAGCAAAAAAACATTACCGGTGGGTTTAGCCAATCTGTTTGAGGTTCAAAGGTATGCTACAGATTGGAGCGCACTATTTGCCGCATTGATCTTGGTACTCATTCCAACGATTCTCCTATATGTGGTAGGACAAAAACAATTGCTCCAAGGAATAAGCGCTGGTGGAATTAAGGGCTGAACTACAAAGTCATGGAGGGAATTTGTGTGGACAAAGGAAGATTTACACTACCTGGTGAAACAGGAATGGAAGAGGTCATAGCCGATCTTGTAGAGAGATGGGGCGTAGATGCTGTACGTGACAGTGATGGCACGAGTCTATCGCAGGACATTCTTGATATGGGTCTGCAAATCTATTCAACGCTTTGTCTGGTACGTGAGGACAACGAGTGGGCAAAGCAGCATCCACAGTATAGACAGCAGATTTATCTGATGTCTGCACCATTGATTGCGACATCGAAGGTGAAGACCATTGATATTATGGCAGATTTTTTTGCAGATCAATTTGTTCCTAATACAGATGTGGATATTAAAAAGTATTGGCAGGTTGTAAACCGGACCACAGGAGAAATAGTACCTTCGGCACATTGGAGTTATGCAGAGGGGATCGTCACGCTTGAGCAGGCGGAACAGTTTCACAAATATACCGTCAGTTTCTTGGCCTATCAGATTTGGGAACCGGTCTCTATGTACAATCACATCACGAATAACTGGACGGAAGAGCATCGCTTACCACTGGATGTTCGTTATCCCGAGGCGCAAGAGCATGTATTGAAGGTGCTGAAAGATTGGCTAGCAAAGCATCCGAAGACTGATATCGTTCGTTTTACTACCTTCTTTTATAATTTCGACTTGATTTTTAATAAGGAAGGTAAGGAGAAGCAAGTTAATTGGTTTGGCTATCTAAGCTGCGTAAGTCCATTAGCATTAGATCAGTTTGAACAAGCTTATGGATATCGTCTGACTGCGGAAGATTTTGTGGATCAAGGACGATATAATACACCGTTTATGAATCCGACGCCAAGGTATTTGGACTGGATGGAATTTAATCAGAAATTCATTGCAGGTTATGCCAAACAATGTGTTGATATGGTGCATGATTTCGGTAAGAAAGCCATTATGTTCTTTGGGGATCACTGGGCAGGGACAGAGCCTTATGGTAAATATTTTTCCGAGATTGGGCTAGATGCAGTGGTCGGGGCTGCCGGAGATGGGGTTACGACCCGTATGATCGCGGATATTCCTATTAAGGATACCGAAGCCCGGTTCTACCCTTACTTCTTCCCAGATGTATTCTTTGAAGGTGGAGATCCTGTTGGAGAGTCCATGCCGATCTGGATAAAATGTCGCCGGGCACTTATGCGTAAATCGGTTGGAAGAATGGGGTATGGCGGATATCTAAGTCTGGCGTACCAATTCCCTAATTTTATTGATCATGTGACGGAGATTGCGACTCAGTTTAAAGGAATTCATGCAAATGCTGAAGGGACTCAGCCGTATAAAGCATCGTTTAAAGTGGCGATTCTTAATACTTGGGGCTACATTCGCAGCTGGCAGACGCACCAAGTGGCTCACTCTTTATGGAATCAAAGATGTTATTCCTACATAGGGGCACTGGAGTCACTCGCAGGCTTGCCTTTCGACATTGAATTTATAAGCTTTGATGATATTGGACAACACGGGATTGATCCTAGTATCGGTGTGATCATTAACGCGGGTGATGTCCATACTTCTTGGAGTGGCGGAGATCATTGGAGCGATCCGAAAGTGGTATCTAGCATTCGTGAATGGGTGCATCAAGGCGGCGGCTTTATTGGAATTGGTGATCCAACGGCATATGAGCATCAAGGGGTTCTCTTTCAACTAGCAGATATTTTAGGTGTTCAAAAGGAAATGGGTTTTACAGCAAGCGTTAATAAGCCTAAGGTAACGCCAGTAAAGGAGCATTTCATTACGGAAGATCTGGAAGGCGACATTGATTATGGTGAAGGGATGACCATGATTTATCAAGCGGAGATTGGAGCACAAGTCTTGGATGTGCACGACAATAGCTGCAATCTTGCCGTGAATTCATTTGGGCAGGGTCGAGGCGTTTATATTGCAGGGCTGCCGTATAGTATCCAGAATACTAGATTACTGAGCCGGGCGATCTTTTGGGCTGCACATCAAGAGGAACAATTGTATTCTTGGTTCTCATTGAATCCGAATGTAGAGTGTCATGCTTACCCTGAGACTGGCCGCTATTGTGCTGTAAATAACACAGCGGAGACCCAAAAGACGACAATCCTGATGGAGAACGATTTGAGAATAGAGCTGGAATTGAACGGAATGGAAAGTGTGTGGCTGGATATGAATATGTAACTTCACTTTAAGACATACATTTAAGGAGTCAGTCGTAACTACGGAGAACATTTGGACTTGCGGCCGCTGTTGTCTCAAACTTTCCTGAATTGTACCGCTTCGATAGAGTAATTGGGGAATTTCTCCCTGAAATTCCGGGATTTTTGGTCATTAGATTAATAATCAGGGAAAACCTCCCTAAAGTTTTGCTGATTCGATAGCAATTAAAGGAATCCCCCTTATTATTAGGGAGGAATTCCCTGATTGCGTTCGTTTAGAGCGAATTTTGATTATTTTCAGGGAGTTTTTCCCTAATTAGTTTTAGAGCCGCCCCCTTCTTCGATTTTTCAGGGAAGGGGGCTTTTGCTTTTTAATCATAAGCATGAATCCATCAACCGCAATGTTTTTGGCGAGTTCTTCTTACTTGGATTGAGATGTTCTGGGGTTTCCGTATCTAGAGAATCCGAGACAACTTGCGATACGCCCGCGGAGAAATCCCCTCATTCGCCGTGAACACCCTGCTGAAATAATGGATATCGGAATAGCCGACCTGATCGCCCACCCTCTCAATCGGCCAATCCGTTTCTCGCAGCAGCTTACGCGCTTCCCTATGCCGGATCGAGCGGAGGTATTCTCCGGGGGGCATACCTGCGACCTCACGAAAGAGCTTGGCAAAGTGGTCCTCATGCATATTCATGGATGTGGCCATGGATTTATTGGTCCAGCGTTCTGCTAACCGCTCTTCTATCTCGTCTATTAATGCCCTGATCCGTTCGGTGTGAACTGAAGACTTAGCTGCATCTCGGGAGCTTTGCGTTCGAAGCAGCGAAGTCAGAATACCAAGTAGTAGCCCTCGACAGACCCACTCATAGCCGGCAGGCCGCATAGTGAATTCATGAACGAGCTGTTCCATGGCATGAACACATTCGGGTGGCGGGGAGTAGATCGGTTCTTGTGACAATGGCATGAAGGGGACAGTTACGGCTTCAAAGGCGAATTTATCGTGTATGACTTCATCCTCATTAACTACCATATCTTCATCATGTGTAATAATTGATTCCCCAAAGAAATCAAAATGGATTCCAATAAGCTTAGTATCTGAATCTGACAGGATAATATTCTGATGATATACCCCAGATGAGAGGAAAATTAGCTGCCCAGCGTTCAGTATATATTCTTCCGTATCCATCTTTGTTAATAATTTGCCCTGGCGAACATATAGTAGCTCGAAGTCATATAGCCTTCTTCTTTGGAAGGTGCAAGGTGGAAGTGTCTGCAATTGTGCATAGTGAATTCCGGGTGCCCAATCACGAGAGGGTACCTGCTTTCTCAGTGGGTAAGAGGGATCTTTGTCAGACATGTCACTGCCTCCTGAATCTTTAATAGAATAGACCGGAATAATGCAAAAAGTCTCTTCTTCGCCTAAATAAATCGAATTTTAAATCTAGTATAATATAAATAATTAAAGGATACAAAGTGCATCTAAGCCTAGGGAGTGGAAAACGGAAAAGAACAAATAGGAGGAGAATTTAAATGAAAAAGGGAATAAACATCTGGTCGTTTCGCGAAGGAACTGAAATTAAAGAATGCGTACGTCTAGCCAAAGCGGCTGGATTTGAGGGGATCGAGCTGTCATTAAATGAGTCAGGTGAACTTGGCCTGCAAACCACTGAGAAAGAAGCGCGTATCCTTCGTGATTCTATTAATGAAACGGGTCTGGAGATCGCGGGGCTGGCAACAGGTCTATATTGGTCTTATGCGATGACTAGTGAATCTGAAGCGAATCGAACCAAGGCAATCGACGTATGCAAAAAGCAACTGGAGCTGGCGGCTGCGCTAGGTGTAGATACAATTCTTGTCATCCCTGGCGCTGTTGGTGTGGATTTCATCGAGGGCTGTGAGGTTGTTGATTATGAAAAAGCTTATGATAGAGCGCTGGAAGCGATTAGTCATTTAGCCAAGGATGCTGAGCAAGCAGGCGTTTCTATTGGTCTTGAAAATGTGTGGAATAAATTCTTGCTGTCTCCGCTTGAATTACGTACTTTTATTGATACGGTCGGTTCCAGTTATGTAGGTTCCTATCTTGATGTTGGAAATATCGTGCATTCCGGTTATCCAGAGCAGTGGATACGGATTCTAGGCCATAGAATTAAAAAAGTGCATTTCAAGGATTACCGTCGGACGGCTGGTGGGCTTCATGGATTTGTTGATCTGCTTGCCGGAGATGTCGATTATCCAGCAGTTATGAAAGCGCTTGAAGACATTGGATACAACAATTATGTTACCGGTGAAATGATACCGTCATACACACATTATACGGAGCAAATTATTTTTAATACTTCTGCAGCTATGGATGCCATTCTCGGACGTACCACTTTCAAAGCTTAAAGTAAGGGGGAAGGTGATGCTCAGTCTATAGCAATCATTGAGGCTGAGATACAATCCGCTGGGCTGGAAGGTGCTTGGATAGAGCTTAGAGCTCGTTTAATTATTAATCATTTAGCTGGGGAGGCTTCACTATGTTGAAAATAGGTTTGATTGGCTTTGGATTTATGGGCCGGATGCATTTTGATAATTATGTTCGCTTAACGGAAGAGGGGCATCCCATCGCCCTTAAAGCCATCTGTGACTTGCGAATTGAAGAATTGAAAGACGGTAAAGCGGACGGCAATATGAGTACCGCTCGAGAAGTGTATGATTTAACAGCTTACAGTCTCTATGATGATCTGGAGAAAATGATAGCGAATGAGGAACTGGATATGATCGATATTGCAGTTCCTACTTACCTGCATGCTGAAATGGCTTGTTCGCTGCTGGAACGAGGATATCATGTCTTTTGTGAGAAGCCGATGGCTAGAACTTCAGTAGAAGCGCAGAAAATGGTAGAAGCAGCAGAGCGCAGTGGAAAGAAATTGATGATCGGGCAGTGCCTGCGTTTTTGGCCAGGGTATGAATATTTGAAAGAAGTTGTGGAAACTGAGCAATTTGGTAAAGTGACAGAAGGATATTTCTACCGTGGTTCAGGGGCTCCTAAAGATTGGTTTCTGGATGAGAAGCTAAGCGGTGGATGCATTGTGGATATGCATATTCACGATACGGATATGATTAACTATCTGTTCGGCAGACCGGATAAAGTATCGACCTTGGGACGAAATGTTCTACCGGGAAGCGGATATGATATTGCTTCTACACACTATTTTTATAAGGATGCAAAGGTGATCAATGCTCAGGTGGACTGGACGCTGGAGGGCGACTTTGGATTCTACATGGGGTACAGGGTTAACTTCGAGCGAGGAAATGTTGTATTTGATGGTAGTGGAGTCAAGGTGAATCCTAATGATGGAGCAGGCTTCACGGTAGAGCTTTCCCCGGATGCGGGCTACTACAGGGAGCTGGTCTATTTCTTGGATGCGATTATTCAAGATAAGCCTATTATCATTTGTACGCCTGAGAGTGCAGCAGATTCTTTGGAAATCATAGAGGCGGAAGTACAGTCAGCGAATGCCGAAGGGGAATGGATTGTACTTAACTAGCAGGATATAGAGGATGCAAAGGCGTGACGGGAGGAAAGATCATTGTAGATGATTTCTCCAGTCACGTCTTTTTGGCATGCATTCTCAGCTAACCTTTATTGCGCTGGAATTTTGTATTGTCCCTAGCATAGTGTGATACGGAGCCGTCATATCTTCTAAGGCGTACCTGTACATCGGAGAACTCTTCAACGATTCCTGAGGCAACCTCAGAATACATTCCATCAGGATCAAGCTGTAGGGCAGTGATATAAGTTTGGGATAAAGCAGCTATGAAAAAATCAATATTTTTATTAAGTGTATGTGGCATGGTATTCCCTCCGGTGATATCTTCAACATGTATGAATATAAATAATCCTAAGGAACTATTTTACCACGATTTGCGGATGAATTTGAGGAGGAATTACTTGATTTCGGTCAAAAATATGCGAAATTTGGTTGTAATTGTATTAAAATCCGAAGATCATCCGAGGGCAGGTAGCGAAGTTGTTTCGCTGTCTGTCTTTTTTTTACTTTCTGGTTTGAAAAGAAACCTGCGGACGGATATGATTTGTGTAGTGAAAGGATGATCGCCAAATGACAGAACAGCTACAAAGAGCCAAGGAGTTATACACACGATTTCTGGGTCATATTTTAGATATGCATAAGGCAGGTTTGCTGAAAGAGTATAAGAGTTTTGAAATTCCTAGAGAACAAGAGATAGAATGGCTCAATGAAATGGCCTTGGCGTACGCTGAGCAGTTGTCGATCCGAGATTGGGATGCAATTACTGCACTAGATGCCTTATCGAGAAACTATCAAGACAGCTGGATTGTGGAGAAGGTATCTTCTTTTGCCTCGCGGAATATGATGAGTGCGGATAGTCTGGTTAGATTGATCTACGCAGAGAAACTGGTAGGAATTATTGGCTCTCATAAACAAGTGATCCCAAAAGAACTATTATTTGAGGCCTGTAAAGTTGCTGTGCAAATTCTCGAAAATGTAATCTCACAGCCGCTGGTCATTGACCCTGGACATGAGCTTAAGGAGCTTGGCCTTAAAGATAAGAGAGCTTTGAACAGTCGTGCAGAGCAAAGCTTAGAACAGGTGAAGGTGCTAATTAATTAACCGTTGGAGGGGAAATATGAGATTACTCGTAGCGCAACCTAATCACGAACCCCATTTGGAGCATTTGCTCAAAGAAATGAGCAGACAGGATTCTTTTGACGCGGTGTTGTATCCAGAAGGTTATGTAGCAGATGAAGCCAGTGTAAAGACCTTATGTGAAGTTGCCAAAACATATAAAAAGCTGATCATTACAGGATATAGGAACAGCAATAACAAGGATAGAGCGCTAATGATTCATCCTTCTGGGGACATCATTTTGGAACGAGCCAAATCGCCGATGGATGAACAGCTGTATCGCCCGTCAGTTGCGGAAGCGGATGGCCTCAGTATTGGTTATTTGCTGTGTGTTGAGCTTCTGCAAGGATACGCTGGTTTGGAAGGACAGGCTAAGTCGTTAGATTTCATCGCACATCCGATTGGGGTAGGCATGTTCAGCGAAGAACAATTTGAATTATGGATCGAGGAAGCCACTAGGATTGCTGTGAAATATAACACGATGATTATTGGGACGAGCCATGCTGACGGATCTTACCGAAATTGTGGAATTTCGATTCCCATCTCATATTGGATCGACTCTACCGGACAACCTATTTATATTTCGCGTAATGATACGAGAAGTCGAATGATTAATCTCGATACTAGGCAGGTTTATGTTCTAGATTAGGGAATAGCCGAAGTTGACACACTGTTGTCAAATTGGGTGTGCTACGATTTCATAACAGATTAACTTCTGATGATTTATAGAAGAAAATGAGGGATACACAATGGCTGAACCTTTAAAAGCGATGTACAATGAACAATTTCTGCATGGTTTTGGCGAAAAGATTCGCAGTGTACATAGTGTTTTCGACACTGATGCATTTGTAATTTCGGCAATGGCTGAACCTTGGGATACGCTCGAACTGAAGGCAAGGATGCGGCGGATTACGGAGACACTGGGAAGTCATTTACAGCTTCCTTATGAGGAAGCACTGGCGATTCTGTTCGCTATTACTGAGGATTGTGTGGGATTTCCATACTTGATCTTTCCAGATTTTGTAGAGGTATTTGGTCAAGGGGCTGAGCATTGGGAGCTGTCTATGCAGGCGCTGGAAAGGTTCACACCGAAATCATCAGCAGAATTTGCGGTTAGACCGTTTCTCTTGCGTGAACCGGAGCGGATGATGGCGCAAATGCTAGTATGGTCGAAGCACCCCGATGAGCATGTGCGACGATTAGCAAGTGAGGGTTGTCGCCCTCGTCTACCATGGGGACAGGCGCTCCCCATGTTTAAGCTAGATCCAGCCCCTGTGCTGCCTGTGCTTGAGCAGCTTAAGGCGGATTCTTCCCTATATGTGCGCAAGAGCGTGGCTAACCATTTGAACGATATTGCGAAGGATCACCCGGAGGTGGTACTTGAGACAGCTCGCCGCTGGATAGGTATAGATCCCCTCACAGACTGGATTGTGCGGCATGGTTGTCGTTCTTTAATCCGTAAAGCTAATCCGGAGATTATGGCTTTATTCGGATATGCGGAGCAAGCAGACGAAGCAACACCACTCATAACGAGTGCTTCTATAACGATTGATCCTACCCAATTGCGAATTGGAGAAAACTCTGAATTACAATACGAACTTCAAGTTTGTGAAGGAACTCCTGCCCGTGTACGAATAGAATATGGCATCTATTTCGTGAAGGCTACAGGTCGAACCTCTCGTAAATCTTTCTTACTATCGGATAAAACAGTACCTGGGGGTACAATTCTGTCAGGCAAACGGACACATCGCTGGGCGGATTTAACCACTCGTCGTCATTATCCCGGGGAACATCGGATTGTCCTGTTGGTTAACGGGCGGGAAGTTGCAGATACGTTGTTGAAACTTGAGGGGAACAGTAAATGAAAAAAGAAGTATTGATTTTTATTTCTAATGGATATGCAGATTGGGAAGCTGGCTATATAAGTGCCGAACTAAACAAGCCAGAAAGTGAATACAAAGTTAAGACAGTTTCTTTAAATAGCGACAATGTACAATCTATGGGCGGATTTACTGTTATTCCAGACTATACTATAGATAGTTTACCCGCCCAGTTTGAAATGTTAATTTTAATTGGAGGTACGAGTTGGAAAGATAATTCAGCGATTACTCCAGTGATTGAAAGTTGTATACAGAATAGAACTCCTATAGCGGCTATATGTGACGCATCAACCTTTTTGGCAGAACATGGCTATTTAGATGAGATTCCTCACACTGGAAATTCATTAGATTATTTAAAAGAGTTCGCTCCTAATTATAAAGGACACGCAAATTTTTTAGAAAAACAGACCGTTTCGAGTGACAATATCATTACTGCTAATGGTACGGCTTCTTTGGAATTTACAAGGGAAGTCTTGAAGAAGTTAAAGGTTATGCCATTAGAACAAATCGATGGATGGTATACCTTTTTCAAAAATGGGTTTTATCAAGAATAATGAAGTCATGAAAAAAAGGTGTTCTCAGGTCTTATCGACTTGAGAGCACCTTTTTACTTATTTTTTCACTTCTGTAACACCCGTTACTTTTCCTTGATCCGAGGTATCGAAGGTGGATTGATACTTAGCATCTGCGAAGTAAACATTCCCTTCAACCGTTGCATTTACTAAACTGAAGCCATCTGCTTCGACGTATACATCACCGATAAATGTGCCGCCTTGAATACGGGCGTTTTTACTTTTGATCGTAAGTTTTGGTGCAGTTAGTTTATAGGAGTTAGTGATATTGTGCTCTGCATCTTGTGTGTAGAGAGCGATTTTTCGAGCAGGTTCATCTTTATTCGTGAATTGCCCGTCCAGTACGAGATCTTCGGTGAAGGTTAAGTCTTTCAGCGTAGCAGCAATCCAAGTACCGTCCGCACTGATTGCCTTTTTAAAGGCCTCTTCATTATCCACTACCGACGCTGAGGTTACAGCATCAGTGGTGTTATTAGTGTTGCCAGCGTTATTTGTGTTACCAGGTGTAGTAGTGGCGGTAGGGGTAACGTTGGCATTGTTATTGGTTGAGTTTCCGCATCCGACCAACAGCACAATTGCAAATACTGCGGCTACGCTTGCTATCTTTCTCATCTGTATAACCTCCCTGAGTAATTGTACTGATATCCTACGAGCTTAATATAGACTGATTAGTTAGTATTAATGTGGTGTAAGCACAAACGCTTACCGTCCTTGAGGGAAGCTGAAGGCTTTTCTGCTTGAGTACACAATAATATTTACCGATCATTCTACAAATGGTAATATAGGCCTGGACATCTCTGGCGTATAGTATGACCTGGAAAATATGAATTATTCGAAGGAATTCACGAAAAATAACATTCTTCTTTTGATGAAGAAGCATTTTGGATTACAATAAGTTAAGGTGAAAAAAGGAGCTGTACCAATGGCTAAACAGAAATATTATGTAGTATGGGAAGGCAAGCAGCCGGGAGTCTATAGCACTTGGGCGGAATGCCAGGCGCAGACCGATCACTATACCGGAGCCAAATATAAATCGTATGAATCTAAAGCGGCGGCAGATGCGGCATACACAGCGGGTTGGAAAGGTAATTGGGGAACAGGGTCATCAGCATCCGGTGCGGCTAAGTCTAAGGGGACAAGTTCTTTTAAACGAAGCGCTACAGTGGAGACCTCAGCGGAGATCGATTACAACAGCATTTCTGTGGATGTAGGTACGCGTGGAAATCCGGGTCCAGTCGAATACAAAGGCGTGGATACACAAACGGGCGATATCATTTTCTCTTGCGGTCCGATTAAGAAGGGCACTAATAATCTAGGTGAGTTTTTAGCGATTGTGCATGCCTTGGCGCTCCTGAAGAAAGAAGGAAGCACTAAAACGGTCTACAGTGACTCTGTGAATGCAATGAAGTGGGTAAAGCAGAAAAAGGTTGCTACAACCTTGCCACGTGATGCTTCAACAGAGGAAATATGGGTACTTATTGATCGGGCAGAACGTTGGTTGCAAACCAATACATATGACAATAAAGTGCTTAAGTGGCAGACTAAAGAGTGGGGCGAAATTAAAGCAGATTATGGTCGGAAATAGTTAGAGTAAGGTTCTGGGTTTCGGCTAGAGGAGGAGAATTGGGGATGTTCGGCAACGATTGGGATGAGATATTACAGGATGAAATGCAAAAGCCCTATTTTCTGGAGCTAATGGCTAATCTGGAAAGTGAATATAAGGAACATACAGTCTATCCGCCAAAAGAATTACTGTTCACGGCGTTAAAGCATACACCTTATAGTGAGACAAGGGTTGTTATTTTGGGACAGGACCCCTACCATGGAGCGGGACAAGCACATGGTTTAAGCTTCTCGGTAAATCCGGGGGTGCGTATACCGCCTTCACTGCGTAATATTTATACGGAGTTATCGGATGATATCGGTGTACCAATTCCAAATCACGGATCCTTACTGCGATGGGCAGAACAGGGAGTGCTTATGCTCAACTCGGTACTAACGGTACGTGAGGGAGAGCCGAATTCTCATAAAGGTCTAGGGTGGGAGACATTCACAGACACCATAATGAAGAAGTTAAATGAAAGAACTACGCCGATGGTGTTTATTTTATGGGGAAGTCATTCACAGAAAAAAGGTGCCTTCATAGACCAAAGTCGTCATGAGGTTATTCAGTCTCCACATCCGAGTCCGCTCTCGTCGTATCGTGGATTCTTTGGTAGCCGTCCTTTTTCGAAGGTCAATCAGTTTTTGGAGTCGAAGGGAATGAAAGGAATCGATTGGTTCATTTCGGACATATAACTAATGGGATGTTGGGAAGGGGGAGGGAGCAATGAAGCATTGGGTTGGTAAACCGGTTATCATGTACTGCGGGGACGAACCTTACACGATCATGAAAGGCATTCTTCGCAAATGGGATCTTTCCGCTTCTGTAGCGGTCATCGGTCATCAGGAAATTGCTGTGCCATTTCGGGATATTGTGGTCATTAAAGCTTTGGCTCCTAGAGAAAGAGCACTGCCTCCAGTCTTGCATTCTGTGGGTTATGTGATGAGGGAACGGCAGCAATTTGATAATGCAGTATATTTTAAATCGGCTGTAAGTGTTTGGAAAGAAGATCGGCTGATTGCTCTGAATACGACCATCATTTCGCATACCAAAGGTTCAGTTACACTTCAGGATGGACAGAACCTTATGAAAGGCAATCATATATTTGTAGTTCGTTCTTTGCGAGGTTAATTTCAGTAATCCTATAAAGAAGCACGAAAAGGTACATCTCCAATTGGAGACGTACCTTTTTTTATTTATGGAACCTCATTCAGTTCGTAAGTGCTATAGATTCTCATGCTTGAGAGGCTCAGCCTCTTCCTCTCGATCTGCAACAATAATCTCATATACTCGCAGAAAAATAATTTTGGCAATCATATAGACGGGCAGCGCAATAAGCACACCAATAATACCGTAGAAATCCCCACCTATAAGAACAAGAAGGACCGTGGTCAGAGGATGCACATCTAATGATTTGCCGTAAATGATCGGTGAGAGTACATTATCTTGGATTTGCTGTGCAATGAATATGACGACCAGCGACCATATTGCCATCGTGGGTGATTCAATGAATCCAACAATAACTACCGGTACTCCCGCAAGGAAAGAACCCACATAAGGAATGAAATTGAGCGGTACTGAAATTACTGCAAGCAGCAGTGAATAAGGCAATCCGATGATAAGGAAACCGATATACAACATAATACCGAGTACGACGTTTAGCACCACACGTGTGACGATGAAACTGCTCAGTGCGCTGTCGATATCCCCGAACATTTCTTTGCCTTCTTTACGGTACTTTCTAGGGATTAAGCTTTGTAGTTTTGGTGACAGCTTATAGTCATCTTTTAGCATGTAATACAAAATGATGGGCAAGGTAGCGATTAGAATAACAATGCTGGAAACTACGCCGATCAAATTGGACATCGAATTGGTTACCCAAGTAATAGCCTCGCTAAGATATTCTGATATACGGGCAGCTATGTCGGAGTCCCCTTGGAAAAAGCGTGAGAGTGTCGGATTATCCCTTAATGCATTGAACTGATCCTGTAATCCCTGAACAAGGTAAGGCGTATTATCAATAAAGTTCTGAATTTGTTCTTGCAGTGTCGGCCAGACTAGAACCCAGAAGAGAATAAACAAACCGGCAAACAAGAAATAAATGAGCAGGATGGAGAATGCCCGGTTTAATTTTCTTTTCTCAAGAACTCTTACTAACGGTCGTAATAAGTAGTACATGAAACCTGATAGTACCATGGGAACGAGTAATAATCTGATAATGGCAGCCAGTGGTGCGAATAGAAACATTACTTTGGAGCCCAAGTACAAAATAAGTAAAAAAGCGATAATAGCAAGACTTGTCCGAAAATACTTCTGTTGTTGCAATAGGAACATCCCCCAAGTTCAAAATATAATCTATGTAGTTTAATAACCCTAATTCACATGACTTGATTCAAAAGAATGGATTACTCTCCTATAGGTAGTTCTTGGCATATCCGTGGAGGATGACCCAATGACTGAGGTTACGCCAAGTAAGTTGTTCACAACACATAACTGTACATCATCATATAAATCACTCGGGGGCTTTGTGAATCATCTTAACTTCCGTCTATAAGGTTTCTTCTTCGTGGAAAGGGTGAATATTTCTGGTACTTCAATCTCGCCTCCGGTTTCCTTCGTAACTTGTCTTGCCTTGACGAGAGATAAAAAAGCGAAAAATTCCCCTAAAGTGGCCAGTGCGGCAGCAATGATTTCATAATCTTCAGCACTTAATTCTGCTGTTTCCTCACTATTACCGTTCCCGTTGTTTTTTCCATTACTATTTCCATTACTCTTAGCGTTGCTGTTACCGCCCATTTTTTTGTTGTTTCTTCCGTTGGCCATTTCTGATCACCCGCTTTTTCCTATATGTAGTATTAATATGTTTTAAACACCAGTGAGGAGATAGGCAATTGGTATGTAATTTTCTTATGGGCCTGTTTCACCTTGAGCGAAGCATGAAATCATTCCATTTATTACATTTTGCCGGAGTATGATTTTTAATGTTAAAGCGCTTTACAGATGATGAAAACGCTGTTAAAATCATAAACGAGCACAAATGATCAATAACAGTCAGATATAATCAAATAATGGTCATGGATTTCCAAAGATAAGCGCATTTAATAAATGGGATAGCACTGTAACTTAAAGGAGCGAACCACGATGTTGTTTGAGGAAGAGAGAAAACAAAGAATCGTGCTTTTTTTGGAAAAGAATTCAAGAGCTTCGGTACAGGAGCTAAGTCAGGAACTGGGCGTGTCTGAGTCTACTGTGCGCCGTGACCTGAAAGAGCTTGAAGAAGCCAAGTTGCTGAAACGAACGCACGGCGGGGCAGTTTCCCTGCAGAGCGTTAACTTTGAGGCGACTTATCCAGATAAGGAAGATCGATTGTTGGATGAGAAGCAGAGGATAGCACGCAAGGCTGTAGAGATGATTCAGGAAGGCGATGCTATTCTGCTGGATGCTGGAACCACAACGCTACAGATTGCCAAAGAGCTGAGGGCTTTTTCTAATATCAAAGTCATTACGAATTCGATTATGGCGCTTAATGAACTGCGGGATTGTCGCAATATAGAAGTCTCGATTACAGGCGGAATGTTGCGGCCGGATACATTGGCTTTTGTAGGACCGATGACAGAGCGCTCTTTAGAGATGGTAAGAGTTGATAAAACCTTTCTTGCAACCAACGGATTAGACTTACGAGAAGGAATCACTACACCTAATATGCTTGAAGCAGCGACCAAACGTAAGATGATCTCGGTTGCGAAGCAAGTAATTCTTCTGGCTGATCATAGCAAGCTCGGTCAAGTATCCTTCTGTAAGGTTGCCGACGTGACGGAAATGGATCACTGCATTATTGATTCTGGTGCGTCAGATAAGTTCATCCGTGAGATTACGCAAATGGGCGTAGATTTCTCGCTGGTATGACCTTTAGGTGGAGGATGTTCTACGGTTAGAAAATGTCTTAATTTGAGTGGTATGGAATCATTGTAAGATCGTTTGGAGAAATTACATTTGCCGCATGTTTAGCCGGTAATCTATGGCTTAGAAAACCAAAATAATTGAGGGATAATTATGATCTATACAGTAACGCTTAATCCTTCCATCGATTACATCGTGGAAGTTGAAGATTTGAGACTAGGTGGCTTAAATCGGATGAAACGTGATTTGAAGCTTCCTGGAGGTAAAGGGATCAACGTATCACGCGTGTTAAATCAGCTTGAGGTTCAGAATAAAGCTATAGGCTTCCTTGGTGGATTCACTGGACGATATATTGAGGAATGGTTGCGGAAAGAGTCGATTTCAAGTGATTTCGTATTTGTTTCTGATGATACCCGAATTAATATCAAGCTTAAGCATGGAGAGGAAACGGAGATTAATGGTGCAGGGCCCGTCATACGAGATACGGAGGCAGAGGCATTATTACAGAAGATGGCTGTTCTGAATGCAGGCGATGTTGTGATATTGTCCGGAAGTGTTTCTCCTTCACTGGGTGCTGATTTCTATGACAAGTTGATATCTGTATGCAAGCAAAGAGGGGCCGAGTTTGTCATTGATACTACAGGTTCAGCGCTGAAAAAGGCACTCCCTTATCAGCCGTTGCTCGTTAAGCCTAATCATCATGAGCTTGCAGAGCTATTCGGCGTTACGATACAGACTAAGGAAGAGATTATTACTTATGGCCGCAAGCTGCTCGAAGCTGGCGCGAAGCATGTGTTAGTTTCAATGGCTGGTGAAGGTGCCTTGTTCATTACGGAACAGGGGGTATATCACGCCAATGCTCCAAAAGGAGCAGTGAAAAATTCTGTAGGCGCAGGCGATTCTATGATCGCTGGATTCGTTGGCACATTTTCTTTGACTGGAGATTTAATGGAAGCTTTCCGTGCAGGTGTTGCCTCAGGTAGCGCAACAGCTTTCTCTGATGACCTGGCAGATAGAGCATTCATTGAGCAGCTGAGACCGCTGATCAACATCTCAGAAGTGTAAGCTAACAGCATTCAAAGTACTCAAGGGAGTTGGAAGATATGAGAATTACGGATTTGATGATAAAAGATACAATGATTATGGATTTAAAAGCAACCACTAAGGAAGGTGCAATTGATGAATTGATTGCCAGTCTTGCCGCAAGTGGTCGTATCAATGATCCTGTTCTATTTAAAGAGATGATCCTCAAGCGTGAAGAGCAGTCCAGTACTGGGATTGGTGGCGGTATCGCAATGCCACATGCCAAGACTAAAGCGGTGAATGAAGCGACCGTTGTGTTTGCCAAGAGTGCGACGGGCGTCGAATTCGAATCGCTTGATGATGAGCCGGCTCGGATCTTCTTTATGATTGCCGCCCCAGAAGGAGCGGGCAACATGCATCTTCGTACATTGGCCTCGCTGTCCAGACTGTTGATCGATAGCGAATTCATTGAACAGCTGATGAATACCCGAACGCCAGATGAGGTATCCGCCTTGTTCGATGCGAAGCAGGCAGAAGGAGAAGCCAAGGAGAAAGAGAGCGAAGCTGCTGAAGCTGTCAAGAAGTCCGAACCTGAAAAGCTAATCGTCGGCAACCCGGATTCCCAAGCATTCGTCGTAGCTGTTACTGCTTGTCCTACTGGAATTGCGCATACCTTTATGGCTGAAGATGCGCTCAAGAAGAAGGCTCTGGAAATGGGAGTTAATATCCGTGTAGAGACAAATGGTTCAGAAGGTGCCAAAAATGTCTTAACACCCGATGAGATTCGGCGTGCAAGTGGTGTAATTGTGGCAGCAGATAAACAAGTGGAAATGGCCCGTTTTGATGGTAAGCCAGTACTGCAAAGACCGGTTAGTGACGGTATTCGCAAATCGGAAGAGCTCATTCGCAAAGCAATGAACGGCGATGCACCGATTTACCATAATGAAGGTCGTAGTGGTAATGAAGGAGAGTCGAAAGAGAAGTCCGGCAGTATCGGGAGTAAAATATACAAGGACTTAATGAACGGTATCTCCCACATGCTGCCGTTTGTAGTCGGCGGTGGTATTCTGCTGGCGATCTCCTTCCTGATTGAACAAGTCGGTGGAGAGAATCACCCTCTATTCCAACTGCTGCAGACGATTGGTGGCGGTGATGGTGCCTTCCATTTCCTAATTCCGGTTCTTGCTGGATTTATTGCGATTAGTATTGGTGACCGTCCAGCCCTGATGCCAGGTATGGTTGGCGGTTACATGGCCTTGAATTCCAACGCTGGATTCCTCGGCGGTCTGGCTGCAGGTTTCTTGGCTGGTTATGTTGTTATCGGTCTGCGCAAACTGTTTGCAGGTCTGCCAAAAACGCTCGACGGATTAAAGCCGATTCTGTTATATCCGGTATTTGGTCTATTGATAACCGGTGGATTGATGTATTACCTGTTCGATCCGATCTTTAGCTGGATGAACGTAGGACTCATTAATTGGCTTAACGATCTTGGAACCGTTAATGCAGTAATTCTGGGTCTCGTTCTCGGTGGAATGATGGCTATTGATATGGGAGGTCCTTTCAATAAAGCGGCCTACACTTTTGCCATCGGGGTATTCACTACCAGTGGAAATACTAACGGATTCATGATGGCGGCTGTAATGGCAGGAGGTATGGTTCCTCCACTTGCAATAGCGCTGGCTACTACCTTCTTCAAGAACAAATTTACAGAATCAGAACGTAAATCAGGGTTAACAAACTATGTATTGGGCTTATCGTTCATTACAGAAGGGGCGATTCCATTCGCCGCTGCCGATCCACTGCGTGTCCTGACTTCTTGTATCCTAGGTTCAGCCGTAGCTGGTGGTCTCACTCAGTTTTGGAATATCAACGTTCCAGCACCGCATGGTGGGATCTTTGTAGCCGCGCTTTCGAGTCATGCGTTGTTGTTCCTATTGGCCGTTCTGATCGGATCTGTTATTTCCGGATTAATGCTCGGATTATGGAAGAAACCTCTTGAGGCAAAGTAATAAAATAAATAATTTGAACTGCTGGGTGCCAGTCGCTTCTTCTGGTGCTCGGCAGTTTTTTTGAAATATAAGAATTTTTATACTTACGCTAAAAACTATTCTTCTATTTTTCGCAGAAAAGATCATCGTCCCTAAGAGGAAGCCGAAGGCGTTCTTCTTACCTAAACTTTGACCACGTATGCCCCTCAACCCTTGCGAGAATAATCTCCTTCATTGAGGTTTATTTTTGTATAATTGAAAATATATATAACAAGAGGGCAAAGGAGCGAGCGAGATGATACTGCACAAGGGGGAAGTCTTGTTCCGTCAAGGGGACAGCTGCGAATTCTTATATAAGGTGAAAAATGGGCTGTTCAAGGTAACAAGGCTTCATGAAAATGGGAACATGGTGTTGTTCAACATCTTGTATCCTGGTGAGATGGTTCCCCATCATTCACTCATTTCGCCAAAGGAGGCGCATGGAACAGCGGTTGCGATGATGAAGAGCGAGGTGGAGGCAGTTCCTTCAGCGGAATGGTATCAACAGGTACGGGATGAGCCAGGTCGAGCGATGGAGATCGCTATCCTTCTTCAGGAGAAGGTAAGGTTTATGCAGACTCGGCTAGATCACCTTACTGTTGGAACACCCGCAGAACGGATGGAGCTCTTAACCCGTTGGTTCAATGACTACTCTCATGGCGCAGCGCTAACAGAGCTTTTGACACAGGAAGAAATTGGACAATTGATCGGTGTGAGACGCGAAACAGTCAATCGTTTGTTGCGTACCGTGGAGTGATTCCTGCCTATTTTTATAACGAAGTGTTTAGAGTAGGGGATCTCCGTGGTATAATGTATTCAGAACTTATTAAATTACAGAAAGGATCAGGATACCATGTGTCCCCGAAGGACGATTCCCCAAAGGACGATTTGGAAACGTTATGATCTGTCTTATACTTAGCTTCCCTGTAGAAGGTGCGTGAACCGTTGTTACTCGACGAACCGCCTCTGCGAGGGGAAGGAGTATATATATGCGAAGGAGCAATACCTCCGGTTTTACCCGTCGTAGAGGTTGGTGGGACGTTTAGCCGCCATATACGATAAGGGGAGACCTGTATGAGGAACCACAATTACGGAGTGAATGTACTGCTCCGGTTGACAGTCATTTTGTTTGGAACATTTTTGCTTGCATTTGCTTATTATCACATCAATTTTCAGAACCATTTGTCTGAGGGCGGATTCGTAGGATTATCGCTACTCGGCAAATATGTATTAGGAATTTCACCTTCAATTTCAACTCTGCTTCTAGACGTTCCAGTACTCTTGATTGCATGGATGTTCAAAGGGAAAGCGTTCGTGTGTAACACCTTTGTTTCTGTAGGAGCTTTTACAATCTTTTACGGACTCATGGAACGTTATTCCGGTTTGGTCATCAACTTGCAGGGCAACTTGGCATTAGCAGCCCTTTTGTCTGGCGTACTGACAGGTTTAGGCGCGGGAATTATTCTGCGAAGCGGCGGCGCAAGTGGTGGAGACGATATTTTGTCGCTGCTGATCAGTGAATGGAAGGGAATTAAAGTAGGTACAGTATTCATCATGTTGGACGTAGTCGTTCTGGCATTATCACTCTTTTATATGCCTGTTAGAGAAACGATGTATACGGTGATGGCGGTAGTTGTCGCAGGTTATGTGATCACCTTTACAACCTCTTTAGGCAAACCAAAGTTAGTGAAGGCGCCAAAGATTCAGTCTACGCTGCGTAAACCGCATGATGGTACGGTAATGTGAATAAGGCTGTATAAACAGCTTATTTCGGGGATATACTATATTTAAGGTCAGCCAGAATTTCTGGTTGACTTTTTTTTGTTGGATAAGTGACGTAATTAAAAGGGTTGCAGAGCTCAGGCGTTGCTTGAACGTTTCACTCATAACAAAAGGTGGCGTACAGTGAAAATCCTGTGCGCCACCTTTTAGTTAATTTAAGACTCTCTTGTGCTCGTCTTTGAATCGTGTAGAGAGATTTGCGACCAGCTTGCCCTTTTATTTAGCCCACGGCATTCGTGATAGCTTCGCATTCGTCCGAGCAATGACCACTGTGCTGTGCTTCACAGTCCTCACAGCAAATATGCTGAAGATGGCAAGCATCGTTGGCGCAGTTGATGAATTGGTCAGCTGGCTGACCGCAGTGATGGCAACGTCCGACAATGATATCCCCGTCGGTATGATTAATCTGTACGGAGATCCGCTCATCGAAGACATAACATTTTCCATCGAACAGTTCGCCCTGTACCTCAGGGTCTTTACCATAAGTCACAATGCCGCCATCCAGCTGGTACACCTGCTGGAAGCCTTCCTTCATCATAAACCCGCTTAATTTCTCGCAGCGGATTCCACCTGTACAGTAGGTTAGGATTGGTTTATCTTTTAGCTCGCTCATATTCTCGCGAATCCAGTCCGGGAATTCTTTGAAGCTGTCTACTTCAGGGCGGATGGACCCGCGGAAATGACCAAGATCGAATTCGTAGCCGGTACGACCATCCAGAATTACCACATCATCGCGCTGCATCATTTCATAGAAATCTTTAGGCGCCAGATGCTCTCCGGTGATCACGTTAGGGTCCAGTTCATCCTCGACCCGGAACGTCACGAGTTCCTTTTTATAACGAACGAAGATCTTTTTGAAGGCATGACCATCAGCCTCATCGATCTTGAAGACGATATCGCTAAACAGCGGATTTGCGCGCAAATCCTTCATGTATTGCTCGGTTTGGGCAATCGTACCGGACAGTGTCCCGTTAATGCCCTCATCTGAGATGAGAATTCGTCCCTTTACGTCAAGCTCTTTGCAGTAAGCCAAATGCTCCTGAGCGAATTGTTCGGCATCCGGCACTTTTACAAATTTATAGTATAGCAGAATTGCATATTCCGATTGTGGTTTCATTCTTTTCACCTTTATCATTAGAATTAGACTACTAAATAAACGTTTAAGTATAAAAAGTATTGTAACATATTATCAAGACTTGAAAAAGATACTCTTGATTGGGTAATGGTTGAAACTTGGATATTAGTAAGAAAAACAGCGCAATGAATATGTCTGAATCATCATACCTATGGGGGATTAGTCTGCGAAGTGGCGGCGCGAGTGGATAAGACGGTATTTTGTCGCTGCTGATCAGTGGATGTAGGAGTCAAAGTAGGTACTGTATTCATCCTGTTGGATGTAGTCGTTTTGTCGGCTGGGATAACCTGCATTTTTCGGGGATACTACGATTAAGGTCAGCCAGAATGTTGGTTGACTTTTTTTGCTGGATATAGGCGAATAACATGGATAGTTATGATTGGCGAAACCGTGAATCACAACGCGCGTATTAATTTTCATTCGAAGAGTCACATGGTGACTTTAATAATAAGGAGGAACTGCGGGATGAGTGCTCACGAGATTGATTATGTCATTATGGGCGAGGAAATTCAGTGTGTGGAGGTGCAGCTTGACCCAGGAGAGAGTGTAATTGCCGAAGCTGGAAGCTTCATGATGATGGATCAGGAAATTACGATGGAGACGATCTTTGGTGATGGTAGTGGGGGGACGCGCGGAAGCGGACTGATGGGTAAGCTGATGGGTGCGGGCAAGCGTCTGTTGACAGGGGAAAGCTTGTTCATGACCGTATTCACACACAGCGGTTCTTATGGACGAAAAAGTGTCACCTTTGCTGCCCCATATCCAGGGAAAATCATCCCGCTCGATCTTCAGCAATATGCTGGAAAAGTGATCTGTCAAAAGGATTCATTCCTCTGTGCGGCGAAGGGCGTCTCGATCGGTATTGAATTTCAGCGCAAGCTGGGCACAGGCTTTTTTGGAGGAGAAGGCTTTATTATGCAAAAGCTGGAGGGCGACGGTCTTGCATTCGTACACTCTGGCGGCTATGTTATGGAACGCACACTGCAGCCGGGAGAGACGCTCAAGTTGGACACAGGTTGTCTTGTCGCTATGACGTCTTCCGTGGATTACAATATTGAGTTTGTAAAAGGTGTCAAAACCGCGCTATTCGGCGGAGAGGGCCTGTTCTTCGCCACACTGCGCGGACCCGGTAAGGTGTGGGTGCAGTCACTGCCATTCAGCCGTATGGCTGACCGCATTCTGTCCGCAGCTGGTAACAGCGGACGCAAAGAAGAAGGCAGCGTACTTGGGGGACTCGGCAATCTGCTGGATGGCAGATAGGCTTGGGCGAGGTTGAGGGTAGAACTTTCGAGGCAGAGAATGAGCGGTTTTAGCGAGTGGGCTTATTAGGGGGAGACAAGGGCAGAAGTACCCTTGTCTTGTGCGTGTTGGCCCGAATAGAGCGAAAGAGGGGCAAAAATGCCCTGGATTTGTGGGAATTGGCCCAAATGGGGCGAAAGAGGGGCAAAAATACCCTAGATTTCTGGGAATTGGCCCAAATGGGGCGAAAGAGGGGTAAAAATGCCCTAGATTTCTGGGAATTAGCCCAAATGGAGTGAAAGAAGGGTAAAAATACCCTTGATTTGCACGGATTGAGCGAATCCAGCCAAAAAAACGGTATAAATCCCGTAGAAATAGCTGGATCCAATTCTAATTGCTTCAGCAAAACATTGGTTACTTATGTTCGATGTGATATCACCATTCGACGTTTGTATTATCGACTCTGTGATGTTCACCGCTACTGTATCTGCAACTAACTATATAGTGAGACCCGTGAATGATTATGCTCATTCACGGGTCTTTTTTTAGAGGTTGGGCTTGGGATAGTTTAATTCATAACCATTATATATCTGCCTCACGTTACGCTTGGCGATCTGCCTCGCATTAGGCATGACGATCTGCCTAGCTTTACGCTGATGATCTATCGCTCAATCCCCTTAACAATTTGACTAACCCTGTCCGCGATGTATATATTATTTGGCAAAGCCCTTATAAGAGGTTGTTCAAAAAGTCCGCTTTTGATCACGAAGTATTCCAAGAAGATTATTCGACATCGAATATTGAATTCAGGCGAAACTTCCGGTGCTCACGTAGCTTCCACTACGCTCCGCTCCTCAGTTTCTACCTTCATCCAATCTTCTCGGTGCTGAAAACCGTACTTTTTGAACACGTACTATAATGTTAAGGCTGTGACCGGAGGCATGATATGTTCAAAATATTTATTATAGAAGATGACCGTGGACTGGTGGCTCTGCTGCAGGATTATTTACATAAGTTTGGATATGAAACACAGGCTGTGAATGATTTCGAGCGTGTTCGTACTCAGTTTGAAATGTTCGCTCCGCACCTGGTTCTTTTAGATGTTAATTTGCCAAAATACGATGGGTATTATTGGTGCCGCCAGATTCGTGGGATTTCCACCTGCCCTATCCTTTTTATATCTGCCCGCGATGGCAAAATGGATCAGGTGATGGCGTTGGAGAACGGAGCCGACGATTATATTACGAAGCCCTTTGATTACGAAATTGCGATGGCCAAAATCAAAAGCCAGCTGCGACGCGCCTACGGTACCTATGCGGGAAGCAACAATGAGCGTACCCTAACCGTTGCCGGAATGGCACTGGATGTGGAGCGACTAGTCCTTACCCGAGGAGAAGCCAAAGTGGATTTAAGTCACACGGAAGCCAAGATACTAGATGAGCTGATGCAAAAGTCGGGAACTATCGTTACCCGCGACAGACTGCTCGAAAAAATCTGGGATGATCAAGCCTTTGTGGATGAGAATACGCTTAATGTCTATGTCACCCGTGTACGTAAAAAGCTTGCCGCTCTTGAGATTACGGACGGTCTACAAACCGTTCGAGGTCAAGGCTACCGCTTGATTCCGAATTGGGGGGATGAGGATTGAAGCTATTTTTAAGGGAGCAGATCCCTTTAATTGTTGTCTATCTAGCACAGCTCATCTTGATCACACTAGTATATCGGCTGGATGGGGGCAGTGGGGTGAGTGTTAGTCTGTACGCTGCTCTTCTCAGCACTTGTCTGCTGCTTGGCTACCTCGCTTATCGGTATATCAGCAATCGTACGTTCTATGAACGACTGGAGACTGTACCCACCTCTCTAGATGAAGCTGGCGGTCCATCACAGGATTCTCCGCTTGCCGTGAGTTTACGAGGACTACTAGGGTCACAATTCCGCCTCTACAAAAATGATTTACACAGCTACCGCCACAAGCTGGAGGAACATATTCACTTTATTAATCAGTGGGTGCATGGGATGAAGACGCCATTGTCTGTCATCCATTTGATGATTCAAGATAAAGACGGACCGCCTTTTACGGCGATAGGTGATGAACTGGACCGTCTGAAAAAAGGACTGGACACTGTACTTTATACGGCTCGGCTAGATACTTTTGAGCATGATTTTTACGTGGAACGTTTGGATTTGGAAACCCTCGTACGTAGCGTGACCTCAGAGCAGAAGCGTCTGTTCATACGTAACCGTATATTTCCTACTATTAAAATAGATGAACGAATCGCCGTAACCACAGATGAGAAATGGCTAAGTTTTGTGCTTACGCAAATTATTACGAATGCAATACGGTATACGACGGAAGTCGGCAAACATGTATATTTCCATGGGTACATACAAGAAGAAAAGAGAGCAGTACTGGAGATACGAGATGAAGGGGTTGGCATTCCAGCAGGTGATCTGCCGCGTGTGTTTGATCCTTATTTTACAGGTGTGAATGGACGAACCTTTCAAGAATCCACGGGGATGGGTCTATATCTTGTGAAACAGATCTGCGGAAAACTTGGTCACGAGGTGAGCATTTGCTCAGAAGAAGGTAAGGGCACGACCGTGCGGATAGTGTTTAGGGAGTCCTACCTTACAAAAATGTAAGGTCATTGTAAGTTAGAGAAATGGCAGCCTGTGTATACACTTTGTATAATGAAGGCAATCCAGTCGAAAGAAGGAGAGGTAACACTTGCCCATTCTAGATGTTCATAATTTATCAAAAATATATGAGGGTAAAGTGTCCACTCAGGCATTGAATCATATCCGTTTTTCTGTTGAAAAAGGGGAGTTTGTTGGCATTATGGGACCTTCGGGGAGTGGAAAAACAACACTGCTCAACACGATCGCCACCATCGACCAGCCGACCTCCGGTCAGATTCTGATCAACGGCCGAGATCCCAATTTGCTTAGCAGACAAGAAAAGGCACTCTTTCGCCGCCATGAGCTTGGTTTCGTCTTTCAGCATTTCAATCTGCTGGATACGCTCACTGTAGAGGAGAATATTGTGCTGCCTCTCACGCTTGCTGGTGTCCGTGTACCGGAAATGGAGAGCAGACTGAAAGAAGTAGCAAGTATGCTGGACATTGAGCATTTGCTGCAAAAACGGACATACGAGATTTCGGGTGGACAGATGCAGCGGACCGCCATCGCCCGGGCGATGATTCATCGTCCTTCATTGATTTTAGCAGATGAGCCTACAGGGAATCTGGATTCCAAAGCTTCAGGTGAAGTCATGAATATGCTGACAGAGGTGAATCAGGAAGAAGGGGCAACCGTGCTGATGGTCACACATGACGCAGTGGCCGCGAGCTTTTGTAACCGAGTCATCTTTATTAAAGACGGACGTTTCTATAGTGAAATGTACAGGGGGAGCAGCAGAGGCGCATTCTTCCAAAGTATCATTGATATGTTGTCTCTGCTTGGGGGAACTAGCCATGACCTTTCGGCAATTCGCTTATAGGAATGTTACACGTAACAAGCGTAAATATGCGGCTTATTTTGTCGTCAGTGCTTTTTCAGTGATGATCTTTTTTGTGTGCGCATTGTTTATTTACCATCCGGATATTTCTAAGAGCTTGGTTTATAGTACAGCTGCTCATACAATGATGGCGGCAGAAGCCATTATTTATGTGTTTTGCTCCTTGTTCGTTCTTGTATCGGTCGGATCGTTCCTGCAGTCACGTAAGATGGAGTTTGGGATTTTATTGATGCATGGAATGACGAAGCGACAGCTGAACATGATGGTATTTTTGGAAAATATGATGATCGGCACCTCTGCCATCCTGACAGGTACTTTACTTGGGTTAATTCTAGGTAAGTTGTTTTTGATGATCGGATCTACTTTTCTAGGGATACCTCTTTTAACGTTTCATCTTCCATGGCAGGCGCTTGTACTAACGATATGTAGCTTTGCGCTGTTATTTATTCTAATCTCGCTAAGCACGTTCTTCTTTATTGGGAATGAATCACTGATGCGGCTGTTTCAGGGAGAACGAAAAGCAGAAGAGGAACCTAAAGTTTCCTTGGTGTTATCTTTACTGTCTGCTTTATTGCTGTTGACGGGCTATTTTATGGCAGCTACAGCACAAGCGGCTTCGGTTGAAAAGGTGATGTTCCCGGTCGTTATAATTACGGTTGCGGGTACCTATCTCTTTTATACTCAGCTCAGTATTTACACTGTTAAACTACTTAAGACGATCCGGCGCCTGTATTGGAACCACACGAATATCATTACTTTATCGGGCTTGTCTTACCGCTGGAAAGAGAATGCCCGAATGTTCTTTATGGTGACGATTGTTTCCGCAGTATCTTTTACTTCAGTTGGAGTATTCGCATCGATCCATACGCTTTCCAGAGAGTTGAAATTGGACTATCCCGCAGCAGTTGGTTATGTAGCCAAAGGCAATCAATTGCAGGATCCTTTTGATCAGCATTTGGACGAAATTCAGGAAGAGCTTACAACGCTCGGTTTACCCTATGAGACACTTAGTATTCCGATTAAATACGCAGAGGTGGAATCTCAGACCGGGCCAGATCGCACGTTAAGGCTTCCCTTGATTGCTTACAGTGATTATAAGCTTGCTCTGCTTCGTGCAGGGTTTACGACGGATGAGCAGCCTCTAAGTGGAGATGAAGGACTGGTGATGATCGGTTCGCAACGAGACCGAAGTCTGCAAGCGGGTAGAGTAAAGCCGGTATATACCTTGAAGCAAGGTCTGTCCATTCGAGAAATGGGTTATACCCAAAATGTTCCGATTGCTGAATATCTATTGCCGGAGCTGGATGGAAGGGATGGGGGAGATTTCAGTGGTGTTGTGATTAGCGATGAGCTTTACAAGGCTATTCATCCCGTACAGACCGATTTGTATACAGGATTTTACATGGATGACTTCCCGCGAACAGTAGGTATAGCGGCGGATCTTGCTCATAAAGGGAAACGGTCCTATGAAAGTAACTCGCCATACGCGATTGTTGTTAGCGGCACGCTGTTTGAAATACAAAGAACATTGTACAACACGATGCTATTCGCTTCTTTACTGGTGGGTACTGTCTTTTTCATTGCAGCAGGCAGCTTCCTTTACTTCCGGCTGTATACAGATCTAGATCATGATCGTCATCAATATTCTACATTGTCCAAAATGGGACTTACAGATCAAGAGCTAAACCGAATTGTAACGATACAATTGTCGTTGTTGTTTTTTGTTCCGGTTGGGGTAGCCATTTTGCATAGTGTGTTTGCCTTTATTGCGCTTCAGCGGTTGTTTTACTTATCTATTGCTGTGGAGACCGGGGCGGTGTTATTGGGATATTTGGCTGTCCAGGGACTTTACTTCTTTTTTATTCGCAGCCGTTATTTACGCAACTTGAAGAAGAACTTGATCTGAATAATGGGGGTTACGAAATGCAAGCATGGATTACAGATTTTATGGAGCAGTTTGGTTACTTTGGTATTTTCCTGATGCTCGCTTTTGAAAATATATTTCCACCGATTCCTTCCGAAGTGATCCTTCCTTTTGGCGGATTCATGACAACCACAACGAATTTGACCATTCCTGGTGTAATTATTGCTGCTACGCTTGGCTCACTGCTGGGTGCAGTAATTCTCTATTATATCGGTCGTTTGTTGGATGTAAATCGCTTGGAAAAGATCGTTGAACGCTGGGGCGGCCTACTCCGGATTAGCAAAAAGGACATCCACAAGGCTGACGCTTGGTTTGACAAATATGGCTATTGGACCGTATTATTTTGTCGGATGGTTCCACTAGTGCGTAGTTTGATTTCGATCCCTGCAGGGATGTCGGGCATGAAATTTGGAGTGTTTATGATCTTCACAACGATTGGTACGCTGGGATGGAACCTATTGCTGGTGCTTATTGGTGCGGCATTGGGTGAGTCGTGGGAAGACATCGCCATGTATATGGATATGTACTCCAACGTAGTGTACGTGCTTCTTGCAGGTGGAGTAGTGATCCTTGGGTATTTGTTCTTCCGCAAGCGCAGCCGGAAAATGAACACCGAAGGTTGAGCCGAGAAGGACTTATAGATAAAAGTTATGATTAAAAGGAGGAGAACAAATGGAGCTATTAACGATTATTAAAGCTATTATTTTGGGAATTGTTGAAGGATTGACTGAATTTGCTCCGGTATCCTCCACAGGTCATATGATTATTGTTGATGATATGTGGTTAAAATCGACAGAGTTATTTGGGCAATATACGGCCAATACGTTCAAAGTGGTTATACAGCTGGGGTCAATATTAGCAGTTGTAGTTATTTTTAGAAATAGGTTCATTGAATTGCTGGGCTTAAAGCGCTTCAGCCGCAAGCAGTTGGATCCTGTAACCGAGCAACAACCACAGCTTGAAAAAGGCGGCCACCTGAAGCTTACACAGGTGCTTGTAGGTTTAGTGCCAGCAGGCGTGCTGGGGGTTCTGTTTAATGATTATATTGACGAGCATTTATTCTCTACATCCACCGTGTTAATCGGTCTAGTAGTCGGTGCTGTATTAATGATTATTGCGGATCTATTCGGACCAAAGAAGATTCAAACGGAGAGTGTCGATCAGATTACATATAAGCAGGCGCTAGGTGTTGGTCTGGTCCAGTGCTTCTCCTTGTGGCCGGGATTTTCCCGTTCCGGGTCGACGATTTCTGGTGGTGTTCTTCTGGGTATGAGTCATCGCGCTGCTGCTGATTTCACGTTTATTATGGCTGTTCCAATCATGGCAGGCGCCAGTTTACTCTCACTGATGAAGAACTGGCAATATTTCACCATCGATGCCCTGCCGTTCTTCATTGCAGGCTTTATCAGTGCCTTTGTATTTGCACTATTATCGATGCGTTTCTTCTTGAAATTGATCAACCGGATTAAGCTTTTACCATTTGCTATATATCGCATAGTACTTGCTGCAGTAGTATATTTCGTGTTTTTCTAAATCCGTTATAAGGAATCGATATAACAAAAGCCCCCGTAATCTATTGCAGATGACGGGGGCTTTCACGTATGATGACATCAGATTTAAGACACTCACTTTATCCTTATAATTCTCGCATAAACGCTTACCGTCCTTAAAAGGACGCTGAAGGCGTTTTAGCTTATGGATGATAAGAAAGTATAAGTATCACGAAATACTTTCTTATAATTCTCGCATAAACGCCTACCGTCCGTATAAGGACACCGAAGGCGTTTTGGCTTGACAATATCGGAGACAGGTGCTTGCCGGAAATTAGTAATTCGGTAGGCTTAATAGGGAAATTCGGTTTGAAGCCGATGCGGTCCCGCCACTGTAACGGAAGAGTCCATAGCAACATATGTCACTGGCAATTTACTACTGCTGGGAAGACTGCTAAGGATGCTGACACCGCTAGCCAGGAGACCTGCCTGTTTCAACAGCACTGCTTCACCTACGGAGGATAGGAAGGTGTTAGACGTTAACCATAGGTATATTATGGGCGTCTTTCCCTTTGACTTTTTTAGGGAAGGGCGCTCTTTTTTAAAGGAATGCAAGTGATATCGAGTCCAAAATAAGAAGATGGAGAAGGGGAGCTGCAAAGTGACGAACAAAGTAAAAGTAAGCAATCTTGGCTATCCAAGAATCGGAAAAAACCGCGAGTGGAAGAAAACGTTGGAAGCCTTCTGGGCGGGAAAAATAAATGAGGAAGCGTTCCGTACTGAAATGACAGGAATTCAGCTTCAGCATTTGAAGACTCAGCAGGAGGCAGGAATTGATTTAATTCCGGTAAATGATTTTACGTTCTACGATCATGTGCTAGATACAGCTGTGATGTTCGGGATCGTACCTCCACGTTATGCGTATGATGGTGGCGACATTGGGCTTGATCTTTATTTTGCGATGGCTAGAGGAAATGCTGAGGCTACCGCTTGCGAGATGACTAAATGGTTCAATACGAACTATCATTACATCGTTCCAGAGATCGGTGCACAAACGCCGCGTCTGACCGAGAACAAACCACTGGCAGCTTATCGTTTTGCCAAGTCCCAAGCGGGAATTGAGGGTAAACCTGTGGTTTTAGGCCTTTATACATTCCTTAAGTTGTCAAAAGGATTTGCATCTGCGGATATTTCGAAGATTGCTGCTCGGTTTCTTCCGGTTTACGTTCAGCTGTTGCAGGAACTGAAGCAAGAAGGAGTAAGCTGGGTACAAATTGATGAACCAGCGATTGTTACAGGAATTAATGAATCAGAATTATCCTTACTTCACTCGATTTACACAGAAATTGCTGAATCCGTGCCTGGATTAAATATTATTCTGCAGACTTACTTTGAAGCTGCTGAACCGCTGGAGGCACTGTTCAAGCTTCCGGTACAAGGTTTAGGTCTTGATTTTGTCCATGATGGCGGGACGAACCTGGCATCGATTGAACGTCTTGGCTGGCCTGAGGATAAGTGGCTGGGAGCGGGTATTATTGACGGACGCAACATCTGGCGCTCAGATCTGGATGCTAAACTGCAGCTAATCGAGAAGCTGAGTGTACATGTATCACTTGATCGTCTTATTATACAACCTTCTTGCAGTTTGCTGCATGTTCCGGTTACTGTTCAGGGTGAGGTGAAGCTGAAGGCCACCGTTAAGGCTGCTTTAGCTTTTGCTGATGAGAAGCTTAGAGAGCTTGGCCTGCTTGCTGCAGCCTTAGAGGGTACAGCAGAAGCTGCTGCTGCGTTGACAGCCAGTCGCGAAGCCCTTACTGCCTTCCGTGCACTTCCTGAACGCGGTCGTAAGGATGTGGCTGAGCAAGTTCTGGGACTTACAGATTTACCAGACCAACGTAGCCTACCTTTTGCTGAGCGCCTGAAGGTGCAGCAGCAGAAGTGGCAGCTGCCACTTCTGCCAACGACAACAATCGGAAGCTTTCCACAGACTGTAGAAGTGCGCCAGGCAAGGTTGAAATGGCGTAAAGGCGTATGGAATCAAGAGCGTTACGACGGGTTCGTTCGTGAGCAGATTGCAGATGCAATCACTTTCCAAGAAAAGCTGGGTCTGGATGTACTCGTGCATGGTGAGTTCGAAAGAACCGATATGGTGGAGTTTTTCGGGGAGAAGTTGGATGGTTACTTATTTACTAGTAATGGCTGGGTTCAATCCTACGGATCACGCTGCGTTAAGCCACCAGTTATTTATGCGGATATAGCTTTTATCCAGCCTATGACTGTAAAAGAAAGCGTCTATGCTCAGTCGTTAACTTCCCTTCCTGTTAAAGGCATGTTGACTGGTCCTGTTACGATTCTCAATTGGTCTTTCGTACGTGATGATCTTAGTCGGGAAGCAGTAGCGAATCAAATTGCCTTAGCGCTCCGTCATGAAGTTAAAGCTTTGGAGGATGCAGGCATAGAGATGATTCAAGTAGATGAACCGGCTATCCGTGAAGGACTCCCTTTGAAGGCTGAAGATCATGAGGCATACTTGAATTGGGCGGTGAAGTCGTTCCGTATCGCGACGAATCATGTGAAGGCTACGACACAAATTCATACCCACATGTGCTATAGCGAATTTAATGACATGATAGACTCCATTTCAGCGATGGATGCAGATGTTATCTCTATTGAGACTTCACGTAGCCATGGGGAACTGATCGTTAGCTTTGAGGAGCAGGCGTATGATAAAGGAATTGGTCTTGGTGTATATGATATCCATAGTCCACGGGTTCCTACAGTAGAAGAGATGACAGCTAATATTGATCGTGCGCTGCGGGTGCTTGATCCTGAACAGTTCTGGATTAATCCGGATTGCGGTCTTAAGACACGTGGCTGGCAGGAGACAGAAGATGCACTTCGTAACATGGTAAAGGCTGCCGCTATTGCAAGAGAAAATGCAGGAGTTAGTGCTTCCAAATAACATAAGAGGTATACAATAAAACATAGCCGGGGAATTTCTCCCTGGCTTTTTATTTCAGCCACTTGATAATAATTCTCATTCTTGATAGAATGAGAAAAGAAAAGAAGGAACCGTGGAGGGTCCCTTCAAATCATCACCTTATTTGCTTTCGAAAGTCTTGCAATCTGTTTCTTCTGCACGTGTAGGTTCTTGGGAGCTGTGGAAAGCTACAAAGATAGAATCAGCACTGCATTTGTTCTCTTCTGCCCAGTGGGTGCAGGAGTTAACTTCGCAAATTACGTCTTTTGCCATGAGGGTTCACCTCCCCTTTTAGTAATAGACAGCATTATTAAAAAACTTCTCTGTTCAACAAGGTGGAGCTTGTCCGAACAGAACCGTGTTCTGCCCTCATTCATTATGAATAGAGGGTTTTTTGGTATTTTTTTACGTGTTTAGACGTGGTAATTGTACCAAATAAAGTGTGTGTAAGCAAATGGGTTATTCGATAACAGAAATGTGACAAAGTTATACAAAAAATTATAAAAAAGCACAAAAGATACTTATTACTTACATGCCTAAAAATAGAAAATAATTCTAAATATCTATATTATTACAAGAATTATATGGTAATATTTTCGATAGGGAACGGCCGCTCCTAATCTGAAATATTGGAGGATGAAGATGTTGAAAAAGTTATTACTATTCCCTTTTGCCTTAATGCTCATCTTGTGCTTACCTATTTATGCAGGTGCAGAAGGTGTACATAATGACCAAGCTCCTCAAATAAGTGAATCAGAAATCATAAAAGTCTACAAAGCCTCAGCTACGGGATTGTCAGAAATTTCAGTAGAGGAGTACAATGAAATTCTTGCACAAGGTCAAGCTTTAGAAGCTGCTAAAGAGGGGCTGATACCAAGTATACCCCTGTTCATAACGGACTCTTCCTTTGATGACGCTTCTGTAATTGCACCTAGAGATGCTTATCAAACAACGATATACTCCTACCAACAAAATGGTTATGTCTCATATGTTACTAGAAGTGGTTTAACTAGAAGAATCTCTCAGCCTGTATATAATAGTGCTTCTGCAAATTCGTTGTTAAACATTAGCTATTCAGTATCTCAAGGCTATATCGCGAATACAAGCTTTGGTGTAACCGCAAAACAAACAGCTGTAAGTACTGGTATTACTGGTGGCTCATCATGGTCTAATACTTATGGTGGCAGTAACACGACAACTGCATCAGTGAATCCTTACAATTATGCTTGGATGGAATACACGCCGATTATGAATAACTCATTTGGTGTGATTACGGAGAAGACCTATGCCAATGTTCAGGGTTCTTCAGTTCTTGTAGGCACTACTAGTTATGATGTTGATATTTACATGGCGAGATTATTAAGCGGTTCGTTACCAGATGGCGTATATGCCATTAAACAAAGCGCTTCTAACCCAGGTTGATTTTTGCTTGAAAAATAACAGCTTAAACTAAAAGAGTTGCAGAAATGCGACTCTTTTTTTTATTTAGAGAACATAATTCATAAGAAACTGTACACAATTCCATTTTTCAGTGCAACCTTCCAAGTTTTGGAACGTCTTAGTAAAGAGTGACGGAAGAGATCTGCTTAGAACAAGACATTCCGTAACGATATTATGATCCGTGCAAGCGGTATCTATTACATTTTTGGAGGAATGAGAATGCGCAAATGGGGTCTGCATTACTTATGTTTATTAATTCTTACGGTAGTCTTGGCGGGTTGTGGCTCAGCGGATAGAAATTCAGCGGCTGATAGTTTGGCAAAAGAAAATGGTAGTACGAGTAACGACGCAGCAGTAGAGGTACAATCGCAAAGCTCGATGGCCTCAACAGCGGATCAAAGCACTTCGGCAGCTCCTGAGGCAGAAGCAACTGGCAGCGAGAATATGGCTGTAAAGGGCTCCACATCAGAAAATACAGATCAAGCAAGTGCAGGATTTACTGGTAGCGATGTAGTAGCGGGCTTGAACAAGAAGCTGATCTATAAAGCGAATCTTAACATGGAAGTAGAAGACTATGGAAAAGCACAGACTGAAATACGTAATTTAGTAACCATGGCCAATGGATATATTATTGAGTTTAATGAAAATATGTCGCAGTACGAGCAAGGTGGGACGTTTATCCTTAAGGTGCCTGCCTCCGGATTCTCACCTTTTCTGAATAAATTAGAACAAGTAAAACACGAATCTCTACAGCGCAGCATTCAAGGTCAGGATGTCTCAGAAGAGTATGTTGATCTGGAGTCACGTTTGAAGGCAAAACAGCTAATGGAAGCACAATATACAGAGTTTATGAAAAAAGCGACGAAATCCACTGATCTGGTCGCCTTCGCGAACGAGCTTGGTTCGATTCAAGAAAGCATTGAGCAGATTAAAGGTAGAATGCGTTATATCAATCAGAATGTATCCTTTTCTACGGTAGAATTGAGAGTGTATCAGACGGATGAAAGTATTGCTGTCAAAGAGAAGAAGGAGCAAGGGCCGTTACTGGAACGTGCTTCAGATGCTCTAAACGGAAGCTTAAATGCACTATCTGTGATGTTTCAGTGGATTGTCGTTATCCTTGCAGGAGCGTTACCGATACTTATCGGGGCTGCCATTATTTTAGCTATTGTATTAGTTTCCCGTAAAAATATTCGCGAGCGTCGGGAGCAGCAGACCGAGAGAATTCGTCAGCGAAATAAGGAGCTGAACAGAGAGCAAGCCATCCCTGCGGCAACAGAGCCTAAGGAGGCGGTTTCAGAGGATAATTCGAAGGCTAATAAGGACTCAGAGGACTCAAAGAAAGAATAGCCCTACAAGCATAAACGCTTACCGTCTTTATAAAGACGGTAAGCGTTTATGCGAGAAATATAAGAATAATGTATAATGTGAAACTTATACATTATTCTTATATTTTAAGAGAAAAAAACGGTTGTCATCCTAAAAGGACGACAACCGTTTTTTATGTGCTGAGGATTGATGTTTAGGCAGGCTGGAAGAGTATGCGATACTCCCCGTATCCTTCCTTCTCCAAATCCTCTTTCGGTACAAATCGTAGCGCCGCCGAATTTATGCAGTAGCGTAAACCGTTTTCTCCGGGACCATCGTCAAAGACATGGCCTAGATGGGAATCCGCTACTTTGCTGCGCACCTCAGTGCGGACCATCAAATGGCTGAGATCCGTCTTTTCCTTCACAGCGTAGTCCCGGATCGGACGAGTGAAGCTTGGCCAGCCGCAACCGGAATCGTATTTATCCTGCGAGCTGAATAACGGTTCGCCAGATACGATGTCTACATAAATACCATCTCCATGGTGATCCCAAAAATCATTCCGGAAAGGAGATTCTGTTGCACTGTTCTGAGTGACTTCATATTGAAGAGGGGTTAAACGTTCTTTCAAACTTTGTTTGTCCTCTTTATGTGTCCAGTGGGTTTCGATAAAATCCTCTCGGCCAGAACCTTTGCGATAACGTTTGTAGTGGCCTGGATTCTTATGATGGTAACCTTGATGATATTCTTCGGCAGGATAGAAGGTGGCTGCCGGGAGAATCGGGGTTACGATCGGACTAGAGAACCGACCGCTTGCTTGCAGAGCTGCCTTGGAAGCTTCTGCTTGTTCTTTTTGTTCCTCCGAATGGGTAAAGATTGCTGTTCCGTAAGAAGTCCCGCGATCATGGAATTGTCCACCTGCGTCGGTAGGGTCAATTTGCTGCCAGAACAGCTCAAGTAACTTGCTATAAGGGAAAATATCTGGATTGAACGTAATTTGTACAGCTTCAACATGTCCTGTCGTTTCAGAACAAACTTCTTCATAGGTTGGGTTCACTGTATGACCGCCGGTATAGCCAGAGACGACACTAATGATACCTGGCAATTCTTCGAACGGCGAGACCATGCACCAGAAGCATCCACCTGCAAAGGTTGCTTTTTCTGTCTTGGTATTTATATGGTTAGTCTGATGTTCACTCATTGATATCCCTCCATTCACATAATGCAATTAAATAGATCACAATTTAATTATAAAGCAAATACTAACTGCCTGCCAGTTTGTAACCGATAAGTTCTTTCGCTATCGGCTGTTCTTCGCTTCTTGAGAGCGCGGGCGCAAGCTCAGTCCAGCGATAATTAGCACAGCGGCATAGGCGATGATGGCAATAACCGCACTTACAAGGTCCTGAAACAGATGATCCCCAAGGAAAGCGTATAATGCAATTCCCGGTATTTTTCCTATGCCGGAAGCAGCAATATAGCTCCAAAAAGGTAGACCGGCAGCTCCAGCGTAGATGTTAACCGCTGTTTGGGGAATGATTGGCATGAGTCGTGCTAGGACAATCGAAGCGAAAGGTCGCCGCTCAATGCCTACTGTGAACTTTTCGAGTGCGGGAATGGAGGCTAAATAAGCTCTCGCTTGGCTTTGAAACAAGTACTTCACAACACCAAAAAGGATTGCGGCAGCCAAATTAGTAGCTAGCCAGCAAATCAAGGCTCCCACTAAACCTCCGTATGCATAACCGAAGAATCCGATGACAGCTTTATAAGGGACAACTGGAAACAGGGCCAGTAAAGTTGCAATCCCTATAGAACTGAAAAGATTATGATCCTCTTTCATCCAGATTAGGATGTCATATCTGTAGATAAACGCAAGGATTGTACCCGAAACATAAAGAACAATCGAGAACCATTTCTTCATAGATAATATGCCCCTTCTTCCACTCATTCATCTCATCATACGGGATATGAAGTAAATATTGAAGCAAAGATCAATTGTCAGAGAATGAGAAGCAGGTATAATAGCATTTGTAGAGAACAAAGAGAAAAGAACGATATATTGAAGTGTTAAGAGGGGGATGGATCAGTGATTGTACCTGAACGTAAAAGAGTCGCCATAATAGGAATCGGCAATATAGCCGGCAAAGTATATTTACCACTGCTCTCTCAGCATGATTATGCCGAGGTAGTTGGTGTTCTTAGTCATTCACCGACAACGGTGGAGCAGGCCGTTCATACCTACCGTTTTCCTAAAGGGACGACTAATCTGGAAGAGCTGTTATCTTGGGATCTGGATGCAGTATTTGTACATAGCCCAACAACTACTCATTATGATATAGTAACAAAATGTCTCGAACGTGGGATTTCGGTATATGTAGATAAACCACTTTCCTATGATCTAGAAGAGTCCAGAAGGATGGCAGAGCTAGCACAAGATAAGGGGCTTTTGCTAGGAGTGGGCTTTAATCGCCGTTTTGCCCCAATGTATGTCACCGCCAAGCAATGGCTTGAAGAAGTTGGCGGAATTAGTCATTGCAATGCGATTAAACATCGAACGAAGCTACAAACAGGCAGCAGCCGCGAAACCGTGCATGATGATCTGATCCATCTGCTTGACCTGCTGTTGTGGTTGTGCGGAGATCATTATGAACTGCTTCGTAGTCATCTTCACTCTAGTGGAGAAGGTCGTCTGCTGCAGGCATCTGGAATGTTGGGCTGGAATCATAGCGCAGTAGGGATGTACAGCATGGTTCGTCAAGCTGGAGTGAATCTGGAGAAGCTTGAGCTGCACGGAAATGGCAGATCGGTGGAAGTAATGGATCTGGACAAGGCCATTCTTTATGAAAAGGATGCCTTACCGCATATTCAAGGCTTTGGAAGCTGGGATACTATACTCGATAGAAGAGGTTTTAGTGGAGTGGTCAATAATTTTCTTAGCAACATAAATACACCAGAGCTTTGCAGCATTGCTGCTTCAGCGGTACTGCCTAGTCATATGCTGGCGGCACAGCTTGCTGAATGAGGTCTCTGAGAAAGGAGAAGAATATATGGAGGATAACCGTAAATTAGTGGAGGAACAGATCATCGAAAGTTATAAGCGCGAAGAAGAGATGATGATTCTTGTATTCGCTCAGTGGTGTGTAAATAATGGACTCGATCCACATGCTCTATACTTGCAGGCTTATCCGCAGCAGGAAGGGAATGAAGCCTTGCGTCAGGCACTTGCCCTCACGGTTTCCGCAGAGGAAGCGGGGGACATTTCTGATGACACCGTTTTGGGTGTACTTTCGCTTTTTGGAAATGATGACTTGGCACAAATCGTAACTGAAGCGATTGCTCTAAGGGGATCTAAAGGACCAATGGGGGATTGACATTGGGGATATAATAATAGAGTCAGATGAACTTTTTTCGGTAAACGATGTTCATCATGGTTAAAATGTGTTAATATTATATATACTAACTAATAGTAAGTTTCGCTAGTGAGAGGTGAGAACAATGGAAGAACATCAATTTGCGATGTGTCCCAGATTTGAGACAGCCTTCTCTTTCTTAGGCAAACGTTGGAATGGACTTATTATTCAGACATTGATGAGTGGACCGAAGCGGTTTAAAGATATCTCCGGCCTCATTCCTTCAATGAGCGATAAGATGCTGTCCGAGCGGATGAAGGATTTGGAAGGTGAGGGTATCCTGGTTAGGCATGTATACCCAGAAACACCCGTACGTATTGAGTACGAATTAACAGACAAAGGCCGTGCATTGCAGCCTGTTATGCAGCAGATTCAGTCTTGGGCTGAGAGCTGGGTAGACTAAAATTCACAGTGATGTTGTGGCCCTTTTTCCGGAATGGTGGAAAAGGGGCTTTTCAATTTCTAAATATTAGACAGTGACAGTTTTGTTCCAATCCTTTATGCTTGAAAAAAACTTGCACAGTTTAAAAATAATTGTAATATAATAGAAAAACATTGTATGATCCTTGAATGGAAGCGCTCGCGTATTGGTTTTTGCTCAAATCTACTCAGCTGGAGTACAGGCATAGCAAAACTATTAGGAGGCGAGGGAGATGAAGACGAAGACGACCCTGTTTTCCCGGGAAATAACGTATGGAAAAAAGGATGTTGCTGAGCTAGAGAACGCTTCTATCAAAGTACAGCTCATCTATGACAAGACGTTGTTCATGCTGCATAGCCATCTTCCTGATTCCTTATGGGATGCGTGGATTGGCGTGCCTTACAGCATTATCTCTTCACTCTACAAAGGAAATAATGATAGTGGGACTATTTTTCAAAAATGGATTCAAAGTCCGACAGGTTGGAAGTGTATTGGTTGTGAACGGCACTGTCTGGAGTCCACGGAACCTCCACAAGATGTAAATGTGGCGAATCATGGGCGACAATATAAGTTTCATAACGGCATTCGCCAGAGTATGGTGCTTCAAGCCTTAATTTGGTCCATGTACGAGAATACCGTATTATTCAAACCCTTTTTAGGCGACGAGCCTTTTTTTGACGATGATGATTTGCATACGATATCCTCTTATTTCGTTCCAACTTATCTTAATGAATTCCACCTTATTGAGCGGTCTAAGCCATGTAAAGAATACAAAGATCAGGATATACGAGTCTTTCAGGAATGGATTTCCGCACCTGATCTTGTCCTTAAATGGAATGGTGGCTTGACGGAAGGCAGATGGATGACCGGTGTTTATATGGATCACTCCCGTTTTGCCGGATTAGGACCTTATTTGAAGGATTCAAAGGGACAGCGGACGTATATGCAGGCTTATGTGCAATAAATTGAGTTGAAAAAGCACCTTTGTAGGCAAAGGTGCTTTTTTGCGTTTACGTTGCATGTACAACAATCTCCAATTTCGTTCAAAAATAAGATACAATTTCCGTGCGTACAATCACAAGTCAAAGTTCCTTTCAGGGTTAAGGTGAACAAGTGGATAAGATTTATTCAGAACCTAATCCCATAACCCAAGGAGGAGCTATAATGGAAACTAAACAACTTAATGATAGTATTTCGGATTCGAAGCAAGCACAACCGATACAGGCTGGGTTTACCCCAGATGCACTAGTGAGGGATATTGTATTGCAGTTCCCTAAAGCGGTAGATTATTTCAAAGCAAACCGGATTGATTTTTGTTGCGGTGGAGCTAAACCTCTTGCTGAAGCAGCTGCTGAGCGTGGTCTGGATCACGAGATAATCATCGGCGATCTAAACAAGCTGTTCGAAGAGTATCCAGTACCCCAAGAGGAAATCGCTTGGAATACTGCACCTTCAGAAGAGTTAATTGACCATATTATTAACAAACACCACCGTTATCTTCGTGAAGAGCTACCCCTCATTAGCCAAAATGTAACTAAGGTGTATCGAGTGCATGGCGGGGATTCTCCCCATTTGGTGGAGTTATATAACTTGTTCAACACACTTAAGGAAGATTTACTTGAGCATACGGCTAAAGAAGAAGAAGATGAGTTTCCTAAGCTGTTGACATACGCTGCTAATCCTAGTCAAGAAGGCCTGACATCGCTTCGTGAGTCATTGTCTGAGCTGGAGAGTGAGCATGATGGTGCGGGCGATATTTTGAGAAAAATACGTAGTATAACAGATGATTTCACTCCACCGGCGCATGCTTGCACTACCTATCGATTGACATATGCCCGGCTGGAAGAGCTGGAGAGTATGACTTTTGAACACGTTCATTTGGAGAATAATATATTGTTCCCTAGGTTTCAGTGAAGATGAATAGTGTTCTAAAGAGTCCCTTAGGGGGCTTTTTTTATAGGAAATTATAGAATGTAAAGAAATGCGGATAACTCCGTTGAAAAAGGTAGAAGAAATGATCGTAAAAAATATGGGTAAGATCGATTGATGGATAGATGGATGGCAGGCAGGCAGGCAGGTGGAAGGATTGCTTAAAAGCGGACTACGAGATAGGGCTGAACGAGCAAAAAGAGGGGGATAAATCCCCCAGAATATGCGAAATGACGCCGAATGAGCAGAAAGAAGGGGATAAATCCCCCAGTATATGCGAAATGAAGCCGGATGAGCAGAAAGAGGGGGATAAATCCCCCAGAATATGTGAAATGGCGCCGGATGAGCAGAAAGAGGGGGATAGAGGTTAGCTTTTTAAAAAGTTTTTGTCAATTTTAGAAGTAAGCTTGTTATTACTTATTTGAGAACATGGCTTGTTTAAGTTATCCTTAAAAAGACAGAATACATAACTTTACAAGCCTGAGACGCTATATGGTCATTAGGCGGGACAAGGCGGTGCCAGGATGCCCATGCGATCTTTGTGGAAATTGATGCTAGGATTAGTCATTGTATTCATAATAGGTGGATGCTCTACTAACAATGACGGCAATAGTAATGCTAATAATGGTGTGGCAGGATCAGAGGGACCGACAATATCAATAAGGGTTGGAGATAATGAACTGCTTACTAAACCATCGGATAGGTTACTTAGTGGGAGTTATAGAAATGGAATATCGATCATGGAGCTACTGAAAGGTAGTAATGTTGCCACATTTGCTGAGGATAACTCAAGCATTGTTTCGGTAAAGGATTTTTCGCTAGAGGCGGGAATGGTTTGGGAGCTTCAGATGGGCGGTCAAATCATTGGGAATGCGGATTGGAATAATACTGTAGGGTATGATTCACAGCTAGTCTTCACCGCGAAGTCGAAGGACCATCAAGCACCACTTCAAACTGTAAGGCTGACCTTGAACGGTGGAAGTGTTGAAGTAGACTTGCATCATACGTATATTATGTTATTTGAAGAGGATTTAACTGTAAGAGATTTGCTTAAAAGCTGTAGTAGCGTACAGTTGGCCGATGACAATAAAAAGGTGCTTTCCGTCGACGATTATACTCCTCTTAGTAATGAAGAATGGAAGCTGAAGGTGAACGGAAAACAACTACTCGATGATGGAATGGATATGAAGCTCAGGGCTCAAGATGAATTGGAGATTTTATTGACTTTACGCTAAAAAATCGTACATTAAGCCAGAGAAACGGTTGTTCAGAATCGTTAATCTGGCTTTTTATGTGGAAAAGATATCTAACAATTATCAGTACACTAAAGTGTGAAAATATTCACAATTGAAGTGACTGCAATCACAATGACGACTTGAATTTGAACCGTATAATTC